>NZ_JAKEIT010000024.1 GCF_021474685.1 Tetragenococcus halophilus | reverse complement strand
TTAAAAAGAAGCGATCAGAGAAGTTAAACTCTCTGATCGCTTCTTTTCTTTTATGCAATTAATGACTTTAAGTTTTGATAGAATGAAATGGACAAAAATTCGTTAGTTGAAAACATAAAATGATATGCTAAAATGAAGACTAGCAAAAAGGAGTTGAAGTATTTTTGAAAAAAACGAAAATTTTACTTGATTTAGATGGGACAATTATTGATTCAAGCCAAGGAATCTTTGCTTCATTAAATTATGCAATGAAAGAAATGAACCGTAAACCTCTTGATTCAAAAACGCTCAAAACATTTATCGGTCCACCTTTAGCTGAGTCTTTTATTAAAACGGGTATGACAGAAGAAGAAGCTCAAGAAGCGATTGATCACTACCGTACTCTATATAAAAAAGAGGGAATGTATCAAGTTAGACCTTA
Organism: Tetragenococcus halophilus; assembly: GCF_021474685.1. Lineage (GTDB taxonomy): Bacteria > Bacillota > Bacilli > Lactobacillales > Enterococcaceae > Tetragenococcus > Tetragenococcus halophilus_B. The sequence goes on along the minus strand of NZ_JAKEIT010000024.1, from coordinate 39,349 downwards.
TGATGGTATAGAGGATGTTTTAACTCAATTAGCTGAGCGATACGAGTTATTTCTTGCTACCTCAAAACCAGAATTTTTTGCAGTTAAAATTGTTCATCATTTAGATTTTGCTAAGTTTTTCGAAGGTATTCATGGAGCGGACTTGGAAGGGGTACGTGCCGATAAAAAAGCGGTCATACATGATGCTTTAAAAGTAGAGAGAGTAGAAGATCTTTCCACTGTTGTAATGATTGGAGATCGTGCTCACGATATAACAGGAGCAAAAGAGAATAACATCGAAAGTGTTGGGGTTCTTTATGGTTTTGGCAATAAAGAAGAACTAGTAAACGCAGGTCCACAAAAAATTATAACAGAGCCTAGAGAGTTACTAGATATTTTCCAATAAGAATATATTTATAGAAAAAAGGCAGAATGTGGTTGACAAGTACAGTTCTTTTCGGTAAGCTATATTTTGTGTTAAATAACTGCCGTCTTAGCTCAGTCGGTAGAGCACCACCATGGTAAGGTGGGGGTCGCCGGTTCGAGTCCGGCAGACGGCTTAAAAATCAGGCGATAAACGTTGATGTGACAATGTTTGTCGCTTTTTTTGTGCCAAAAATGTGCCAAATCCTTTTTATTGTGTTCTTTATAGAAAAAAGCTGAGCTGATTCTTGGTGTACTTGGGGATGAACATGAGAATAAATACCTAAGACTTGAGAGTTCCACCAGCCAACCATTTAGAACAACTAGCAGGAAATCGACAAGGATAATATAGCATTAAAATTAATGCGCAGTACCGAATATGTTTTTCGATAGAAAATCAGAATGATTTTAACAATGTTAAGAAGGGGTGGATAATCTAATATACGTGAAACGTTAAAAGGATCACTCAAAGAACTAACAGCTCTAGCGAATGAAAAGACTAATGAAATTGAAATTAGAAGCTATAATTTGTCTGAAGCATCTTCTTTTACTGGATAAGACATTAAAGGTATTCGTAGTAAAGTTGGCGTTTCAAGAGCAGTTTTTGCAGTTATTTTAGGTGTTTCTACTCGTACAATTGAAAAATGGGAAATTAATGGCGCGGAACTTAATGGAAGTGCTAGAAGGTTGATGCAGCTACTTGAGAATAATCCAGATGAAATACTTAAAGAAATTAAACAAGTTGGCCCAGCTTAAAAATAGAATAGTTCTTTATAAAAGTACAGTTCGTACTTACTTGTATTACACGTTATAATAAATGTATTAACTCTTAGGAGCGTGGCAAATGGATAGGGTAAAAGCTAGGAAACAAGGCGATACAATTTTGGTTACATTAGCTAAAGAACTTACTACTATTGAAAGTAAACTAGATGACTAACATAGAGTAGGGAAACGTTAGTTTATATAGGTTTTTTGAACTTTCAAAATAAAAAGCAACTATACAAAGTTTGACAGCAATCTATAATGTAAGCGCAATCTTTCATGCTATAATAATTTTACAGAATCAAAGGAAGATATTTCTATGATCACCACCACAGTTCATCTATCTGAAAAAGATTACAAAATGGTAAAAGCTATGGCTACTTTTGAAGAGATGAATGTTTCTGAATTTATGCGCAAAACTATTTTAGAACAACTCGAAGATAAACTTGATTATAAAGCAGCTTGGGAATTCTGTTGTAGTTACTTTATCCAAAGGCTTATTGGAAAGTATTGGAGCAAAGGAAACCGACACAGTTTATGTGGATGAAGATAAATTAAAAGAAATTCTTGTTAAGAAAGAAGACGAAGGTAAACATCAAAGAAGATTAGAAACGGTCATGGCTAAATCTGTGCAAAAATATGATGAGCTATACAAGAATTTGGTAATGAGATGAACATATATTATTTAACAGTGGAAGATATATATGATGAATGCTTTTCAAATAACAAACTGTTCTTCTGAAGAACAAACAGACATGAAGGGCTTGAATGCTTTGAAAATGGTAATTAGTTGTTTAATTATTTTTCCACTTTACATGAAGATTTTGTTATTTCAATAATTTTTAAATTCATTTACTTATTGTACTTAATGTAGTACAATAATAAGTACAAGGAGGCGATGATTATGGCAGTTGCTTCAACACAGAGTGACTTTAGAGCGCATATTAAAGACTATTTAGACCGTGTGAACGATGATGACGAAACGGTGTATATTGCACGGGCTAATAATCGAGCCGTAGCGGTGATCTCACAGGAAAAATTAGATTGGCTAGAACGGGCTTTACGGGCTAAAGAAGGTTCGTTAGAATATGCAATTGCACGTGATCAGCTTATTCAGCGCCATGTTTTGCCTGATGATGAAATTGTAGAATCAAATGATGAGTATTGGGGACAGTTCGATCAATGAAAAAGTTAAAATTTAAACCACGTTCAACTTTTAATGTTGATTTAAAACGTTTGGCTAGTATTGATTGGACAATTATTGCTGAAGTGCGAGAAGCAGTCGATTTATTGTTAGAAACAGGGAAACTACCTGAAGAGTTTGGAGATCACGAGCTAAGCCGCCGTATGGCAGGCTATTATGAATTTCATTTGCGGGATACACCTCAAGAAAAACAACCTAACGAAGTGAATGATGTGCTGGTAGTTTATACGATCGATGAAAACGAGTTGATTTTAATTAGTGTACGTGACGGTTTACATGATTATCTTTGTCCAGGTCAGAATAGTTCAGCCGGATATCACAAAAAGTAAAAACGTATCTAAATAAAACTAGCAAATTTCTTCCAAATCTAGGGGTTATTTGCTATTTTTTTGGTTATTTCGATCTTGACGGATTTCTGGGAAATTAAAATGTTGATTTAAAAGTAAAATATAGGGTCTATTAATTGAAAATTTCTCTATTTTTGACTTTGAATTAACAAAAGAGGAAGTAGATAAAATTGCTCAATTAGATAATAATATTAGTTTGTTTATGGATCATCATAATCCTGAGGTAATTAAAGAATTAGCAAAGCTTGGTAAAATAGAAACAATGAATATTGAACAGTAATAATTTTAAAGCCAGTTGAGACCGATTTCCCCTTGTCTGCGCTGGCTTTAAAAATACTTCTTAATGAAATTACTGATATTCGGAAGATGAATTCCAGGGAATTTCAATTTTTACAGAAAAGCCGTCATAAGGACTTTTTGCTAGGAAAATATTTCCTTCGTGCGCTTCTACGATTTGTTTAACAATTAACAGTCCTAAGCCATGGCGTTGATCAAGATTTTCGTCTCTGCTGATCATGTAATGCGAAGATTGTTTCAATTGATTAAGTTGTGTTTCACTAATGCCTATGCCATCATCTTCAACAACAACTGCAATAGCATGTTCTTCTTGTTTAACTGAAACATAGATGTTACATCCGTCGGGGTTATGATTGACGGCGTTTTGTAGTAAGTTCGTGATGGCTCTTTTAAATAATTCAACATCCAGCTGAATAAAAACTGTATTAGACGCTTCTTCAGCTTGCCAATTGATCGAGTATTTTTCCTCCAAATCGTTATTGAGAAATTCTACGATTATTTTTCGAAGTAATGAAATAAGCTCGATTCTTTTTCTACTCATTGGCTGCATACTATATTCCAATTTTGAAGAAAGATTCAGATCATTAACAAGCTTATCGATTTTTTGACTTTGTTGCAAAATGATTTTTGCCTTGCTCTTTTCTTCAGTTAGAAGTGAGCTACTATTGGACAGTTGACTAGCATACCCTAGAACCATTGAAAGCGGGGTGCGAATATCATGAGAAATCCCGGCGATCCAATCTGCGCGCGCTGCCTCTTTTTTGGCTAATTGTTTTTCTTGTTCTTCAAGAACTTTTGATGTTTGGTTGATATTTTCGGCGATTTCTAAAAGAACCCCTTTTTCACGAACGGTTTTACGTGGACCTGCAGGTAAATTTTTGATGCCATCTACAATAGGAGTTACTGACCGAATCAACTTGCCACTAAACCAAAGATAGATGAAAAGAATAACAACAAGATTGACTGTTAAAACTAAAAACAAGATTTGTGGCGTATTTGCGATAAATCGATAAGTCCAAGTGGGACGTATCAGTTTCCAATAGCTTTTCTGGGGAAAACCTAGAATCAATAAACCTTGCTCTATTTCACTAGTATAAGTTGGATAGCCTTTAACATAGCCTAAAGTCAGCTCTGAAATTTCAGATAAAGAATAGGACAGAGGAATATTTTCCGGCAAGTTAGTTGTCTGCCAAGCAACTTTTTGATGATCTTCATCCAAGATGATTCCCCATACATGATCTGTTTCCAGTTTTTCCATGAATTGTTCATCTAAATTATAGTTACCTTCAGTTTTTGTAATATGCGTTGCGATATTTTGTGTGTACTTATAAGGTGAACTGCTATATGAAGCCTTATCGGAGAATTGCTGTTGAAAGATAACAACCGCCAGTACTGTATTAGCGACTAACAACAAAAGGATACTTAAAATTAATAGCCCAATAAAACGACTGATAAATTTCGGTATGTTTTTCATGTTAAGATCCCTCCACAATCAGTTTGTAGCCTAGTCCTTTAATAGTAATTAGCGAAACAGGTTTGGAAGGGAACTTTTCAATTTTTTGACGAATTCGCCGAATATGTGCCATCAGTGTATTTTCATAACCGAAAGGATTCTCACCCCAAACTGCCTCACATAAAGCATCAATAGTCACGATACGTCCAGCATTTCGATACAACACATTTAGTAGATCATATTCTTTAGCTGTTAATGAAAGAACATCTTGTTCTTTGATGATTTCTGCACGATCAAAGTCAATTTGACAGTTTTTTAACTGGACCAAAGATACTTCTTCTTTATATGTTCTTCTAAGAATCGCTAATACTCTAAAAACTAGTTCTTGGGGTAAAAAGGGCTTTACTAAATAATCGTCTGCACCTAAACCTAAGCCTGTTAGTCGATCTGTATCTTCTCCGCGTGCAGTTAAAAAGATTGTAGGAAAATCTGCAATTTGTTGTAATTTTTCCATAAGTGAAAAACCATCGCCATCAGGTAACATGACATCTAAAATTGCTAAATCAGGCGGCATCGATTGAACAGCTTGAATCGCTTTTTCTACTGTGGCGGCAGTGGATATTTGTTCAAAACCTTCTTCTTTTAGAAATGAAACCACCATTTCTAATAGTCCTGGCTCATCATCTGCAATTAAAATCTTTTTCTTTTTTAAGTAGTCTTCGCTCATTTTCTTCACCTTCTTTATCCTGACTCTTATTGTATCTTATTTTCTTTAAAAATGGATTTATTCAGTAAAAATGTAAGACAGAAGTAAGGTAAAGAGAAGGTGAGTGTAAGCTTTGTTCGTTAAACTTTAAGTAACAAAGGAGGAATCGAACAATGAGTGTGATTGTAACGAAAGATTTAAGTAAAAATTATACTGGCTTTACAGCTGTTTCTAATGTAAATATTCAAATTCCAGAAGGAAAAGTTTATGGACTGCTTGGACCCAATGGCGCTGGAAAATCAACATTAATGAAAATGTTTTTAGGGTTAGCGAATCCTACAGCTGGTACTTTTACGGTAAATAATAAAAAATATCCGCAAAATCGCAATGAAATACTTAAAGAAGTAGGGTCGTTTATTGAAGCACCTGCTTTTTATGGCAATTTAACAGGAGAAGAAAATTTAGATATCATCCGACGAATTTTAGCTTTGCCAAAATCTTCTATTGAACAAGCACTGTCTATTGTTGGTATGTCTAAATGGAAAGATCGACAAGCAAAAAAATATTCTTTGGGAATGAAGCAACGGCTAGGTCTAGCGAGCGCCTTAATAGGAAAACCGCCTATTTTAATTCTTGATGAACCAACGAATGGTTTGGATCCAGTGGGTGTACATGAAATACGAACCCTCATTCAAACCTTACCAGAAAAGTTGAATTGTACGGTAATTCTCTCATCTCATTTACTTTCAGAAATCGAATTGGTTGCAGACACTATCGGGATTATGAATCACGGCAATTTATTATTTGAAGGAACAATCGATGAATTAAAAATAAACTTTCAACCTCAAGATCAAACAAAAGGAGATTTAGAAGAAACTTTTTTAAAGCTTATTCAAGAAGACAATAGACAAAGGGGGCTAAGTGATGAATAGTTTCCTAGAATTCAAGAAAATCAAACGAACAGGACTATTTCTAGCCTTTATTTCGGGCGGGGGATTAGCTGCTGCAATTCCTATTTTAAGATTGATGTTGCAAACAGAGCAGAATTTGGCAAATTTTGAAGCTATTGGAAAGCTACTTACTGACAACTGGCTGATGATGGGACTGTTAAATTCCTTTTTGATAATCACAGGCGCTTGCTTACTTTATTCGATAGAGTATTCTAATCAAGGCTTGGAGAAAATGAAAACTTTACCTATTAAAGAAAGCTCCTTGTTTTTCAATAAAATTTTTTTACTGATGGTCTTTTCCTTGATTATGCTTTTTTTAGAAATGTTAGCAATAGTGGTCGCGACCCAGCTTTGGTCTGATTTTTATGAAGGATTTGGGATAGAACTCATGAAAAATTTAGGCTTCTTATTTTTAATGCTCTTGCCTACCATTTTTCTTGCTTTAATCATCTCTTCCTTATTTCAAAATATTTGGGTTTCCCTTGGAATCAATGTTACGGCTGTTTTTTTAGCGACGATGATTTATCAAAAAAACTTCTGGCTTTCCTTATTTCCATTTGCCTTTTCCTTTCAAATCTTAGAAGAAACAAATCAAGACATGTATAGAATAGTAGCAGCTATTGTAGAAATCATTGTTTTTTCCTTCATAGAATTACTGATTATAAAAGTTAGGAGAAATGTAGCATGAAGATGTTGTCACTTATAGACGTGGAATTTAGAAAGATTAAGCGTTCTAAAATTCTTTTTATCTTATTTTTTGCCATGCTAGTTGTATGGTTTCCTTCACTAATCAATGTGGATATGAATTTTGCTATGGAAAACGGGATTACGCCTGAGCATAACCTTTTTATTCAAGGGTTAATGGCGATGGTTTGGTTTATTTATCCTGCGAGCATGATTGTGGTTACTTTACTGATTAATCAGAATGAAAAAACTAATCATGGATTGCTAAAGATGTTGTCCTTACCTATTGATCCAAAAAAGCTAAGTTTAGCAAAATTTGTCGTACTTTTTGTATTGGCGGCTGTTCAACTGCTGTTTACTGTTATTATTTACTACATTGTTGCTTATTTAACAACCCAGATGACAGGGCATAGTTTTATGCTTTCGCCATTATTTATATTTAAAGAAATTGGGTTGATTTATCTAACTTCTTTACCAATGTTAGCTTTTTACTGGTTACTTTCTGTTATTGTACAAACACCTATTTTTGCGATTGGAATCGGCTTAGCAACTATTGTACCTTCTGTTTTAATGATTAATTCCCAATATTGGTATGTTTATCCATTTTGTTATCCATATTATATGGTAGTTTCTGCGTATGGAAATTTAGCACCAAGTTTTGGTCGTTTTGATATCGACCTATTTCCATGGATTTTAATCGCTTGTATGATGACGATCTGTTTTTTAATACTAGCCAGTGTATATTTTGGAAAAAAAGAAAGGCAGTGATACTTGTATGAAAGATAAATTGGTAAATATAATCGATTGTTTAGTCGTATTCATTCCTTGGACGATTTTGCCAATCAGAATGTTTGATTGGGCATTAAAAAGTCCCAATGCAGGAAATATTATTTTAGGATATGCGATTTTTATGATTATCGGCGGAATCTTTACGATAATAACTTACCCAAAGATTGAAGAAAAGTCTAATTTATTAAAAATCTGTTTGGTTGTGAATAGCTTTTATCTATGTTTTGGTTTATTTGCAGCAGGGATGGTTTTATTTCAATAAATGAACTAAATAGATTAGTAAATTATTGACGATGAAAATTTTTAAATAAAGGTTTCCATTGTGTAATGTTAAAATAATTAAATGCGAGGATTAATTTTACTGATGATAGAAAAGTAAGAAAACGAATACTTAAAATATTTTGATTTCCTACCTTTCTTCCTATTATAATTACGACATTATTGACTTTAAATAATCAACTAACTCGTCTTTTTGCAGTGGAGACGCATGGCCTAACATGCAAAATTTACAATCTATTTGTTCGATTACAGCAGTTAGTGATTTTAATTTATCTTGATCCATATACCCGTCATTTTCAAAATCTTCGCTGGTTGCATCTCCTAAAAATAGTACTTTTTCTTCTGGGATATAAATTAAGTTACTATCAAGAGAGTGGGGCGATGTTATACGAAATATTTTGGCTGTTAAATTACCAAGTGAGAGACTTAATTCATTTTTAAATTGAATATCGGAAGAAACAATATTAATAGTTTTGCCATCGGAAAATTCTTTTGCAAGAAATGGATTTTCTGATTTTAATGCTTTTATATATACTTCATCCTTTATTTTTTCTTTTTCCATTTGCAGTATTTGATCGGTTGTATTATTAGCTATTGTTAGACCATTGACCTTATGCATGCCAAAAGTATGATCCCAATGCCAGTGAGTTATGATAGTTAGATCAGGTAACTTATAATTTTTAGCTTCTAGAGCTTGGTAAAATTCGGACACATGGTCACTAGAATTACCTGCATCAATAGCAAGTGATGATTTATCTCCTTTTATATAAGCTAACATGGGCCGATCAGTTTCAGTTTGATGAGGGTAATAAAAGATATGTTTGGTTAATTGGCGTAGTTCCATTTATCATCCCACCTTTCAGGGAGTAGTTTGTTTAGCGATGTTTCTCTTAACGCGGGTAGTAGTATTTTAGTTTCATAGTTATTATTATCTAATTGACTAATAAATTCTCTGCACCTTCCACATGGCGGAAGGATACTTCCATCCTCATAGACAGCGATAAGTTTAGCAATTTGTGTTTTCCCATTTTTTAGCATCTCTGCAATAGCCGATTGTTCTGCACACAGACCAATCGAACAAGGCATATCAATACATACACCAGTATAGATATCTCCATCTATAGATTCTAGAGCACAAGCGACATGACCGGCTGTTCCTAGCTGTCTAAGCTGGATAGGTTTCATTTGATTTAAAGCAATTTCGTAAAGTTTTTGATTTTCCATAAATTTATCCTTTCGTCATTCCATATAGTAATATTTCGGTTGTTTGCTGTGTAAATTCTTCTTTTCCCATTTTTCCTGAGTCCACTAGCAAGCTATTTAATAAGGGATCCAAAAGTATAAGTATTTGGTGGCTTAAAAAGGCTAGTGATAATTCCTTTCTGATAATTCCTTCATTGACACCTCTTACAAGAATTTCTTTAAATGCTTGTATCGTTTCTTCTTGTATAGAAATCATCTCTTTTTGATTTTTTTCCTGAAACAAAACGGCTATATCCGAATAAGTAAGTTTTAAAAATTGATGATAATCACTCTCCAAAGCTATTTGCACGGCTTGTTGAAGTTGTTTTTTAAAAGGTAAGTTGGAAAGTGGAATTTTTTGTAAAGTATCTCTTAAATGCTGAAATTTTGGATAAATAATAGTAAAAAGCAGGTCCTCTTTTGAAGGATAGTGATTATAAATTGTACCTTTAGCTATATCCAATTCTTCAGATATATCACTTATCTTAAAACGATAGTATCCTTTTTCCTTTAAAATGTTTTCAGCAGTGGTAAGAATTTTTTGATTTCGTAGTTGAAACTTCTTTTCTTTTGACATAAATTTCTCCTTGAATGACTGCTTAGTCAAAAATGACTTTTTAGTCATTTTGTCTGATTGTTTCATATTTGTCAATAGCATAGTTAAATAAACTATTGAAATAAAAGTAGTGAAAGCTAATAGAAATGCTAAAGAGTTAACGGAAGTGATTAAAAATAGATTAGAGGAAATGTTGTTAAGTAATAGTTTTTATTTAACAACAAGGCCAAATGATAAGATATTTGCTTATCTATTATTAGAGCTTAAAAATGTTTGTTTTTACGAGCTTCTGCTATAATTTATATAAAGATACATTTGGTTTTACAGCGAGAAATAGGAACTGTTTTAGGAGAATGAGTCAATTTTTCTTAGCGCCTCTTACTTGTGTAGAAATTCGTGTAGTTTCATTGAGTATATACTTGTTTTGTTTAATTTGTTTTTTGCATGGCGATACACATAAGTTTGCTTGGAGATGTATGATGTTTAATATTTTTTTATTACTTTTTATTATGGGAAACAGTATTATTTCTGGGATTTTCTTCATTTTTTCTAACACTATAATGAAAGCTCTTGCAAAAAGTACAACTAGTAATGGCCGTCAAGTCATGAACGATATTAATCGTGTCATTATCAATCCAGTTTCATGTTGCTGTTTTTGGGCACGCCTTTATTAGCCGTTCTTTTATTATTGTTGGTGGTTTTTCTAACCTCTGGATAAATTTAGCGACAATCAGTCATATCGTAGGCTCTTTTGGGGTGATAATTACACAAAATGTGCCCAGAAATAATCGACTTGAAAAAGCGAGTGATTATTGGGGTAGTTATTTAAAAAAATGGATTTTTTGGAATCATATTCGAACGATTTTTTGCGGTACTCTACTTATTATAGAAGTTCAAGGTAATAAGGATATTTCGAAAATTAAAATAGGTAAAATAAACATAAAATTAAATAAAAAGTAATAGCGCTAACACGTTGATGCATAGTGAAAAATTAAGTTGCAAAGACTCAGTTATTTATATTATAGCTATTGAGTTAGATAAAAAAATTGTGCTAGAGTCTATAAAGGTTAATTAAATTTATAGGACGAAAGAGGCGCACAATATGCAATTTGTTTTTTTGCTAACGGGTTTAGCTTTAGTTTTTGTCATTGGCTGGTTAGTAAGTAGTGACCGTAAACACATTAAGTTTAAAAGAATGGGAATAATGTTTGCTTTACAATTGCTTATTTCCTTTCTTTGTTTAAATACTTCCGGCGGAGTTCATTTAATGGGAAATATTTCTAAATTTTTTACTTGGTTGATGGCACAAGCTGCCGGTGGTGTTGATTTTGTTTTTGGTGGTTTAATAGTTCAAAAAGGAGCATCCGTGTTCTTTTTGGATGTGTTAATGCCGATTGTTTTTATTTCAGCATTGGTAGGGATTTTAAATTACCTTAAAATTCTACCTTTTATTATCAAATGGACAGGTTATTTTTTGAATAAGTTAGCTGGAATGGGTGAACTAGAGAGTTATTTTGCAGTTTCTACAGCTATTTTAGGACAGCCCGAAGTATTTTTGACCATTAAAGAAAAAATTCCTAAGCTAGATGAAAAGCGTCTCTATACCATCTGCGCTTCTGCTATGAGTGCTGTTTCTGCGACGGTTTTAGCTTCTTATATGCAGCTTGCTCCGGGAAAATTTGTTGTGACGGCTGTTTTTTTAAATATTTTATCTGCTTTGATTGTTTCGTGTATTATTAACCCATATGAAGTTTCTGCTGAAGAAGAAATTTCGGTAAATACGACAGAATCATTAGACATTTCAAAAAAGCCTTTTTTTCAGGTGCTAGGTGATTATATTCAAGATGGGTTTAAACTAGCCATTACTGTAGCAGCGATGTTGATTGGTTTTGTAGCTTTAGTTACTTTCTTAAATAGCACTTTTGCGGCGATTTTTGACATTGAATTTACTACGATTTTAGGCTATATCTTTTCACCAATCGCTTTTTTGATGGGCGTTCCAGCAGAAGACATCACTCAAGTGGGAAGCCTTATGGCAAGCAAAATTTTAACCAATGAATTTGTCGCTTTAGGAGAGTTGAATCAGGTAGCGGAAACATTGACGCCTAAAGGAAATGCGATTATTTCTTCTTATTTAATTTCTTTTGCTAATTTCGGCGTTGTAGGTATTATTACTGGTTCAATCAAATCAATCAGTGAAAAACAAGGCGGCTTTGTCGCAAGCTTTTCCATGAAACTTTTATTAGGCGCAACTTTAGCTTCTATTTTAACAGGAACGATTGTTGGTTTATATTTTTAAAATAATGTTTTTCCCGTTGGCTTTAAGCTGACGGGATTATTTTTTTAAGATATCAAATATATGAGAGTTCGAATGTTGTTTTTACTTTTGTGAGATTTCACAAATTGGTAATGTGATTATTTCATCGAAAGATAACAATTAAAATAAAAAAAGTGTTGTAATTGTCTGATTATTCTGTTAATATAATCTCAATTAAACGAAAGGGGTAGATATCATGGTTAAGTCAATAAGTCCAAAAATCATTGAAAAACATGTGATTTCTACACCTTTGTCATATCAAGAATTATTATTATTAGTTAAGTAGCCAGGATTCTACCAATTTTAGTAGAGTCCTATTTTCGTGGATTGGGGGCTCTTAACTAAGGCGGCGGCCCCTATGAAGCGGGACTGCCGCTTTATTTGTGTGAAGAGTTCGAAGTGTTGAACAGTATTAAGAAAAGCGCAAATGGAGGTAGTTTTTGAATTATCTGAATTAATTGAATAATTTTAATTTTTGGTCGTTTAATAAATGAAAAAGTGGGAGGAATATAGGATGAAAATGAAAAGATGGCTTTTGGGAGTGGTGAGTTTTTCAGCGGTATTTATTTCGGCATGTTCGAGTGGTGGCGGACGACAAGAAGAAGGTAATGCCGCAGAAGATGATGAAGCGATCACTATTGGCTCGATGTTTGAATTAACGGGTTCGGCTTCGGCTTATGGTAATACCCAAGCGAATGCCGTACAGATGGCCGCAGATGAAATCAACGACGATGGTGGCATTGATGGTCAAGAGATTAATATCAAAGAATATGATACACAATCGGATGAATCAGAAGCAGCTAGTATCGCTACTCGTTTGTCTACACGTGATAATGCGGTCGCAATGATCGGTCCTGCCTTGACGGGTCCTATGCAAGCTGCGATTCCAAATGCAAATGATGCTCAAGTGCCGCTTATTTCACCAAGTGCTACCGATGATGGTGTTTTAACAGATGAAGATGGGAATGTGCAGCCTTATGCCTATCGGACAGGTTTTACTAACTCCTTTCAAGGTGGCGCATTAGCCAATTTTGCTAATGATGAACTGGATGCAAAAAAAGCAGTGATCTTAGGAGATAACTCGAGTGACTACGCTACAGGACTAACAGATGAATTTACAGAAGCATTTGATGGAGAGATTGTCTCTGTTGAGAATTTTCTGAAGGGCAGAACGATTTTAACGCTGAGCTAACAAATATTGAACAAATGGATTTTGATGTCCTTTTTGTCCCAGGATACTATGAAGAAGGCGGTCCTATTATTAATCAGGCGCGTGAAATGGGCATAGATCAACCAATTTTAGGCCCTGATGGTTTTGGCAATGATATTATCTACGACCTAGCTTCTCCAGAGAATATGAATGATATTTATCATACATCACATTTTGTGCTTACTAGTGATGATCCTGATACACAAGATTTTGTTTCTAACTATCGTGAAAATTTTGATACTGAACCTGATATGTTTGCAGGGCTTGCTTATGACACAGTTTACTTGTTGAAACAAGCAATTGAAGAAACAGGTTTTACAAATTCAGCTGATATCAATAAGGGACTTGAAGATATTGAAGACTTTGAAGGGATTACAGGAACCTTTACTTTTGATGAAATGCATGATCCAATCAAAACGGTTAGCATTATTGAAGTTCAAGATGGAGAAGAAGTGGGAACTAGTGAAGTTGAACCCGATGAATAACGAAAAATATTTTGCAGATATCATGATAAAGTGAGATTCGTAACTTTTATGCTACTTTTTAATAATATGTTTTGTCACAATTGCTAAAAGTTTTTCTGAACAGATGATAACTTTTTAAAAGACTGATTAGTCGTAAAAAAGCATAAAGAATTTATTGAAATTTCAAAATAGTCTGTTTTTTAGCTTGTGACAAAACTTATTTAGCAAAAAAGATAAAAATATAAAGAAAATCGAATCTTTGGAAGGAGAGTCAAAAAAATGGAGGCTTTTATTCAACAGTTAATTAATGGCCTTTCTGTAGGAAGCGTGTATGCTTTGATCGCACTAGGGTATACCATGGTTTATGGGATTATCAAATTAATTAATTTTGCCCACGGTGATATTTATATGATCGGAGCCTTTGTAAGTTATTTTATGTTCTTGGATTTAGAATTGAATATCTTTGTGACACTAGCGCTAACCATGCTGGTTACAGCTATTTTAGGCGTAATTATTGAAAAAGTTGCTTACAAACCCTTAAGAAATTCGCCGCGTATTACCGCCTTGATCACAGCTATTGCGGTGTCTTATCTACTACAAAATATGATGATTTATGTGGTGGGTCCTGAAGCAAAATCTTTTCCTCAAATCATTCAAAATAAGCAATATACGATTGGTAACGTAAGTATCGGTCAGATGGAGATTTTGCTGTTGGGGACTTCTCTTGTACTTATGGTTTTACTTCAGTTTATTGTACAAAAAACCAAAATGGGTAAAGCCATGCGTGCAGTAAGTATCGATTCAAAAGCGGCTGAATTAATGGGAATTAATCCTAACACCATTATTAGTTTTACTTTCCTATTAGGGTCTGCGCTGGCAGGTGCTGGTGGTTTACTAGTTGGGATGTATTATAACACCATCAATCCAATGATGGGCACAGCCCCAGGATTAAAAGCTTTTGTTGCTGCTGTTTTTGGCGGGATCGGTGTTATTCCTGGTGCGATGGTCGGAGGTCTACTTATTGGCACGATTGAAGTCATGATTTCTGCTTATGGCAACTCTATGATACGTGATGCTGTTGTTTATTTTATTTTGATTTTAATCTTACTTATTCGTCCATCTGGTCTTTTCGGTAAATCAAATAAAGAGAAAGTGTAGGTGGATTGGATGAAAGTATTTAACAAATTAAGCATTATTTGGCTGATTATCACTTTGTTAGGATTTTTTGCGATCGATTCGCTTGTCTTTTTTGGTATTATCGATCCTTACTATGAGATCACATTAGTCAATGTATTGATCAATATTATCTTAGCTGTCGGGCTGAATTTGATTGTAGGCTATTCTGGACAGTTATCCTTAGGCCATGCAGGATTTATGGCTATTGGCGCATATGCTACAGGAATATTAACCACAGAAAACCAAAGTATGGGTGCTTTTTTAATAAGTTTAATCCTTGGTATCTTACTGGCGGGCATGGTTGCTTTAATTGTAGGTATACCGACATTGCGTTTAAAAGGGGATTATTTAGCTATTGCCACATTAGGTTTTTCTGAAATTATTCGCATAATTATTCTTAATATGACAGACCTTACAAACGGTGCAGCAGGCTTAAGTGGTATTCCATTTTTTGCGGATTGGCAAATGGCTTTTGCCTTAATGGCTATTTGTATTATTTTGATCGCAAATTACACCCGGAGCAGTATTGGTCGTGCGACGATTGCTATTCGCGAAGATGAAATGGCCGCAGAATCGATTGGCGTAAATACTTTTTATTATAAACTAATCGCTTTTGTTATCGGTGCAGTGACCGCTGCGGTTGCAGGCTCCATTCATGCTTCCTATTTTGGAATAATCAATCCAAGTCAGTTTACCTTTAACAAATCGATTGATATTTTGATTATGGTTGTATTTGGTGGAATTGGTAGCTTAACAGGAAGTGTCGTAGCTGCTACTGTTTTAGGTATTTTAAATATGTATTTACAACAATTTGGCGCTTTACGTGTCATTATTTATTCATTGGTATTGATTTTGATTATGATTTTTAAACCAACTGGATTGTTTGGTACAAGAGAAATCAGTCTAGCTAGGATTTTTAAGAAAAAAGCAAATCCAATATCAGAGGGGAAAGAAGGGTAAGTGTGACATTATTAGAAGTAAAAAATTTAAGCAAAAATTTTGGCGGTTTAACAGCTATTCAAAATGTTGATTTAACATTTGATAAAAATGAACTTATCGGCTTGATTGGACCAAACGGCGCAGGAAAAACGACGCTTTTCAATTTGTTAACGGGTGTTTATAAACCAAGCAAAGGCAGTATTGATTTTGAAAAAAATAATAAAGTGATTGCCATTGGCGGCAAGAGAACAAGCGATATTGCCTCTCTTGGTATTGCTCGTACGTTTCAAAATATACGTTTATTAAAAGAGATGAGTGTATTAGAAAATGTAACTGTAGGAATGCATAATAAATATTCAGCGGGATTTATTTCGACTTTCTTGCGCATGCCAAAATTTTACCAAGCAGAAGAACAAATGATAGAAAAAGCTAGGGAATTATTAAAAATTTTTGGTCTAGAAAATATTGCTAATGAAAAAGCAAAAAATCTATCTTATGGAAATCAAAGAAGGTTGGAAATTGTAAGAGCACTTGCTACTGAACCTAGTATTTTGTTTTTAGACGAACCAGCGGCTGGAATGAATCCTATTGAAAGTGATAAATTAACTAAGTTGATTTACCAGATTCAAAGAGATTTTAATTTAACGATTGTGTTGATTGAACATGATATGTCTGTTGTGATGCAAGTCTGCCAAAGAATTTATGTTTTAGAATATGGCAAAGTGATCGCACAGGGAACACCTCAAGAAATTCGTCAAAACGATAAAGTCGTGAATGCTTATCTAGGGGGTGTGTAGTATGTTGGAGGTAAATAATTTAACTGTACATTATGGTGTAATCGAAGCTATTAGAGATGTTAGTTTTGAAGTTAAGGAAGGCGAAATCGTTTCCTTGATCGGTGCCAATGGCGCAGGAAAAACCACGATTTTGCAAACTATCTCAGGACTAAATAAACCTTCAAATGGGTCGATTTATTTTAAGCAAAAAAACATTCGAAGTATTGCACCGAAAAAAATAGTAAAAAGTGGTATTTCCCATGTTCCTGAAGGAAGACATGTTTTTAGTGGCTTGACGGTAAAAGAGAATTTAGAAATGGGCGCGTTTTTACGTAAAGATAAAGAAGGCGTTAAAAAAGATATGGCAATGGTGTTTGAACGTTTTCCTGTGTTAGAAGAACGTGTCGGACAAGATGCGGCCACCTTATCTGGTGGTGAGCAACAAATGCTAGCAATGGGAAGAGCGTTAGTATCGCAACCCAAGTTACTACTTCTTGATGAACCTTCTATGGGACTTGCGCCATTATTTATTCGCGAGATTTTTAGCATTATCGAAGATATCAATCAAAATGGCACTACAATTTTGTTAGTTGAGCAAAACGCTAAGGTTGCTTTGGAAATTTCAAACCGTGGTTATGTGCTGGAGACAGGAAAAATTGTTACTTCAGGAACAGGAGAGAAGCTATTGGAAAGCGATGAAGTTCAAAAAGCTTATTTAGGAGGGTAATTTTTTGAATATTAAACATTATATGACACCAGATGTTATAACGATCAAACCCGATACTAGAGTGACTGAAGCTGTTGATTTGATGGAAAAACATGACTTTCACAGTCTGCCAGTTATTAAAAATGATTTATTTGTTGGGCTGATAACAGAAGAACTGATTAAAAATAAGACCTCTTCTGCGGCGACTAGTTTGAGTATTTATGAATTAAATTATTTATTAGACAAAACAATTGTTGAAGACATTATGGAAAAAGATGCACAGACAGCTTCAAAAGAACTATTGATTGAAGAAGCAGCGCTATTAATGGTTAATAACAATGTTACTGTTCTACCGGTTATTGATGGAGATAAAAAGGTCGAAGGTATCATCACTTATAAAGATATTTTTAGCGCATTGATCGAATTATCAGGCTATCAAAGTGGAGGAGATCGCTTAATTATTGAAGTTGACGAGGATAGGGTAGGTGTTTTGGACAGCATAACCGCCATTTTAGCGCACAATAATATTAGTATTTCCCATATTTTTGTTAATCGTATTGAAGATCATATTGAAATTACTATCCAAATCAGTGAAAAAGAAGGTGAGAAAGCTAAAGAAGTATTAGCAAAACAGGATTATGAGACTCGTATAGTAAAGTAGTACTTGTGTCGTCTTAATAAGTCTTGTTAATATTTCTAAATAAAATCGAAAAAGTAACTCTTTTTGTAAAAGTTGTTTTCAAGGTATTTAACAGCAACTTTGTGTTATTATAATATTTATTATTAATTAAACACCTGATGATTTTAAGTAAGAAATAAAGTATTAAGAATTCGCCAAAATATTGATAAATAAAGCTGATATAATTTTTGGAGCTAGTACAATGGTTTTTATTTTACAAATTTAAACAGAGATACTATGGTGAATGTAGCGTTTTTTTATAATAAATATTGCGCGGAAAGAAGGCAAACTATTAATATGCAAAAATTAGTTACTTTTCCAAATGCAACATTAAACTTTGACGACAAGGCAGTCATAACTTTGACTATGCCGCTACACGTAACAGACGTAACTTCTGATAAAGACACAATTCAATTAAGAAACCTTTTGGACGAAGCCTCTAAAAACCTTAAGGAATCAGACGTATTTGATCGTGATGAATCCTTAACCTTAATTGATCAAGTGGAAGCTACACGTGAATATGAAGATGAATTAGTGGATTCAGATGGTGGCTTAATTTTATATATCACGACTGATAATGCTTATTATTATCATGTCGATGTGGCACCTATCAATGGTGTTACTTATGATCATCGACCAAATATTATCCCGCTGGTTAAAAATTACCAATACACTAGAAACTATCATGTATTGCTTTTAAACCAAGAAGGTATCCGTCTGCTTGAAAAAAGTGGTGGCCAGTTATTTGAAATCGATCTAAAAGAAAATGATGAAGATAGCACTGCTACACAAAATGAAAGCTTAGGTGCTGACAGTATAGATACAAATCTTGAATTTGGTTCTCAAGATACTTCTAACGCGGGTACAGGAGAGTTTCGTTCCGAGCATAATGATAGTATCTTTGAAAAACAATATGATCTTAAACATTATTTTAGTGCGGTAGATCATTATATCGATCGGAATTATTCAAGGAAAACGGCTTTTCCATTGATTTTGTTTGGCACCAAAGAAAATCAAGATCTCTTTCACGAGATTTCAGAAAATGATTACTTGTTAGATGAAAGTATCGATGAGTCTGCTTCTCAACTTCATGATGATCAAATTGAAGAAAGAGTTAAGGAAAAAGAAGAAGAGATCGTTCAAAAACAAGAAGATGAATTAATTCAACGCTTTACTGAAACAACACCAGAATATCGTATTGATGGTATTCCGCAAGATTTAGCATTAAGTGGAATGCAAGGACAAATTGAAGAATTGATCGTTGAAGAAGGTTATGTACCAACAGGATCTATTGATGGCAATGGCGCTTATCAAGACAATGATCGCACAGATTTTCTTTATCAGTTAGTCAACTTCGTGTTTAACACTGACGGCAAGGTATATATTTTATCAGAAGATCAAATGCCTGATGATGTAAAACTAAGTGCAAGATTGCGTTACTAATTCAATTAAACTTAATAAGTAAAAGAGGCTGACAATTTTATCAGCCTCTTTTTTTTAGATTTTTTTATAATAGGATTGGCGCGCCGGGTCCTAATGGGAAATCAAATAAGTACCAAGCGCTAAGTAATAAGAGCCAGCCGATAAAAAAAGCAATGGAATAGGGCAGCATGGTTGAAATAACTGAACCTATACCAGCCTTTTTGTCATATTTTTGGAAATAAGCGATAATCATCGGGAAAAAAGGCATTAACGGTGTAATAACATTAGTGGTTGAATCACCGATACGATAAGCGATTTGCGTTACTTCTGGCGAAAGGCCTAATTGTAAAAACATCGGAATAAATATAGGCGCCATCATCGCCCATTTTGCTGTATCAACTGGCATAATGATATTGATTAAAGCGGCGACGATAACAAATAATAATAGTAGTGGAAGCCCCGTCAATCCAATGTTTGTCAGTAATTGTGCACCGTTGACTGAAAGAATCGTACCTAGATTCGAATATTCAAAAAAAGCAGTAAATTGAGCGGCCCAAAAAATTAACACGAGAAAGTTTGCTATGCCAGAGATGCCCTCAGACATCAATTTGGCCACATCATGTGTACTTTTGATAGAGCCTTGACCGACACCATAAGCTATTCCCGGTAGTAAAAACATCAACATAATAAATACGATGATCCCTTCCATAAAGGGCGATTCTAATAAACTACCCGTTTCTGGATCTCTGAGAATACCATTTTCTGGGACGATCGTTATTGCGATAAGAATAATATAAATCAAAATGTTATTCCGGCAAAGCGTAAACCTCTTCTCTCATCATCGGTAATTGTTTCTACAGTTTCTGATGAAGTAAAAGAATAAGTGGATAGTTTTGGTTCTACAATTTTATCAGTAATATAAGTACCGATTAGCGTAATCATAATGGTAGATATAATCATAAAAAACCAATTCCCGGTTGGTTGAACAGTGTAATTTGGGTCTAGAATATTTGCTGCCTGGGTAGAGATGCCTGCGTATAAGGGATCGTTTGATCCAATCAGTAAATTAGCAGTCCAGCCGCCAGAGACACCAGCATAAGCAGCAGCTAGGCCAGCAACAGGATGTCTTTTACTTGCTAAAAAGATGATAGCTCCTAGCGGTAATAAAACGATATAACCTGTCGAAGAAGCGATGTTTGAAAGAATTCCTAAAAACACTACCATACCAGAAATGAGTGCTTTGGGTGTTTTAGAAACAATCCGCTTTAACAATACAGAAAGCATTCCTGTTCCTTCTGTTACGCTCACACCAATAATAACGGTAAATACAGTTCCTAAAGGAAAAAATCCAGTGAAATTATCAATAATGTTTGTCACCATATATTGGAAACCTTCGACTGAAAGTAGATTATTGACGGAAGCTGTAATTGTTTCTATTGTCCCAGCTTCTTCATTAAAACCTTCATAGCTTACAGAAAGATTAAAATAAGCTGCTATTGCTGAAGCGATAATCGTTAAAAGGGTTAAAAATATAAATAAAAAAGAGGGGTCAGGTAAGCGGTTGCCAGCACGCTCAATTAGATTAAGAAATCGAAAATTTTTTTGTTTATCAGCCATTGTTTCACTCCTTTAGAGGATTGAATATAGGAAAAAATGATAATAAAAATTCCCATTTTTGAGACATTTTAGTTAAAGAAGGGTCAGCAAATGAGATTTCCAGACCCAAATTCGGCAAAGAAGCGGCCAAAAATGCAATTATTACAGTAGCCAATCAATCACTTAAACTTCTTTATTACAAACTCGGAATTTATTTATTATAATCACCTAATTTAACTATGAATATAAGTGAATTATTAGGGATTGTCAAAAAGAGTGATTTGCTGGAAGACAGTTTTATTTACGATAACAAAATATCATGTTATATTTGTTCTATTGCTTTCAGTTACTGTATGCTTAGTTTATATAACTATTATTTGTTGTTTATCAATAAATAAAAAATTTGAAAAGAAAAACAGTTTTTTACAAATCTTTTCACTACAAAATTATAAAAAAGTTTTGTAAAATATATAAGTATACACTTGAAGAACAAGAATACAAATTTTAAAGGTGGAGTGTTTTTAATGTTAGAAAAGAAAACGTATGATAAGCTTTTAGGTCATGCTTTTGATATTCCAGTAAAGGTAGAGTACTGGGATGGAACAAGCGAAGTTTATGGCGAAGGCACGCCTGAAACTGTGATCCAATTAAAAAAGGCGATCCCTATTAAAGAGCTAACTTCACTTCCTACATTAACTTTAGGTGAAGCGTACATGAACGGCGATATTGAGGTGAAAGGTGATCTACAAGAACTCGTTGCTTCTGCTTATCGAAGTGTAAACAGTTTTGTAACAGATAATAGTGGATTTTTAAAGTTCCTACCTAAAATTTCTCATTCAGAAAAAAATTCCAAAGAAGACGTACAAAGTCATTATGATATTGGTAATGATTTCTATCGCCTATGGTTAGATGACTCTATGACTTACTCTTGCGCTTACTTCAAAGATGAAAATGATTCACTAGGACAAGCACAAGAAAATAAAATACGTCATGTGTTAACAAAATTAAATCCAGAAGCAGGAAAAACTTTAGTTGATATCGGCTGTGGCTGGGGTTCATTGCTTTTTATGGCAGCTGAAGAATTTGGTCTTAAAGCTACTGGAATTACTTTAAGTCAAGAACAATACGACCAAGTAAAAGAAGAAATCAAAGTAAAAGGGTTAGAAGGACAAGTTGATGTTTATCTAGAAGATTACCGCGAAGTTGAAGAAAAATTTGACTACGCAACATCTATTGGTATGTTTGAACATGTAGGTAAAGAAAATCTTCCGAAATATTTTGAACAAGTACAAAAACTACTTGTCCCTAATGGACGTGCGTTGATTCATGGTATTACTGGTCAACATGAAGGCGTGGGCAGCGACCCGTTTCTTTCTAAATATATCTTCCCAGGTGGATATATTCCAAATGTAGCCGAAAACTTGACAAATATTATGAACGCAGGTTTACAATTGACAGATCTTGAACCATTAAGACGTCATTATCAAAAGACACTTGAAATTTGGTATCAAAATTACTTAGAACATATTGATACGGTTGTTGATCGATATGGTGAACCCTTCTCACGTATGTGGTCATTGTATCTTCAAGCTTGTGCAGCTTCTTTTGAAGCAGGTAATATTGATGTTATGCAATACCTATTGGTTAACGGAACAAGTGGTTACGGCTTACCAATGACTAGAGAATATATGTACAAAAATTCGTAATTTGGTCATAATAAAACTTAATTAAGCACAGAAAGTAGCTGAGCAAGGTCATTGTTTAGCTACTTTCTTTGTATTAACTCTGCTAATAAATCAGCATAATAAGGTTTATGATATAAAAGATTTCCTCTTAGCAAAAAAGTAGTTTTTGTTACAGCTTAGGAAACTTTTTAATTGCACTTTTTCTAGTAACACGTTAGCCTTTTTAGTAGTAAGAAAACTATATCATTTATTGTATTCAATTAATTGGAGGGAAGTATAGTGGATTTAGGAATCAAAGGAAAAGTGGCTTTAGTAACAGGTGGCGCATCAGGCATAGGACTGGCGACGACTCGTACTTTATTAGAAGAAGGAGCAACTGTTGTAATAACTGGAAGAACAGAAAAAAAGCTTAAAAATGCTGCGCAGGAACTAAATAGTTCTAACCTTTACTATTATGCAACAGATATTACGAACCTTGACGAGTTGAAATCGTTGCACAATTTTATTGCAAATAAAATTGGTGAGATCGATATTCTTATTCAAGCTGCTGGAACAAGTGGTGCACAAGGACTCTTTGATGAAATAGATGATGACGGTTGGGTTGATACCATCGAAGTTGATCTTTTAGGTCCAGTACGTGTGGTTCGTGAATTTTTATCTGACCTTAGGAATGGAAATTGGGGAAGAATCGTTTTTGTATCTTCAGAAAATGCTGTTCAACCTTATAAAGATGAACTCCCTTATGATGCTTCAAAAGCAGGTGTGTTAGCTTTTTCTAAGGCCCTTTCTCGGACATATGCCACAGAAGGTTTACTGGTCAATACGGTTTCGCCTGCTTTTATTGAGACACCTATGACAGATGAAATGATGAAAAAACGTTCAGAGAAATTAGGTGTATCTTTCGATGAAGCTGTTCATTCATTTTTAGATGAAGAGCGTCCTCATATTGAATTAAAACGCCGTGGACAAGTAGAAGAAGTTGCTTCTGTTATTGCCTTTGTATGTTCTGATCGTGCATCATTTGTTAATGGCGCTAATTATCGGGTCGACGGCGGTTCTGTCGCAACAATTTAGTCAATAGAGATGAAACCATTTAATATGAGTAAAAACTAAAGCGAAATCCTCATCGTTTGATTTATTTCTAATCAAATGATGAGGACTTGTTTTTATTTTATGCCATACCTTACTAACTGTAGGAAAATAACAAGATATAGCTAACATTTTCCACTGTTTACAGACAATGTATAACCAAATGACGTATCTTTAATACTTTCAAATGCTGCCATTTCTGATAAACTCATTAATATTCTCCTTTTTCTTTTGTTTGAACATTTTATAAATCACGTTGCATATAAATCGTATTTTCTATCGGGCTGTCATTATAGCTTTCTATTTCATAGAAACCATGTTTTTTATAATTAATAACCGCTGCTTTTAAAAAGGGTAGCGTATCTAATAGCATATATTGATAACCAATTTTCCGCGCTTCTTCGATCGTTTTATCAATTAAATGTGATCCGATATGTTTTCTTCTAAAAGCAGGTCGAACATATAATCGCTTCATTTCACAATGTAGTTCATCCAATTTTTTTAAACCGATACAACCTGCTAGTTTGCTATCATAGTAAGCTAAGTATAGGCGTCCCTCAGGTAAACCGTATTTTTCTTCTAGATTTTTTAATTCATCGTTGTAGTTTTGAACTGCTAAATAACCTTTTATTCCCTCATTTTGTGTGACCAGCATATTCGTATATTCGTTAAATAATTTTTTTATTTCGTAAGGGCGATCGTATGCAGCTATGATTTTAATTGCCATTTTATTCATCTCCCGATTGATTATTAATTAAATGCTTCTAAATAGTGAATTGTGCCTTGTACATTTGCTAGACGCTTTTTTTGAAGTTCTTTGATAAAATAGCTGTTATCCGGCACAGGAAATGGCGGGTATATGCCATACCGGCTAGCTAATTCATAATTAAATTTTGAATAGTAATCAGGATGACCTAAGATATTGATAAAGGGATAACTTTTATTTTTGGCTCGTAACTCTAATTCCTTTAAAATTTTAGCACCGATCCCTTGCTTTTGCTCTTTTGGGGCAACCGCTAAAGGCGCTAGACATAAGCCCGTGCCTAATACTTTATTATCCTTAAAAACATAGACTTCACTTAAAAGACCATGACCGACAATTGTATTATTTTTTAAAGCAACAACTTCAAAGTAACTTTGATAAGTTGGATCTTTTCGTAAGTCAGCGACGAGTTTAGCTTCGTTTCCGTAACCTTCTTCAGTATTTACAAAGGCATTAAAAATTAGTTTTTCTACGCTTTGATAATCAGAAGGTTGAATGCTTCTTAATGTAATCATCATTTGCTCCTTTTATATCTTAACTTTCAATTTATTTTACTCATTTTTTCTCAAAAAATAAAGCTATTTGACGGTATTTTGATTATATACAGACTTTGTGGTAAGTTGAATAGTAAGCGAGTGAACAAAATTTAATGAATGAAATGTTTTAATGGCGGAGCTATACTTTCAAAACTTTTAAAAAGCGGTCTATGCAATAAAAAATCTTTATATTGCTCGCTTGACGGGGGTGATGAAAAGTAAAAGATCAGGTCCATCAAAAATTGGGACGAATTCAATTAACCTAAAGTTTGTTTTAAAAGTTTTGTTACCGCTAACGTCATAATATAGGCGAACTGGATCTGATAACTTTAAGTCCTAAAAAAGAACGATAGAAATTTAAAGTTTTTGATAGGTTAGTACGAATGAAGATAAAGAAGGGTGTTGTGTATTGTGAACAAATTAAAGTTGATGTTAACGTTAGGGCTATCTTCAATTTTTTTATTTACTGCTTGTAGTAATGATTCGTCAAAAGACTCTGCTGAATCTCCAGAAGATATAAATTATAGTGAGGAAGTAAATTATACGATTACAGGAATTGAACCTGGCGCCGGTATTACAGAAACTGCCCATGATACGCTGGATAGTTATGACAATCTTGCGGGCTGGAAGCTTGAAGAAAGTTCAACTGCAGGTATGCTTGCTCAATTAGGTGAGGCGATAAAAAACGAAGAACCTATTATTGTTACAGGTTGGATTCCTCATCATAAATTTATTCAATATGATCTAAAAATGTTGGATGATCCGCAAAAGACGATGGGAGAAGGAGAATCTGCTCATACTATTACTCGTTTAGATCTAAAAGAGGATATGCCTGAGGCTTATGAAGTTCTTGATGCATTCAATTGGGAATTAGATGATATGCAAGAGATTATGTATGATGCTCAAGATAGCGACGTTGAAGCAGCGGCTTCCGCTTGGTTAAATGATAATCAAGATAAAGTGGATAAATGGACGGAAAATACTGACACAGTAAATAATGAAGAAATTGAAATCGTCTCTATGCCTTGGGAAGGGGAACAAGCATCTGCAGCTGTTATTGAACAAGTATTGTCAGATGTTGGCTATAACGTCACCGTAACGGAAGTAGATCCAGCGATCTTATTTGAAAGTCTGGCTGGTGGTAGCGCTGATGCAACCGTTGCTCCAGCATTACCAGTAACACAAGGTCACTTATATGATAAACACAAAGACGAAGTTGATGATTTAGGTACAAATTTAGAAGGATTACAAAATGGTTTTGTAGTTCCTGAATATATGGATATTGATTCTATTGAAGATCTGGAACCAAAAGAGTAATTCTGCTAAGGTATTCTATAAAAGAAATAAAGTTGTTAAAAAAGAGGCTTTCAATAAAACGAAAGTCCTTTTTTGTTCTCCTAATTTTGTTAAATTGGTAAAGCCCATAACTTGCCGTTTAAAACGTAATTTGTTATATTATCAATGTAGAGATTCTGACATAGCTCAATCATAAGCTACTATTAATCGGTGGTAAGAAGTTGAGTCTAATTGCCAGAATTAATTATTCAGTAAAGGAGAGAAAAGCAATGGAAATGAAAGATTTTTTGAAAACAAGTAAAAGCGTTATTCACGATTTTATCAGTGAACAATATTCAGATAAAAACGAAGAAATGCCAGAATTTCATATCCACACAGTGTGGGCTTCAAAAACATTGCAAAACAATAAGGCTTTATTAAGTACAACCTTATCAGATGACATGTATTATGAGTCTACCTATGATGGAGATAATGGTGAAATTTACGTAGATGCCTATAATAAAGTTAAGACTCTCTCTCGTAAAGTCTAGTTTATTTATTTAAATAAATGATCAGAAGTAAAACAGGAAGAATGAAGGAAGTCATTTAATTCGAAACTGTTTTACTCCTGCTTCTTGTTTTTGTTAAGGGTGATTAGACTTCTATCATTCCGGCATAGCTCAGTTGGTAGTAGCGCATGACTGTTAATCATGATGTCGTAGGTTCGAGTCCTACTGCCGGAGTATTTAACAAACGGCGCCCAGCATTTTGGACGCTGTTTTTTTATTTTTTTAATTCGTCGCTAAAATTTTTGATGTTTTTTCATAAAAATGCAACTGAATTGCAATAATTTTCAGGTATAATGCAATTATAACAAATAGTTTGTAGAGAAGTTGGTGATTGAGTTATATGGCAGAGAAAAAACGGGATCCTTATTTTGACAATGCCAAATTTTTATTAATGATCTTAGTGGTTTTTGGACATATGATGCAACCTTTTATTGAAAATGAACAATGGAATCATGATTTATATTATACGATTTTTGCTTTTCATATGCCCGCTTTTATTTTCATTTCAGGTTGTTTTGCAAAATCGTTTGATCCACAAAAAAAAGCGCCTGTAGCAACGAATTTTCAAAAGTTTATTGTACCCTATATATTTTTTCAATGGTTATATTCGCTTTTTAATCGTTTAACAGGAGCAGAGGAGCACTTTACTTTTCAACTTGACGTTCCCAATTGGTCACTATGGTTTTTGATCAGTTCTTTTTTTTGGCAAATTTCTTTGTACTTTTTCAGAAGAATACGTCCAACAGCTGGTATTACTATCAGCATATTAATTAGTTTACTTGTCGGCTATACACCATTTATTGGTCGTGAGCTGACTTTACAGCGTACGGCTGTTTTCTTGCCGTTTTTTATTATTGGTTATTACCTTCCCAAAGGTTTTTTTGATTGGTTTAAAAACTTTAAGTATAAGAAGATATTTGCAATTGGTTTTGTTGTTATTTATGCTTTAGTGAACTACTTGAATGAAGTAAATAAGTATATGTTCTTTGGTTCAAAGCCTTATGATGATTTCTTGAATTTCCCAGAATGGGGCTTTTTAGTACGTATTGTTACCTTTATGTTGGCAATTATAGGCATGTTAGCTTTCTTCTCTTTGGTACCGACTAGAGAAACCAGTTACACTAAAGAAGGGAAATATACACTAATTGCTTATCTTTTACATGGTTTCTTTATAAGAGGAATGCGCGCTTTTGATTTAGAAAATATACATTTAGGTTTTCCTGGTTTTGTCGTGTTAGCCTTAGCCAGTATTTTGCTGACTACTGTGCTTGCAAGTGAACCTGTAGGAAAAGTTTATAATAAAATTGAACGTTACTTTTTGGGAAATAAGAACAAGACCAAACCAACTTACAATGAATCGTAGTTGTCTTTGTTAAAGGGAAAGAGTAGAATAGATAAGTAAGTTTTAAAAGGAGATGAACAAATGGCTGAAATAACAAATGAATTAACAGCAAAATTTGCTGCAGAATTTAAAGAAAACGATAAAAAACAAGTAGTACAAAATGCCGTAGTTAAAAATGGTATTAGCAATTCAGCGGAAAATATCGTGGCCCAAAGCAATAATGTGCCTGTATTTTCAATTGATTTAAAAACGGGAAATGTATCTAATCAAAAACAATCAGGTCGTTGCTGGATGTTTGCAGCGCTTAATACTTTTCGTCATAAGATTTTTGATAATTTTGATTTGAAAGACTTTGAATTATCCCAAAATTATACGAACTTTTGGGATAAGTATGAAAAGTCCAATTATTTTTATGAAAATATTTTAGCGACAGCAGATCAAGAAGTAACAAGTCGTAAAGTAGCCTTTTTGTTAGAAACACCGCAACAAGATGGTGGACAGTGGGATATGATGGTTTCACTTTTTAATAAGTATGGCGTTGTCCCTAAAGCAGCAATGCCGGAAAGTAGTAATTCATCGAACTCCCGCGACTTAAATAATTATTTGAACAAAAAACTTCGCAAAGATGCAGCAATTTTACGTCAATTAGTAGCTGATGGTGCTTCTGAAAATGATATACAAGCTAGAAGAGAGGATATGCTACAAGAAGTGTATAATATTTTAGCTATTTCATTGGGCACACCACCGACTACTTTTGATTTTGAGTATCGTGATGAAAATAAGGAATATCATATTGATCGTGATTTAACACCGAAGACTTTTTATGATAAATACGTAGGAGTAGATTTAAATAACTATGTTCCTATTATCAATGCGCCAACAGAGGATAAACCTTACAATCAATCTTACACAGTAGAGATGTTAGGTAATGTTGTGGGTGGTAAAGAAGTGAAATATTTAAATCTTGATATGGACACCTTTAAAAAATTAGCAGTTGCACAATTAGAACAAGGTGAATCTGTTTGGTTTGGTTGTGATGTAGGTCAATCTTCGAATAGACAAAATGGTATCATGTCACTCGATACTTATGATATGAACGAGTTATTTGATATTGACTTTACTACAACAAAAGCGCAACGTTTAGACTATGGCGAAAGTTTAATGACCCATGCAATGGTATTGACCGGTGTAGATATCGTCGATGATAAATCTACGAAATGGAAAGTTGAAAACAGCTGGGGCGATAAAGTCGGTGATAAGGGATTCTTTGTAGCAAGCGATGCTTGGATGGACGAATACACTTATCAAATCGTTGTCAGAAAAGATCTATTGACGGATGAACAATTAAAAGCCTATGAAAAAGAACCAACTGTTTTAGCGCCTTGGGATCCTATGGGCGCATTGGCGTAAAGGTAGATTTAGAATAAAAATTAAAAGCCGAGCGTTTCTTTCAGCAATTGAAGAAACGCTCGGCTTTTTTAATTTTAGGTGATAATTGTCTGGATAGCACAAAGAAATCAAAAATCAATGCTGATTCCGTTTCGATTGCCCAAAGAAAGCAGAAAACATTGTTGAATCTGCTTCAATAAAGCTCATTAAGCTTGTTTTTTAAAAACAATAAAGTGGAAAATTATCGCTAATAATTGAAAAGACAGGGCGGTCAAAGTGACGCCGACCCAACCAGCTTGTCCCCACATTGTTGTTCCTAGGAAAGAGCCAAGTGCACCTCCTATAAAATAAGAAAACATGAACACAGTGTTATTACGGTTGCTGACTTGTTCTCCTAAATTCTGTACTCGAGTTTGGTTAGCTACTTGTCCAAATTGATTACCAATATCTAATAGGATAATAGACAAAATTAATGGAAGAATATGCGCAGCAAAAAAGTGCAGAATAATAAAACTAACTGTCTGCATGATAATACCCATCCACACGATCGTTCGTTGTGCGTATTGATCGGATAGTCTTCCGACAAGCGGTGCTGCTACAGCTCCAGCTAAGCCAAAAATAGCAAGTATTCCTGCTTCAAAAGTTCCCCAATTGTAAACAGGACTACTAATATAAAAAATTAATGTAGACCAAAAAATTGAAAAAGTACCGAACATAAAAAATCCGGAAACTGCTGCTTCACGAAGGACCCTTTGTTTTTTTATTAATAAAGGGATACTTTTCAACGAATCCATATAAGAAAGGGTGGCATTTTTAACTGGATCTTTTGGCATTTTAAATGTTAGCAAAATGGTCAACAGGATAATCAATAGTGGCGCAATGAGGTAAATAGAACGCCAAGGCAAAAAACTAGCTACCACACCAGAAAATGTTCGCGATAATAAAATCCCTACCAAAAGTCCACTCAAAAGTTTTCCCATGACTTGACCCCGTTTTTCGGGCCCAGCTAATACTGCGCCATAGGGGATAATAATTTGTGGGACTACTGAAAGTAATCCGATAATAAAAGCTGCAAGGATAAATAATTGAAAATTCGGCGCAAAAAAAGCTCCTAATAATGACAAGGAAGATAGGGCAGCCATTGAGATAATGAGCCTTCGTTTATTTAAAACATCTCCTAAAGGGACAATTAATAGTAAGCCTAGGGCGTAGCCTACTTGGGTTAGCATCGTTACACTACCGATCGAACTGGTACTTACCTGAAAACTTTCAGCGACCTGATTGCCGATTGGTTGCACATAATACATATTAGCAACAACAATACCGCAAGTTGCTGCTAGTAAAAAAATGAATTGTTTTGTTAAATAATTAGATTGTTTTTCCACAAAAAATGCCTCCTTTACTGCATGCTTACCTACTATAGCACAACTTTTCAATAGCTAAAAGTTGCTAACTTACTAAATACAAGAACAAATATTAGACATTAAATACCCTCAAAGTTATAATGAAAAGGTCACTAATGATTTTTTCACACGCATTTTCATTAGAGTGTACTGTTGAAGAATGGTCACTAGGAACCTTTACTTCCTTTGACGGACTTGTCATTATAAACGTAGAAATATGAAGGAGGAAGTTAAATGACAAATCTGCTCACTGTAATTGTTATACTTTTATTTGTTGCAGTACTCTATGCTTTATATCGTATGCACAAAAAGCATGTTAAGTTCTCAACTCGTGTCTTTACAGGTCTATTTGCCGGCATTTTATTCGGTGGTATATTACAACTTATTTTTGGGACAGAAAATGCAGTTGTTGATCAGTCACTGGAATGGATTACATTAGTCGGGGATGGCTATGTTGCTTTTCTTCAAATGCTCATCATGCCTTTGGTTTTTGTTTCCATCGTGAGTGCATTTACTCGGATGAAGGAAAGCTCAAAGATCGGAAAAATCAGTTTTTCAGTTTTAGCAACGCTTTTAGGAACTGTTGCTATTGCGGCATTAATCGGGGTTTCAATGGTAATGCTGTTTAATTTAGATGGTGCCCAATTTGCCCAAGGCGCTGAAGAATCCAATCGGATCGCTGAAATTACTGAACAACAATCAGAAGTTCAAGACTTATCGATCCCAGAACAAATACTTTCCTTTATTCCAACGAACGTATTTGCTGATTTAGCGGGTAGTCGAGAT
Source organism: Tetragenococcus halophilus (assembly GCF_021474685.1). Lineage (GTDB taxonomy): Bacteria > Bacillota > Bacilli > Lactobacillales > Enterococcaceae > Tetragenococcus > Tetragenococcus halophilus_B. Next base: position 7,556 of record NZ_JAKEIT010000024.1, on the reverse strand, counting down.
ACTTCTACTATTGGTGTTGTGATCTTTTCAGCTTTTGTTGGTATAGCTTATTTAGGTGTAAAACGCAAAAATCCTGAACAAGCAACTGTATTTAACCGTATTATCGAAAGTTTGTATAGTATCGTTATGCGTATTGTGACACTTGTTTTACGTCTAACACCATTTGGCGTGTTTGCTTTGATGACTAACGTATTAGCAACAAGTGATTTTGGAGCAATTGTTAACTTAGGTACGTTTATCATCGCTTCTTATGTAGGATTGATTATTGTGTTACTTGTACATAGTTTATTGCTAGCTTCTGTACGAGTTAACCCATTGACCTATTTTAAAAAGTCATTTCCTGTATTGAGTTTTGCTTTTACATCTCGCTCAAGCGCAGGCGCATTACCAATGAATTTGCAGACCCAAACCAAAGCATTAGGTGTAGAAGATGCAACAGCTAATTTTGCCGGTAGTTTTGGTATTTCTATTGGACAAAATGGTTGTGCAGGACTTTATCCAGCAATGTTAGCAACTATTGTGGCACCCAATGCAGGTGTTGATATTTTTGATTGGCGCTTTATTTTAATGTTGATTTTGGTTGTAACGATTAGTTCATTCGGCGTAGCTGGTGTTGGTGGCGGTGCAACATTTGCCTCTCTTATCGTACTAAGTTCAATGAACTTGCCAGTAGCGATTGTCGGATTAGTTATTTCAGTTGAACCATTGATCGATATGGCTAGAACTTTGGTAAATGTTAGTGATAGTATGGTAGCTGGTGTTGTAACAAGCGCAAGGCTCCATGATTTAGATCGCGACACATTAAACGATTCCGCTCAAGTAGTTACTGAAAATGAAGCATAATCAAATAATAAAATATAGTTCAAAGAAGAGTGCGTGTGCTCTTCTTTTTTTTTAGATTAAAAGACAAAAATAAAGGGAAAACAGACGTATAAAAAATTTTCTGTTATAATTGTTTTGTTGAATATTTAATAGCTATAAAGGAGGATTGTTGGTTTGGGAGCAAAATATACAATTCCACATGAAGTGACTTATTACGAATGTGATGTAAACCATACAATGAAACTTTCGACCATGATTGCGATTGTCATCAAGGTATCAGAAGAACAAAGTGATGTGTTGAACAGAGGAAATGATTACATACATCAATTTGGCGTAACATGGATTATTACACATTATGAAGTTTTCATTTCTCGTTTACCAAGGGTCAATGAAAAAATTCAAGTGACAACTCAAGCGATGCAATATAACAAATATTTCTGCTATCGGGACTTTTGGATTACCACAGAATCTGGAGAAGAGTTAGTTCATATTGAATCTATTTTTTCTTTAATGAATTATACAACACGTAAAATTAGTAGTGTAACTGCAGATATTATTGCACCCTTTGAAAGTGAAAAAATTACTAAAATCAAACGTCCACCAAAGGTTGAGCCTTTAGAAAATCCAAGTAGTACTGCATATAACGTTCGTTTTTATGATATTGATAGTAATCATCATGTCAATAATTCCGTGTATTTTGATTGGCTAATTGATGGCTTGGGATATGACTTTTTAACCACTTATGAGCCCAAATATATCAACGTTCGTTTTGATAAAGAGGTTGAATATGGCAATCAGATTGAAAGTCTTTATGAGATCGTGGATCAGGAAAGCGGCAAGAGGACGCGTCATGCGATTAAAATTGCAGATAAAAAATACTGTGAAGCTCAAATTGAATGGCAAGAAAAATAAAAGTTATCCCTTGTTAACTAGTACAAAATCTAGTTAACAAGGGATTTTTTAATGTTGCATAAAATCGACCAATTCGTCTTTTTTTAGTTGGAGATTATTAGCGATTAATAATTTTATGCGGACTTTTTGACTATTAATATTCGGAGAAAAAACCACGCCCATTTTTTGTAGCTCGCTGCCGCCGCCTCTGTAATCGTAAACAGCTTCAGCAATCCCATTAAAGCAACGTGAGACTAGAACAATTGGCACTTGAGCATCCAATAGTTTTTGTAAAGGGTCGATATTTTCTGGAGGCAAATTACCTGCTCCTAAGGCTTCAATGACTAAACCGTCTAGCGATAGATAAGATAAGCCTTCTAATAATTCACCGCTCATACCAGCATAAGCTTTTAGGATAGGGATAAAGCCAGATGCTGAGGAGATATCTGTATATTGTGAATGCAAAATTTTTTGTAAAAATATAACGTTATTTTTATTTATCATACCAATGGGACCGATAGAAGGAGTGCGAAAAGTCGCGACATTTGTGGTATGGGTTTTGGTTACATAACGAGCGGCATGTATTTCATCATTCATCACAACTAACACACCTTGGTCTTTGGCATCTGGTGAAGCTGCTACTCGTATAGCACTGGCGAAGTTATATAAGCCATCGCTACCTAATTCGTTACTTGAACGCATTGCACCAGTAAGAACAATCGGAAGCCAGTTGCCGATCGTTAGATCTAAGAAATAAGCTGTTTCTTCCAAAGTATCAGTGCCGTGGGTGATAACCACACTATCTATACCATTTTGATAAGCCTTTTGTATACGTTCTTTTATTTTAAGCATATGTTCAGGTGTAATATGGGGGCTAGGGAGGTTAAAAATATTTTCTGTGATCAAATGGACATCTTTTGCTAGGGTAATCGGTGCATCTGTTAATGGATTTTTTGAGTCCGGACTTACACTTCCAGTAGACGGATTTTCTTTCATAGCGATGGTGCCACCAGTATGTAAAACAAGGATTTGTTTCATTGCTTTCACCCTTTCTTTTTTAGCTAGTCTATCAATTTTATCGTAAAAGTGAGGAAAAGAAAACACAACAAATTATATTTTGTTGCGTCATACATTTTTTCTCTTTATAATAGATTAAACTTTAAAATAAAGAGGGAAGTAAAATGATTCAGATTGGCTGTACAAGTTTTAAGGAACATACATATTTGACTGGGAAAAAAGAAAGTAGCTTATTTGAATACGCTGCTTACTTTCCGTTGGTCGAAATGGATACGAGTTTTTATGCCATTCCTAAGCAAACTTATGTCAAAGAATGGTTAAAACAAGTACCTGAGCGTTTTCAATTTATTATGAAATTACCTAAGGTTTTTACTAAGCATGAGGAGCTTGCAGAAGGTGGATCGTTAAAAGGACTTGCGCAAGAACTGCTAGAAAGCTTAAAACCTATGATTGAGCAGAAAAATTTATTCTGCTTATTAGCGCAATTCCCACCTTATTTTGATTGTAAGCGCAAAAATGTTGATTATTTGAGGATACTTCGTCAGTTGTTTCCGCAAATACCGATTGCTATTGAATTGCGTAATAACAGCTGGTATGATTCAGCTTTTCTGGCACAGACTAGAGCATTTATGCAGGAACAGAAATTTTCTTTAGTTATCGTTGATGAGCCGAAGAAATTATCGACCACGATTCCTTTTGACACTTATGTGACCAACTCGTCTTTTGTCTTTTTCCGTTTTCATGGACGTAACGATATCGGTTGGAATGCTACCGGCCCAGATGCTAAACGCTTGCGTACCAATTACCGTTATAGTAAGAAAGAATTAGAAGAACTGCAAGAGGCTGTTGCTGCGGTAAAAGAACAAAGTAAGCAAGTTGCTATTATTTTTAATAATAACGCTGGTGGTGACGCAGCGGAAAATGCGTTACAGTTCAAAGACCTGTTACAACTTGATTTTGAGAATTTAAATCCTAGCCAATTAGGCTTGTTCTAAGAAGTCGGTGAAAAAATGATAAAGGCGATTTTTTTTGATATAGATGGAACTCTTTTGACAAATAAGGGAAGAATTGCTAAAAATACGAAAAACGCTATTAGAACTTTACATAAAAAAGGGATTGTTTGTGGTGTGTCTACTGCTCGTACGCCCAAAAGTGTCGCTCATATTTTAAAAGATTTGCCTTTTGATTTATTTATCGCCTGTAACGGTCAACTAGTTTATACTAAAGAGCAAATGATTTATGAGCGCGCCTTTGAAACAGAAGCTTTAGCTGAAATCGTTTCTTATGCAGACCAGCATTTTTGTCAAATGATCTTGTGTGGAAAAAATCATTCTGCAGGGAGCTGGACGATGCGTTTTGGCCAATCTCAGCTTTTATTACACTTTATGCGTTTTGTACCGCATTACTTTCCTATCCGGAAAATGAAACGGTTTTTACAAAAGTATAGTCCTAATCGACGCAAACAAAGATATAGTAGTCTTGCTATTTTAAAAGAACCTATTTATCAATGTGTAATGTTGAGTCCGGAATATGAGACTGAAAGATTGGCAGCAGCTTTACCTCATTGTGATCTTAAACGTTCGAATCCATATTCAGTTGACATCGTGCCTAAAGGAAGTTCAAAATTAGCGGGTCTTAAGTTTTTGGTCGAACATTTGGGTATCAAGCTGGAAGAAACAATGGTTTTTGGTGACCATTTAAATGATATCGAAATTATACAAGGGGCTGGCTTAGGCGTTGCGATGGGGAATGCTACGGCAAAAACAAAACAAGCGGCGGATTATGTGACAGCCACAAACAACCAAGATGGGATCACTGCTGCTTTGCGTTATTTTAATTTAATTAAGGAATAGGAAGGAAGATATTTTTGGAACCATTTGAAATGGCAAAAGAATTCCATGCAACTTTTAATCCCGAGCAACCTGATGAACCAACCGCTTTTACTAAAAGCAAAGCACTTCATCGGGCAAGTTTTAAAGTAGAAGAAATTGTTGAATTATTGTATGCTGCAAGTCCAGATAATAAAGAAGATTTTTCTGAACTAGTGGATGGTTTACACGAAGCAATTGAACAGGCAAAAGGAAAAGTTTTAAGTAAACAAAACGCTGAAATTAATCCACTAGTTGCACAAACGGATGCTTTAGCAGATATAATGTATTTTACTTATGGTTCTTTTGTATTACTTGGCGTTGACCCCAAGCCGATAATGGAGATCGTTCATCAAGCGAATATGGGCAAAGTGTTTCCAGATGGCAAACCCCATTATGACAAAAAGACTAATAAAGTGTTGAAGCCAGCAAATTGGGAAGCAGATTTTGCGCCTGAGGGTAAAATAACAAAAGAATTACAAAGACAAAAAGAAGAGAAGTAAAAAAATTTGCTAAAAAATCCTCCTGACAAGCAGTTCAGGAGGACTTTTTCATTTTGTAAAAGTGGGTAACTTATTATTTAGAAAAGTCACGTGTTTCTTGGAGGTCACCGTTTTCTTTATAAATTTGCAAAGTTGTTTCTTTGTTCTGAGCGATATATTTTGCGCGTTCAATAGCTTCTTCTTTAGTGTCATAAGTTTCGCTTGGTTTTTTAGCACCTTTTGATATGACTTGCCATTGTTTGTCTGAGTAATTTACTTTAACATCTGCGTCTAACAATTTTCCGCTTCTTTTTGAAGTGTCATGAGAATCACTTTTTTGTGGCGGCTTTTCTTGACGAAAGGATTCTCTTTCTTCTGAACTTGCATTATCGTACCATTGTTGTGCTTGTTCTGTAGCGATTGGAATAGCACGACCTTCCGGATAACCGTCTTGTAGTAAAGCATTAGCCATATCAATGGCCTTTTTGCGAACTAATTTGTCCAAGCTTTTCATTGATGCTGGGTAATCGTTCATATCCCAAGCCATTTACTATCCTCTCCTTTCTATCTATTATTTATTATAAACGATTTTTTTATTTTTTAAAAAGAATGCGATTTCTTTTCTTTATGGAAATCATCATAGGGTTTTAATTTTTAGATAAGTTAGAAAATAGAAAATTTTTTGAAAATTTAATTGCAAAACAATAACAGTTTTTGTACAATGTTATTCATATCAAGGAGTTTAACTTATATAAAAAGGAGTGTTTGAATGAAAAAGAAAAAGTTGTTTGGGCTTATGTTGGTTAGTACAGTACTGCTAACTGCTTGTACCACAGGGGATACAGCAGAAAGCGGCGAAGCAGAGAGTGAGTCACAAGAATTTAATTTGTCGGTAGTACAAGAAATGCCTTCTGCTGATTTATCATTAGCAATGGATACAATTAGTTTTACAGCGCTTAATAATGTTTACGAAGGAATTTATCGTTTAGATGAAAATAATGATCCTCAACCAGCTGGAGCTGCTGAAATGGCTGAGGTTTCAGATGATGGATTGACTTACAATATAAAACTTAGAGAAGACGCCAAATGGTCTAATGGCGATCCAGTGACAGCCGATGACTATGTTTACGGTTGGCAACGTACCGTGGATCCGGAAACAGCTTCAGAATATGCTTACCTTTATGGTTATGTTGAAAATGGGGACGATATTATTGAAGGAGATAAGGATCCTTCAGAGTTGGGTATTACGGCGGTAAATGATTACGAATTAGAAATCAAATTAGATACACCAACACCATTTTTTGATAATCTATTAGCCTTTGCTTCCTTTTTCCCGCAACCACAAGAGGTAGTTGAAGAAAAAGGAGAAGATTATGCCAAAACAGGAGATGACTCGGTTTATAATGGACCGTTTACTTTAACTGAGTTTGAAGGAGCGGGTTCCGATACTGAATGGAGTTATACAGCTAATGATGAATATTGGGATAAAGATAGTGTCAATCTAGATAAAATCAATGTTTCAGTTGTTAAAGAATCCTCAACAGGTTTGAATTTATTTCAGGATGGACAAACCGATGACGTCGTTCTTACCGGAGAATTAGCACAACAAAATGCAAATGATCCAGAATATCAATCGGTGAAAGAGGCACGTACGTCTTATATTGAATTAAATCAAGAGGATGAAGACTCTCCATTTAGAAATAAGGACCTTCGTTTGGCTTTGTCTTATGCTATTGATCGCGAGTCTTTAGTAGATCAAGTTTTAGGTGATGGTTCTGTCGCTTCGACAAACTTACTTCCAGAAGAAACTGGAAAAGATCCAGATACTAATGAAGACTTTACCGAAGTTTCGGACTCTACGTTGGAATATGATCCAGAAAAAGCGCAAGAGCATTGGGAAAAAGCTAAAGAAGAGCTAGGTATTGATTCATTAGAATTTGATTTGTTAGCTGAAGATACAGATTCTACCAAAAGAGTAGGTGAATATATTCAAGGTGCCTGGGAAGAGCTAGATGGTATGAAAGTTAATTCAACTACAGTGCCATTTACTGTTCGTATCGATCGTTCTACTGAGGGAGACTTCGATGCTGTTGTCGGTGGCTGGGGAGCTGATTACGCAGATCCTAGCAGTTTTACTGATTTATTTGAATCAGGAAATTCATATAACTTTGGTAAATGGAGTAATGATGAATATGATAAATTAGTTGAAGACTCAGCAACAACTCACGTAAATAATCCTAAAGAACGTTTCCAAGATTTACTTGACGCTGAAAGAGTCATCAATGAAGAGATGGGCGTTATTCCTGTCTATCAAAAAGCAGAAGGACATATGATTTCTGATAAAGTAAAGGGCATTGTGTCTCATAGTGCCGGTGCTAAATATGATTATAAATGGGTATCGATAGAAGAATAATGGTAAAAACCGGCTGAATTTTTCAGTCGGTTTTTGCTTTATAGTGAATTTTTCAATTATTTA
>NZ_JAKEIT010000023.1 GCF_021474685.1 Tetragenococcus halophilus | reverse complement strand
TTAACTATATCGACCAAATTTTTTGAATAAATTCTAAAAATAATACTTGCAATAGAAAGCGGTTCATGATAATTTAATTAATAGACATTTATAGGACTGTTACTGGCAAAGACCAGGCATAACCTAAATAAACTAACATAAGACAAAAGTGTTTACGCTACTTTTGTGTTGTGTATTTATTTAGGTTTTTTATTTTGTCAAAAAAACGAGGGAGAAGGTTCAACTATGAGTAAAGATAATTATGATGAGCTAGCTCGTGATATTATTGATCACGTGGGTGGTGAAGAAAACGTAGCGGGATTACGTCACTGTATTACACGTTTGCGTTTTAATTTAAAAGATGAAAATAAAGCGGATACAGATTATTTGAAAAATAGAGATGGTGTTGTAACGGTCATGAAAAGTGCTGGGCAATACCAAGTTGTTATTGGAGAACAGGTAGCAGAAGTCTATGAAGCAATAGTAAACCAAACAAGCATAGGCGGTGACACTTCTGCTAGTGAAACTAGTGATGGTGGCAACGAAAATGATAATCGTAATATACTAGATAGGTTTATTGATTTCATTTCAGGTGTCTTCCAACCTTTCTTGATGGCTCTGGCTGCAACTGGAATGATCAAAGGACTTGTAGCATTACTAGGAACAGTTGGTGTCGATCCTGAAAGTGGTGTATATCAAGTATTAAATTTTGCTGGTGATGGTTTTTTCCAATTCTTACCAGTGATGGTTGCGATAACTGCAGCACGTAAGTTAAAAATGAACGAGTTTACAGCTTTAGCAATTGCGGTTGCTTTTTTACATCCGGAAATCAATAATTTGATGACAGGAGATGTCATGTATACCTTGTTTTCTGGTACGGCATTTGAATCACCTATTTATTCCACTTTCTTAGGGATTCCTATTATTATGCCGCCTAACGGTTATTACTCCGCAATTATTCCTATATTAGTTTCTGTATGGTTAGGGTCTGTAGTAGAAAGATGGGTGAAAAATATTATCCCAAGTGTTGTTCGTTCTTTCTTAACACCATTTTTTACAGTGATGATCGTTTTTGTTATTTCCTTGATCGTGATTGGGCCGATTGCTAATTGGGCTTCCACATTAGTTGGACAATTCTTCCTTGTAGTTCAAGGATTTAGTCCGTTGCTATTTGGTGCTTTACTAGCGGTTGCTTGGCAATTATTGGTTATCTTTGGATTGCACTGGGGCATCGTACCGATTATGTTTATCTTATTAGCTGAACAAGGTTATGAATCGATCGGCCCTGCAATGGTTTCATCAACTTTTGGTGTATTAGGTGTTGTCATTGCTTTACTTATCAAGTCTAAAGCTAAAAAAGTTCGAGATATTGCTTTACCAGGTGCGATTTCATTGGTGTTTGGTGTATCAGAACCTACAATTTATGGATTAATGTTACCAATGAAACGTTCTTTCTTGTATGCATTGATCGGTAATGCAGTTGGTGGTGCTTATATCGGTGCTATGAGTGTAGTAGGTTATCGGACAGGCGGTTTGGGTGTATTTTCAATCTTTAATACAATTAATCCTAGTGGTAGCTTAGATATGAACTTTTGGAATGTAATTATCGGTTTTGCTTTATGTACTGTGGTTGGATTTGTACTTCAAATGGTATTTCCTGTACCATCCATAGATGGCGATGGAAATGAAGGACAAACAACTATAAAAGAAGATAAAGGTCTAGCAAGTAAAGAAGAGTTACAAGAAAGCGCCAAAGAAGATATTGTTGCTAGTCCAATGCAAGGCCAGCTTGTTCCAATGAGTGAAGTGAATGACGAAGTATTTTCAAGTGAAGCTCTAGGAAAAGGCGTTGCAATTAAACCTGAAATCGGTGAGGTAAGAGCACCAGCCAATGGCATTATCTCAACGCTATTTCCGACAGGCCATGCGGTTGGTATGACAACTGATGAAGGAACAGAGATTCTCATCCATATTGGCTTAGACACTGTTGAATTGGAAGGAAAATACTACGAAATCAGTGCAGAACAAGGTCAGCAAGTAAAAGCAGGGGATTTATTAATAAAATTTGATAAAGATGGTATAGAAAGTGAAAACTATGACACCATTACACCAGTCGTAATTACAAATTCCGGAGATTTTCAAACGATCGATGTAACCGAAGAGACACAAGTTACACCGGGAGATTATTTGTTGACAGCGGTGAAATAAATAGTAGTTAGTGTTCTAAGATGTCAAACAATGAAGTTTGCAACAAAAACTACGGACTAATTCGTTTTTTAGCGATTGTCCGTAGTTTTTTGGTAACGAAGGTTATCCGGCTTACTTAGGGAGTCGTTTAGCAGAATATATTGAAGGTTTTACAAATGTTTTACCAAAGTTGTTAGAATTGACTGAAATTGAGAAATCTTGTCAACTTTTGTCTGACGAAATTGAAAAAACACGCAGACGTGTGAACGCTTTGGAATATATGACAATTCCTGAATTGGAAGAAACGATTTATTACATTCGAATGAAGTTAGAAGAAGATGAGCGCGCTGGTGTTACAAGAATGATTAAAGTAAAAAAATGTGAAATGATTAAATAATATAAAAATTGCGGAGCGACGAAAATATGTCTATCCGCAATTTTTTATTTTAAATTTTTAAGAAGAAAGTAGTTACTTTCTATGAACATCTTTCAATGTGACAGGAGCAGCAAAGGTATGGTAATTCATTCCTGAAATATCACTATTTTGCAGAACAGATTGCTGATTTTGACTAATCGAAATCATACCGGCTGTATCTTCCATTACTTCTTTTTCTGCTGCAATTAATGTCTCCCAGCGTTTTACTGGATCATTGGCGTATTTTTTTGATGCATCATCTAGAAGTTGATCGTAATTTTCGTTAGAGTAGTTACGATCATTTCCCGAATATAAGGTATTTAAAGTTGAAATTGGATCTTTATAATCAGGTGTCCAGTAGATTAAAAACATGTCGTAATCACTATCGCGGGCTAAATTCAATGCAGATTCGGTGGGCATTGATTTCACATTAACTGTTAACCCTTCGAAAAGGTCCTGCCATTGATATTGAATGCTTTCTCCCATTTTTTTATAGTTTCCTTCATCGGTAACAAGTAATTCTAATGTTATTTCGTCTCCTAGTTCTTCTTGTGCCTTTTTCCAATAGGAGAGGGCTTGCTCTTTATCATATTTCATTAAATCACCTGCGTCTTCTCGGAAATCTTCGCCAGTTTCTGGATGGGAGACAAAATCTTTTGTTATTGCACCATGTAAGGGCTCAGATCCATCGGCAATAACGTTATTTACTAAGTTTTCCTTATCAATCCCCAGTGCTAATGCCTTACGCAGATCTTCGTTTTTTAGCGGTGTATCTTTACCCGCTCGTTCTTGGTTTAAACGAATATAATTCATTGTAGCAGTGGGGTAATCTTCAAAGTCCTCGTGATTCAAATTCTGTCTTGCCATTTCTCCAGTCAGTGTTGCGACATCTAATTGACCGTCGTTATATAAATTTAAAGCTGTTGAGGACTCTTTAACCACGTCATAATGAATTTTATTAGCTTTCACATTTTCTTGATCCCAATATTTATCATTTTTCGTTAGTTCCCAATCTGTTTGCGATTGGTCCCAGTTTTCTACTACAAATGGTCCATTGTAAACTACAGTTTCGCTACTGCTGCCATAATCGTCACCGAACTCTTCAATAGCATTTTGGTTTTGGGGAAAGAAAGTAGGGAATGCTAATAGAGAAGTAAAATATGGAGTTGCTTCATTTAAATGAATTTCTAGTGTGTGATCGTCGAGTGCTTCAACGCCAAGTTCATCCACTTCTTTTTCTCCTTCTGAAATCGCTTCGGCATTTTCCATAGTATCTATCAGCAAGAAGCTATATTCCAGCGCATTTTCTGGATCGATCATTTTTTTCCAGGCAGCTTCAAAGTCACCTGCAGTGACTGGATCATCATTTGACCAACTAGCATCTTCTCTTAATTGGATGGTGTATGTTTTCCCATCTTCAGAGATCTCTGGCATTTCTTCTGCTACTGCGGGAATAACTTCATCTTCTTCATCGAGTGCATATAATCCTTCAAAAGCCGCAGTTTGAACAATAGCATCAGGAAAATCAAGCATATTTGAAGTATCAAGTGTTGTTAGTTCGGATTCAGACATGAGACGAATCGGCTGGTTTTCTTGTTCTGCTTCATTTGTTTTCCCAGTTGAACAAGCAGAAAGAATAAGTAATGTTACAAATAGGCAGCTTTTAGTTAATAATGTTTTTTTCATTTACTTTTCCTCCTTTCTTTCAACTAAAAACCAAACAACAACAGCGGGCTCATTGTTGTCGTTATAATTTATATGCCCTTCATTTTTTTCAATCAATTGGGCATCCCCAGCTCTTCCTAAAATATCTTCTCCATTTTCTAAGATTGTATGTGCTGATCCGGAAATAATATAAGAAAACTCATCTTGCTTATGGTAAGAGTAGCCTTGTTTTGGCTGTTTTACTCCTGCTTGTAGTGTAATCAAACCCATTGTGATATTTGGGTTCGGCTGATTTGTTGGATCGAAAAAGTGATTCATATTGCTTTTAAGTGTTGGTTTTAAATGCATGAAAGTCTCCTAGAAAGTATGTTTAAGCCTATCATACCGGAAATTAGGGGATTGTCAACATAATAATCTGAATAGGCTTAATTTTCTGAAAAATAATAATATGTTTATCTTACTTTGTTGGAAATAGTTAAACTAACAGAACGTCTAAAAGAAGAATTGTGGAAAACTTCTTTGTTAATTTTTATTTTTATTTGCGATAATAAGTTTTTGCTGGAAAGATGAGTAAATGCGATTATTTTATAAGGCCCAAAATGTTTCACATAATGAAAAACATTTTGGGCCTTTTGAAATAAATGTAAATATTTATTTATTTTTTTAGTATATAATTATTTCCCAATAATTCTACAAAAGCTAGCAATTTATATTTGCCTGTCCGTTCTAAGTCATGATCACCAAGAGCAATAACTGTATCGAACAAAGAGGAAAGCTTCATATGCGAATTTTGCGTAATCAAAATATTTGAGGCCTTTGAATTAATGATCGACAATGTTAAATCTTTTTGCATGACTAGCGAGCCCTCCAAGGAGACAACAATTGCTAGATCATTTTTTTCTAATTGAGGAATGATTTCATGTTGTTTTCTATTGTCTACCGGATATATGGCTTCTTTACCACAATTTAAAAGAATGGTTTGTAAAACCATAGTGATATTTCCGGGGATCAAGGTAGAGAATAAATAAACTCGACGGCATTCATGTATTTTATTACTAACTTTTTCGACTTGTTTTAAATCAAAGTTATCAATAAAAGCGTTAAATTCTTGTCCGACTGTTTGTAACTCATTTAATAATAACCGACTTGTGGTTTGTTTTTCATTTCTAGCTAAAAGGTCAAGTTCCAGTTCGTTTTCTTCAAGTTGAATTAAAAAATAATCTTTTTTAAACTCACTAAATCCTGCATAACCTAATTTCTTAGCAAAACGTGTAACGCTTGCTTCAGAAAGATGACAAGATTTAGCGATATCGGTAATAGTAATAGATCTCTGATAAAGGTTTTTTAAAAGATATTGGGCAATAAGATATTCTGTATCTTTAGTTTGGTAATGATTTAAAATATCTTGTAAAGAAAGAATTAATCCTCCACTCATAATATACAACACTCCCTTGTCTGAATTGTATCTTTAATTTTCACAAATTGAAAGTCAGAACTAATTTGTGAAAATACAATAACAAAATCGAAAATGGAAGCGCTATTTATTGTGCTATGATTAAACTAACAATTGATGAAAGGGAGAATTTAAATGAAACTACGTGAAGATTTTTATTGGGGAAATTCTGTATCCAGTATGCAGACAGAAGGTGCCTGGGATGAAGGAGGAAAGGGAAAATCTGTCTATGACATTAGAGAAGCCAGCGAAAATGCTTCTGATTGGAAAGTAGCAACTGATTCTTATCACCGTTATCTAGAGGATTTTGATTATATGCAAGATTTAGGCATGAATATGTATCGTTTTCAAATTTCCTGGAGTCGGGTAAATCCAACAGGTGATGGAAAGTGGAACGAAGAAGGGATTGCTTTTTACGATCAATTTATTGATGATTTAATCAGCCATGGGATCGAACCGATGATTTGTCTGTATCATTTTGATATGCCTTTACATCTGGCTGAGACTTATAATGGCTTTATTTCCAAAGAAGTAGTCGATGCTTTTGTTCGTTATGGCAAAGAGATGGTCGATCGATTTGGTCATAAAGTGAAGCACTGGTTAACATTTAATGAACAAAATATTTTTAGCATGCCGGAAGAAAGCTTTATCGTTTCGGGCTATTTGACAGGCGAAAAAACCTTGGAGAAATTATATCAAATTCAGCATAATACCATGGTTTGTCATGCTAGCATTGCTAACTATATTCACGAAACGACAGATGCTCAAATCAGCGGGATGCTTGCTTACCAAGAAGTTTATCCTGCGACTAGTCATCCTGAAGATGTCCGGTTAGCACGTGAATTTGATGAATTTATGAATCATCATTATTTAGAAATGTATACTCATGGCAAACGTTCAGACTCCTATTTGCAGTTTATTAAAAATCGCCAATTTGATTTAGCTATTACAGAAAATGAATTGGCTGAAATCAGTAAACTAAGAAGTGACTATTTAACCTTTAGTTATTATTCTAGTACAACAATTGATCATGAGTTGGTTCCCCAAAATGCAGCACCGAATGAGTATATACAATTTGGTAAAAAGGATAACCCTTATATCGATACCACGGAATGGAACTGGCAGATCGATCCTAACGGCTTCCGTGATATTTTAAATAAAATATATCAGCGATACAATTTACCTGTTTTTCCCATTGAAAACGGCATTGGTGTGATAGAAGAATGGAATGGTCAGGATCCAATTGAAGATGACTACCGTATTGATTATCACCAAAAGCATCTACTCGCTTTATTAAGAGCAGTTAATGAAGATGGGGTCGAGGTACTAGGCTATCTTGGCTGGGGGTTAATTGATATTTTAAGTTCACAAGGTGATATGCGCAAACGCTACGGTGTAGTTTATGTGAACCGAGAAAATCATGATTTAAAAGATTTAAAACGTGTGCCCAAGAAAAGTTATGATTGGCTTAAAAAGGTCATTCAAACCAATGGTGATTATCTTTTGAAATGAGGGGATAAAAAATGAATAGTAAATTTATGAATAAATTTGTAGAAATGGCTTCAAAAATTGGTAATCAAGTTCATTTACGATCCTTACGTGATGCCTTTGCAACGATCATTCCTATGTTTATTTTGGCAGGCTTAGCTGTGTTAATTAATAATGTTTTGTTTCCTTTTATTTTTTCTGGAGAAACTTTAGTTGTTGCTCAGGATTTCGGCAATAGTATTAATAATGGAACACTCAATATTGCTGGATTATTATTGTGTCCAACTATTGCTTATTTTTTGTCATCAAATAAAGGATTTGCTAACCCGATTTCAGCCGCTGTGGTTTCACTGGCAACTTATATTACTATCATGCCTTTGGCAGTAGAGGTACCATTTAATGAAGATACGATCGAAACGACTGGGGCTTTAACTTATGCCAATTTGGGGACAGAAGCAATGTTTGTGGGCATTATCATAGGGCTTTTAGCAACAGAACTATTGCTAGCCTTAAATAAAAGTAAAGCTTTACAAATTAACTTAGGTGAACAAGTTCCTCCAGCTGTCTCAAAATCTTTTAGTACGATGTTGCCCGCTATCATCACTGTTTCACTATTTGCAGTTCTTTCTTTACTTTTACAGATTACAGTTAATATGGATTTAATCACTTTAATTGTGACACTGATTCAACAGCCACTACGAAGCGTGGGAACAAGTTTGATTGGTTGGCTATTCTTATATAGTTTTGGAAATCTATTGTTTACTTTTGGGATTCATCAATCTGTGATTAATGGCCCTTTTACTGAGCCCTTTCTAACGCAAAATATTAATGAAAATATGATTGCTTATTCTCAAGGAACAGAACCTCCCAATATTTTAACTATTAGCTTTCAAACGTCTTTTGCACAGATGGGAGGAACCGGTGCGACATTTTGTTTGCTAATTGCAATTCTTATATTTTCACGGATGAAACCTTATCGGGAGGTCGCTAAGCTGAGTCTAGCGCCAGGTCTATTTGAAATTAATGAGCCGATGATTTTTGGCTTGCCTATTGTATTTAATATTCCGATGATTATTCCTTTTGTTATTGTTCCTATTGTACAAGCCTTAATTGCTTACGCTGTGACAGCAATAGGTCTGGTTAGTAAGACTGTGGTCTTTATTCCTTGGGTCACACCGCCTGTTATCAGTGGTTATCTAGCGACTGCCGGTGATTGGCGTGCACCTATTTTGCAAATTTTATTAATTGCTATAGGCGTAATGATTTATTTGCCATTTTTAAAAGTTAGCGAACGTGTATTGAAACGTCAAGCTGAGATGAATAGTTGAATAAGCAAAACAGTAAGGGTTCGACGATAAATTTCGTCATTCTTACTGTTTTATTTATTATTTATTCAACTATTTAACGAAGGCTTATTTTTTGTTAATTATCGATAAAACGCGTTATAATTAAATTGTTTATAATTTAAAGCGAGGCGATTATTAATGGACGAAAAGAAAAAGGTCGATTTACTTTCTGAGTTGATTCAAGTGAAGTCAGTCAACGGAGACGAAAAAGATGTAGCTAAAATTTTAAAAAGAGAATTAGACGACGCGGGAATTTCTAATGAAATTTTACCTTTTGGTGACAACCGAGCAAATTTAGTTGCAACACTTGGCCAAGGTCATCCTGTATTGGCTGCTTCTGGTCATATGGATGTGGTTGAAGCTGACAAAGAGAATTGGGATACCGATCCGTTTGAATTAGTCGAAAAAGATGAGATGTACTACGGTCGTGGCGTGACGGATATGAAGGCAGGTTTAGCGGCTTTAGTCATTGCCATGATTGAATTAAAAGAGGCAGGTACACCACTAAAAGGAACGATTAAATTATTGGCAACTAGTGGCGAAGAAGTGGGTCAGTTAGGAGCGGAAAAATTAACAAAAGAAGGATTTACAAAAGATATTGATGCTTTATTAATTGCTGAACCTAGTGGTTATCGGTGTGTGTACGCAAATAAAGGTGAGCTAAACGTTACTATCGACTCTAAAGGACAAGCAGCTCATAGTTCTATGCCAAAAGCAGGTGTAAATGCGGTTGAACATCTACTGCATGTATTAAATACAATTGAAAGTAAGGTTAAAGAAGCGACAGATGGCGTCGCAAATGAAATACTAGGGGAGACTGTATTTAATATTGATGTGATTCATGGCGGAAATCAAATCAATGCGATTCCTGCCTTTGCTCAAGCACAAGTTAATATGCGCACGCTTTCCGAATTTCCTAATGATAAATTAGAAGAAATCTTTAAGGAAGTTATCACTGACTACAATGAACAGACGGATGCGCAAATTGATTACTCAGTAACGATGAACACCATTCCTATTACGGGTAAAAGGGACTCTTCCTTGGTGGAACTTATTCAAAAAGTTGGAAAACCTTATGTACAAAATCAAAATATGTCAGCCGAGGAAATTAAAGCAGCAGAAAATTCCGCGAAATTAATGGGAATGAAGTTTTCAAGCAAAGAAATTCTGACAATGGGGATGTCTGCCGGGACTGATGGCTCGAAATTTTTAATCGATCAACCTAATGGTTTTGACTATGCGATGTTTGGACCGGGTAATGATACGATGCATAAAGATAATGAAAGTTTAGCCAAATCAATGTATTTTGATTTTATTGAAATCTTCAAACAATTGTTTACTGAGTATTTAAGTTGATTGAAGTGATAAAGTAGTTATTTATTGTTGTTAGGTTTTTATAGCTTTTTATTTTATAAAAATAAGTGCTAAACTATTAATGTAAGTAAATTTTGTAAGGAGTGTTGAATAATGGATAAAAAGAAGAAAGTCGATTTACTTTCCGAACTGATTCAAGTCAAATCAGTCAACGGAGACGAAAAAGATGTAGCTAAAATTTTAAAAAGAGAATTAGACGATGCGGGAATTTCTAATGAAATTTTACCTTTTGGTGATAACCGAGCAAACTTAGTTGCAACTCTTGGTCAAGGTCATCCTGTATTAGCTGTTTCTGGTCATATGGACGTCGTGGAAGTGGATAAAGAAAACTGGGATACCGATCCATTCAAATTGGTTGAAAAAGACGACATGTTTTACGGTCGTGGCGTGACGGACATGAAAGCTGGTTTAGCGGCTTTAATTATTACCATGATAGAATTAAAAGAAGCAGGAACTCAACTTAATGGAACGATTAAGTTACTAGCGACTGGTGGCGAAGAAGTGGGTCAACCAGGTGCGGAAAAACTGACAGAACAAGGTTATATGAAAGATGTTGATGCTTTAATGATTGCTGAACCAAGTGGCTATCGTTGTGTGTATGCAAATAAAGGTGAATTAAATATCACCATTGATTCTAAAGGACAAGCAGCACACAGCTCCATGCCAAAAGCTGGCGTAAATGCGGTTGAACATCTACTACATGTATTAAATACGATCGAAAATAAAGTGAAACAAGCAACCGATGGTATTGAAAATGAAGCATTAGGAGATACTGTATTTAATATTGACGTCATTCACGGCGGAAATCAAATCAATGCAATCCCAGCTTCAGCTCAGGCACAAATTAATATGCGAACGATCCCTGAATTTACCAATGATCAACTAGAGGATATCTTTAAAGAAATAATTGCTGATTATAATCAAAAGACCGATGCGCAAATTGAATATACAGTAACGATGAATACTATAGCTATTACCGGAAATAAAGACTCGTCTTTAATTAGCTTAATTCAAAAAATCGGAACGCCTTATCTGCAAAATCAAGGAATGTCAGATGAAGAAATCAAACAAGCTAAAAAATCAGCAGAATTAACGGGAATGAAATTTTCTACCGATGAAATTTTGACAATGGGTGTTTCTGGCGGAACAGACGGTTCGAAATTTTTGATCAATCAACCCAATGGCTTTGATTATACGATGTTTGGTCCAGGTAATGATACCATGCATAAAGATAATGAAAGTCTATATAAGCCAATGTATTTTGATTATATTGAAATGTACAAACAATTATTTAGCGAATATTTAAAATAAAATGCTTAATTATTGTCGAAAAAAGCAAGTGAATGTCCTATTGCTAGGCTACATTCACTTGTTTTTTTATTTTCTTTAATCAAAAGCTTTTTATAATATAAGTTAAACACACTA
Source organism: Tetragenococcus halophilus (assembly GCF_021474685.1). Lineage (GTDB taxonomy): Bacteria > Bacillota > Bacilli > Lactobacillales > Enterococcaceae > Tetragenococcus > Tetragenococcus halophilus_B. The sequence continues at coordinate 30,295 of NZ_JAKEIT010000023.1, read as the reverse complement.
TTGCTCAAAACTTCTGTTCTTAAAAGTAAACACACCCACTGTTTTGCTGTTTGGTTGTTCTTAATCGATGATTTTTACATTATTTTTCTCTTTCAATGTTTTTCTCTTTTATTGTTACTAATCATAAATAGTCACCCGGTTTTTAGGTTTCAGTGTATTTAAATCCGGGAATTTTCCCGTTTTATGGGAAGGATATGTAACTTAGAAGCACAGTCCCATTTACTTTGTAACCCCTATCATTTTGATTTGGATTTGCTAAACTGAAATCAGTTAAAACGATTACAAATTAATTTAAGAGGAAGTGAAAGAGTAATGATGCAAAAAATTCAACGCTTTGGTGGAGCGATGATTGTTCCAGTTTTGCTACTTGCGTTTAACGGTATCATCTTAGCTTTATCAACGGTCTTCCAAAATCCTGATATTGTTGGTTCCATTGCTACAGAAGGAAACTTTTGGAGCAATATCTGGGGTGTAATTGAAGAAGGTGGTTGGACTGTCTTCAATAATATGGAACTACTATTTGTTATTGGACTTCCAATCAGTTTAGCTAAAAAAGCTAGTGGTCGTGCAGTCATGGAATCATTTGTTATTTATATGACGTGGAACACTTTTATGAATGCTATTTTACAGACTTGGAACTTTGGAGTTGATTTAAGCGATCCTAATGCTATAGGGATTAAGTCAATTGGTGGCGTGACAACACTTGATACGAGTATTATCGGATCAATTTTAATAGCAGGCGTGGCGATTTATTTACATAACCGTTTTTACGACACTGCGTTACCAGAATGGTTAGGTGTTTTCTCGGGTTCTTCATTTGTTGTTATTTTAGGATTTATCGCAGCGTTGCCATTGGCTTTCTTAGCTGCTTGGGTTTGGCCGCCTATTCAAGACGCCATTGCCCAATTACAAGGCTTTATGGCTTCAAGTGGAACGATCGGTGTAGGTATCTATGTGTTTTTAGAGCGTATTTTGATACCGACAGGACTACATCATTTTATTTACCAACCGTTTGATTTGGGTCCAGCAGTTGTGCAAGGTGGAACAATCAGTTATTGGTTTGAACATTTATCAGAAATCGCTAATTCTACAGATTCTTTAAGAGAACTCTTCCCTGGAGGAGGATTTCAATTCCAAAACGTTTCAAAAGTATTTGCGCCAATTGGAATTGGAGGAGCATTTATAGCAACTTCCAAACCTGAAAATCGGAAAAAAACAATGGCTTTAGTTATTCCAACAGCTCTTACAGCAATTTTATCTGGAATTACTGAACCTTTTGAATTTACTTTCCTTTTCTTAGCTCCGCAATTATTTGCTGTTCATGCTTTGTTAGCTGCATCAATGAGTATGATTATGTATTCACTAGGCGTTTCTGCTTCTATCGGCGGTGGTTTTATAGCAAACTTTTCGCAATTTATTTTGCCAATGTGGGCCAATCATAAAGATGCTATATTTATATTCTTAGGAGTTGGGTTAGCTTTTTCAGTAATTTATTACTTTCTTTTCCGTTGGGCAATTATTCGATTCAATATAAAAACTCCTGGACGTGAAGATAGCGGTGAAGTCAAAATGTATAGTAAAAAAGATTTTAAAGAAAAACAAGCAGCAGGCGGTGTAGCCATGTCTAGTGTGAGAGAAAGTGATAATCCAAATGCGCAGAAAGCTACGCAGTTCATAGAAGGTTTAGGTGGTGCACAAAACATCACAGATGTGACAAATTGTGCGACAAGACTGCGGGTTTCTGTCGCAGATGAAGGGCAAGTATTAGGAGATGATTTCTTTAAAGGAGGCGGTGCGCACGGAGTCGTAAGAAACGGAAAAGCCTTCCAAGTCATTGTTGGTTTGGATGTGCCAAAAGTAAGAGAGTTTTTTGAGGAAATTGTGGAAGATGAAAATAAAGATTATGAAGGAGACGAATAATTTTATGACTTTGAAAAAACAATCAATCGTAGTAGCAGGTGGCGGTAGTACATTTACACCAGGCATCGTGATGATGTTACTAGAAAACTTAGATAAATTTCCCATCCGTTCTTTGAAATTTTATGATAATGATAAAGAAAGACAGAAACAAATTGCAGATGCCACAGAAGTGATTATAAAAGAACGGGCACCAGAAATTGAGTTTAAAGCAACGACTGATCCAGAAGAAGCCTTTACAGATGTTGATTTTGTTATGGCGCATATTCGAGTTGGGAAATATGCGATGCGTGAAAAAGATGAAAAAATTCCAATGAAATATGGAGTCATTGGGCAAGAAACTTGTGGCCCCGGTGGGATTGCTTATGGTATGCGTTCTATTCCTGGCGTTTTAGAAATTCTAGATTATATGGAAAAATATTCTCCCGATGCATGGATGTTAAATTATTCCAACCCTGCGGCTATTGTCGCTGAAGCAACAAGAAGATTACGTCCTGATAGTAAGATTATCAATATTTGTGATATGCCAGTAGGAATTGAAATCCGTATGGCTGAAGTACTGGGATTAGAATCACGTAAAGACATGGAAGTACGGTATTATGGTTTGAATCACTTTGGTTGGTGGACAGATATTCGTGACAAAGAAGGTAAAGACCTTATGCCGCAACTTACTGATTGGGTGAAAGAACATGGGTATATTACTCCGAAAGAATTAGAAGCGGGTACAGATGAAGAACCAAGTTGGGAATACACTTTTGGTAAAGCCAAAGAAGTTCAATGGCTGGATCCAGATACCTTGCCAAACACTTATTTGAAGTATTACTTCTACCCACAAGATGAAGCTGAACACAGTGATATTAACTATACCCGCGCCAACGAAGTCATGGACAATCGGGAAAAACACGTATTTAGTGAATGCAACCGCATTTCGAATATCAAAACAGCAGAAGATGCAAAGTTAGTTGCAGATGATCATGCAAGTTACATTGTTGATTTAGCTCGTGCGATTGCTTATAACACGAAAGAACGTATGCTTTTAATTGTACCTAACCATGGCGCTGTGGAAAATTTTGATGTTGAAGGAATGGTAGAAGTTCCTTGTATTGTAGGGTCACAAGGTGCTGAGCCCATGACGCAAGGTTCGATTCCTCGTTTCCAAAAAGGCTTGATGGAACAACAAGTAGCAGTAGAGAAATTAGTGGTTGATGCCTGGATCACTAAATCTTATCAAAAATTATGGCAAGCTCTTACCTTATCGCGTATTGTGCCAAATGCACGTGTAGCAAAACAAATTTTGGATGATTTGATTGAAGCTAATAAAGAATATTGGCCTGAACTAAAATAGTGGAATAAAGGAGAGGATCCCCGGGTACTTAACTAGTATCCGGGAATCCTTTTTGAATATTTAAATAAAAACGTTAAGATTTTTAATAAGTAAAAAAGCTAACTTTAATAAACTAGATAACAATATAATAATATTTTTTAGCCTCACATCCTCCTTGTGTTACAATTAAAACACAAAATAACGGAGGATGAATTACTTTGAGTATAGAAGCTTTAATTAATGAATATTATGACCATTTAAATGAAAATGACCAACATATCTCTCAATATATCATAAACCACGAGGAAGAATGTAAACGTTTATCGATCACTCAACTAGCGGAAGCTACCTTAACATCAAAATCTTCTATTTTACGTTTTACGCAAAAATTAGGTTTTTCAGGCTATAGTGAATTTAAGTATGCATTAAAGCAACAAAATACATATCATACAGAAGAAAGTTCCTTTGTCGCTATGCAACAAGAAGACCTTTTACAGACGGCTAAACTTTTTAATCAGCAAAATATTACGCCTGCTTTGCAAGCTTTTGATCAAGCGCAATCAATTTATTGTTATGGCACTGGTTGGGGACAGAGGGATGTTTTACAAAACTTCATGCGTAGCGTTATTCCATTACAACGTTTTCCTATACATTTACAATCACAAAAAGAGTTAAGCCTTGTTCTGAACGGCTCTATAACTGAAAAAGATTTAATGATTATCCTCTCTTTAAGCGGAGAAAATAAACCGCAAGAAAGTATTTTAAATCAAATGAAATTAAAAAAAATTCCTCTTTTATCGATTACTAATATGAGTAGAAACCGTTTAGCATCTAAAGCAACTTATAATTTATATTATCAATCGACAGAAATAGGTGAGTCTACTGATGAGATTTTCAGTATGATGCCCTTATTCCAAATTATGGATTTGTTCTATCGTGCTTATGTAGATTATAAACAAATTGATTTAGATAAGTTATAACAAGATAATAAAAAAGAAGAAAAAGATGATTCTTATTGAAATCTCTTTTCCTTCTTTTTTTGTTGTTTAATCTTAAGCTTTTCATATGCGGATAGTGGGAGTCGAACCCACACGAGCGTTATGCTCACATGAACCTGAATCATGCTTGTCTACCAATTCCAACACATCCGCTTTACAACAAAGTCTATTTTATCAATGTTTGTAGCTTTGTCAATAATGTTCTAATTTTTACATTTCAATTTGAATACCATTTTGAATACCATTTTGAATACCATTTTTAACAAAAGCCTCATTTCTTGATATCCATCAATTTTTTTGTTCATTCCCCCTAGTACACTGTAGTTGTAAAAAGGAGGAAGTTAAAATTGAAAATACAGCAATGGATTATGCAGCATAAAAATCAATTGACATTTATTACTGGTATACTGATTATTTTTGCCGGCATCGCAAAATTTATCTTTACTTGGTTACTTGGTTATCAAATTGCAATGATTATTGCCTCAATCATCGGAGTATTACCGATTTTTCTGCAAGCATATCAAGCATTAAAAGTACGAGTGCTCAGTATTGACTTGTTAGTAACTATCGCAGTTTTTGGCGCTTTTTTGATCGGGGAATATAACGAGTCAGCGATCGTCACTTTTCTGTTTTTATTTGGTAGTTTTTTAGAACAAAAAACGTTGGAAAAAACGCGTACAGCGATTCAATCTTTGACCAAAATGGCGCCTAAAAGTGCTTTAAAAATATTAGATAATGGTTCAAGTAAAACAGTTGAAATCGAGAATATTGTTAAGGGTGATCGTTTATTAGTAAAAACGGGTAGCCAAGTACCGGTGGATGGGATTATTGATGAAGGCGAAGGTTACTTAGATGAAGCCAGTGTAACTGGTGAATCGAAACAAAGAAGAAAGGGAAAAGGTGACGATGTTTTTGCTGGAACGTTTTTAGATAACGGAACCTTAAAAATCAAAACGAAAAGAGTTGGGGAAGATACCACCTTTGGTAAAATTATTGAGTTAGTGGAAGAAGCGCAAGATAGTAAATCTAGTGCCGAACGTTTTATTGACAAATTTGCCAAGTACTACACACCAGCCGTACTTATTTTATCTTTGATTGTCGGTATTTTGAGCCAAAATGTTCGTTTGGCGATCACTATTCTGGTTTTAGGCTGTCCGGGAGCTTTGGTGATTGGTGTCCCCGTTTCAAATGTTGCAGGTATCGGAAGTGGAGCCAGAAGCGGCATACTGATTAAAGGTGGTGAAGTCATTGATGGCTTTAGCAAAGTTGACACCTTTGTGTTTGATAAAACGGGTACTTTGACATTAGGCAAGCCAAGTGTCGCTGCTGTCAAAAACTATTCCGGTGATTTAGCTGAAAGTTTGAAAATTGCTGCTAGTATTGAAAGAGAATCTGATCATCCATTAGGTCAAGCGATTATTGACTACGCAAAACTGTCTAGTTATCTACCGGTTACTCAAACAAACGTAGTTAAAGGCCAAGGAATTAAAGCAATATTGGATGATAAAAATGTACTTGTTGGTAATCAATCTTTGATGACTGAAAATGGCGTTGAACTTACGGAAAAAATGCAAAGTGATATTCATAAGCTGCAGACTGCCGGACATTCTTTAGTGATGGTGGCAATTGATGGTCAATTGTCTTTATTGATTGGAATTAAAGATCAGATTCGGCCAGGAGTAAAAGAAACATTAGACCGTCTAAAAGAGATGGGCGCAAAAGAGTTAATCATGCTAACCGGCGATAATCAAGAAACCGCAGAAAGTATTGCAGAAGAACTTGGGATAACGAAAGTCTATGGGAATTTATTGCCAGAAAATAAAGCTGATTATATCCGCAAATTACAAAATGAAGGTCATCAAACAGCTTTTGTCGGTGATGGTGTTAACGATAGCCCCTCACTTGCTTTAAGTGATATTGGAATTGCTATGGGAGGTGGAACAGAGATTGCTATTGAAACATCAGACATCGTTTTGATGAAATCAAGCTTTGAAAAATTAGCGGATGCATATCGTTTAACGAAAAGAATATTGCGTAATATGCAAGAAAATATCCTAATTTCACTAGGTACAGTACTGCTTCTGTTACTAGGTTTGGTTCTTGGTTATATCTATATGGCCAGTGGGATGTTTATTCACGAACTAAGTATTTTGATTGTCATTTTTAATGGGATGCGATTATTACTAAATTATAAGAAAAAAACGAAAACTTGATAAGTATCAATTTTTTCTTTCATAAAATAATATAAGGTGAATTTGAAAATAAAAGAGGAGGAATTTTATTATGGCAAAAGTAATCATTCAATTAGGGACGCTTACATGCCCTTCATGTATGCAAAAAATCGAACAAGCAGTCAAAAAAGAAGAGGGTGTAGCTAAGGTGAAAGTATTATTCAACGCAAGTAAAGTAAAAGTTGAAATTGATCCAGCTACAACAAATGCAGAAACGATCAAAAAAACGATTGAAAAGCTAGGTTATACTGTAGAAAATACGAAGACAAAGGAGTTGTCTTAATGAGTCCGGAAGAAAAATACCAACAAGAACTAATCCAAAGTGAAAAAGATCATCATACACCTACAGCAGGTGCGATGATTGGACATATTCTAGCCAATTTGGTTATCCATCAAAATAAATTAAGACAAATCGTTTATTATGTAAAAGGGACGGAGCGAAGCTTTGTTCAAGAAAAATTTCCCAAATTGGTTACTAAAGAAAATCAATTATTTGACGAGTTAAACTATTTGATGTTAGATGAAGATGAAGTTATCCCAACAACTACAGAAGAATTCACCCAATATAGTATGCTAGAAGAAAATGGACGTTTCAAATATGAAATGGGTGATTATTTGCTAATGGATGTAGTAAAAGATTTTAACACTCAATTATTGTTTATTACCCGAGGGATTACACTAGCAGAAAATGAAAGTAAATTTGGTCTTACGGAATTTTTAAAACAGTTGTATACCTGGATAAAACATCAAATTTATAGTATACAAAGTTATTTAGGACACGAAGTTTCTGAAGGCTTGGAAGAAGAAGAAGAATAGTAAAAAAGAGGTTGATTATGAATCACGAAGAACATTTATGCGTCACGCTGGTTCCTTTATTTAATCATTTGGATTTGGAGGATCAAAAAAGAATTCATCAATTAGTTAAGCATACCACTTATAAAAAAGGAGAGACAGTGATCTCGCCTTATGATGATCCACAGTTGGTTATTCTAGCAAAAGGTCTTTTAAAAGTTTATCAACTTTCCTCAAGCGGAAAAGAACAGTTACTACGTGTGGTAGAACCCGGCGGCTATGAAGGCGAAGATGCGTTATTTGGTGTAAAAAATAATAACTTATTTGGCGAAGCTTTACAAAATACCGAGATCTGTTTACTAAAACAAAGTGATTTTCAAAAACTTTTAAAAGATTATCCACAATTAAGTATCAAACTTTTAACAATTAATGCTGAAAAAAACGCTAAAGTTGAGGAACAGACGCAATTTCTAACGATGGAGAGAATTGAAGAACGATTGGCAACTTATTTATTAGATTTAGCGAAAGCTGCGGAAAGTTCTCAAATAAAAATTCCTATGAAAATGAAAGAACTAGCTGGTTTTCTAGGTACGACACCAGAAACATTGTCGCGCAAATTAAAATCTTTGGAAAAAGATCAACTGATTAAAAGAGATAAACAAACGGTTCAAATTCTCGATTCTGAAAAGTTAGAAGAAATATAAAAAGCAACTTACTAAACTTTCGCAAAACTAGAAAAACAAGCAGAAGCACTCTAGATTTAAAAATTTTAGGGTTACTTTAGCGGACTAACTCTAGTTTTGTAGATTCTAGAGACAAACTATATTAATATAGAAAAGTTCAATGGACCACATAAGAAATATATTCTAATGTGGTCCATTTTCATTTGTTTTGTAGTTCTTCTCGAGCTTTTTCAATTTGAGCTTTTACTTGATCAAAACCAGTGCCGCCTGTTGAATTGCGACTTTTTACGGCGGTTGTTGCCCTTAATTTATCGTAAACGTCTGCTTCAATAACAGGAGAGACATCCTGGTATTTTGTTAAGGGAATATCTTGCAGATAGATTCCTTGTTGAATACATTCTAAAACTAATTTACCTACAATTTCGTGTGCTTGTCGAAAGGGGATACCTTTATTGGCTAAATAGTCAGCTAATTCAGTTGCATTAGAAAAATCTTTTTCTGTTGCTTTTTGCATGTTGGTCTGATTGACTGTCAATGTTTCAATCATTTTTGTCATGATTTCTAAACTGGAAATCATAGTTTCAGAAGTATCAAACATGCCTTCTTTATCCTCTTGTAAGTCTTTATTATAAGCAAGAGGCAGTCCTTTCATAACTGTCAGTAATTGCAATAAATTGCCATAGACACGTCCTGTTTTTCCGCGTATCAGTTCCGCCATGTCTGGATTCTTTTTTTGCGGCATAATTGAACTTCCAGTAGAGAAAGTATCTGATATTTCAACAAACTGAAATTCGTGAGCAGACCATAGGATGAGTTCTTCACAAAAGCGAGAAAGATGCATCATCAGCATAGACGCGTTACTTAAATATTCTATAATAAAATCACGATCACTAACTGCATCTAAGCTATTATCATATAAATAAGAAAAGCCTAGTTCATCAGCCGTTAGCTGGCGATCAATAGGAAAAGTGGTGCCTGCTAAAGCAGCAGCCCCCAATGGAGAAATATCAGTGTGTTGTAAATTTTCTTCCATACGTTTTTGATCGCGTACAAACATTTGGTAATAAGCAAGCAAATGATGACCAAAAGAGATGGGCTGGGCGTGTTGCATGTGTGTATAACCTGGTATGATCGTTGCAATATTTTCTGCTGCTTTGTTCACTAATACATTGCGTAATTGATAAATCTTTTCAATCACAGTTGTAAGTGTTTCTTTTAAATACAAATGCAAGTCTGTTGCCACTTGATCATTACGACTGCGTGCAGTATGAAGCTTGCCGGCAACTGGACCAATTTCTTCGTATAAAAGAGATTCAATATTTAGATGGATATCTTCATTTTGTATAGTAAAAGCCAATTCATTGTTGTCCAATTTTTCTTGTAAACTTTCTAGACCCGCTTTAATTTGTTGCATTTCATCTTCTGTAATGATTCCACAATTAGCTAGCATTTTAACGTGTGCTAAACTGCCTAAGATATCTTGTTTAGCCATTTGGTAGTCAAAAGAGATGGAGGCACCGAAAGTATCTACCCAATCTTCATTTTCCTTAGTAAAACGTCCTCCCCAGAGCTTTTTCATTCTATATCCTCCTTGTTTTCTTGTGCTTGCACTTCAGCATAAACCTTGGAAGGAAGGCCCCACAATTTGATAAAGCCAACAGCTGCTTCTTGGTCAAAAGTGTCAGCAGAAGTATAAGTTGCCAAGTTTTCATTATATAAACTATTGGATGATTTTTTACCTTCACAAATAATGTTTCCTTTAAATAATTTCAAACGAACAATACCATTTACATCTTTTTGTGTACTTTTAACAAATGCAATTAGCGCCTCATTTAGTGGATTAAACCATAGTCCGTCATAGATCGTTTGGGCTAATTGATTTTCAATCGATAGTTTGACATGGGCCAGCTCTTTTACAAATACTAAATCTTCTAGTTCCTTATGTGCATGCATCATTGTTAATGCAGCTGGACACTCATAAACTTCCCTTGATTTTATACCCACTAAACGATTCTCTACATGGTCAATCCGTCCGATACCATGTTTTCCTGCTAAAGTATTAAGGGTAGAGGTGATGGCTGTTAAATTCATTTTTTCGTCATTGATTGCAGTAGGCATACCTTCTTCAAAGGTCAATTCAATGATTTCAGGATCGTCAGGTGTATTAGACAATTCATTTGTTAATTCGTAAGCTCCTTCTGGCGGTGTAGCCCATGGATCTTCAAGAGCCCCACATTCGCAAGCTCGTCCCCATAAATTTTGATCAATGGAGTAGGGGTTGTCTAAATCAGCAGGAATCGGAACATTATTTGCTTGTGCATAATTGATTTCTTCTTCTCGGGACCATTGCCATTGTCGTACAGGTGCAATTACTTTCAATGTAGGGTCTAAAGCCGCGATCGCAACTTCAAAACGAACTTGATCATTTCCTTTTCCAGTACAACCATGAGCGATAGTTTTCGCATTTGTTTGCTGAGCTAATTCTACTAACTTTTTGGCAATTAAAGGACGTGACAAAGCTGAAACTAATGGATAAGAATTTTCATAGAAGGTGTTTCCTTGTAAAGCGATTAAAGCAAAGTCTTGTAAAAATTCTTCTTTTGTGTCAATAGCGTAAGACTGATTTGCTCCGACCGTTAGTGCCTTATCCCGGATCGCTTGGATATCTTTTCCTTCGCCAATATCCAGACAACATGCAATAACATCATATCCTTGATCGGTCAACCATCGAACTGAAACTGAAGTATCTAAACCACCTGAATAAGCTAAAACAACTTTTTCTTTCATAATTATGCATCCCCTAAATTGAATTTGAACTATATATTAGCAAAACAATTTTATTTAATCAATAGATTTTCGAATAAATATTCATTATTTCATAAATTATAATTGTATTTATGCAAGTATAATGTATGAAACTTTAACCATTGTATTAAAAATAAATTTGTGATGATTTATACAATATTTATTGACGATTTTCTGCTACTTGTGCTATGTTTATTTCGTAAGATGATAAAAAAGTTTTTGAATGAAAGTTGTTTTTTAAAATTTAAAGAAAGCGGTTTCTATCGTTTTTAAGCAAAGGAGCAAATTATAATGGAAATTTTATTAGATACTGCAAATATTGAAACGATCAAAAAGTATGAGGCCATTCTTCCGCTAGCAGGTGTAACGACTAATCCTTCGATCATAAAAAAAGAAGGAAAAATCGAATTTTTTGCGCATATGAAAGCAATCAGGGAAGTGATCGGAGAAAAACGTTCATTGCATATACAAGTGGTGGCAAAAGATAAAGTAGGGATGTTAAAAGATGTAGAAGCTATATTGGAGCAATTGGGAAGAGAAATCTATTTCAAAGTTCCTGTAAGTAGTGAAGGTTTAAAAGTAATTAAGGCCTTAAAAAAAGAGGGGCTAAACGTAACGGCTACAGCTATTTATACTAAATTCCAGGCTTATTTAGCAATCGCAGCGGGTGCAGATTATATTGCGCCTTATTTTAACCGTATGGAAAATTTAAATATTGATGCTAGAAAAGCTATGAAAGCTATGGCGAATGAAATACAAATGAGTAATAGTCAAACTAAAATCGTAGCTGCTAGTTTTAAAAATGTGGGACAAGTGACTACTGCTTTAGAACAAGGCGCCCAAGCGGTAACTGTGGCACCAGATATTATTGGTCAAGCTTTAGCGATGCCGTCAATTGCTCAAGCGGTGGATGATTTCACTAAAGATTGGGAGAATGTTTTTGGCGCAAACAGTACGATTGCTGATTTAAATGAGTCTTAATTTTGTTTAGCCGTTAAAGTATGAGAAAGGTCTTTAACGCAAGCTTAGTAGGACATTATTATGATATCAAAGTACGACTCCCCAAGATCTATTGATTACGATGGTAACAGACATTAAGGTTATATAACGAATACAAACGTTCTCCGAAATTGCAAAGATGAACAAAAAAACACGACAAGAGCCGCTTCAATTTATAGCTCCTGTCGTGTTTTTTTATTGAATATCGTCTTTTGTGAGGTCATTATGAAAGACTTTTTTGCTACGTTCATAACGGACATCTTCTTTTCCTGCTTGGCTATTAACCACACGGGCTAAGGAAAAGAAATAATCTGATAACCGATTGACAAATTTCAAAGCAAAGGGATTCACCTGACCTTGATTTTGAAAGCTAACGATTTCTCTTTCTGCTCGTCTTGCAACGGTACGAGCCATATGCAGTTGCGCACTTTCCGGCGTGCCGCCTGGGAGGATGAAATAATCAATTTCAGGAGGGATGCCTGCATAAAAGTCTATCCGGGCTTCCAACCACTCTATGTCTTCTTTTTTGACTACGTAAGGATAGAGTGGATCACTTGCATTTCTAGCCCTAGGTGAAATTTTTCCTATCTCTTTAAATGTGGGCGTGGCAAGATCGTTGCCACAATCAAATAAATAATGTTGGATTTGAACGAGTTCTTCTTTGAAGTTAGCTGCCAACTCAGGCAAGCTAGCAATATATCCAACTAAGCTATTTAATTCATCGATCGTTCCATAAGCTTGAATACGAGGATCATCTTTTGCTACTTCAGGACCACCGATGAGTTTGGTCGTTCCTTGATCGCCCGTACGAGTATAAATTTGCATTATTTTTCCTCCTCAGCTTACAAACCACAACGTAATTGTGCTTGACAATTTGTGCAAGTGTTACAACCACCTATATCTTTAACGATTCCTTGTCGACAAATCGGACAAGTATTACCAACATCAGAACCGTAAATTACATCATCTGTATGTCCTTCTTGTTGAATATGATCATTTTCTGCTTGTTCTACTAGTTGTTCTAATTCGTCAGAATCATCTACAATACGGATATCTTCTGTTTCAAACAAAGAGGTTTGTTTTTCCGTTTCTTCTTCTGATTGTAGGGTTAATACTTGAGAATCACGTGAGCCGTCTACATAAACCGTACCACCTTTAGCATTACCATCATATAGTCGTTCGTAAATAGTTGCTACTTGTTCGACGGTGTAACCTTTAGGTGCATTTACAGTTTTAGAGATCGAACTGTCGACCCAACGTTGAATGGTTGTTTGCACATCAACATGTTCTTCGGGCGCTAATTCCATAGAAGAAACGAAAAATTCAGGCAAGTGACTAGCATCAGATTCTGGATGTTCATCTAAGTATTCTTGCACAATTTCAGCATTTACTTCCATAAATTTACCTAAGCGTCCACTACGATAATATTTAAAGGCAAAATAAGGCTCTAAACCAGTGGCAACGCCTACCATAGTACCAGTACTACCGGTAGGAGCCACAGTTAATAGATGGGAATTACGGATACCATGAGCTAAAATATTTTCTCGAATATCTTGCGGCATATCTTTCATGTAGCCAGTTTGAATGAAACGTTGTCTTAGTTCTTGTGTTTCTTCTTCGGTTTCTCCAATTAAAAATGGGAAGCTGCCCTTTAATTTTGCTAAACGAATGGACTCCCGGTAAGCTGTGGTTGCGATTGTTTCGAAAATCTTGTCAATAACTTGGTTTCCTTCTTGAGAACCGTATCGATGATGAGTATAAATAAGTAAATCGGCAAGTCCCATGACGCCAAGTCCGACACGACGTTCACCTAAAGCTTGTTTTTTGTTTTCTTCTAAGAAATAAGGTGTTGAGTCAATGACGTCATCTTGCATTTGTACAGCGATCTTGACCGTTTCCATTAATTTGTCATAGTCCACTTCGGCAGTTTCTTTATTTGCCATATTTGCTAAATTAATGGCACCTAAGTTACAAACTGAGTTGGGAGCTAAAGGTTGTTCGCCGCATGGGTTGGTTGCAACAACTTTTTGACCGTAAGCGGTAGCGTTTGTCTTGTTATTTGCATTATCGATAAAAAAGATGCCTGGTTCTGCAGAATAAGTTGCGCAGATATTGATCAATTTCCATAATTCACGAGCTTTAATTGTTCGATAAGTTGTTACTTGATAGCCTAAGTCTTCCCACTGGCGTACATCGCCAATTTCTGCCCATTTTCTATCATAATCATCCATTTCTTCTGAGTTATAACTAAATAAATCAGGGAAGCGAAGGGGCCATTCTTCATTGTTTTTAACAGCTTGCATGAAATCGTCTGTTAGTGTTAAAGAAATGTTGGCACCTGACAAGAATTCAGGATTATTTACACTATAAGTACCGCCGTCATTTAACTTTGTTTGAGCGTCTTTGATCATGGCAGGCGGAACTGATCCTACATTATTTTTTTGATTAACAATAAATTGATACATTTCACGTTCACTTTGCGAAAGAGGAGTGAAATTTAATTTTTCATGAACAGCTTGCTTGATTTGACTGTCATTTGTATTTTCTAATAAATAGCGTAAAATACGCGCATTTTGCATTTTTGACACGATAAATTCAATAATATCTGGATGCCAATCGGCTAACATGATCATTTGAGCGCCACGTCGACTGCCACCTTGTTCAACTAGATGCGTTAATTTGGCGATATCATCTAGCCATGAAACAGAGCCGGAAGATTTACCATTGACACCTCGTACGATTGCATTTCTAGGACGTAAAGCAGAACCATTACTACCAACGCCGCCTCCGCGACTCATAATTTCCATTACTTTTTTACGATGCTCGGCGATTCCACTTCTTGAATCTGGAACAAAAGGCATAACGTAACAATTGAAATAGGTGACATTAGCGCCAGAACCAGCTCCATAGAGTACTCGACCCGCAGGAACAAAGTTCATTTCTTTTAATTGTTGATAAAATCCTTCTTCAATCATGGTCTTGCTACCGATAGTTTGGTCTACACTTGCTAGAGCGTGAGCAACACGTTTTGTGATTTGTTCATAAAAAACTTCTAAGGGTTTATCGATTTCGTTTAAATTACGAGTAACGATACCTGAAGCTTGTTCATCGGGATCTTCAATTGAAAAACGGTAAGCTTCTTCTACTAGAATATCTGCTTCTTGCTGCTGGTCGTCGATTTTTTGAACGATCCCTACACCACGTGCTGGGTAATTAGGATCACTTTTAACTGTTAAAACAACTAAATCTCCTACCGCAAGTGTACGTTGTTCTACATCTTTATAAGCGTAACGATCAAGCATGACTAAACGCGAAACGCCTTCTCTTGTTGTATGCATATCATCTGTAATAGGGTAAACTTGGGGAAATTGTTTAATGTCTTGATTTAACTTTTTAGTATCAAGTTCTGGTTCTTTTATTTGTACGCTCATGCTAAAAACTCCTTTAAGACAACCATTTGGAAACACTATATATTGTGCTTTTATTGTATTTCCATCCGATATATTGTATAACTTAGTATAATGGTCATAACTATTTTTAGCAATAGCTAGCAAAAAAATTACATGCGACACTTTTTTATTTATATAGTAAAATAAAAGAAAAGAAGAGGTGAGTGTGATGATACATGATGCTTTGTATTGGGCAGACCGATTAAAAAAACAAAAAATTTCTTTTGAAGAATTACTGGCTTTAATAGAAAATAAAGTAGAAAAAGAAAATCCACAAATAAATGCACTGGTAACTTTTGCTAAAGAAGATGCTAAAAAACAGTATGAAGCTAGTAAAAATATAGAAAAAACCCCTTTTGCTGGTTTGCCTTTACCTTTAAAAATGTTAGGTCAGGATAAAAAGGGATGGTTGTCCACTGCTGGCAGTCGTTTATTAAAAACAAATCGTGCATCAGCCAGCAATCATTTTGTACAGGCTTTGGAAACAGCAGGATTGATTCCTTTGGGGCAAACAAATGCTCCAGAATTCGGGTTTAAAAATGTTACTGATCCGACACTTTATGGCAATACTTTAAATCCTTGGAATCTTAATTATTCTCCAGGAGGTTCAAGTGGAGGAGCAGCAGCTAGTGTGGCTTCTGGTATGTTCCCGCTTGCTGCAGCCAGTGATGGTGGCGGCTCGATTCGTATTCCGGCATCTTTTAGTGGTTTAATTGGATTAAAACCCACTCGCGGAACGATGCCTGTTGGTCCTGCAGGATTTCGTGCTTGGCAAGGAGCTTCGATTTCTTTTGCTTTAACCGTTTCAATGCGGGATACAAATACGCTTTTTTATGCGATAAGAGGTACGGAAAACGCAGCGCCTTATCAAGCGCCCAAAGTGGAATGGGAGCATAGCAGAAGTGCTAATAAAAAAGAACTCAAAATAGCTTTTATCATAACTTCGCCAGTGGGTAGTGAAGTATCAGAAGAGGCGATGACAGCAGTAAAAAATGCAGCTTCTTTTCTAACAAAAGAGGGGCATAGGGTAGAAGAAATTTCTTTACCGATCGAAGGAAAAAAACTAATGCAGTCTTATTATCATATGAATGGCGCAGAAACAGCTGCTATGATGGAAGAACTTTCTTATACTTTAGCTCGTCCGATTGAAAAAGAAGATATGGAATTGATGTCTTGGGGTTTATATCAATATGGTTTGAAACAATCAGCAGCAAGTTACATCCATAATCTTAATGCTTGGGATCAAGCAGCAGCGCAGATGGAAGAGCTATTTGGAAATTATGATTTGTTGTTAACGCCGACCACCGCTTATTCAGCCCCTAAAATCACTGATGATTTGCAGAGTGATACTATTCGCACGCAATTAGCACAAATACAAAGTTATTCCTTAAAACAAGCAGGTGATTTGGTTTATGAAATGTTTGATAAAAGCTTACGATTTTCGCCATTCACTCAATTAGCAAACTTAACTGGACAACCAGCGATCAGTTTGCCTACTCATTTGACTAATGAAGGGCTTCCTTTGGGAATTCAATTTATGGCAGCTAAAGGTCGTGAGGATTTGCTTTTTGAAGTTGGAGAGATATTTGAAAACAATCAACGCTTTCACTTACCTGCTTATTATCAATAGCTTTTGATCGTTTCATTAAAAATTTTGTTGCAGTTTTCATAATCAGCAAGGAAAGGATAGAAGATGAATTCAGATTATTTAGCGCTTCATGAGCATTTTTTGGAAGTTCCTTATATGAAAGAAAAACGAAGGGTACGTGTTTTATTACCCAGTAATTATGAATCAGAGACTACACACTATCCAGTGGTATACATGCATGATGGTCAGAATATTTTTTTCAGTCGAGAGTCATATTCGGGCTATTCTTGGAAATTAATCCCTTTATTAAAAAAGTCGAAAATTTTACCTCCAGTAATTATTGTCGGTATTGATAATAGTGAGGAAAAACGTTTTGATGAATATATACCTTGGGAAATAAAGGTTGAAAATGAAGAACAAACCATTTCAGCTGGTGGCATGGGAAAAGATTATGCAAAGTGGCTGGTTGAAACCGTCAAACCATTTATTGATACACATTATCGCACAAAAAAAGAGCGTAAAGATACAATTTTAGCCGGCAGTTCGCTAGGAGCAGTGATTACTGCTTATACGGGCGCTGCTTATCCCGATACTTTTGGTGGTTTAGGTATTTTTTCCCTTGCTTCTTGGCTATGTGAAGAGGTTTTTATCAATCATTTGTACGCAAATCCTATAAATCCTAAAAGCAAGGTTTATATTCAATCAGGAACCAATGAGGGAAATGAAGAAGATCAGATGTTAACAACTAAAGATACGGATCAAGCTTACATCGATAGTTCTATTCGTTATTATAATACCTTACTAGAAAACGGTCATGACCTTGAATGTCTTAGCTTGCGGATTTTTTCTGGAGAATACCATTTTGAAAAATACTGGGCAGACCATTTTGGTGAGTTTTTAGCTTTTGCTTTTAATGTAGATTAAGCAAAAACCTTCCTAACAAGTTTTTGCCTGTTAGGAAGGTTTTTCTTTTAAATTAGCGCTTTTTGTTTATTCAATTCATTCATAAAGTAAGCGATCTGTTTAGACCACCATTCCCAGTCGTGGGCACTATCTTCACCCCAATAGTCAAACCAAGCAGGCAGCTCTTTTTCTTCAAATATCTGTTGCAGATTTTGCGTTTGTAAAAGATGAGGAAGTTCCCAATCTCCTTGTCCGACACAAGTAATATAAGTATTTTGCCGATAG
Source organism: Tetragenococcus halophilus (assembly GCF_021474685.1). GTDB lineage: Bacteria > Bacillota > Bacilli > Lactobacillales > Enterococcaceae > Tetragenococcus > Tetragenococcus halophilus_B. Next base: position 12,321 of record NZ_JAKEIT010000023.1, on the reverse strand, counting down.
CGGTCAATAAACCAAGGGTCTTCCAGACTAGGCAAGTAATCAATAGGGGAATTAAAATAAATAGCTAGATCATTATAGTAATCTCCAGTAAAGAAACGAATATCATAAACACCGCTTAAAGCAATAGCTGTTGTAAAAATATCTGGATGTTTTAAAGCAAAATTCATCGTATGAAATCCGCCCATACTACAGCCAGTTGCAATTACATGAGGTGAATTTGTTTCGTAAGTAATTAACGGAATGAGTTCTTGTATAATGTAATTTTCGTAACGTCTATGCGCTTCGGCCATTTCATGAGGCGATTTATTGTTGGCCAACCAAGACTCATTATCATAAGAAGCAGCTGTATAAAATCGTAAAAGACCTTCTTCAATAAATGAACTACAAGAAGCGATCATCCCAAAATCAGCGTATTCATTTTGGCTTCCGCCAGATGAAGGGAAGACAAGGACAGCTTTACCAGCATGTCCATAAATATTAAAAGGCATTTCTTTTTCTAGTTGGTTACTGTAAAAACTGCGTTGTTCAAAATGCATTGAACTTCCTCCTCTTTTTAGCCTACTGCTTCTTGTTTTTGACTGATATAGTTTATATGATCAAATAATTCCTCCAAGTCCGGGGAACGAACAATATAGCCTTCTGTGCCTAAAATCGTTGAAAAAATATCAGGGATCGACTGAATACCTACGAGGGATGCTCCTAATTTTTGTCGAATCGCTTCATTATCATGTGTATAGTTAAAAATTTTATTAGCCTTTCGAGAAATATAGGCACAGTTGTAAAGACGATCAACAGGCGCTTTAAATTGATTTTCTTTGACAATATTGGCATATTCAGCAAAAATATTGAACTCGTTAACGTAATTAAACATATCAATTGTTGGTCCGCCTGGCGGGCGCATATTCACTTCAAGCGGCAATAACTCACCGTTTGGATAGGTACGGAAAAATTCAAAATGAAAGAAACGTTCCTTTACCTGAAATCCTTCTGCAATTTTTGTGCCCATCTCGATTAAGTCTTCTGGGATTTCACGTGGTAAGTAAAAATACATATCGCTATCATTTTCCACCGTCTCTAAAACTGCAATATTATAGTCTAAGCTAGAATAAAAGACAATCTGACCTTCTTGATCACATAATCCATCAAAGGTAACGACATCTCCAGGAATAAATTCTTCCATAATAAAATCATTCATCATATCATTTTCATTAAAAAATGTAGCTAGCTCATCTGGACTCTTGATTTTGTAAGTATCGCCTGCGCCCACTCCGCTATCAGGCTTTACGATCACTGGATAACCCAGTTCTTTTGCTAGGAAAAAAGCATCTTCTTCATCAGAAAATACACGACCTTCTGCTACAGGAAGATCTAACGATCGGAATTGTTTCTTCATACTAGATTTCTTTTTGATTGGCTCAAGGTCTGTAAGGGTATAGCCAACTACATTGAAATCTGTTCGCAATTGCGCGTCTAATTCCAACCAATGTTCGTTATGGGACTCAATTCTATCGATCCTACCATATTTATGGGCGAAAAAAGCAACCGCACGGTACATTTGATCGTAATCATTCATATCATTTACACGGTAATATTCAGTTAAGGCGTTTTTTAAAGTATCGCTTAGTTGATCATAAGCGATATCAGCAATTCCTAGGGTATTAAAACCTCTTTCTCGTAAACAAACAGCAAATGTGGAAAAATTCTCGGGAAAATGAGGCGAAATAATAATGAAATTTTTAGGCTGTTTCATATGATCGACTTCCTTTTTGAATATATTAACATATCTTAGCAGCTAAAGCGAGGAATCGTCCGAAAAATCTGATTATTCTAATAATTATTTCACCTGCAATAATTTAGTAAGAAACCTACTAAGTTGCATTGCAAGGTAGTTATATTTTTACTAAACTATATGGTAATATAAGGTAGCCCCGTTAAACATGAATTAAAGACTTTGAATACGAAGTAGGTGAGATCATTGTCGATACGCACTCAATTATTAAAAGGAATTTTAGAGGGTTGTATTCTTGCTGTAGTTGATCGCCAAGCGGTATATGGATATGAATTGTCGCTGAAGCTCCAAGGTTATGGACTTTTTGTTAGCGAGGGATCGATTTACCCTATTTTACTGCGCTTGCAAAAAGAGAAACTGCTTGAAGGTCAGATGAAATCATCACCAACAGGCCCTAATAGAAAATATTATTATTTAACAAAAGCGGGTGCCAAAGCCCTGGATGATTTTAAAGTAAATTGGGAAGCTATTAAACAGCCAGTGGAACAATTATTACATAAGGAGGATTAGCATGGGTGAAAAAGAACTCATTGAATTGAACAATGAAAAGCGCAAACGACTGTCGCAAGAAAATAAAAAATATTATGAAGATATGTTGATTTATATACGTACATCATATAATAAGTCTGACCAAGAAATGGAAAAAATCTTAGTTGAGCTACTCGATCATCTAATAGATGCACAGGCAGAAGGAAAAACAGCTAAAGAGGTTTTTGGAGACAACCCAAAAAAATATGCCAATGAAATCCTTGGAGAGCTTCCCAAAGAAGTAACCAAAAAACATATACAGTTTTTCTTTATGTTAATATGCTATTTTGTGGCAGCTCTTAGCCTTACTACTGGAGTTATTAACTACTTAGGTCCTTTTATATTTGACCTAAGTTCAATAAGTAACACCTATTATCTAGAAACTTTAGCTCTTAAAGCTTTACTAGATATTCCGTTTGCCTTTTTAGTCATGTATTTGGCGCTTAAATATATTCGCTGGACTTGTTTTAAAGAGATCAATAACAAAAGATTTCTTTTTTTATCAGGCCTTTTCGGTATTTTTGCAGTAGGATTGTTTGTTTTGATCGCTTTTATTGTACCTGATGTGGGTCCAAAAGTTGAATTACCTTTTTATATTATTTTGTTGTTTGGCATTATCCTATATTTATTGGGAAGAAGTATAAGAAAGACGATATGAAGAAAAAATTTTTCTTTGACCCTTGAATAAGCAAAAGGAAAAGTCAAAACTTTTCCTTTATGAAAATTTATTGTATAATCAACATTTGTGAAGAGTTAAAAAGAAATATATTTTTGCAAGTTAGATAAGAACGCTCGTGATCATTATCATGAGCTTGTTCATTTGAGGAGAAAAATGATTAATGTTTTCAAGTTATAAACCGAATTGGATGATTGAGTCAATTTATCAAATCACGCCAGAGCAATTAAAATCCGTTGGTATAAAGGTTGTATTAACAGATCTTGATAATACTTTAATTGCTTGGGATTACCCAGATGGCACAATTGAGTTAAGAAATTGGTTGCAAGCTATGCGACAAGCAGATATTTCTGTTGTGGTTGTATCAAATAACAGCGCGCAACGTGTTAGTAGAGTGACAGATAAATTAGGAGTGTCTTATATTGCTCGAGCCTTAAAACCTTTTTCATTTGGCATCAATAGAGCCTGTAAGCAATTAAATGTAGACAAAAAAGAAGCGATTATGCTTGGGGATCAGTTGATGACAGATGTTAAAGCAGCGAATAGTGCAGGTGTTTGGAGTGTTTTAACTAAACCCGTAGTCGTTACTGATGGTTGGAAAACGCGTTTTAATCGTTTTTTTGAACGTAAAATCATGAAGTATTTACAAAAAAAACATTCTGATATGAAATGGCAAGGTGAAATAAAATGACAGAAGCCCTTCAATGTATCGGTTGTGGAGCGGTTATTCAAACAGAAGATAAAAATAAAATAGGCTATACACCAAAATCAGTTTTGGAAAAAGGATTGGAGTCCGGCGAAGTTTATTGTCAACGTTGTTTTCGTCTGCGTCATTATAATGAGATTCAAGATGTCTCATTGACCGACGATGATTTTTTACGGTTATTAAATGAAATTGGACAAAAAGATGCGCTTATTGTCAATGTGGTAGATATTTTTGATTTTAATGGTTCTATAATACCTGGCTTGCATCGCTTTGTAGGAAACAATCCTGTATTATTGGTAGGTAATAAAGTAGATGTGTTACCTAAGTCTTTGAAAAAGACTAAATTAAAACAATGGATGAAAGAACAAGCCCATGATAAAGGCTTACGTCCAGTCGATGTATTATTGACTAGTGCTAAAAGAAACGATGAGTTAGATGCTTTGCTTGATATGATAGAAAAGTATCGTGAAGGTCGAGATGTTTATATCGTAGGTGTAACAAATGTAGGTAAATCTACATTGATTAACCAGATTGTTCAAAAAACAGCGGATGTTAAGGAGTTGATCACTACTTCAAAATTTCCGGGAACAACATTAGATAAAATTGAAATTCCTTTAGACGACGGCCAATTTTTAATAGATACACCAGGGATTATCCATCGTCATCAAATGGCGCATTTTCTAGGAGAAAAAGACCTTAAAATTATCGCGCCGCAAAAAGAAATCAAGCCTAAGATCTATCAATTAAACGCTGGACAAACCTTGTTTTTAGGTGGCTTAGCGCGCTTTGATTTTATTAAAGGAGAAAAAAGCTCTTTTACCGTTTTTGTTTCAAATGATTTAATGATTCATCGAACCAAATTAGAAAATGCGGATAAATTTTATGAAAAACATTTAGGTGAACTATTACAACCGCCACGTAATGAAGAAAAAGAAAGCTTTCCTGAATTGGAACGTTTTGAATTTTCCATTAAAGAAAAAACTGACATTGTTTTTGCTGGCTTGGGCTGGGTTACAGTTAAAGACCCAGTTGTGGTCAGTGGTTGGGCACCCAAGGGCGTCGATGTTATTACACGTCAGGCGCTGATTTAGGAGGACGTTATGAAATTAAGAGGAAAGCAAAAAAGTTTTTTGAAGAGTCAAGCTCACCATTTACAACCGATTTTTCAAATTGGTAAAGGTGGGTTAAACGATCAACTGATCGTGCAAATCGGTGAAGCTTTAGAAAAACGAGAATTGATTAAAGTAAGTTTACTACAAAATACCGATGAAGAAGCTAGTGAGGTAGCGGCGATTTTAGAAGAAAAATTGGACTGCCAAGTAGTACAAATCATCGGGCGTGTGCTAGTGATTTTTAAAACTTCAAGTAAAGAAAAAAACCAAAAAATTTCTGCTGCTGTAAAGAAAGTGTAGTTATTGGAGGCGCATGAGAAGTTGAAACAGCAAGTGATGAGCAATGTACAAACATTTGTAGAAGTTAAAGAACAAAGGAATTCAAAGAAAAAACAAGTAGGAATTTTAGGAGGAAACTTTAACCCTGTTCATATAGCGCATTTGATCATGGCAGATCAAGTCGGAAGATCATTAGGTTTAGAAAAGGTTTATTTAATGCCGTCTAATGAACCACCGCATGTGGATCCTAAAGAAACGATTGATGTTTCAGATCGATTAAAGATGTTAGAGTTAGCAATTGCTGATAATCCTTTACTTGATGTTGAAAAAAGTGAAATCAATCGTCCAGGTAAAAGTTATACTTATGAAACCATGAAAATCTTAACAGAGAAATATCCCGATACTGATTTTTATTTTATTATCGGTGGAGATATGGTGGAGTATTTACCTAAGTGGTATAAGGTTGATGAACTAATGCAATTGGTTCAATTTGTAGGCGTCAAACGGCCTGATTATCCGACTGAAACTTCTTATCCAATTATTTGGATCGATGTACCTGATATGAATATCAGTTCTACAGATTTACGGAAAAAAATTGCGCAAGGTTGTTCGGTGAACTATCTCCTGCCAGAAAATGTGTTACACTATATTCAAGAAAAGGGGTTGTATCTTGATGGAATATAATGAAAATATTCGAGCAGCCTTATTAGAAAAAATTAAAGCAGCGATGAGCGAAAAACGTTTTAAGCACGTATTAGGCGTAGAAAAAGCAGCCCTATTTTTGGCTGAAAGATATGGAGAATCCAAGGAAAAAGCAAGTATTGCTGCATTGGCTCATGATTATGCCAAGGAACGTCCGGATAGCGAATTTAAACAAATTATTCGTGACGATGACTATGACTTAGACTTATTGAATTGGAGTAATGCGATTTGGCATGGTCTTGTAGGTGCGCAATTAGTCGAAAAAGAACTCGGAATTACTGATGAGTCCATCTTACAAGCAATCCGTTTACATACAACTGGGGCTTCTCAAATGAGTTTATTAGATAAAATCATTTATGTAGCAGATTATATTGAAGCTGGAAGAGATATCCCTGGTGTAGAAAAAGCACGCGCGATTGCTAAAAAAGATTTGGATGAAGCAGTAGCTTATGAAACTAAACATACGTTGGCTCATTTAATAGATATTAATGCGCCGATTTACCCCAAAACGATTGAAACTTATAACCGCTGGGTTGCAAAAAAGAACTAAGATAAATAAGAGGTGAAGGAAAATAGATAGTCAACAAATTTTACAAACAGCTGTACAAACAGCCGATGCAAAAAGTGCGCAAGATATTGTCGTTTTAGATATGCGTGAGGTATCTTTACTGGCAGATTACTTTATGATCTGTTCTGGAAGAAACAACCGTCAAATCCAAACTATCGTCAATGATATTGTTGAAGATGCGCAAAAAGCACAAATTGAAGTAAAAAGCGTCGAAGGAAAAGACAGTGCGAAATGGACTTTAATTGATTTAGGCGATGTGATCGTCCATGTATTTAATCAAGATGAACGTGAATTTTATCAATTGGAAAAACTATGGGCGGACGCACCTTTTGTTGATATTTCGGCTTGGGTCACAGAATAATGAGTGCATTTGAAAGTTTTGCTTTTATTTATGATCAAGTCATGGATAAACAGTTATATGAGGATTGGTTAGCTTTTACCTTGCGTCATTTAAAGAAAGAAAAGCAACTTTTAGAATTAGCTTGTGGTACGGGGGAATTAGCTATCCAGTTTGCGCAACAAGGATATGATGTTACAGCTTTAGACTTGTCAGAAGAGATGTTAACGGTGGCCAATCAACAGGCAGAAAATGAACAAGCGGATGTACAGTTTGTACAAGCAGACATGCTTGATCTGAAAGATATGGGAACCTATGAAGTCGTCACTTGCTATTCTGATTCTATCTGCTATTTAGCTGATGAACTAGAAGTGCAAACGGCTTTTAATCAGGTATATCAAGTACTTAAAAAAGATGGCGTTTTTTTATTTGATGTCCACTCGCTTTATCAGATAGATGAAGTATTTCCTGATTATACTTATCATTATCAAACAGAAGATTTCGCCTTTTTATGGGAAAGTTATCCAGGTGAGTTTCCTCATAGTATCGAACATTTTCTGACGTTTTTTATTAAAAATCAAGCTGGAACTTTTAGGCGTGAGGATGAATTGCATTTAGAACGTACTTATCCCATAGAAACTTATAAAGACTTATTAAAACAAGCGGGTTTTAAACAAATTAAAGTATGTGCTGATTTTAAGGATAGTGAACCGACAAACAACAGCGAGCGTTGGTTTTTTGTTTGTTATAAATAAATGTAGTCCCATGAAATCTTTTGGTTTCGTGGGATTTTCGTAGGATTTGAGTATTTACATATAAGGAGATAACGATGAATACTTGCGGGATCATTGCTGAATATAATCCATTTCATAATGGCCATAGATACCAACTGCAAAAGGCAAGAGAAGGGACTCAAGCAGATGTGATGGTGGTTGTGATGAGCGGTAATTTTTTACAACGTGGAGAGCCGGCTATCATTGATAAATGGCGACGAGCCGAAGAAGCACTGTCACAAGGTGCAGATTTGGTAGTTGAACTACCTATTCAATGGTCCTTACAGTCGGCGGATTACTTTGCTAAAGGTGGCGTGCAACTTTTACATGCGCTGCACTGTGACAATCTATCGTTTGGTACAGATCATACTGCAGGTTTTGATTATTCTTCTTTTGGACGTTTTACTACAACTCATCAAAAAGAGATCGATGAAGCTTACCAGAAATATGAGGATCCTACTTTAACTTACGCACAAAAAATGGCGGCTGTGTTGACTGACGATTATCCTGCACTTGCACGGCTAAAAGAACAACCGAACCATGTGCTAGGATTGACTTATGCTAAAGAAAATGCTCGTTTTGAACAAGCTATGGGCATTTATCCCATTGAACGAAAAAAAGTAAATCATCATTCCACCGAACTAACAGGAAAAATTGCAAGTGCTACAGCCATTCGCCAAGCAATTCTTGAGAAAAAAAGTGTGAAAAATCTTGTTCCTGTAAAAACAGCAAAAGATCTCACTGATTATCAGGTGAGTTGGGAGGATTATTGGCCATTTTTACGCTATAAAATATTAGCGAGCTCGTTAGCTGAATTACGTGAAATCTATCAAATGGTTGAAGGCTTAGAGCATCGTTTAAAAAGTAAGATTAGACAGGCAAGTAATTTTGAGGAATATGTACAGCTGGTTAAATCTAAAAGATACACACGTGCAAGAGTTCAACGGCTGTTTTGCTACTGTTTATTGAATTTAAAAGATAAAGACATAAAAAAAGCTTGGCATAATAACTATTTACACATTTTAGGATTTACACAAAAAGGACAACAATACTTACAGCAAGAAAAAAAGACGATCTCATGGCCTATTATTTCTAAGGTTGGCCAAACTGAGGAAGAAAAGATGACATTGGGTATTCAAAGTGATAACATTTATCAGATGGTAAATCCCAAGATAAAAGAACAAAATTTCGGACAGTTTCCAATTCGTGTTTAATGTACAGTATCTTTAAACTATAAAAATAAACTTTATAAAATAACTGAAAGAGAAGTGAAGAAATGGGACGCAAATGGGCAAATATCGTTGCTAAAAAGACCGCAAAGGATAAAAACAATAGTAAGGTTTATGCAAAATTTGGGATAGAAATTTATGCTGCTGCAAAATCAGGAGAGCCTGATCCGCATACAAATCAAAAGTTAAAGTTTGTCATTGATCGGGCAAAAACTTATGATGTACCCAAGCATGTGATTGATCGTGCGCTGGAAAAAGCCAAAGGCGCTAGTGACGAAGTATACTCCGAACTGCGTTATGAAGGATTCGGTCCTGCTGGTTCGATGCTTATTGTAGATGCTTTGACAAATAATGTAAATCGAACAGCAAGTGAAGTACGTGCCGCTTTTAGTAAAAATGGTGGGAATATGGGTGTAAATGGTGCGGTATCTTATATGTTTGATAATACGGCTTTGTTTAGTTTTGCCGGAGATGACGCTGATGAAATTTTTGAATTTTTGCTAGATAAAGATATTGATATACGAGACGTTGAAAATGATGAGGGGCAAATTGTCGTTTACAGTGAGCCAGAAGATTTCCATCTTATTCAAGAAGCATTAAATACTTATGGCATTGAAAAGTATGACATTGCAGAAATGCAGATGCTTCCGCAAAGTGAAGTAACATTAAATGATGAAGACAGAGCTATTTTTGATAAAATTATTGATGTATTAGATGATTTGGAAGATGTTCAAAATATCTATCATAATGTTGAATTAGGATAGGGTTATTTTTATATTTAATTGCGTAGAAAAAGCACTTAACTGGTTTCATAAGACAGCTAAGTGCTTTTTTCTGTAGACATGCAATGATTTACTAACTTCCAAAAAGCAATGATACAGGATTGAACGTGACGTCTTTAGGAAAAATAAAAAATGGAAAAATCTTATTTGGGATATTCATAAAATTTACATTTTTAATAACTGTATCATCAGTGACAATTGTTTTTATATCTTTTACTTCTTCGTACTCTTCGTAATGTAAGACAAAATCCTTAAGTTTTTCAAAGGTTGCAGGCATATCTTTTTGCAAATCTTGCTGGATCTGTTCCTTATTATACTCACTAATCCCACTCTTCAATGTTCTGTTAACAAATGTTTCTTTGAATGTGTAGGCATCTTCTGGACTTGTAAAGGGCGCAAAATAGGCATCACCAGGATAGAACATTCCGGTCACTAAACTTTCTTTAGTTTCAAACACTACACTTTGCTGAAGATGAAACTTTCTATCAAAGACTAAATCTTCCAAAAGATATAAAAACAGCGCAGCTTGCTTTTTATTCATAATTAACATCTCCTAACCCATTTTTTATTAGCGTTTTCATTCCCGCTAACTAAATTTTAACATATTCTTTCTAAAAAAGCTTTTCCAGCCTTACTTCGTATCATATTTGCTCTTTTTTGATTTTATATATCGAGTAATTATATAAAGTAGTAGATTTGATGGATTCTATCTATAGTTTATAATATTTTCAAAATATAGTGAAAGCTGTTAGAATTGCTTCCGGAAAAAACTTGGAATAGGTTGAATTGGGAAAAATTTATAAAAGCTATTGTGGGAACAATAAACGTAAGAATGTATCTTATGACTTATTTCAAATATATTAAAGAAAATTTGAGCAGGGAGGCAAGTGTATGAATTTTTCTCTCGTAATTGTTACTTTTGCAGCGTTTTTAACGCCTATGCTATTAGCTAGGTTTCGTATATCATTTATTCCTACGACGGTTGCGGAAATTTTTGTGGGAATTTTATTAGGTAAAAGTGGATTTAACATTGTTGAAACCAGTGCTGTGTTATCCACTATTTCGACTTTAGGTGTAGTTTTGTTACTTTTTTTAAGTGGAATGGAAATTGATTTCTCATTATTTAGAAAACCTGATACTTCTACTCCTTTAGCGGCTAGGCAAGCTGAAAATACTAGCAAAGAAACACCACTCAAAGTAGCTAGCTTGGCTTATGGGCTAACGGTGGTTGGTTCTGTGCTACTTGCCGTTTTGTTCCGTGTTTCTGGCTTTTTCTCAGACGTACAGTTAGCTAGTATTTTATTTAGCACCGTTGCTTTGGGGATCGTTATTTCGGTTTTAAAGGAAAATGAGCTATTAGGTCGGACTTATGGACAAACACTTTTGCTTTTTGCAGTATTAGGAGAAGTTATTCCACTTCTTGGTTTAACCATTTACTCTTCCTTAAAAAGCGGAGATAGTAGTACGCTTTGGCTTACTTCCTTAATTTTTCTGGTAGCTGTATTGTTACTTTTGCGTTTCCGTAATTTCTTCACTGTTTTCAAGAAATACACAAAACCAACAACCCAATTAGATGTTCGTCTTGCTTTTGTGGTGATTATTACGCTAGTAGTTTTAGCAGAAACAGTGGGAGCAGAAAACGTACTAGGCGCATTTCTTGCAGGAATCGTCATTAAATTATTGGAACCAGAAAAAGAAACTGAGGAAAAACTAGATGCTATTGGCTATGGTTATTTTATTCCGTTTTTCTTTATTTTGACAGGAGTAAAACTAGATTTACCGGCAATGTTTAGTTCGGCGGAAACATTAATATTGATTCCTTTATTCTTGCTCGCTTTTCTACTTGCTAAATTACCAGCATATTTTATTTTTCGGCGGCTATTTACGACTTCTAATGCTTTAAGTGGTGTATTTTTGTCGCAAACGACTATTACTCTTATTTTACCGGCACTTAATGTGGCAGAAAATTTGAATGTGATTGACCAACAGCAATCAGGAGCTTTCCTTTTATCAGGGATTTTGACTTGTTTAATAGGACCTCTTTTATTTAAATACTTTTACAAGCCGCATGAAGAAGCTCCGAAAAAAACAGAGGTGCATATTATAGGGGTCGGGTTAATGGCGATCTCTGCTATGCAAGAATTATCTTCTACTCATTATAGTAAGGCGATTTATACCAATGATCAATATCAATATGATACTTATCATAATAAAGCAGCGTTGTCTTTACTTGAATCTTTGGATAGTCAACATTTGATCCGCAATCAAGTGTTTGATACTGATATTCTCGTTTTGGCCCATCAAGAGGCAAACATAAATTTTGACCTTGCGTTAAAAGCTAAAGAATATGGCGTTCCGCGTGTCATTGTACGTTTAGATGTGCGCAATCCAAAAGAACGGCTGCAAATGGAGGAAGATTTGGAGCAAGCCAAGGTGGAATTTTTCAGTATGTTTGATGTTAATGTCGGTATGTTGCGTAGTGCGATTGAAGCACCCGCTTTCTTTAATGTGCTAACTTCTACGCAATTTCGCTTGAATGAAGTTACTGTGACAAACGCTAAGTATGAGGAGAAGATGATTTCGCAATTGCCGGAAGTTAAAGAGGTAATCATTAGTCGTATTTTTCGGGACCACGAGCCAATCATCCCTCATGGAACAACTCGTTTAGAATTAGGTGATCATTTAATTATGTCAGGTAGTAATGAGGCGGTTGAACACCTAAGGAACTTATTAGAAGCAAATAATGAATGAAAACAAACCTTTTATCTACTCCAAGAATCTTAACAAACAGGTTCTTGGAGTATTTTTTTACAAATAATAAATAAATTTTATAAGCATTT
>NZ_JAKEIT010000022.1 GCF_021474685.1 Tetragenococcus halophilus | reverse complement strand
GCAAGTTAGCTAAATTTTATTTTAGCTTTCTATTTATTGATTTGAAACGCTCTTTTCATTAATCAAATAAAAAAACATTGCTTTTTACGACGACTTGATAATCTTACCAAAACTGTAAATGTACGTCAATCATTTTTGTAAAAAAATGAAAAAGTTTTTCACTATCACAGCCAACTAATAATATACCAATAACCACCCTTTAGGTCAATAATTATAGCCTATATTTTTCTTTATAAGCAAGATACATCCCTTGCAAAGCTTTTTTGCTTCTCATTTATTTTCATAATAAAAAAATACGGCTATAAAAGCCGCATTTTTTTATCGCATAGTTGGAAAAAGTAAAACATCCCGAATCGACTGCGCGTCTGTTAACAACATAATTAAACGATCGATTCCAATGCCCAAACCTCCAGTAGGCGGCATACCATATTCCAATGATTCTAAGAAATCTTCGTCCACGCCGTGTGCTTCTTCATTACCAGCAATACGTTCTTTTTCTTGTGCTTCAAAACGTTTACGTTGATCGATTGGATCATTTAATTCAGTAAAGGCATTAGCAAATTCATGATTTACTATAAAAAGTTCAAAACGATCAGTAAAGCGAGGATCATCTTGGCTTTTCTTAGCTAGTGGGGAAACTTCTACCGGGTGACCATAAACAAAGGTCGGTTGTTGCAAGTTATCTTCTACGAACGTTTCAAAAAATTCATTGATAATATGACCAACACTCATTGCGTCTGTAATCGCCACTTTATGTTTTTCGGCAAGTTCTCTTGCTTGTTCCAATGACATATCTTGCCAGAAGTCAACCCCTGTATACTCCTTGATCGCATCGACTATATGAAGTCGAGCAAAATCTGTACCTAAATCCACAGTTTGCCCATCGTAAGAAAGTTGAGTTGTTCCTAGCACGTTTTCAGTAACATTTCGGATAATACCTTCTGTTAGATCCATAACATCACCAAAGTTTGCATAAGCTGTATAGCACTCCAACATAGTAAATTCTGGATTATGGGTTGTATCAATCCCTTCATTACGGAAGACACGTCCGATTTCATAAACTTTTTCCATTCCGCCTACGATCAAGCGTTTCAAATGCAACTCTAAAGCAATACGAAGATATAAGTCTATATCTAAAGCATTATGGTGTGTCACAAATGGACGTGCAGCAGCACCTCCTGCCTGATTGTGTAATACTGGTGTTTCAACTTCTAAGTATCCACGGTGATCTAAATAGCGTCGAATCTCGCTAATAATTTGACTGCGTTTTTTAAAGCGATCGAAACTATCACGATTACTGATCAAATCTAAATATCTTTGACGATAACGTTGTTCAACATTTGTCAATCCATGATATTTTTCTGGTAAAGGACGTAAAGCTTTAGTTAAAAGTGTGACTTTTTCAGCTTTAACTGAAACTTCGCCTGTGTTTGTTTTCATTATTTCACCAGTAACACCTAAAAAGTCTCCCAAATCGGCTTTTTTAAAGATATCATAGTTATCTTCGCCAACTTCATCTTTACGGACATAGATCTGGATCTGGCCTTCTCGATCTTGCAAATGGGCAAAACCAACCTTGCCTTTGCCCCTTTTTGAAACCATCCGACCTGCAACACTAGCTGCAAGTCCTATCTCACCCAGCTCTTCTTTAGTTTTATCATCAAATTCTTCATGAATTTCATTTGAACTGTGAGTACGGTCGAAACGATGGCCAAATGGATCTATCCCTTTGTCTTGTAGTTCTTCCATTTTTTGCCGGCGAACCAGCATTTGATCATTTAATTCATCTTGGTTTTCATGTTCTCCTGCCAAAAGTCTTCCTCCATTCTCTGATAGCTTTCCTTTTTATAATGCCAATGATAAGAAAAAAAAGCAAGCCGAAAAAGAAACATAGCTTGATTTTTTCACAAATTAGCTATTTTTTCAGCAATTTCTAACATTTATTCGAACAATAATTCTTTAGGATTCTTCTGCTGCTTCCTTTTTAAGCTCTACCAAATCTTGTTCGCTAAAGTAATACTTATTACCACAAAACGAACAAACAGCTTCTGCCCCGTGGTCTTCTTCAATCATTTCTTGAATTTCTTGGGCGCCTAATGAAATCAATCCTGCTGCAAAACGTTCTTTAGAACAATCACATTGGAATTGAACTGGCATTTCATCAAGAATAACTACAGTTTCGTCTGCAAAAATAAAATCTAAAATTTCTTCTGGCGTTTTTCCTTCATCCAGCATAGTAGAAATATTGGGCAAATGTTGCAAACGTTCTTCTAAAGCATTTACTACTTCCTCAGATGCGCCGGGCATCATTTGTATCATAAAACCTCCCGCTGTTTTAATAGAGTCATCAGTATCAACTAATACACTTAATCCGACAGAAGAAGGAATTTGTTCTGATACAGCAAGATAATAAGTGAAATCCGCCCCAATTTCACCTGATACAATCGGCGTTTGGCCAGAAAATGGTTCTTTTAAGCCAAGGTCTTTAGTTATTGAAAACATCCCTTGCGTGCCAACTGCGCCACTAACATCGAGTTTTCCTTGTTCATTTAAAGGCAAACTAACGTGAGGATTTTGGATATAGCCTTTGGCGTTTCCACTACCGTCACTTGTTACAATGATCGCGCCTGCTGGTCCATCTCCTTCAACACGAACAGTTATGGTGTCCTCTCCTTTAACTGTACTGCCTAATAATAGAGCACCAACTAAAGTACGTCCTAACGCTGCTGAGGATGTATTCCAAGTATCATGATTCTTTTGCGCCTGGTCTACAGTTTGAGTAGCATTAATCGCATAAGCTCGGACAAAACCATCATAAGCCATTGCTTTTACTAAATAATCTTTCATTGTTCCTTTCTCCTTTTGGTTCAATTGCACACAATAATTCGTTAAGTTTATTTAAGTATCTTACTAATAAATATTGCAAGACGCAATTTTTATGTTTGCATAAGGGAAAAGCTGTGATGCTAACACCACAGCTTTTATTATACAATTATTCATCTGTCTTATCTGAATGATCATCTTGTTCTTCTGATGAAGATTCATTTGATTCTTGGCTATTATCTTCTTTAGCAGCTGTAGAATCGTCCTCTTTATCATTCACACGACCTTGTTCTTCTTTCTTTTCCAAAGCACGTTTAGCATCTTCATATGAGCGGCCGTTTTCACTTGGAAATTCGCTTTCTTCCTCATAAGATTTTGGCATTTTGCCTGATTCGAATAATGATTTGATAGCTTTAGCATCAAGCGTTTCATATTCTAACAGTTTTTCTGCTATCAACTTATGCTTATCGCGGTGAGATTCGATGATTTCACGTGCTTTATCATGACCATCATTTACGATTTTACGTACTTCATCATCAATTTCATAAGCAAATTGTTCAGAATAAGACTTTGTTTGTCCATAGTCACGACCAACAAATACTTGGTTGCCTCCTTCATATTGAATCGGGCCAAGTTTGTCACTCATACCATATTGGGTAACCATACTACGAGCGATATTTGTCGCCTGTTCAAAGTCATTAGAGGCACCCGTTGATTGAGAGTCAAAAACAATTTCTTCAGCAGCACGACCACCAAGCAGCCCTGCAATTTGTTCAGTCAAATCGTCCTTAGTCATTAAGTTCTGATCTTCTTTAGGCAAGGCAATCATATAACCCCCCGCACGACCACGTGGAATAATCGTTACTTTGTGAACGATACGTGCGCGGCTCAATACTAGACCAACAATGGTGTGTCCTGCTTCGTGGAAAGCCACCATTTCGCGTTCTTTTTTATTAACGACATGATCTTCTTTAGCAGGTCCTGCAATAACACGGTCTTCAGCTTCATCAATATCCGAAGCATCGATTTTCTTCTTACCGCGCCTTGCTGCAACAAGCGCTGCTTCATTCAATACATTTTCTAAATCTGCACCTGAAAAACCAGGTGTTTGTTGTGCTACGACTTTCAAATCAACATCATCAGTTATTGGTTTATTACGAGCGTGAACACGTAAAATAGCTTCACGACCTTTAACATCTGGACGTCCAACTAAAATTTGACGGTCGAAACGACCCGGACGTAATAGTGCTGGATCTAATACATCAGAACGGTTGGTTGCAGAAATGACAATAACTCCTTCATTTCCTTCAAAACCATCCATTTCAACTAACAATTGATTCAATGTTTGTTCTCGTTCATCATGGCCACCGCCCATGCCAGCACCACGTTGACGAGCGACCGCATCGATTTCATCGATAAAGATAATAGCTGGAGCATTTTTCTTTGCTGTTTCAAATAAGTCCCGAACACGACTTGCTCCGACACCTACAAACATTTCAACAAAGTCTGAACCAGAAATAGAATAAAATGGTACGCCTGCTTCACCAGCTACTGCTTTAGCTAGAAGTGTTTTCCCAGTTCCTGGAGGGCCTTCTAAAAGAACACCTGCAGGGATGCGTGCACCTAAATTAGAAAAACGTCTTGGATCTTTTAGAAATTCAACAACTTCAACTAATTCTTGTTTTTCTTCTTCAGCACCAGCTACATCAGAAAAACGAATCTTATTCGCTGATTTGTCAGCTTCTTTGGCTTTGGATTTGCCGAAATTCATCATTCGGCCTCCACCGCCGCCTCCGCCGCCTTGTTGGCCCATCATTAGATAGAATAGAACCAAAAAGCCTAACAGCGGTAAGAAACTAAAGAGAAGCGACATCCAAATGCCACTGCTTGATTCTTCTTCAATAGAAGTTTGTACATCATTTTCATCTGCTAAATTGGTGATTTCACTTAATGTGGAATCATTTGGTAAAACAACTGTGGAAAACTGTTTGGTCGTTGATTCTGTTGAACCTAATACAGCTAGTCCATCATTATTATTAACCTTTTTTTCTTCTTCATATTCTCCTGTAATTTGGTAAACACCATTTGTTGGCTGAACATTAAAAGATTTAATATCGCCAGCTTCTAATTGTTCAGAAAAAGTGGAATATTGTATTTCCGGCGTTTCATCGTTACCATCGCCTAGGAAGAAGTAAACAACCATCACCATGGCCAAAATAATCAGCACATAGTATAAGGTGTTTCTTGCTGTCCCTTTATTATTCTTGTTCATGCGGCCCCTCCTTGCCAGTTTGTCTTATTTTGACCTTTTATATTGTAGCATACCTTTCTCTGTTTTGGTCAAACTTTTGTTTCATATATACTTGGTTTTAATACTCCCACATAAGGTAAATTGCGGTACTGTTCTGCAAAATCCAAACCATAGCCTACCACAAATTCATCGGGAACATCAAATCCGATATAATCCGCTTCAATATCCACGACACGACCTTTAGGTTTATCCAAAAGCGTAACAATTGCAACAGAATTCGCTTGACGATATTTAAATAAATCCACCAAGTAACGAAGCGTACGTCCGCTGTCAATAATATCTTCTACAATCAACATATCGCGTCCCTTTACGTTTGTGTCTAGGTCTTTTACGATTTTCACCTCTCCTGATGAAACTGTCGCGTTACCGTAACTTGACACATCCATAAAATCAAGTTCTATATATGTATCCATTTGGCGTACAATATCAGCCATAAAAGGGATAGCACCCTTTAATACACCCACCACAAGCGGTTGTGTATTTTTATACGCTGCTGTAAGCTCCTTGCCAAGTTCTTCACAACGATTATGAATCTCTTCTTGTGTAATCAAGATTGTCTCAATATCTTTTTCCAGCATTTGCTTCTCCTTCCAGCTTTAGCTTTTGGTACCTATAAAGAAGTACGTAGTGTATTTTAGCAGTTTCTTTTGTAATACACAAATAAGAAAATACATGAGGTAATACGCCTAAAACTTTTCCTTCAAAGTCGGTTACGACCCATGCTTTTTCACGTGAAGCTGGCGAAACTTTTTTATCAATAAAAAAGCGAGAAAGCCTTTTATTCAACTGTTTGTTCAACTGAATACGATCGCCTGCTTGTCGTCTGCGCAATTGCACTCTAGTAGGAAATTCTAACGTTAAATTTTGGCGATATTCTAACCAAAATTTGACTTTTTCGGGAATTTTTACTTCATCTTTAGGAAAAACCCCCAGCCATTCGTTTTCTGATAAAAATAAGGACTCACCAACAGACAACATATGAGACTCATTCTTATCAAAAACAGCTTGGTTTTTACGCAAGAATAATTGGTCATAATTTTTTTGAAATTGCCAAGTTTGATCAACATCAATTTCCCAATTTGCTTTTTTCTTTGCTAAAAGTTTCATCAGTTGTTCTATTTGTTTAGCACTAATAGTTAAATTATAATATTGTCGTGCTTTTTTTGCCAATTCTTGCCAGAAAAAAACTTGCTGAGCTGGCGAAAACTTCAAATAAGCGTGCAAATTGATTGCAAATTCATTATGCTTTTCTGTAGTAATAGTTTGATACCATTGTCTTTGCTGATCAGTAATAATTTCTTGTGCGGCCTCGATCTGGTAAGAAAGTCGCTGAAAATGTTGTAAAGTTTGCTTATTCTCTTGTTTTAACAGCGGTATGACTTGGTGTCTGATTCGATTTCTTTGCATGTCTAAAGAAGTATTTGTTTGATCTTCAAAATAGTCAATTCCTTCTTGTTGACTGTAATTTAGGATTTCTTCTTTTGAAATGTGCAACAGGGGTCTAACCAACGCTTGATTTTCACCAAAGGACTGATTTGCCAATATACCTTTAGCTGAGAATAAATTCCCATCTCTTACCATTTTCATAATCATAGTTTCCATCTGATCGTCACTATGATGTGCTGTAGCAAGCACTTGGTAATGATAATCATCCATAATTTCTCTAAAAAAATTATAACGAAAAGCTCGAGCTTTTTCCTCCATACCACTAGATGGTGAATGTTTCCAAGAAGTAGTATAAAACAAAAGCTTGTGTTTTCGACAGTACTCCCGCAGAAAATTTTCTTCTTCATCCGAAGCCTTACGTAATTTATGATTCACATGAGCTACCCCGATAGTGAAGTCGCTTTTTTTCTGTAATCTTTCTAAGATATGTAGCAGTACCATGGAATCAACGCCTGTAGATACTGCTACCAATATCCGTTCATTAGCTTTTAAAAGTTGATTTTCTTCGAAAAAGGACTCAACTTGTGATAAAAGCATTTAAACCACCCCACTTCAACTCAAAAATCTCCTAAAAAAAGAAAACAGACATAAAACCCACTACTTTTAAGCAGTGAATTTTAGTCTGCTATACTATTTAGTTTCTGCGACCACCACGACCACCGCGTTTTCCTTCTGTGTTTCTTCGCAAAGAAGACAGGCGATCGTCACTTTCTTTTAGGAACGAATTCATTAATGCATCGAAGTCTTGTTTTTCATTTCCAGTATCTTGTTTACGTGTTTGTGTTTTTTTCTGAGCAGAACGGTTCGAAGAATGTCCCCGTTCGCCTTTGTCTTCTTTTGGTTTGTCTTCTGCTTTACGAATAGATAAACCAATTTTCCCATCGTCTCCGATAGAAGTCACAAGCACAGTAACTTCATCACCCACTGATAACACGTCATGAATATCTTTAACAAATCCATTTGAAATTTCACTGATATGAACAAGGCCTGTTTTTTTATCCCCTAAATCAATAAATGCACCAAAATTTGTAATCCCCGACACTTTTCCCTTTACTTTTTCTCCAACTTCGATTGACATAAAAAAATTGTTCCTCCTAAAATTTACCATTTCTAAAATAATTATAACTTATCTCATACTTAAAAAGCACTAAGGCTTTGCTATTTATGCCCATATATCTCATTTAAAGTTATGCAAACCTAAGTTCCCTCTACTTACATTTTAGCATACATCCCTTGCCGTTGGCACGCTTTTTGCCTTTTATGTAGTCCTGTCTATGCTTTAAAAACTAATTAGATTCGTCAGTTTCCTCTTCACTTTCATTGGCTACGCCAGACTCATTTCCTGGAAGCGGAAAAACGATTTCATCATCGCCTGAGTATAAAAAGCGACTTCTAGCGATTTTTGCAACATAATCTTCATCTTTTAACAAAGAGACATCACTTTTTAAATCCTCTTTTTGTTTAGACACTTTTTTTTGCTTAACTACTGTTTCTTCTTTATAATCTTCTAGTTTTTGCAAACGAAGGTAGTCATTAAACAAAGATATGCCCACACTTAAGAAAATAATAGCAGCGACAACAAAAATCGCCATTAAACGACGTCGTCTAAAGATAATTTGGCGTTGTTCTTTTGCATATTTTGCATATTGTTTTTTGGCATATTCATTGTCTAGGACTTTTACTTTTGATTTTTCTTGCTTGTCCACTCCAACCGCTCCAGTCTTCTCCTTAGTTGACCTTTATTATACCAACATCCTCTATGCTTGTCTAACGCAAATTAGTTAAATTTTTCTTTCGTCTGAAACGATCTCATACATTTCTTGTGCGTCTTCTTTTTTCGTTGATTCATGCAAAGCATTAACCTTCAATTCAACCGTTCGATTACCAAATTGAATTTTTACTATATCACCAATTTGAACATTGCTACTTGACTTTGCTAAATTTCCATTGATCTGAATACGACCTTTATCGGCCACCTCTTTAGCAACCGAACGCCGTTTGATCAATCTGGAAATCTTTAAAAATTTATCTATTCTCATTTATTTTTTCCTCCAATACGTAAAATTTTTTCCCCAAAAGGCAACAACAACCACTCCCGTACAGTAAACAGGTCAAGCATAACAGCGGATTTTATAAATACACCCGCGCCTAATAAAACAGCTAACAAACTTAAAACAGAAGCAAATAAGCGAGTGTCTAATGCCCCGAAAGTTAAACGAATGACACTAAAAAATAACAGTAAAGTAATAATCATTAAAAAAAGACAACTGATTAATTTCCAAGCAAAATGCCGTTCTTTTTTAAAACGATTGATACTCTTTTTTTCCGCTTTTGTTAAAGACCACAAAACCGTAAATAATCCCAAAAGTGTTGCTAAACTGGCACCCAAAGTCCCTAAGTAAAACACCAGTATGCCAGTCGCCAAAAGTTTCACTACAAAACCTTTAGCAGCTGCTTTTAATGCTTGAGAATATACTCCTTGGCTTTGTGCGATACTTTGATAAGCTTGAACTTCTGCCATCAACCCTACAGCCAAAACAAATGCCATTAATGTCGTATTTCCCAAAGAATCCTTAAATAAAGCAAAGTTTAAATACGGAACTAATACAGCTAGCCCGCAAGAAGCTGCGCCAGCTATCGCTGAGGTAAAACGTAAATAGATTTTAGCAGACATAACAAACTTCTTTTGGTTATTTTGGATTATCAATTTTGTTAGTGCCGGTAAAAAAGTAGCACTTAAGGCTGTTGCAACAACTAAACCTAGTTGAACAAGCGGTTGCCCGCGATCATAGATTCCTTTTGCCACTTTAGCGCTTTGTTCAGCTAAACCACTGCTGGTTAATGAATTAACGATTAAAAATGAGTCAACTAACTGAAATAAAATTAACATACCACTGTAAACAGACACCAAACCACCTTCAACAAAAAAGCGTCTAATCAACCTGCTCTTTTTAGGAATACGTGGTAGCAATAATTGTGGACGTAAACGGATACCATAAATTTTTCGATCGTAGTAAATCAAGATGAGCCACGCTACCAAACCGCCGACAAAAGCACCTGACATTGCAAAAGCGCCTGTTTGATAAATGGACAGAGAAAAATGAATAAAACCAGCCGCCGACAATAAGATAATCCCTACTCGCAGCAGTTGTTCGATTACTTGCGAAACTGCTGTAGGTACCATTAACAAGTTTCCTTGAAATAGTCCACGATATAAAGATAAAGCTGGCATCAATAAAAAGGTGAAAGAAGCGACCCGGATGACTATTGCCAGTTCTGGATCTCCCATTGAACTGGCAAGACCGCGACTAAATAAAAAAGTTATCGCCCATAAAATAAAGGCACTCCACCACAGCAAAGAATAGCTTTCATCCAAAATATGTCGTTTTTCTTGCGGGCCTGTTTGTTCAGCTACTAATTTCGATAGAAACTGTGGGAAACCCGTCAACGCAAAAGTCATAGCAATACCGTAGATAGGATACACTTGTTGATAAACATAAAATCCTTCATCACCAACGATATTCTGAAAGGGGATGCGGTAAATCGCACTGAGTACTTTTGCGATAAAAGAAGCAATGGTTAAAATAAACGCTCCTTCCATCATGGTTTTCATCTGATTACGAATCGCTAATCCCCCTTTCGACTGACTTACTGGTTTTGGCTTTGTAATTGATTCTGATACCTTTCTTCACGCAAAGCTTTAATAAATGACTGTAATTCTTGTATCCAAACCATTTTTTGTGTTTGCGCAGGTATAGTCAGTTTAATTTGCATTTGTTCTTTTTCAACACCCATTGTAGCTTTCAGCTTAGTCGAAGAAAGGGCTGAAAACAATTGTTCTACAGAAAATTTATTCGTACCAATTTTACTTAAACTAACTATCAGAGTTTGATCAACTTTAGTTATTTTCTCAACTAAAGCACGATCAGCATTCATCTTCATTTCGCCTATTGATAATAAATGAGCGACTTCATCAGGAAATTCTCCAAAACGATCTAATAGATCATCTTGTAGTTCATCAAGACTATCCGTACTGTCCAATTCACGTACACGTTTATAAATTTCAATTTTTTGTCTTTCATCAGCAATATAATCAGCGGGAATATATGCATCAATTGCAAGATCGATTTCGGCTGCTGTTTTTTGCATTTGGGTATTTTTCCCTTGTTTTCTTGTCACAGCTTCTTCTAACATCTGCGTATACATATCAAAACCAACAGAGTTGATGAAGCCATGTTGCTGAGCGCCTAAGAGATTCCCAGCCCCGCGAATAGATAAATCACGCATAGCAATCTTAAAACCTGAACCTAATTCAGTAAAATCTTTGATCGCCTGTAGCCGTTTTTCGCTTACTTCATTTAATATCTTTTGGGGTTCATACATGAAATAAGCATAAGCCACTCGATTCGTTCGTCCCACACGTCCTCTTAATTGATAAAGCGTAGAAAGTCCCATGTAATCCGCGTTTTCAACAAATAATGTATTGGCATTAGGAATATCTACCCCTGTTTCGATAATCGTCGTAGTGATTAACACATCATATTGTCCGTTGATAAAATCAAACAGCGTATTTTCCAGTTGAATTTCTGTCATTTGACCATGAGCATAGCCAATTCTAGCGTCAGGTACTAACTGCTGAATTTCATCAACTTTTCTTTCAATACTTTCAACCCGGTTATACAAATAAAAGACTTGGCCACCCCGAGCAATTTCTCTTTGAATAGCTTCTCTGATAGCTCCTGGATTGGCTTCCATAACGTAAGTTTGGATAGGATAACGATTTTCCGGAGGTGTTTCAATTACCGATAAATCTCGTACACCTAACATTGACATATGCAATGTCCTTGGGATAGGTGTTGCTGTCAAAGTTAGCACATCAACTTGCGCTCTTAGTTGTTTCAACCGTTCTTTATGCTTCACGCCAAAACGCTGTTCTTCATCAATAACTAATAAGCCTAGATCACTAAACTGAACATCCTTAGATAAAAGACGATGTGTCCCTACAACAATATCAACTTGTCCCGTGTTTAATTGTCTAATGGTTTCGTCTTGCTGCTTTTTAGTACGGAAGCGACTTAATAATCCTACATTGACTGGAAAGCCTGCAAAACGATCGATCATAGTCTCATAGTGTTGTTGAGCCAATATAGTTGTTGGAACTAAAATAGCAACTTGTTTACTTTCCTTAATGGCTTTAAATGCCGCCCGCAATGCAACTTCTGTCTTACCAAAGCCAACATCACCCACTAATAGACGATCCATTGATTTTTCTTTTTCCATATCCCGTTTAATTTCTTCGGCACTACGCAATTGATCATCCGTCTCTGTATAAGCAAACGCGTCTTCAAACTCTTTCTGGTAAGCATCATCTGGTGCAAAAGCGTAACCTTTTTCGGCTTCTCTTTGTGCATACAACTGAATCAAATCGTCAGCAATATCTTCAATTTGGTTTGAAACTTTTTGCTTCGTTTTTTCCCAAGAGCTTCCACCTAATTTATTAATTTTAGGCGACGCATTTTCTGCAGCAACATATTTTTGTATCAAGTTTAACTGAGACACAGGAATAAATAACTTGTCATCATTTTGGTATAAAATCGTCATGTAGTCTTGATGTATACCATCAACTTCTAAAGTTTCAATCCCCAAATATTTACCAATCCCGTGATTTGCGTGAACAACATAATCACCAGGATTTAACTCATTGTAGCTTTTCAAGCGTTCAGCATTGGACAAGGTTTGCTTTTTAGCTCGTTTTTTCTTTACCTTTTGGAAAATCTCTTTTTCCGTTACTACTACAAGCTGATCTTGCGGCAGTTCAAAACCGCTTTGCAAACTCCCTTCTACAATTTGCGTACCTTGCAAAAGCAACTCATCTGGCTGTGTTTCCACTGCATAAATTTCGTAGTCACGAAAATCTTGCGCTAATTTTTGCGCACGTTGTTCATCGCTGACCAAAAATACAACCGTTTGATTTTGTTTTTCCCAACGGTCCATTTCTGCTTTGAGAAGACCCATTTGACCAAAGAATTGTTGCATTGGTCGATATTGAAAGTTATGAATTGCTTCAAAACGGATATTTCCCATCCCTTTTTGAAATAAAGAGAAAAATGTCGCAGAAAACTTTGTTTGTTGAAAAATAGGTTGCAGCTTTTGTCCAAAAGTCTGTTCAGAAAAGACTCGTAACTCCTCTATCTTTTGTGTTTGCCACTCGGCCTCTTCTTGTTCAATCTGGCGATTCGTTTCTAAAATACGAGCGTAATCATCAACAAAAAGAAGCGCATCACTTTGAAAATAAGATAATATATTCGTTTGTTCTGGATACAAAATATCTGTATACATACCAGCGACTTCTCCAGGAACACCTTGTTTCCAAGAAGCAATCAGCTGACCAAAGTAATCATTTAAAAAGTCTTTGTTCGTTTGTTCTGTAGTCACGGACAAACGCTTATCCAATAGTTCCTGTAATTCTATACTCCCGTTTTCCAAATCTTTTTTTGAAAAAATAAGTTCAGTCGTTGGCAAAATAGTAACTTCTTCTAAATTTTCTAAGGAGCGTTGCGTTGCCACGTCAAAATAACGAATTGAATCAATTTCCACATCAAATAGTTCAATTCTTACAGGATGAGGTGTAGTCAGAGGATAAATATCTAAAATACTACCACGAATACTAAATTCACCTGGTTTTGCGATCATCGATTCTCGTTGATAGCCCATCAAAACAAGTTGTTGCGCTAGTTGTTGCCAATTAATTTCTGACCCGATTTGCCAATGAAAACGATAGCTTTTCCATAACTCGGGTGTAGGCAAATATTTACGCAAGGCAGCTGCAGGTAATATGTAAATTCCTGTTTTATTGGCTGCAAGTGCATTTAGTGTCATCACTCGCTGTGCCCTTGCCTCCGGTGATGAAAATGCCATTTCAGCTGAAAGAACTTCATCTACCGGGAATATATATACATCTTCTGTTACTTGCATCAAATCTTCTGCTAGTTGGTTAGCATAGTAAAGGTTAGGTGAAGCGACGATGATTTGTTGCTTAAATTTGCGATAAGCACTCGCAATAGCTAATGTTTTCGCCGAACTTGCCAGTCCGGTGAGCAATTGTCGCTGACGATGCTCTTTGATTGCTTGATGCCAATCTTTAATCAGCGGCATTTGAGTGACTAATTCGATTAAATCCATAAGTTCCCTTTACTCCTTTTATACCTAATTCTCATTTAATTAAAGCGATTCATCGCCTGAGTGAAATTATTCGTTTCGATAAAATAATCTATCGCTTCTTTAGCTTTATCAATACTTTCAGTCATGACCGCTTGCTGTTGTTTGTTAAACGGCTGTAAAACGTGGTTAACGACTGTGGTATGTTCTTGTGGGTGACCTATCCCTATTTTCAAACGGCCAAATTCATTAGAGCCTAAATGCGAAATGATGCTTTTTAGCCCATTATGACCGCCAGCGCTTCCTTTTTGTCGTAGACGAATTTTTCCTACCGTCAAGTCCAAATCATCATGAACTACCACAAGTTCTTCTTTATATATACCAAAATAGGTCATCAAAGGTCCTACTGCCCTTCCTGAATCATTCATATAGGTCTGTGGCTTAACGAGCAAGACCTTTTCACCATTCACAAAAAAATCAGCTATTTCTGCTTCAAAAGGATTTTTCTTAAAAGTAGCGTCATGTGTTTTTGCTAAGCGTTCTACTGTCATAAAACCGACATTATGTTTTGTATTTTCGTATTTTTTCCCTGGATTTCCCAGTCCTACAATCATTTTCATTGATAAGACTCCATTACTAAAAGATTTTTTAAGACAACAAAATGCTGGACAAATATTTCATTGTCCAGTTTCAGAATTATTGTATAAATTATAACATAAACAAAGCTTTTTCGCTTAGAAACGAATTACTTTGACATTTTTTTAAATATTTAACGTAACCGCTTGAAACGCTTATCACACAGTAATAACAAACCATTCAAAACTAGTACAGATTAACGAAACTGTTATAATGTTTTATAAATTGAATGACAAAAACGTCATAAAATGTTAGTATAAATACATAGTTGAACCAATTTCATAATTCACTTTTTTAGAAAAGCAAACACTCATCCAATTTCGAAATATACAATTTTTTCGAAATTCTATGACTATTTCTTTTCCTTTGTTGCCTTAGCGACACGTTGATTGGCAAAGTTTCGCGCATTATAAGTGAGCTGGATCAAGTGATAAAAAGCAATCGCATGACTGGGCTGATAAAAACGGGTATCATCAAGCTGATGATTCTCTTTTAGATAGCCATTCACACGTTCGACACTGCTTCGTTCATTGTATTTCAATTTCCAGGCACGTGTCCCTCGAGCTGGATGGTTATACTTTCTTGGGTCATTCATTTGTTTGACCTTGATGACTTTTTGGCAAAGTCCTTCGTGCTGTAGTGGACAATCTCTACAATAACTTTCGGGTCGGGCATATTTCAATGCCCCATATCTTTTATCATAACTGTCGTATTTATAACTATATTCAAGCAGACAGGTTGGCGCGTAATGATCGTCTACTTCGCCATCGTTTTTCGCTATTTTCTTCAATGGAATGATCGGTTCGAGGTCTAAGTCGTGACATTCCTGATAGATTTCTTTGGCGTCATAGCCTTTGTCTAAAGAGAAATAGGGGGCTTCTTTCTCTGGTTTTAACGCTTCTGCCGCCTTGCGAATAGTGGGAATCGCTAAAGTCACATCTGAAGCAAAAGCAGAAGCGATATGCATGTTTAAAATATATTGGCTTTTCGTAGAAACCGCGAGCGTCCCTTTATAGCCAAACCAAAAATAATTCTTGCCTTGACTATTTTTCTTCACACCCCATGAAGCATAAGAAGGTATAGTCTCAAGAATGGCTTCTGTGGTCATGCTTCGTTGCGCTTCAGTCGATGGGAGCTTTGGATTAACTGTTTTTACAGGATTTGTCCGTGCTTCGATCGAAGTAACGTCAATCGCCACGTTCTCTGTAAAAATGTCCAATTCTTCATGAATGAGTTGGAGTAGCTGTTGGTTCATCCTTTCCAAAACCGAAAGATGATTTGCCAAAACCGCCATCACTCGCGAATAAGTGGCTTCTGAAGGAATGGGTTCAGAATAAAGAAAACCGACACTTAGTTTCAAGCGTAAATCACTTTTCAACCGTTGAATCAAGGCTTTTTGTGTAGGAATCTTCTGGTCAATACGTGCCATTAAGGAGCGAAGAAGTGCTTCATAGTTCACTGTAATCGACGGTCCGACATTCGAATCTTTTTGGAATAGATCTAACACTTTTGTCCAATCGATTGGGGAGAAAATTTCTTTATACTTCTCCTGAATATCTAATTTTTCTAAATAATCGATGTCAAATAAGGTTGGTTGTTGTATAATAGACATAAGGAATCCCTCCTGGAGTACGTGTCTGGTTGAGCAACCTAATTGTACCATATGGGGAGGTTCCTTTTTTGTGTTTTTTGAACGTATTGTCACATCAAGGATTGAACAAGTGAATGAATTATGAAATTAATTCAGTTAAGTTTTTTACAACAAAAATTTGGAAGGAATGATACACCTATGGTTGCACAAACAAATAAAAAAGGACACCAAAAAGTTATTCTCGTTGGAGATGGTGCTGTAGGTTCAAGTTATGCCTTTGCTCTAGTTACGCAAGATATTGCCCAAGAAGTTGGAATTGTCGATATTGATAGCAATAGAACAGAAGGAGATGCAATAGATTTATCAGACGCGCTTGCTTTTAACGCACCAAAAAAAATCTATTCAGCTTCTTATGAAGACGCTCACGACGCTGATCTAGTAGTTATTACAGCAGGTGCACCACAAAAATCTGGCGAAACACGTTTAGATCTAGTAAATAAAAATTTAAAAATCAACCATGATGTTGTGACTCAGATTGTTGATTCTGGTTTTGATGGCATCTTTTTAGTTGCTGCAAACCCTGTTGATATTTTAACTTATGCTACCTGGAAATTTTCTGGTTTTCCAAAAGAAAAAGTTTTGGGTACAGGTACTTCCTTAGACTCAGCACGTTTCCGTCAAGCATTAGCAGGCTTAATGGATGTTGATGCTAGAAACGTACACGCATATATTTTAGGCGAACATGGCGATTCAGAATTTCCTGTTTGGTCTCACGCTAATGTAGCTGGTCTACAGATTTATGAGTGGGTAAAAAATAATCCTGAGATTGATGAAGAAGCGATGGTTAATTTGTTCTTTAGTGTACGCGACGCCGCTTATACGATCATAGAGAAAAAAGGCGCTACTTTCTATGGTGTTGCCGCTGCATTAGCACGAATTACAAGAGCAATTTTAAATGATGAAAATGCTGTACTACCACTTTCTGTTCATATGGATGGTGAATACGGTCTAAACAACCTATATATTGGTTCTCCTGCCGTTGTTAATAAAGCAGGTGTTAAACAAATTATCGAAATCCCTTTAACAGACGGTGAAAAAGATCGTATGGCAGCCTCTGCTGAACAGTTAAGCAATATTTTAAGCAAAGCATTTGAACAATTCGAAGAAAATTAATTTTCATTCTTTTAACAAACAATCCATCTCATCGGGAACGGCTCTATTTCGAGCCGTTCCCTTTTTTGCTGTGAATCACTACGATTTAGCGACTAAGAGGAGCGAAGAGTAGTTGATGAACAGTACTAGGGCGAGCAAAAGCGAGGCGTAGTATCCTTACTTTAAGTATTAAATTATTATTAGTTTTAATAAGAA
The DNA here is from genome assembly GCF_021474685.1 of Tetragenococcus halophilus. Taxonomy (GTDB): domain Bacteria; phylum Bacillota; class Bacilli; order Lactobacillales; family Enterococcaceae; genus Tetragenococcus; species Tetragenococcus halophilus_B. Next base: position 26,325 of record NZ_JAKEIT010000022.1, on the reverse strand, counting down.
TTGGTTCGATTTTTCTTACAAATATGCTATGGTATGAAAAAGAATTTATTTAGTTTAAGGAGCTGACAAACTGCATGTCACGTTTAGATAAACGTTCGAAGATGAAAAAGTCGACCCGTACGATTCTCATTGGTTTACTTGTAGTACTCATTGTGGCAATTGGGGGGTATGCTTATCGTAGTATGCATTATTCCGACCACTTTTTACCTGATACCTTCATTAATGGCACAAAAGTAAGTAATTTAACGGCCCAACAGGCCAATGATGTATTACATGAACGCTATGATGCCCAAGAATTTACAATAGAACAAGATGGCAAAGAATGGAAAACACTGAAAAAAGTCGATTTAGGACTAGAAACGGATTTTTCTGATGAGCTAGAATCCATGATCAATAAGCAAAACAACTGGCAGTGGGGCCTTTCTTCTTTATCAACTAACAAACAAAAATTATCTCTTAATACAGCCGCCTTTGATAAACAAACACTTAACCAGCAAACAAAATCAATTGAACAAGAATTGGCTGCGGTCAATGAGAACCGAACACAAACTGAAAATGCTAAAATTGATAAAGACGACGACGGTTTTGTCATCGAGCCGGAAAAACAAGGAGATGAGATCGATAGCAAACAAGCTAGCGAAAATCTTCAAAAAGATGTTTTAGAAGGTAAAAACGAGCTAGAATTGAACAGCTATCAAAAAGAACCTGAGGTCACTTCAAATGACGAAGATTTAAACAAAAAACTCGATCAGTTAAATAGTGTAGCTCAAATAAAGGGTACCTATAAAATTAACGGGGAAGACGTTGAAATTCCGCAAGAAAAAATTATGGATTGGGTTGAATACAACGACGAAGACGGAAAAGTTGATGTAAACCAAGAAAAAGTTCAAGCATATGTGGAAGAACTAGGCGATAATTACAATACAAGCGAAAATGACACAGAATTTGATAGTACGAAACAAGATGAAGTAACAGTCGAACCGGGAACTTTAAGTTGGACGATTGCTACAGATCAAGAAACAGAAGCATTAAGTGAAAATGTCTTAGCAGGCGAAGATTTTGAACGCTCCCCTATTGTTGAAGGTAGTGCTGATCCAAGTGAACCCTTAGTTGATGATACTTATGTAGAGGTCGACTTAAAAAATCAACATATGTGGTATTATAAAGACGGGGAAACTGTTTTAGATACAGATATCGTTTCTGGGAAACCAAAAACTAAAACACCGTCTGGCGTGTTTTATGTTTGGAATAAAGAAGAAGATGCTACTTTAACAGGGGAAGATTATGAATCTCCAGTTGATTTTTGGTTACCTATCGATTGGACAGGCGTTGGTATTCATGATGCAGACTGGCAGCCAACTTTTGGCGGTGACCGCTGGAAAGAAGGCGGCTCTCATGGTTGCATCAATACGCCACCTGATGTAATGGAAAAATTATTTAATGACATCGATGTAGGTACACCTGTAGTAGTTATTTAAAAAAAAGCATAAAAAAAAGAGAGGCAAAAAACCTCTCTTTTTTTATACTTCAATAGAAGTGTATACTTCTGAAACATCATCATCTTCATCTAATTTGTCCAGTAAATGCTCAAATTGCTCTTTTTTCTTACCTTCTAATAAAACCGTTGTTTGTGGTACCATTGTTAACTCTGCTTGTGCCAAGTTAAATTCTTTTTCCAAAAAGTCCCGTACTTCAGTAAAATCTTCCGGAGCCGTATAAATCTCAAACACTTCAGGAGAAGTGAGTAGATCCTCACCACCTGCTTCTAAAACTTTTTCTAGCATGTCGTCTTCACTTACATCCAAGTTTTCTCTTTCGATGGCAATATAGCCTTTACGATCAAACATATAACTCACTGAGCCTGTTTCACCTAAACTACCGCCATTACGATCAAAAGCAACTCTTACATCCGTTGCCGTGCGATTACGATTATCTGTTAGAGTTTCAACTAAAACCGCAATACCGCCTGGTCCATAACCTTCATAAGTTACTTCCTCGTAATTAGCTCCATCTGTACTGCTAGTTGCCTTTTTGATCGCACGCTCCACATTATCATTGGGCATGTTCGCAGACTTGGCCTTATCCATTACCATTCGTAAGGATGAATTTGTATCTGGATCAGGCCCACCATTTCTAGCAGCCATATATATTTCACGAGATATTTTTTGAAAGATTTTTCCTTTTTTAGCATCTTGTGCATTTTTTCTGCCTTGAATATTATTCCATTTACTATGTCCTGACAAAAAGATCTCCTCCTTGTAAAAAATTGGTTAGACATGTACAAGCCAACTTTTGTATCCTTATATATTATAACTGTTTTACCCCTGTTTTTACAAGACACGCCTCTTTTTTAGCTTCAGCACTAACCAGCATAATAAAACAGCAGTTAAAGCGCCAAAAGAATCCAGCATTACATCTTGAAATAGCGGGGTCCGATCTTGCGTTAACATCTGATGAAACTCATCCATTCCCGCGTAACCTGTAGCCGATAGCCAACTAAAAAAAACAGCAAATCCGACAACTTTTAATTTGGGTAATAGACTTAAGAAAAAACTACCAGCTAAAAGAAAGTAAGTTACAAAATGAGCTAATTTACGTATAAAAAATTCCACAAAAGAAAAATAACCCTTTTCTTCGATGCTTACTACATCATCTGCATATTTAAATGAAATATTATTCAATTGATCTTTAAAGGGCTGGTTTTTTAAAACATTTTCTAATAAAGAAATTTGTGATTGTGTTTCATAAGTTTGTGACGAGCTATAAAATAAAACAGCCATGATCAATAGCGCAAGTATAAAATACAAATTCCCATTTTTCCTAGATTTTTTTAACATCTGCTTTCCCCCAATGTCTTATCATAGCACCTTATGGGTAATTAAAAAACTTTTTTTGTAAATTTTTTTAATCTAGGAAAATTCGCAAAAAATATTTAGCTGTTGCTTTCAATAAGATAAAAAACCAGTACAACTTCTCTTAAGCGTTAAAAGTTCTAAAGCTAAAAGAAATTACACTAGTTTTTATACTTAGATCATATTCACGTTAAATACTATGGCTTTTTCAAAACTTTCATTGCTTAGCTGTTTAGATGCTTTCATACTAGGCAAACAGTTAAAAAAGGCGCTGCTATTGAAAAAATAACAGCGCATATTAATTATTCTATTCAGGATTGCTGCTTGCAACTAGCCCACCAGCAAGGTTGTTCATATCTGGTTTATCCGCTTTTACGATTAATTTTTCGTTAACAAAAGCCATTTGTCCAAGACGACTCATCTCTCTGCCGTAACCAGAACGTTTCACACCACCAAATGGTAACTCAGGTAAAGAATATCTGAAATTGTTAACAAAAACCATGCCTGTTTCAATTTGTGAGGCAACTTCGGCACCATGCTCACTATCGCCAGCAAACACAACGCCTCCCAAACCATAGGAGGAATCATTTGCCAATTCAATAGCTTCTTGTTCAGTGGAGACTTTATAAACAACCCCAATTGGACCAAACATCTCCGTTGTATAAGCAGGGTTGTCTCGATCAACATTGGTTAAAATCGTTGGCATAAAGAATTGTCCAGGCAAATCGATCGGTTCATTACCATAAACAACCTCAGCACCTGCTTTTACAGCTTCATCGACTTGTTTTTGTAGGTCTTCTTTTGCTTTTTTTGTATTCATTGGTGCAAGTGTAGTATTTGGATCTAATGGATCTCCTGCTTTTACTTTACTAAAGTTTTCTTTTAAGCGTTCAACAAATTCATCGTACACATTTTCCATTACAATAAAACGTTTTGAGGATGTACATTCTTGTCCAGTATTGTATAAACGTGAACGCCAAGCAATATCTGCAACATCATCCATATCAGCGTCATCTAACACAACAAATGGATCCATACCTCCAAGTTCCATCGTCGTTTTTTTCAAGTTTTTACCTGCTGCACTAGCTACAGCTTCGCCACCACGTTCTGAACCTGTCAAAGCAGCACCTTGTACGCGTGGATCTTCAATAGCTGCAGTTACTTGATCATAAGTCAAAAACATGTTAGTAAGAGAACCCTTAGGAGCGCCTGCTTCAAGAATAATATCTGCCATCATTTGGGCAGAAGTCGGTGTATTAGAAGCATGTTTTAAAATCATAGGATTTCCTACCATAAAATTAGGCGCAAATACCCGCATAATTTGATAATAAGGGAAGTTCCATGGTTCCACCATCATCAAAACACCTGTAGCATGGTGCTGGATTTCAGCTGTTCCTGTGGCAGTGGTTTCGATTTCTTCAGGTTTTAACATTTCTTCTCCGTGGTCTGCAAACCAGTCGGCAATCACTGCGCATAACTCTACTTCACCTTGTGATTCAGTCAGTAATTTTCCCATATCGATGGTACAAGCTCGCGCTAATTCATCTGCTTTTTCTCTTATCTTAGATGCAATATTGTGTAAAATTTCTCCACGTTCTTTTACCGGTTGTTTTTTAAATTCTTCATATAAATTTTGTCCTGTTTTTAAAGCTTCTTCTAACTGTTGATCTGTAGCATTAGGGTATTCTTTTACTAATTCATTTGTATATGGATTTACTGTTTGGTATGCCAATCCAATACCTCCTTGATATTTTTACAAACCGTTTCTACAACAAACTCATTTCCTTGCGACAACTAAAACAACTTACCGAATACTCCCAGCAAGAACAAACGCTTACAATTTTACTGGCTGTTAAGAGCCTACATTTACCAAGTCCAATCAAAAAAACATAATCGCTATCATAATTAGACCTATTTTTCAAATTTTACCAATTTGAATAAAGGGCTATTATTACATAGCTTATAACAAGCAAAATACGAAAAGAATCTTAACTAGACCTTTCCGTCATTTCCACTAATACAAAGATAACATAAAATACATCCATTTTGAAAAAAATAGCTTCATTAATTTCCGTTAAATAACACATTACCCTTTAAATAATAAAAATTTCTTATCTATACTTTTAATAAATAGGGGCTCAACTCTTGAAAGTTAAGCCCCAATTAAAAAACAAATATTAAAACCAATATTTTTTCTTTTTCGTTTTATTTTTTAAGATACATAAATCATTCTGCGCTTATCACTTGCCAATCAGAAGGTAAATCAAACTGGTTATCTTGTCGAATAAACTCATGATTATTTCCGGCCATAGCAAACAAGGTTTGATAAAAGTCATTCTTATAAACCCATTCTGTTGTTTTTATGGTAAGTTGCGCTTGGTCCGCATCTTGATTGATATGATTTTTTACATCTTGACTAGCTGTGGACTTTGGTTCATCCATCTCTTCCGTTTGATATAAATAAACTTTTTCTGTTCCATCCCCTAAAGGCTTATATAATAAAGCATCTGTATCTTGTCCTTTGACAGAAGATACTAAATTAAGCGTTTGGGTGCTAGTTTCTTGGGCCATACCAAAATGTTGATTGAAATTAGCTACGATCAAACCAATACTTAGAATAAAAAGAAAAGCAAATACAAAAGAAAGGCTCTGTTGCCACTTTTTTTGCGCTAAAATAAAGAAAAAGGCTGTTGCTGCTGCACTTAAGATAAGAATGATAAAAATCATAGGTGGGCCTCCTTACTTTTTGGTGTTTTCTTAATAAAAAAGGTTAACCCAAAACCAACAACGCAAAACAAAATAGCTACTGCAAAGGCAGCTTGATACCCTGATAAAGTAGCATCCAAAGCTTGTTGTCCGTAAGCTAGTGGTGTTTTTTTTGCTATACTTTCTTTAGGTAAATTATTATTTGTTACATTGGTTAATACACTGATTAAAATAGCTGTTCCGATAGAACTAGCTACTTGACGAAAAGTATTATTGACGGCAGTCCCATGACTAATTAATTTGGCCGGTAAGGAGTTCATCCCTGAAGTTGTTACAGGCATCATTACCATGGAAATACCAAACATCCGTACGATATATAAAACAATAATGTAGGCAGCAGGCGTCGTCTGGGTTAAAAACGCAAATGGTGCAGTTGCACAAGTTAAAAGAAACATACCGATAGTTGCTAAACGTTTAGAACCATATTTATCAAAAATTGAACCAGTAATTGGGTTCATCACACCAATAACAAGTGCGCCAGGAAGTAACATTAAACCCGAGGTCAGTGCTGATTCTCCATGAATATTTTGGATATACATGGGCACAACCATTGAAACACCGATCATCGCCATATTGGTCACACCAGCAAGAATAGCAGCTAAGGTAAAAGTTGATGATTTAAACACACGTAATTCCAATAATGGATTTTCAATATGCAATTGACGCCAAGCAAAAAAGATTAAAACAATAGCACCAAGTCCAATAAAACCAATCACTTCAAAACTTCCCCAACCGTTATTTCCAACGCTAGAAAAGCCATAAAGTAATGAGCCAAATCCTATAGTAGATAATACTACTGATAGAAAGTCGATTTTAGGATTGGAAAGCGGGATCACACTGCGCATTAAGAAAAAAGCTAAAATCAATACTAAAATCACAATAGGAATTACAATACCAAATAATTGACGCCAAGAATAATGATCGATGATCCAACCAGAAAGCGTTGGACCTAAAGCTGGTGCCAACGCGATAACAATTCCTACCATCCCCATGGCAGCACCGCGCCGTTCAGGCGGAAAAATAGTATACATAATATTTTGTAATAATGGCATAGAAATACCTACACCGGCAGCTTGTATAAGTCTGCCCATTAATAGTACTGAAAATACAGGTGCTGTAAAGCAAATAATGCTTCCAATCAAAAAGACAAGCATTGCAAATAAATATAAATTTTTCGAATTAAATTTATTGATCATCCAAGCTGTAATAGGGATCATAATCCCATTTACTAATAAAAAACCTGTCGTCAGCCATTGTACATCTGAAGCAGTAATATCAAAGGCACGCATCAAGGTAGGAAAAGCAGTATTTAGTAATGTTTGGTTTAATACTGTACAAAAACTGCCCACCATTAAAATCGCAACAATGATTGAACGATTATAAGGTTTTCCATGGATATCAACTGGTTGTTCATTTCCCATAGTTCTCTTCCTCTCTATTTTTTCAACTTAACTACTTTATTCTTTTTCTCGAACTTTGTCAACTAGTTTGACAATTATGTAATCTAAGTTACAATACAGATAATCATACGAAAAAAAGAAGGTATCTTATGGCAAATTCCTTGAAAGACCTATTAATCAGCGACGATTTATTAATCGGCATTAGTGAATTAAGCAAAATGAGTGGCACTTCTCCTAGACAATTACGTTATTGGGAAGAAAAGGGCTTGATCACCTCCATTGTAAAAGAGGATCAATCTTCTCCTCGCAATTATCGTTTACTAACAGTGATCAAAGTTGAATTAATACAAGATTTTTTAAACGAAGGTTTCACCTTGAAAACAGCAAACGAAAAAGCAACAACCTATCTTAAAAAAGTATCCCACATTCGTAAAGTTTTTTCTCAAACGATTCGAGATGTAGAAGTAATCAAAGATCGTTACACTATTTTTACTATTGGTGATTTTGAACCAAATAATGAATGCATGGTTATTATCTACGATGACATTGAAGAAAAGCTTACTTACCATCTTTTTGATAGTCAATCTTCGGTTGATTACCAACAATTGGTTTAAATAAAAACAACCATAAAAAAATAAGCAAATCTGTCTATTTCTAGACAAGTTTGCTTATTTTTAATATTTTTAAGTTAAGCATCATTTTAATGATATAAATCAAAACGCCCTTTTGCCATAACTTCTTTCAAACCGCCTGTTTTCAACAGAGAACGATTCATAATCATTTTCTTCATAAATGAAGCTGGGTAACCTTTAACATCTGTGCTTCCAACGTAACCAAAGGCATGTGTATTGCCGATAGAAGCGACGGATCCAAGATTTTTGTAAGTAAAGTTTTTAGTCGCTTCTCCTTTAGCTTGTTGCATAATATTTTTAGCGGCCTGTTCACCCATTTGTAAAGAAATTTGTCCTGTTGTAGGGTAAGGACGTTCACTTTCTTTATCCATAACAGCTGCAACATCACCTATAATATAAATATTATTGTGATCAGGATCTGTCAAATCATCATTTACCATCACGCGACCCCGTTTTTCGCTAAAACCAGACTCGCCTATTACATGGCTTCCGCTTACGCCGGTCGTCCAGATGATTGTTCCAGCTTCTAACTCTTTATTTGTATCATTATTACTATAAACAACTCGTTCTGGTTTTATCGCCTTAATCGGACTAGAAGTTAATAGGTGAACATCCCATTTATCTAAATAATCTAAGCAGTATTGCGTCAGTTGATCGTCAAACTGCGGAAGGATGTTGGCCACGGCTTCAATACAGTAAATTTCGATTTCTGAAGGATCAACATCAGCTATTTGAGCATAACGTTTTTTACCATCATGCAAAGCACCTACCAATTCAATTCCAGTAAAACCAGCACCACAAACGACAAGGCGCAGATATTTTTTATCTTTTGTTTCTTTATATTTTTTCATCATCGCTTGAATGTGATCATAAACTTTTTCCGCAGTTTCCACATCGACCATTTCTAAAGCATTTTCTTTCGCACCAGAAATACCAAATGTTTCTGATTCAAAGCCTAATGCAACGACTAGATAATCATAATGTAGTGGCTGATTGTTCTTTAACTCAATCACTTGTTGGTCTGGATCCACTTTTTCAACCTCATCTTGAATAAATGTCGTAACTTTTGGATCCACAACATCCTTGATAGGATAGATAATTTTTTCTTTAGGTTGATTCCCTGAGGCAACCTCGTGTAAATCTGTTGCCTCGTAATGGTAATCATTATGATCAACTAAAGTAACGTGCAGTTCACTTTGTTTTTGCAATTCACGTAGAGCTCTTAGGCCTGCATAACCTGCTCCTAAAATCGCAACTTCCTTCATGGTATCTCCTCTTCTTTCTCTTTTTTTATGCTATAATTATCCCTAATAAATAGGTGATTACTTGTACAATTGATCCTACAGCAAGAATCTTGACCGCGCAAGGAAATGTTTGGCTTTTAACTTGCTTTTGCAAAAAAAGTTTGACCTGGTCGTAAACAAAGGGCACCGCTAGAAATGATAGCAGCACAGTCCAAGGAGCCAAGCCCAAAAGAAATGAAATTAAAATTGCCACAAAAGCAACGACATTCATTCCAGCAAATAAGCGTAATGCATTGATTTTTCCTATGTAATGAACTAATGTATAGCGCTCATTTTTTTCATCTTCTTCTTTATCACAAGTATTATTCGCTAACATTAAATTGGCGATCCACATTGTATTGGGCAATGCAATAACTACGATACCTAAAACTTCCGAAAAATTCCACTGAAATGCTTCAAACGTATTGATATACACGCAAATTAATGAAATCATAAAGCCCATAGTAACGCCGGAGAAAATTTCGCCTAGCGGTAAACTTGATATCGGTCGAGGTCCAGATGAATAGAAAATCCCGACTAAATAACAAAATAAGCCCATCCACAAAAGTGGCCATCCAACAATATAAGCTAAGGCAATGCCGATAAGTGCAGATATAACAATCATCGTAACCATCAAACAAAAGACAAATCGTAAAGACAGATTTTCCCGGCCGATAATGTTGGTTTTTTCTCTGTAATCATGACCTTCTTTGGCATGACGGTAATCATTATAGTTATCTAAGATATCCACAGCCATATTAAAAATAAACATGGCCACAAAATAAATAACCACATACCCTAGATGGATTATGCCGTAATGATAATAACTATAACAAAGCCCGATCAAAAAAGGAAGCACACTTGCTGTTTTAGCCTTCATTTCCACCAGCTCTAAAAATATAGGAATTGACATTTTTTATCCTTTCTTATTTTTTTCAGCATAAAAGTAGCCTTTTTGTTCAATAATAAGTTAAAATAGTTCTGTTATTATCAAACGTTGAAAGGAAACGTACAAATGCTATCTTACTGGAACGATTATCCCACGATTCAAAATAAACTCCAAATCGTTTGCTCACTAATTGAAGAACAACTGCAAGTACGAAATAAGGAGATGCAAGAAACACTAACCGACTTTGCAAAATCAGGAGGTAAATACTTACGTCCAGCCTATTTTCTTTTATTTGCAGATTTAGGTGATACATCTAAACAAGATCAAGAGCAATTGCTACAGATCGCTGCCTCAATTGAAATTTTGCATATGGCAACATTGATCCATGATGATATTATCGATGATTCTCCTTTGCGGCGAGGAAACATTACGGTTCAATCAAGATATGGCAAAGATATTGCCGTTTACGCTGGCGATTTGTTATTTACACAATTTTTTGACCTGCTCACAAAAACGATGAATGGCTCGCAGTATTTAGCTATTAATGCAGCTTCTATGAAACGTTTATTACTCGGTGAATTAGATCAAATGCATGCGCGCTTTAATAAGCAAGAAACCGTTGATGATTATTTACGTAGTATCAATGGAAAAACAGCAGAATTATTTTGGCTGGCTTGTGTGCAAGGCGCTCATTTTGGAAAGGCCGACGAAAAAACCGAAGCTTTAGCGGGACAAATCGGTCGCAACATCGGCATTGCTTTTCAAGTCTATGATGATATTTTAGATTATACCGCTGACCAATATGAGTTACAAAAGCCCATTTTAGAAGACCTGGCCCAAGGAGTCTATACCTTACCACTGATATTTGCTAAAAAAGAACATCCAGAAGCATTCATGAAATACTTAAGCAAAGAAAACGAACTTTCTTTAGAAGAAGCACAGAAAGTAGCAGAGCTAGTCGTTACTTATGGTGGCGTACAAAAAGCTAAAGAGTTTGCGCAAGATTATACCAAAAAAGCACTAGAAGACATTGAAAAATTAGCAGCAGGCCCAGCTAAAAAGCAAATTACTCAGCTAACAAAACAATTATTACAACGTACATTCTAAGGAAAAACTCTGACAAATTTCTACCACATTTTTGTCAGAGTTTTTCTATAACTTCTTTTTCTCTAAACAAGAATAACTTACCAAATTTTAATTTATTATCATTATACCTTAAAAAAACCTCAAAATACTATTTTTCATCCCAGCAAAATACTCTATTAAGGAACTTTTTAAAGTACTTATTCTAAACAAAATTATTATTAGAAATTAATTAAAAAAATTGATAGAATTTTCTGGCATTTACAATCAAAGATTGCTATAATACTAAAATATAACGCTAATAGAAAAGAGGAATGTTAATTGAAATCCTTTGAACTAAATGATATCAGCTATCTTTCTGTCCCTTTGCCAGATGATATAACACGGGCAAAAGAAAATGGAGATTTTACTCTTGCGGAAGAATTAATTCATCAAAAACTTCATTTTGACAAAACAAGCCAAACAGTAAAACGACGCTTAGAAGGCGAATTAGCTGTTTTGACTGCTTTAAAAGAAGACCAGTTTCCTTACAACCAACAAGAAGCCCAAAAAATGCTAGAAGAAGCTTTTATAAATGTAAAACCTGAGGAAACAAAGGAACTTATACGTACAAATAACGTGGAATGGATTTATAAAAAAGGTCAAATATATTTTCATCGTCGCTTTATTGAAAACTTAGTCAAAACACGACGTGATTATTATCAACGTTATCGCTATGAAGAAGAAAATAGTATCGATAATGAACGACAAACAGAACTAGATGATAATATTAGAGAAATGAAAAAGCACGGTTCTCGAAGAGCTAAGATTCGCTTAAAGCAATCGATTGCTCCTAAAATGCCAATATCTGCCCAAGAAGCGCCATTTCTCGCTCATTTGCCTTTACCAAGAAATAACAATCATATAAAGCATTCAGAAATCTTGTCTACTAAAGGGGCTGTTTTAGAAGTTGCTGATACTAACGCTTGTCAACGTACGATCGCCTATCAAACAGAAAGTCATGAGGATTTATTTTTTGAAGTAGAACATAGTTATGAAATTGAAGCAAACTATTACGACTTGTTTAAAGTTATGGAAACGCAAAAAGATTTTCCCAAAAAGCTTTCCAAAGAAGAACAAAAAAAGTTTCAAAACGAACTAGCAGAAAAAAGTCCTCATATTTTATTTACGGATTTTTTGTATAAACTTTTAGCCGAACTTACAACAAAAGATATGACCTTACTTGAAAAGGCTTATAAAATTTATGAGTTTGTAACAACACAAGTCAATTATTCTTATATGAAAGAATATTTCACAATTCCAAATATTAGTGAATACTGTGCAATTAATCAAAAAGGCGACTGCGGTGTACAAGCAATTTTATTTATTACCTTATGTCGTATGGCGGGTATTCCAGCAAAATGGGAATCTGGCTTATATATTTCAGAATATACTCAAGGCCCCCATGACTGGGCAAAGTTTTATCTACCAACAATCGGCTGGGTTTATGCCGACGCTTCTTTTGGAGGTAGTGCCTATCGTGGTCATAACATGGAACGTTGGAAATATTATTTTGGTAATCTTGACGTCTTTCGTATGCCAGCAAATGACGATATCCAAGCAGATTTTTCTATAGTAAAAAAACAACTACGAGCAGATCCAATTGATAATCAACGAGGGGAATTTGAAACAAGTCAACGAGGGTTACGCTTTAATGAATTAGATTGGGATGTCACTTTATTAGGGTTTGATTTTTTATAAGATTAATTACGAGGAGGAGCTTCAATGAAAAAGAAAATCATATTAGCTTGTAGCAGTTTTATTGTAGGGGTTGGTCTCGTTGGTTGTACAACAGGAAATAATACAGAAGGTACTAGTGGTTCAGATAACGACGCGCAAACTGTGCATTTAATGGAAGAAAATGAAGTGGCTTCTATGAATACACTCGTTACACAAGATACCGCAAGTATTAACGCCCAAGTCCACGTCTTTGAAGGATTATATAATATCGATCAAGACAATGAAATTGTTCCAGCAGTTGCTGAGGATATGCCCGAAATTTCGGAAGATGGTAAAACCTATACTATCCAATTACGTGATGATGCCAATTGGAGCAATGGCGACCCTGTAACGGCAGATGATTTTGTTTATGCTTGGCGTCGGCTTGCTAGTCCAGAAAATGAAGCAAATTATATGTTTTTGCTTGACGGAACCGTCGCAAATGGCTCAGAAATTATTAATGACGGTATGGATCCAGAAAAATTAGGTGTCAAAGCAAACAATGACAAAGAACTGGAAATTCAGTTAGAAAAACCGGTTCCTTATTTTACATCTCTTATGACTTTCCCACCATTTTTCCCACAAAACGAAGAATTTGTGGAAGAGTACGGGAAAGAATATGGGAACGATAGTGAAAAGATCCTATCAAACGGCGCTTTCACCATGGAAAATTGGGATCAATCTTCCATGGAATGGGATTTAGAAAAAAATCCAGAATATTATGATGCGGATAAGGTCAAATTAGATAGAGTCAACGTAGATGTGATCAAAGAAACTGCTACAGCCTTTAATTTATTCCAAAGTGATGAATTAGACCAAGCAGAAATTTCAGGAGAACATGTTAAACAAAATGAAGATAATCCAAATCTACAAAAAGTACCGGATTCAAAAGTGTTTTATTTCAAAATGAATCAAAAATCAAAGGATAAGGATACCATCTTTGCTAATGAAGATGTTCGCAGAGCTGTTGCTTATGCGATTGATAAAGAAGGTATTGTTGACGATGTACTAGCGGACGGTTCTAGCGCTAGCTATGGTTATATTCCAAAAGATTTTGTAAAAAATCCAGAAACGGATGCTGATTTTCGTGAAGATGCTGGAGATCTGATGAAAACAAACGAAGATAAAGCCAAAGAACATTGGGAAAAAGCCAAAAAAGAAATTGGTGATGAAATTACCATCGAATTGTTAACATCAGATGAAGACGCTGAAAAGAAAGTTGCAGAAACCGTACAATACCAATTACAAGAAGCACTCCCTGGTTTAAATCTGGAAGTCAAATCTGTCCCTTTGAATAATTCGATTGACTTAACGCGTAATGGAGAATATGAACTTGCTATGGGTCGATGGGGACCCGATTACCAAGATCCCATGACTTATTTAGAATCCTTACGTTCACCAAACAACACCAATTATGAAAGTGATGAGTACGATGACCTTTTGGATAAAATTACTAATGACTACGGAAACGACCCAGAAAAACGTTGGCAAGCGATGATTGATGCAGAAAAGACATTAGTAGAAGAAGATGCAGCCATTGTTCCTTTATATCAACAAACACGTTCTTTATTAGTTAAGGATAATTTGAAAGGTATTTATTACCCGAATTTTGGCGCTTCTACAATTTTTAAATATGCCACATACAATTAGAAACTTCAGAAAATAATCGAATAAAAGCTAGCGATTACTATATAAGCAAAAGCCACTGAAAAAGGCGTTACATTCTTTTTCAGTGGCTTTGTTTTAATAAATATAAGTATCTTCAGCATCTTCTTCATAGATTTCTATAACTAACTTATGGGGAAGACAGATACTTGTTTCACCAGGCTCAGAAATCCAACCGGTGTTAACAGCAATTTGGTCTGGGCTGTTATCTTCTTTTACGCGCGCCTGCCCGTCTCTAACTTCGACAATATTATATTTGCCATCTGCTGGATGATAGGTTTTTTGAACAGCATTGTCCTTATTCAAGGAAAAACGATCGACTTCCTTTCCGTCAATACGAACGATAGCAGATTTTTCAGTCGCTTCTTCTGCTTGGCCTTGATTTTGGTCTTGCTGAAAATAAAATATAACAATAGGCAAAAAAGATGCAAGCACCAATATAGCAATAATAATTACATCGCCTATTTTCATGTGCGCTTTATGGCTAAATGCTTTTAACTTTTTCTTTTTAAACAATGTGCACACAGCTCCTAGGTAATTAAACATCAGAAAAAATTAGAAAGATCAATAACTATCTGTCCTACAAGTTATCTACTTTATAATCAAAATTAATACCAATGCATTTACCCATATAATACTTGCCATAAGCTACAAAATCAATTATCCCCAATACAACTTATGGAGGATTTAAACATCACACAACGCACACTTCACTCATAAAAATCATTATGTGAACTATTCACCTGACTCTTCAGATTGAATCTCTTTACCTTTTGAATCAGTTGTTTTTTCTAAAGCCTGCAGATTATCTTTCATCACAGAAATATAATCTTCTCCATTATCCATTTGTTCATCTGTTAAACTTTCCAATGGATTCAATACTTCTAGTTTTACGCCAACTTCATCAGATAAAGTTTTTGCTATTTTGTCAGATGCATTTTCTTCAAAGTAAATATATTGAATATCATTATCCTCTACATAATCTTTTAGTTCTGCTAGTCGTTCTGGGCTAGGTTCTTCATCTGGAGACAAGCCTGAAATAGACACTTGATTTAGGTCGTATGCATCAGCTAGATAGCCAAAAGCCGCATGCTGAGTAACAAAACTTTTTTGCTGCGCATTGGCTAAACTATCTTCATATTCTTGATCTAATTCTTCTAATTCTTTTACATAATTTTCTGTGTTTTCTTTAAAAGTCTCTTTTTTATCCGGATAGGCTTGGCTTAACTGCTCATTGATAGCTTCCACTTCCTTGATAGCCAACTTCGGATCTACCCAAGTATGGGGATCATACTCATGAGTTTGATCGTGACCTTCTTCTTTTTCATGACTATCCTCTGCAGTTGTCATTAATTCAATATCTTCGGTTCCTTTTATAATTTCTGGATTACCATCTTCCCAACCTTCAATAGTATCAGTCACCCAAGTTTCCATGTTATCATCGTGATAAACAAATGCATCTGCATCTTGTGTTTTAGCAATTTGCTGGGCAGAAGGTTCAAAATCATGTGGTTCCGTACCTGCTGGAATCAATAATTCTACGTCACCTTCATCTCCAACAACATTTTGTGTAAAATCATATATTGGATAAAATGTGGTAACAATTGAAAGTTTTCCATCATCTGCATTATTATCACTACCTTCGTCATTACTACAAGCAGCTAATGCACTAGTGGTAAGCAAAGCTATTACAGCTAACAAAATTTTCTTCTTCATTTTCCAATCCTCTCGTATAAATTATTTATTTTTTATTTCGTTTATATGCATAAATAATTTTTAGTGCACGTTTTCTTGTTTTAATATTAGGACTTTTCATCCGACGATATGCACTACTTAAATCCGTTTTTTCCATTCTCCACCTCTAAACAAGCTTATAATTGTTACGCTTTTATTATTTTATAAACCGAAATTATTTCGATTTGCCATTAAACAATTTAGCAAAAAGAACACTCAATGTCAATATAAAAAAACATGAAATTTCTTTCATGTGACTGTTCATTCCTATTTATCACTTTCATTCTAAAAGATAAATAACAAAAGGAGGCCAGAAAGCATCTCTTTCTGGCCTCGCAGAGAAAAGAAATTTCATCTTTAAAATTTCCCTTCATCGATTGCTTTTAATTTTTGATAGCGTGTATTGCTTTTAGCCAATTCTTCTGGTGTTCCCGACATTTCCAACTGTCCGTCTTCAATAAATATGACATGCCGCATTTTTTCGATTCCTTGCAAGTGATGCGTAATCCAAATAATCGTTTTATCTGTTAACTGTTCAAAGAAAGTATCAATCAATGCTTGTTCTGTAATCGGGTCTAAACCAACTGTAGGTTCGTCCAGTAATACAATAGGAACATCTTTTAGTAAAATTCTCGCTAGTGCCATACGATGTCGTTCTCCACCCGAAAAGCGTAGACCTGCTTCATCTACCATAGTATTTAAGCCATCAGGAAGCTCTTCTACCAATTTTTTTAAGCCAACCCGTCTTAATACCTCCCACACAGCATCAATTGTTGCTTGCTCATTGCCAATACGTAGATTATTTAAAATCGTCGTATGAAATAGATAAGGCGTTTGTTGAATGACGCCAATATACTCTGAAATATCATCACCCATTTGCTCAGTAGAAAGATTTGCTAGTTGAACATTTCCACTTGTTGGCGTTAAATCCCCGCGAATCAATGAAGCTAAAGTACTCTTTCCTGAGCCACTGCGTCCTAAAATAGCTAATTTCTCACCTTGAGGGATCGTTATATTCAAATGATCTAATATTTTCCGATTATTTTTTTCATAGCGAAAAACAAGATCTTCAATTTTGATATCTAAGGAACCTTCTAATGCTTTTTCAGTAGATTGCTCTGTCATTGTCGGTAAAGCATTTAATCGTTTAATAGAATCCTTATAAATATTTGTTTCTTGTGCAGCATCAGGCAAAGTACTAAAGGCATCTACTAAAGGAAAAACACTTAAAACAAAAGCTGCAATCCAATTTGCTGCGCCTCCGTGATTTCCAGGAAATTGTTGACTGGTCCAAAATAACAAGGCCACAACAATAATGCCCATAATTACTTGCAGTAAAAAGTCACGACGTCGATTAAACTTTTGTAAGCCTGCTTGTGTGTCTTGTAATTGTTTTTCTGATCGGCCATGCCAATTGACATACTCATGTCCACGTTGACTAAAAATCCAATCAGAAACCCCAATAATATTATCTGTTAGTTCAGTATAAAGCTCATTTTTTAATTGTTTTTCTCTTTCTTGTCTTGCGCCATTGACAACAAC
Organism: Tetragenococcus halophilus; assembly: GCF_021474685.1. Taxonomy (GTDB): domain Bacteria; phylum Bacillota; class Bacilli; order Lactobacillales; family Enterococcaceae; genus Tetragenococcus; species Tetragenococcus halophilus_B. The sequence goes on along the minus strand of NZ_JAKEIT010000022.1, from coordinate 8,721 downwards.
CGACCACAAAGGAAGCACAATAATAACACTAAAAAGTAACAAAGCCATTAAACAAGCAAAAGGAATAGAGAATACCCCAAGTGCAATAACAACAAAAATATATAAAATCCAGGCAATGATTGTCGGAAAAATTGTCCGTAAATAAAGATTTTGAATATGATTGATATCTTCAGCTAATAGTCCTAAAATATCTCCTAAAGAATAACGGTTTTTGAAAAAAATCGCATCTTTTTCTAAGGTATTATACAATTTCAAACGTAATTGTGAGGTCATCTTTAAAACCCAGTTGTGACTAACTAAACGCTCAATATAGCGAAAAACCGGACGCCCGATTCCAAAAGCCCTTGTTAAAACAATGGGAACATAAATAAGTAATATATTTTCTGGAATAGAAGCAGCCCGACTAATTAAAAATCCTGAGGTAAACATCAAAGCACCTGCACAAAAGAACGTCATAAATCCTAATACCAAAGCCACAATCATCGTCTTTTTATATCGTTTTAAAAAGGGACGTATCCAACTGTCTTTAGCTAGTGCTTTAAATAAAGGAATATTATGCATGTTCTTTCCCCCTCATTTGTTGTGACAGACGATAAAAATAACCCTTTTTAGCAGATAATTCGCTAAAAGTTCCAGCTTCAACAATTTTTCCTTGATCAAGTACAATGATTTCATCCATCTGAGCCATCCAGTGCAGCCGGTGTGTTGCAAAAAAGACCAAACGATCTTTCATTAGAGGCAACATTCTTTCTTTTAATTCGACTTCTGTCTCAATATCTAAGTGGGCTGTCGGCTCGTCAAACATTAAAACCTTGCGCTTTTTATCCAAAAATGCCCGTGCTAATGCAATTCGTTGGGCTTGTCCCCCGCTTAGCCTGCGAGCGCCACTTCCTAACTGTGTCTCTAATCCTTCTGGTAGTTCAGCTACTAACTCGCTCAAGCCCGCGACTCTTACCGCTTCTAAAATATCTGCTTCACTTGCTTCTGGTGTATAAAAAGCCAAATTATCTTTTAAAGATAGTTGAAAAACGTAGGGGTCTTGCGGAATATAAATCATTTGTTTTTGCCACTGTTCTAAAGCAAAATTCGCAACCCTTTGATCACCTAGCTCAATTTTTCCTTCCGTTGGTTGTAAAAAACCACTTAAAGTATTAATCAAAGTCGATTTTCCAGAACCACTCATTCCTATAATACCAATCTTCTTTAAACCCTTAACAGAAAAATCTGCGGACAATACCGTTTTCCCCTCATAAGAAACTGACACGCCTTCTAAAGATAAACGACTATTTTCATCCCATGTTTTTAAATCAATGGATTCTTGTTTCATTTCTGCTTCATTAAGTACATTATTAATAGCAGTCATTGCATTTTTACCATCTAATGTCGCATGATAATCATTGGCAAACTCTCTAACAGGTAAAAAGTATTCAGGCGCTAACACTAACACTGCCAGGGCCGGAAAAAGCGGAATCAGCCCATTGATTAAACGTAAGCCAAGCATCACAGCAACGATTGCGACCGCTAAAGTAGTAAAAAAGTCGAGCGCAAAAGTTGATAAAATCCCCATTTTCAGAGTACTCATGGTTGATTTACGAAATTCTTCACTTGTATTGTAAATACTTTTCCCATACTTCTTACTCAAGCCAAACATCTTCAAGGTATCCAGGCCACGCAATGAGTCAATAAAATGATTTGATAAAAGTTGAAAAGCTTTGTACTGCTTATCCGCTTTTGCTTGTGCAGCATAGCCTAAGACAATCATAAAAATAATAATCAGAGGAAAGATCAACAATAATATCACACCAGATTGAATATCTAGGTAAAAAATAACCGCTAAAATAAGCCACGGAATGATCATCATATTCATCATTTTAGAAAAAATAAGATGAATATAATTTTCTACTTGTTCAATCCCATCTAATGCCATTGTTGTCATATTCCCAGAACCTTGTTTTTGCACGATCTTTGGACCCACGCGAAAAACTTTTTCTAATAACTGTTTACGTAGAGATACAGCTTGCTCGCCTGCATAACGATCCAACAGTTTATCCCGCAAAAAGCTAATACCATGTCGAGCAGAAAAGATAATAATAAAACCACAGATTTCAAACAATTGGTCAGTGATCTTTCCACCATTCCATAAATGTGTAATGGCTGCTGACAACATGTAAGTTTGACCAATGATAAAGAGAGCTTGCAAAACTGCAAGCCCTGCAAGCATCCCCATAATCTTTTTACTATTTGGTAAAACCATTACGGCTTTATCAATCATTCACCATACCCCGCGATCTCAGTATGTTTCACTCGTTTTCTAAATATATAATACGTCCAAGCAATATAGGCTAAAATAAAAGGTAACAGACCAATAGCAGTATAACTCATAATTTTAAGTGTATACGGCGAAGAGGAAGCATTGGCGATCAATAAGTCGTGAGCAGCGTTGGTTGAACTGATCAATACACGTGGGAACATACCCGTAAATAAAAGAGCAACTAAAGCGATGAGCGTAAACCCACTTGTTAAAAATGCAGTTAATTCCTTGTTTGTATAAGAACAATAATTCGCCGCTACAGTTAATAAAACAATCGCTGCTAATAAACTTATAGTTGAAACAGGATGTAATGTGAAAAAGTCCGTTTGGAAATACATTAAAACGGCAAAGACAACCAATCCAACATATAACACCCAATACAATGTTTGCGCATATTTTTTAGCACGTTCTCGGATAGGGCCTGTCGTTTTCAAAGAAATATAATTCATCCCATGTAAATAACATAGTAACAATAAAGCAATACCGCCCACAACAGAAAATAAATTAATATAGTCAGTAAAACGCGCCATCATATCGCCGTTAGCATCCATTGGCATTCCTTGAATCATACTGATAAACAAGATGCCAAAGAAAAAAGGAACAATAAAGCTACCTATTGCTAATGTCCAATCCCAAATCCATTTTTTATTTCCCGGCATTCCACTACGAAACTCAAAAGAAACACCACGAATAATCAAGCCTGCTAAAATGATAAATAAAATCAAATAATAGCCGCTAAATAACGAAGCATACCACATAGGAAATGAAGCGAACATCGCTCCTCCTGCAGAAATTAACCAAACTTCGTTGCCATCCCAAACAGGTCCAATGGTTTGTATCACTTGATCTTTTTCTTGATCATTTTTTGCTAAAGTTTTTACTGACATCCCAACACCAAAATCAAAACCTTCTAAAAAGAAAAAACCAGCAAATAAAACACCGATTAAAATAAACCAAAATAATTGTAGACTACTCATTAAAAGCACCTCCGTCAAAAGGATCCGTCGCAGGCTCTTCTTTTTCTTGTTCTTCTTGCACATCTGGACCCTTACGTAACTCACGAACAACTAAGTAAATCATAACAACTGCTAAACCACCAAATAGCAAGAAATAAACAATATTAGAAAATAATAATGAAGCTGGGGTCACATTGGGAGACACGCTATCTTGAATTTTAAACATACCATAAACGGTCCAAGGATAACGACCAAGTTCAGTAACTAGCCATCCACAGGTATTGGCAATAAAAGGAGTAAAGGTCATTAAACCGACAACCCATAGCATCCAAGGTTTCTTATAAAGCGATGGATTCTTCTTACGCGTGAAAAATAACCCCAATACAGAGACCAACAACATCAACATACCAAAGCCTACCATAATACGAAAGCTCCAAAACATCGCATTAACAGGTGGGAAGTAATTATCATCTCCATACTCTGCCGTCATCGATTCATTAAGTGAATTCATCCCTTCAACGCCCCCAGAAAGGCTATGATAAGATAAAATACTTAAAACATAAGGTACGTGAATACCAAAGACTCGTTTATGTTCGGCTTCATCCATCCAGCCAATCACCGTCCAAGAAGCTGGATCATCAGAATCCTCATATAAGCCTTCTGTTGCAGCAAATTTCATCGGTTGGTCTTCAACTAAGGCTTGCATCTGCATATCTCCAGAAATTAATATGCCTAAAGAACCAAATAAAGCGACACCTAAACCAACACGCAATGATTTTTTAAAAATACTTGTACTTAATTCGCTCAAGGAACGTTGTTTTAATAAACGAAATGCAGACATGCCGGCAATCAAAATCCCACCCATCAAAAAGGCAGCTAAAATGACATGAGAAAATTCATACCAAACTTGTGGATTTTTGATCAATGCACCAAAATCGTTCATCTCTGCCCGTCCATTACGGAAGGTAAAGCCAGTAGGATGCTGCATAAAACTGTTGGCAACCAAAATCCAAAAAGCCGAAAGAATTGAGCCTAGCGTCACTAACCACATGAAAGAGACATGCAATTTTGGCCCTACTCTTTGCCAGGTGAACATCCATAAACCTAAAAAGGTGGATTCTAAGAAAAAGGCCAATAATGCTTCTACAGCTAGGGGCGCACCAAATATATCCCCTACAAAGCGTGAATAATCTGACCAGTTCATGCCAAACTGAAATTCTTGAATAATTCCCGTTACAACACCCACAGCAAAACTTAATAGGAAAATATTTCCCCAAAATTTTGCCATCTTTTTGTAACTTTCATCCTTTTTTGTCACATATAATGTTTCCATAATTGCAACGAGTAAAGCCACTCCAATGGAAAAAGGTACAAAAAAATAGTGAAAAATCGTTGTCATTGCAAATTGGAACCGCGCCAATGTAACAATATCCATTTTTACTCCTCCAATACTTTAATTACTTAATATCTTTTATAAATAAATGCAAAAAACCTTATACAGTATACTCGCTTATTTCTTGTATGACAACAAGTTTATTCAATTTAATCATATGCTTTTTTGCGTAAAATGCAATTATTCCGCTTATTTTTTCACTAAAAATATCCTCATAGAAAAAGACGAAAACCATTATACAAATTAATCAATAAAACAATAAGAATCACGGCTTCAAAAACCCTAGAAACTTGTTTAGCCGAAATCAATCGACTAACCTTTGCACCAAGAAGTCCACCAATGATTGCCGCTGGAATAACATAAAAAAGTATAGATAAGTCATAAAGAGCAAACCCCGTAGTCAAAGCAATCGTCCCTAGCTTGGATAGTTGTGAGAAAAAAATCGTACAAATCGAATAAACAGTTGCCTCTTTGATCGTCATACCAAACATTAAGATCAAAAGTGCCACATTAATCGGGCCGCCCCCAATACCTAATAAACTAGCTAAAAAGCCTAAAATAAGTCCACAAATCAAATACCAAGTTCTACCCGTTAAATAGAATTTACCAAAATTGAAATGATTATAAAAGAGCGCAAAGAGTAAAGTTATCATAGTCAAAATAATTTGAAGCAGTTGTACAACTATCTCATTTGAAAAACTATTGAGGAAAAAATCAAATGTATGATTCCCTAAAAATCCGCCCAAAATCGATCCACCAGCAATCCAGAGGACAAAATTCCATGAAACACTGGCGCCAGCTCTAACTTGTCGCACTGTGGAGGTAATAGACATGACAAATACAGCAACTGAAGAATAAAAGGAAACAGCCCCTACAGGATCTGCCGCAATAAAGTCCAGCACAGGTTTAATGATCACGCCACCGCCCATGCCAGAGATAGCGCCTACTGTGTTCGCCAAAATAATGACTAAAAAATAAACAAAACCCTTAAACATCGTTTTTCCCTTTCTATTTTTACTTATATTTACATCATACCCTCAATAAAAAGAAAAGCAAAACTTTTATAGCTCAGAAAGCAAAGGATACCAAGCGATCATTTATATAAAATACATAAACATATATATAATTACATTTTTAAGTAGAAAAAACCAACATGTGTGGATAACTAAACTAAGGGATAAAGCTTGTTACTTACAGCTTTAGAAGAATAAAAGTAAATAGTTTTCCACAGAAAAATGGTTTATTTCAACTCGATCACGGCAATATTACTGCTTTTTTACCAATTTGAAATTTTTTCCAATCTAAATTTTATGATACCTTCGTGCAGAGGTGATGATATGTTTGATATTTTATTAGAAAAACAAGATAAGATTATATTCCGAGTGTTCCAGTATTTACAGATAAAAAATCCTTGTCCGCTAAAAGAAATTACGATTCATTTAGGACTTAGTTTAAAATCTTTGAAACGTTATATCTTTATTTGGCAACAAAGCGACAGTAATGCTTCCATGGGGATTTCTTTTTATATAAAAGGGCCGAAAATCACAGCAATCTATTCTCCAGAAGATGCTAATCTTTTTTTAAGTTCATTGTTAGCACGAAGTTTTTCTTTTCAAATACTAGTCAAAATAATAGAAAATCCTTTTTGTACATTCAAAAAGTTAGAAAATGAATTTTATCTGTCTAAAGCCACTATGCAACGACGTATGCAAAAAATGAAACCGCTATTATCCGGTTATGATTTAACCGTTTCTTTCACATCTGCGCCTACATTAAAGGGAAACGAGTTACAGATTCGATACTTTTCCTTATTAGTATCTTTGTTATACGATCCACCTTTTACACACAATAAGCAAATGTTATATGAACGTTATAAAGAAGTACAGCAATATCGAAATAGTCAGGGCTTTCTCCTTAGTAAAGCTGTATTCACACCCACAACTAAGTATTACCCGATCCCATTTCAAATAAACGACACTAGTCTATTATTTCTATGGAAACAATTCTCTGGTATAGAAAATATTTGGTTAAAGCCTTCATTGACCAGCGGCTTAGATTTTGCTTTGCATGCTCATACGGAATTAAATGAGTTAAAGCTTATTTCTTTATCTCAGAAACTCCATCGCTTACATAGTTTATGCGATCTTTATTCGGGTAGTTTCTTATTTACCTATAATCCTTTTTTCTTTGTAAAAGACGCTAAAAGACTGACCCAAAGTTTTACAAAGCTTTTACCAAATTATCAGCAAATATTAACCACTCATCCAGAGTTACCTTATTTTTATGAAAAAATATTACAGTATGAGTCTTCTAGCAAAAATAGTAGCCAAATCATTGCCGAAGACTAAAAAAGTCGGGATACAAAAATACGCTGTATCCCGACATAGTAATGCTATACTTTATTATTTCGTTAAACCAATCAAAATACCACCGGCAGCTACCAAGATTAAGCCACCAATCGTTAATTTTAATTCTTTTGAAGTCCTGGATTCTTTAAGGAGTATAAGACCACCCAGAGTGTTAACAATGACGTTCATTTGGGATAAGGTAAATCCTACTGCTACACCATTTACTTTATTGGAAAGTAAAATACCAATATTTCCGATAGCAAAAGCGGCGCCTGCAGCAATATTTTGAAATGACTTCTTGCTGAAAAGCTCTGGTTTTTTATCAAAGAAGAAGCTAAAAGCCATTGCACCGATTGCCATACCGATTCCTTGCGGGAATAATACATCCCAACCGTTAAGATCAGCCATACGTGGAATAACATTGTATGTTACTTGACCAATCGTTGATAAAACTAAAACAAAAAGTCCTCTTTGCATAGCCCCTTGTTTACCACTGTTGTCGCCTTTTTCTCTATAAGCGGTAAAAAATACACCAAGAATAATAACGATCAAAGCACTGATCCCATATACATAGTCCATAGTGCTTGTCCATTCATGGAAGTAAAAAATACCGAATAACGTTACTCCAATCAATTGCATGCCGGTTGAAATTGGCATTGCAGCTGACACTCCGATAATATGGAAACTTTCAATCTGTGTAATTTGACCAAAGGCCCAGGCTAACCCACAGACAAATGAAGCAAGTATTAAATGCCATGACCACACAGGTTGATGGAAAAATAAAACACCAATAGAAAAGATCAATGCCCCTAGAGACATTCCCATTTGTTGATTTGAAGTTTTTCCACCGATTGTTTGTAAAATTAAGGGTTGAATCCCCCACATTACTGCGGGTACAAGCGCAAGTAAAATATTACCCATAAATAAAAGACCTCCCGTTATTTATACTTATTTTATTTTTCAAAAAATGTTCCACAAGTCATGCTAACGCTTTTGAAATAAAAGAAATCGAGTAGGTGACTAGCCATTAATTGGCTAGTCGACCTCTCACACCACCGTACGTACGGTTCCGTATACGGCGATTCAATATCTTGCGTAAGCAGACTCTACCAAGGCGCTTAGTGAAACTAAGCCCCATCGGTGGAGTCTTTCGTTTGTAAGTGTCCGATGAACTTCAGACGTTTTGGACAGTCGCCAATATTTCTTTCTAGAGGATCCGATTTTCTTGGCGCCGTTTAAATCTAAACCATAAGACAATAACTTCGTTATTTTCGTTTTGGGAACTTTCCAACGTTTGAGGATCAGCTGCCTGATGCGGTGATGTAACCATGGTTCAATTTCCTTTTGAATAAAACCTCGAATAAATCCCAATCCGAAATAGCCTATCCAGCCACGCGTGACTTGATTGATTTCCTCTATGATCGTTCGAAAATCACCCGCACGCTTACGGCTTGTTCGACGTTTCAATTCGGCTTTGAATTTCTTCTTGGCTTCTTTGGTAGGGATAAAACGACAGGTGCCATTGACTTTCATTATCAGACAGCTCAAGAATTTTAAACGCGTTGGTGCCCCCACTTGACTCTTGTCTTGATTAACAATGAGTTTAAGATCTTTTTCAATGAAACGGGTCACACTTTTTAACACTCGTTCGCCCGCACGTTTTGACTTGACATAGATGACGAAGTCATCGGCACTATACCGAATTCGGCATAG
>NZ_JAKEIT010000021.1 GCF_021474685.1 Tetragenococcus halophilus | reverse complement strand
TGGTAACCGTTTCTGAATTTAAGAAAGTACTTCAGCAACTCTATGATAAAGGTTATGTGCTGGTCAGCTTTGAAGATTTAATCGAAGAAAAAGATGGCAAGCTACAATTTAAAGGTGTCACTTTGCCTAAAGATAAAAAACCGCTAATCTTTTCTCAAGATGATGTTAGTTATTATGAGTATATGGAAGATGCTGGTTTTGCAGATAAGTTGGTTCTTAATAAAGAAGGGGAAGTAAAAAATACTTATGAAAATGATGATGAGGAAAAAATCGGGGACTATGATATGGTACCTATCATGGACGAATTTGTTAAAAAACATCCTGATTTTTCATATCATGGTTCAAAAGGTACTTTAGCTTTGACTGGTTATGACGGAGTTTTAGGTTATCGAACCTCCAAATCAGAATATGGAGATAATGAAAAAACAGAGCAAGAAATCAAAGAGGCTAAACAAGTAGCGAATCGTTTGAAAGAAACAGGGTGGTCGTTTGCTTCTCATACATGGGGCCATATTAATATGGCAGAGGTCGGAAAAAAACAGATAGCTAAGGATACCAAGCTTTGGCAAGATGAAGTCGCACCTATTTTAGGCGATACCAATATTCTTATTTATCCCCATGGAGCAGATGTTAGTGATTTTCAACCTTATGATCATAATGCAAAATATGATTATTTAAAAAAAGAAGGTTTTCGTATTTTTTGTAATGTAGATGCTTCAGTACCTTCTTGGGGACAATTTAATTCAGATTATTATCGTAATGCTCGTATTAATATTGATGGTATACGTTTTGAATCTGAATTAGAAGGTAAAAGTGACGTCTTGGAAGATTTTATGGATGTTGAAGAAGTATATGATCATGCACGGGATTAGTAAAAAATAGAGAATTTTTATTTGGAAATAATTGTATTAGTTATTTAGTTTTTCTTAATAGAGTATAGGAATTTATAATGTATAAACAAAAATATTGCTTTCAAGTAGACATTAAAGGTTAAAATAGTGGTAAAGAAGTCGGAAAAAGCAGGCTAAGTTTTTATAGGAAGAAACAGTGTGATATAGATAGTAGAAGGTGGAGTGACTATTTTTAAAAAATTAGCGAAATTAGCTGTGATCGTTCTTATTGCGTTTTTTACTAAACCACTTTGGGAAGAGCCTGTAGAAAATTTTACCACACAAGTTTTTGACCAGGGGTTAAACTTTAATTCTATGAAAGAACAGGCAGTATCGCTGTATGATTCGATCACTGGAAATGAAGAAACTGACGAGCAAAGTCAAACAAAAGCTTTAGAGCTCTCACAACCTGAAGCACAAACTTTTTCAATAGGAAATATTGAAATCGGCGATAAAAGAGAACAGGTAGAAGAAAGCCTGGGAGAACCTGCGCGAGAAACGGCCAACGAATACGGCCTGCAATGGTCGAGTTATCATGACAATTATCAAAATTTCTTGATGGTTACTTATGATCAACAAGATACAGTTCAAGGACTATATACCAATCAAGATTTAGTGGCGGCGCAAAATGATATTGCTCTGGGGACAACAAAATCGGAAGTCCATGAAGAATTGGGTGAAGCAGAAAATGCGATCCGACACAGCGGGTTTAATATGCAGACAAATGATGAGGGCGAATATGATATTTATCGAATTGACGGCAATTATGTAACGATTTTTTACGACATACATGAAAATGACGAAGTGACAGCCATGCAAATCGTAAAAGAACCACTAGAAACAGAAAAAAGTTCTCCTTATGCAGAGGCTAGTGACGGTTTAAAAGAAGGATTTGAATATCAATTGTTTGATATTACAAATGCAGAGCGTTCAAAACGCGGCTTAAATGTATTGGATTGGAATGAAGAGGTAAGACAAACTGCTAGGAAACATAGTACGGATATGGCAGAAAATCATTATTTTGATCATACCAACCAAGAAGGTCAATCGCCATTTGATCGAATGCAAGCAAACGGTATTACTTTTATGAGTGCTGGTGAAAATTTAGCGCAAGGACAGACCAGCAGCATTTTCGCTCATCAAGGGTTGATGAATTCTGCAGGACATCGAAAGAATATTGTCAACGATGATTTCTCTGAGCTAGGGGTGGGCGTTGACTTTAACGAAGATAACCAACCTCTTTATACGGAAAACTTTCTTACGCAATAAACTAAAAAACGTCTTTTTTGTGGGTGATCACAGAAAAGACGTTTTTTCTTTTAATATAAACAAGTTTATTTTTATATGGTAAACTTAAAAAAATATTGTATAAAATGAAAGGGAAAAGTTTCGGGAGGGCGAGCATGTGAATCATATTGGTACACAACAATTAACGACGAAAAGACTGAATTTGCGCAGGTTAGAACTGGAAGATGTTCATTCGATGTTTAAAAACTGGGCAAGCGATGAAAAAGTGGCAAAATATACTACTTGGTATGCACATCAGTCTGAAAAAATTACTCAAGAATACTTGAAAATGATTGTTCATTCTTATGATCAATTAGACTATTACTGTTGGGGAATTGAGTATCAAGAAAATTTAGTTGGTATGATTTCAGTTATTCCAGTTGATGAAAAAGCTGAGATATGCGGTATTGGTTATGTTTTAAGCAGAAATTATTGGAATCTAGGATTGATGGCTGAGGCAGCAGAAGCCGTAATTACGTTCTTATGCAGAAAAGTGGAATATCGTCGCGTTATTGCCTGGTGTGATGTTGCTAATGCGGCTTCTGGTATTGTTTTAAGAAAAATTGGCATGCAATTAGAAGGCAAATTGCGACAACATATCGCGCGAAAAGACGACAGCTATGGCGATGAATATATATATGGCATTTTAAAAGATGAAATAGATTGAAAAAGAATCCTCAAAACAAAGTGCAAACTGAAAAGTTGCTAGTTTAAATAGTTTATAAAATTTTTACTTTAGAGAATTTTATAATAAATAGGCAAATTAATCTCATCAGTTTTTTTAAACGTTGTCCTTAGGAAAGGTTAGTCTCATTACTTTTCAATTCTACTGTTATAAATCATCTATAATCTCATTGTTTTTACATTATTATGTGCTTATTTAACACAAACATATTGATTTTTATACCTATTCATTGAATTAGTCTCGCTAGTTTTCAAAAGTACTGTTCTTAAGAAGAGTTAATCACATTGGTTTTGGATTTTGCTGTTCTTAAGCGCATATAATCGCATAACTTTCTTACTTCTATGTGCTTAGCTGTATAAAAAGGAAAAATAGATTTTATTTTCCAGAAATAGTGTCTAAACAAGACAAAATTAGCTGCGTTATGCTATGATTTTCTTTGTCTTATTTAGGCTTTTTTTGTGTGAAATATAGGAATAAATAAAAGAAGGTGAAATTTTACAAATTACATAAAAAGAAAGACTAATGAAACTACTATGAATGAGGGAAGAAAGATAATGGCAAAAGATTATAAGAAGTTGGCAGAAGATATTATTGAACATATAGGAGGAGAAAGTAATGTAGCGCAATTACAATATTGTATGACACGTCTGCGTTTCTATCTAAAAGATGAAAGCAAAGCGGATGCGGAATATCTGAAAAACTTATCAGGAATTGTTACTGTAATGAAAGCAAGTGGACAATATCAGGTGGTTATTGGAAGTGACGTTGGTGAAGTTTACGAAGCAATTTTGAATATTTCTAATATCAACGGTGAACAAACATCAAACACCAATAATAAACAAAGTGGTCAAAAAAAGTTACTTGATAAATTTATTGATTTGATCTCTAGTATCTTCCAACCATTTATCCTAGTGCTAAGTGCAACAGGAATGATTAAAGGTTTAGTCGCTTTACTGGGTGTTTTTGGATTAGATGAAGCAAATAGTGGTTTTTATGCAGTGTTGAATGCGGTCGGAGATGGCTTCTTTCAATTTCTACCTGTTATTATCGCACTAACAGCAGCTAAGAAGTTTCGTATGAACATTTATACGGCTTTGGCTATTGCTTTTGCTTTAGTATATCCTTCACTAAGTGATATGGCAGAGGGCACACCGCTTTATACTTTATTTGAAGGAACGCAATTTAGCGCAGATGTATTTACAACATTTCTGGGTATCCCTGTCTTATTACCGCCTGGAGGTTATTATTCTACTGTTATTCCAACTATTCTAGCGATTTGGTTGGGAGCAAAAGTTGAAAAAGGATTTAAAAAAATTATTCCTTCGGTGGTTAATTCATTTTTAACCCCCTTTTTTACAGTGCTAGTTACTGCAACATTAGCCATTTTAGTTATTGGTCCTATAGCCACTTGGGGTTCTGATTTGATCGGTTTAATCTTTATGGCAATTTATAAAATCAGTCCAACTATTTTTGTTGCATTGATCGGTGGTTTATGGCAGTTGTTAGTTATGTTTGGCCTTCACTGGGGTTTGGCACCTATTGGTATATTACAACTTACGGAACAAGGATTTACGCCGATCTTGTCTAATTCAGGAAGCGCAAGTTTTGGCGTATTAGGCGTTTTACTAGCGATTATCATAAAAAATAAAGATAAAAATGTTAGAAATATCGGTATTCCTGCAACGATCGCTTCTATATTTGGAGTGACAGAACCAGGTATCTATGGATTATTATTACCAATGAAAAAACCTTTTATTATTGCCTTGATTTCTAGTGCAATAGGAGGAGCATATACTGGATTTTTTGATGTAGTTGTTTATCGTATAGGTGGTCTGGGTGTTTTTTCTATTACTAATTATATTACTGAGAGCGGTCAGCTTACGATGAACTTCTGGCATCGTGTGATTTCGTTTATTTTGGTAACAGTAATTGCTTTTGCTATGCAAATGCTTATGAAAACACCACAGCTAGATTCCTCGGTAGGTAGCACTGAAAAGAAAAATAAAAACCAAATGCTAAGCAATACTGAACTTGAAAAAAGCCGTAAGCAAGATATTATCGCTAGTCCATTAAATGGAGAAGCTAAAAATTTATCGGAAGTAAATGATGAAGTATTTTCTAGTGGATCTATGGGTAAAGGTATTGCGATAGTACCTAAAAAAGGAATTGTCTATGCTCCGACAAATGCTACAATCAGTATGGTTTTTCAAACGGGTCATGCGATCGGTATGACAACAGAATTAGGGACAGAAATTTTAATTCATATTGGATTAGATACTGTCGAATTAAAAGGAGAGGGGTTTGAAAAATTAGTTCAAGAAGGAGATAAAGTTTTAGCTGGGCAACCATTGATCGTTTTTGAAATAGGTGAACTAAAACAAAAGGGTTATGAAATAGATGTTCCGGTTGTTGTTAGCAATATAAATGAAAACTCCGATATATTAATTACTGATAAAAAGCAACTAGAACACGGCGATTATTTATTTACCGTAGTGAAATAGCTAAATAATTGAAGGAAAAAGTTTATTTTTATTGGGTTTATGCTAGCTTTTTTACTATGTCAACAAAAAATTTCAGTAATTAATAAAGAAAAATGAAGTAATTAATTTATGAGGACTCTGTATTAAAATGTTGATTTCATAGTATTTTAAAAAGGTAAGACAAGAAAATTTTTCAATTTGTTTTCGCATTGTCATAAAAGTAATGAATTGTTATTTCCCTTTAACACACAAAGCCTCTCTGTATGTTAAATTAGCAATCGTGGTTGGTAGCCACGTAGTTAAAAAATCTTGGAGGTATTAACTCATGAAATTTAAAAAGTTACTACTAGGAACAGCACTAACAGCAGGAACTGTTTTCGCAGTCGGCACAACAAGTGCAAACGCAGATGAAATTCATACAATTCAAAAAGACGATACATTAGCAAAATTATCTAAACAATATGTTGGAGATAAAAGCTTAGTTGATTCAATCGTCGAAGCAAATGACATTAAAGATAAAAACATGATTTATGTAGGCGAAGAATTAACTATCCCAACAGACGGAAATAGTGAACAAGAACAAGCTCCTGCACAACAAGAAGCACCCGTGCAAGAACAACAAGCTCCTGTTCAAGAAGAACAAACACCGGAACAACCAGCTGAAGAACCTGCTGAACAAGAAGCACCAGCAGAAGAATCAGCACAACCAGCTCCTGAAGCAGACAATTCTGGCGATTCATCTGTTGAAGTTAACGATCATTTGAAACAAATCGCGCAACGTGAATCTGGTGGAGATATCCATGCAACGAACCCATCATCTGGTGCTTCTGGTAAATACCAATTCTTGCAAACTACATGGGATTCTGTAGCACCAGAAGAATATCAAGGTAGTCCTGCTGCAAATGCACCTGAACATGTACAAGACGCAGCAGCACAAAAATTATATGATACAGCTGGCGCTTCCCAATGGGTAACTGCATAAGTTTCATATTTAGTTAATAAAATAATTGAAATTGATAATTACACTATTTAAATATAGTATGTGTTCCAGTAGTTAAAATAAATTTTAGACAAATCGGATACTCTCTTTAGAATTTAAGGAGAGATATTCGATTTGTTTTTTTATATGAATGAATAAGCAGTAAAATAAAGTATTAATTTCTAAGGGTCATTTATAGAAAAATTGGTATTATAACATATAAATTTGGTAGAATAGTTAAAAGTAATCCATTAGATAATGTAGGGTGATTACTTCTATTGGTAAATATCTTTTAATATAAAAAGAAGGTTTAATTATGTAATAAAATAAAATGAAAGAAGGTTGGAATGATGGCGGAAGCAAAGTTTAACAAAAATTTTTTTATAAACTTATTTATCCCAATAATTATTGGGCTTATCATTTGGTTTTTTCCTTGGAGACCAGAAGAAGTGCCGGTAGAAGGATGGCAGATGTTAGCAATATTTGTCGCAACTATTGTCGCAATTATTTTAAAGCCTTTACCGATGGGTGCTGTGGCTTTAATTGGGATAACAGTAACTATACTTATTGGTCCACTTAGTACAGAAACTGCTTTGAACGCTTTTGCTGGTACTAGTGTGTGGTTGATCGTACTTGCTTTTTTTCTATCCAAAGGGATTATAAAAACTGGACTAGGTCATCGAATTGCCTATGTTTTAATCGAAAAATTTGGAAAGAAAACGATTGGTTTGGTTTATGCTATGATGGGGGTAAACATTGCGGTTGGACCGGCGATTCCAAGTAGTACAGCTAGAACAGGTGGCGTGATGTTGCCGATCGTTCAAGGATTAGCAGATACATACAACTCTAAACCGCAAGATGGTACCAGAAGAAGAATAGGTGCATTTTTAATTACTTGTCTTTATCATATAGATACTATCGTAGCAACGATGTTTTTAACAGCAGGTGCTACAAAGCCATTAGCGCAGGAATTAGCTGCGGGTTTTGGCATCGAGATCACTTGGATGAATTGGTTTTTAGGGGCTTTAGTTCCGGGATTACTATCATTGATTCTTATTCCGCTAATTTTATTTAAAATTTATCCCCCTGAAATAAAGGAGACACCTGATGCGCCTGATTGGGCTAAAGAAAAGCGTCAAGAAATAGGACCGAGGACTTTTGATGAAAAGAATATGACATGGATCTTTATCTTAGCGATCGTTTTATGGATTTCGGGTCAATTTATTGATTTAAGTGCTGTGACGGTTGCGCTGCTTGCTGTTTCTTTGCTTCTTTTATTAAAAATTTTAGAGTGGAATGATATTACACAAGAAAAAGGCGCATGGAATACTTTGATTTGGTTTGCTATTTTAGTTATGATGGCGGGTCAATTAAATGAATTAGGATTTATTCCATGGTTTAGTGATGCGATAGCTTCAGCGGTCACGGGTTGGAGTTGGATTGCGATATTTATCACGCTTTGTCTGACCTTTTTCTATACGCATTATTTCTTTGCCAGTCTAACGGCTCATGTGACAGCAATGTATCCGGCCTTTCTAGGTGTTGCCTTAGCTTCTGGTGCGCCCCCTTTGTATGCGGCTTTGATGCTTGCTTACATCACCAATATTTGTGGTGCTACTACCCATTATGCTAGTGGTCCTGCCGCGGTTCTTTTCGGTGAAGGATACGTAACGCAAAATGAATGGTGGAAAATATGTTTTATTATGGGTTTGATCTATCTTTTTATTTGGCTAGTTATTGGTTCAGCCTGGTTAGGGATTATTGGTTTTATGTGATAGAGCCGCAAACTATAAATTAAAATAGAATAAGCATATTATAGAAAAGAGGGAATGAAATGAAAGTAACAATGATAACTGGAGATGGCATTGGTAAAGAAATTTCACAAAGTGCAATGGATGTAATTGATGCTTCTGGTGCTGATATTGCTTGGGATATTGTTCATGCAGGAGAAGGTGTTTATGAAGAAACAGGGACGCTTATCCCAGATGATGTTTTTAAAAGCTTAGAAGAGAACAAGGTTGCTTTAAAAGCGCCTATGACGACACCTATAGGCAAAGGATTTCGCAGTGTAAATGTAAGTTTACGGAAAAAATACGATTTATATGCAAATATCCGTCCAGTACAATCTATCGGTACTATAGAAACATTATTTGAAAATTTGGATTTAGTTTTATTTAGGGAGAATACAGAAGATTTATACGCAGGTATAGAAGAAAAAGTTTCCGAAGATGAAATGCATAGTATAAAAAGTATCACTAGAAAAGCATCAGAACGGATTATTCGCCGGGCTTTTGAATACGCAGAAGAAAACCATCGTTCTAGTGTAACAGTGGTGACAAAAGCCAACATTATGAAGCTATCTGATGGCTTGTTTTTGGATATTGCCCGTGAAATCGCAAAAGAATTTCCAAGCATTGAATTTAAAGAAATCCTAGTAGATAATATGGCGATGCAATTGGTTATTAATCCTTATCAATTTGACGTTGTAGTAACCGAAAATTTATATGGAGATATTTTATCTGATGAAATGGCAGGACTTATTGGTGGTTTAGGACTTGTCCCTGGTGCAAATATCGGAGATGACATGGCGATATTTGAAGCTGTCCATGGTTCAGCTCCAGATATTGCTGGCAAGGATCTAGCTAATCCAACCGCAATTATTTTAGGTGGTTGTATGATGTTGGATTATTTAGGAAAAACAAAGGAAAGTAATGATATTCGTCATGCTTTGAATGAGGCATTAAGTAAGCCGGAAAACTTTACACATGATTTGAAAGGAACAGCTACAACAACTCAATTTACACAAGCAGTGATCCAACAGATGAAACAATAATCATTGTATCTTGCTTAATAAATATTATAAAAGACCAGAGATAGTATGCAAATTGGCTCTGGTCTTTTATAATGAAAAAATGTATTGAAAAGTTTATTTGTTTTATTTCAAGGAGATGTTCATAGTGAATAAAATAGCCAAGGAAAGTCAAACGAAGGTACTAAGTTATTTAACAATCACCGCTACTTTTTTGATGGGATTTATTGACGCCTATACTTTTTTAGAAAAAGATGGTGTATTTGTTAGTGCACAAACAGGAAATATGGTTTCTTTTAGCAGTAAACTTTTTACTGGACAATTTATAGAAGCTTGGGGACATGTTAGTGTATTCGCTGGCTTTGCTTTAGGTGCTTTTTTAGGAGAGCTTGTTATTCAAAAAATAAAACAAGCGGTATTAAAAAAATATCAAGTTTTTCTTTTAATACAAGGTGCTTTATTACTAATGATTGCTATTTTTCAAAATTCTATTTCTGATGCTCTAATGGTATTTTTATTGGGACTAATTTCGGGCTATGAATTAACGATTTTTAGAGAAATTGGTACAACGACAGTCAATGATGGGATTATGACAGGAAATATTAAAAGTTTGATGAATAATCTTTATAAAACGCTTTTTAATAAAGACGTTGCTGCTAAAAAAGATTTAATAAATTTAAGTTTAACATTGCTTATATTTATCATTGGCGTGGGCGCAGGGAGCTTAATTGTTCAAATTATGCCTATACTTAATCTTTGGCTAGCTTTATTCATTACTTTAGCTCTTTATATGTTCCTTGTACGAGTAAGGCGATATTTTTGAATAAAATAAGAAAATAAATTATACTAAAGCCGTAATAAAATGATCGTTTTTTACTCGCGTGTTTTGATTTGTTTAGGAGGAAAGATAATGCAGACAGTATTAGTAACAGTTGATTTACCAGAAAAAAGTAAAGAACTTTTGGAAAAACAGTCCTTTCAAGTAAATTATCTTAGCGATGAGAAAGAACTGGAAAAAGAGATCGCTGCAGCAGATGTATTGATAACAGCAGTGAACGTGACGATTACCAAAGAAATACTGGAAAATGCTGAGAACCTTAAATTGATTGCCAATATCGGCGATGGTTATAGCAATATTGACATTGCAACAGCCAGAGCAAAAAATATTTTAATAACGAATACCTCGACTTATGCAGCTATACAATCTACTGCTGAATTAACGATAACTATATTACTTGCTTTATCAAGAGATATTAGAAAAGGCCAAGAAATCTGTGAACAAAACCAGTTTAAAGGTTGGCGAGTTACAGGATATTTAGGAGGACACCAAGTATCAAATAAAAAAATAGCTATTATAGGGTTCGGTCGTGTCGGGCAAAAAGTTGCTAAAATAGCAAATGCATTAGATATGTCGGTCATGTTTGTCGATCCCAAAGATATTTCTACTGATATCACAGATAAGTTAAACGCTAAAAAAGTTAGTTTGGATAAAGCACTAACAGAAGCAGACTATGTTACTTTGAACTGTTCTGCTAATGACGATAACTATCATATGATCACAAAAAACGAATTGAAAAAAATGAGAAAAGAAGCCTATTTAATAAACTGTGCTAGAGGTTCATTATTAAAAGAAACAGACCTTGTAGACGCACTTAAAGAAAAAGAAATCGCTGGCGCTGCACTTGATGTACATGAATTTGAACCTGAGTTTACCGAAGGATTATTGCAATTATCTAATGTGATTATGACACCGCACATTGGAAATGATACCTACGAAGCTAGAAATGAAATGGCACAAGAAGCAGTAAGACAAACGATTCAATTATTCCAAGGAAAAGAAATTAATGATTTAGTGTAAATAGAAAAATCTATTTTTTAGTATAAAAAGTCACTGAAGCAAAGCTACATATTTGTTTTGGTGACTTTCTTATTATAATCCTAGCTATACTATTGACAAATTATAGTGATTCATGTATTATAATGAATGAATATAAAAATAATTCATTCATTACTTAGGCGGTGAAAATTGGATGCAGGTAGATAAAAAACAAACACTGTTTGCTGCAGCTAGGGAACTCTTTTTTGAGCAAGGTTTTAAGAAAACGAATATTGCAGCTATAACAAAACAAGCAAATGTGGCAGTAGGGACTTTTTATAAGTATTATTCCTCTAAAGAAGAGATTTTCTATGAAGTTTATCAGGCAGAAAATGAAGCAGCTAAATATAAAATCGTATCACAAATCGATACAAGTCAATCACCAAAGGAAACCATCAAACAATTTATCACGACGATCATTCAAACGAGTAAACAAAATCCGATTTTAGCGGAGTGGTACCAAAATACTGAAGTAAGCCAATTAATTAATGATAAAAATAAAAATGCTTGGCAAGATAGCTTAGTTTATAGTTTTTTGATTGAAAATATTGAACGTTGGCAAGAAAGCGGTGAGTTTCGACAAGATATTGATATGGAAACGACATTAGCTTTGATCAATGCTTTAGTCGTTGTTGATAATCATAAAGAAGAAATTAGAACAAATAACTATCCGCAAATATTTGAAACATTGGCTGTTATGATTGTAGATGGACTTAGCGCAAAAAAATAAACGCCACTAAAAACAGTGGCGAATTATTTTAAGTTATAATGAATGAATTTTTAAAACATTCATTCAAAAATGAAAGGGGTGAGTATAATGGGACTACAGATACTAGGTTGGACTATGGTGATTGTTGGTTTAATTGTAGAGGCCTGGGGGGTTGTCGAATTTCCAGTAAGTGAGTTTCTAAAATCAGATTTCTTAAGTTTCGTGGTAAGTGGTGTCGTGCTAATCGCTGGTGGCTTAGCTGTTTTAAAAATGCCCGCATGGCTTACTATAGCAGTAATTATTGTCGCAACAATTTTTTTAGCGTTATTTATTTGGAGTTTTCGTATGGGTATCGCTAATACACTTATTAGTTACGTTATAATGTTAGCTATTGTTGGTTGGTTGATTAGTTTGTTGTTGAAATAAAAGAGTACTTGAACTAACAAAAATGAATAAAAAATCCTCATTAAAATTATCTTAGTGAGGATTTTTTGTTTTTAAAATACTTATTTTTAACCTTGTAAAGGAAAATTTCTACAAAAAAGTATTTTTTTTTTAATTGAAAAAAAGCTGAAAACTACATAGATAAATGTGGGGAAATACTGAATTGACAATGTTTATATACTGAAATATTTCATTTTGTTTTCATTTCGTTATAAATGTAATGAAATGTTATTGACGCTTAACACACGAAAACTCAATTTATGGTAAATTAATGTTCGTGGAAAGGTCACATAGTTAAAAAATCTTGGAGGTACTACTTAATGAAACTTAAAAAATTATTACTAGGAACAGCGCTAACAGCAGGAACTGTTTTCGCAGTTGGTACAACAACTGCAAATGCAGATGAACTTTATACGATTCAAGCAGATGATACATTAGCAAAAATTTCTAAACAATACGTTGGAGATAAAAGCTTGATTGATTCAATCGTTGATGCAAATAGCATCGAAGACAAAAATATGATCTATGCAGGCGAAGAATTAACTATTCCAACAGATGGAAATGGTGAACAAGCTCCTGCACAAGAAGAAGCACCTGTTCAAGAACAACAACCAGCTGAACCAGCACAACCGGTTGAAGAAGAACAACCAGCAGAAGAACCAGTGCAAGAAGAATCAGCACAAGTAGAAACAGTAGATTATGAAGAACCAGCAACTGAAGAAGCTTCAGAACCGGCACAAGACAATTCAAGTTCTAATGGTGGATCTACTAAAGAACAATTCTTAGCTGCAGGTGGCACAGAAGCAATGTGGAATACTATTGTTATGCCAGAATCTGGTGGAGATCCTAATGCAGTAAATCCACTTGGTTATCAAGGACTAGGTCAAACTAAAGAATCTTGGGGAACTGGTAGCGTAGAAAACCAAACTAAAGGTATGATTAATTATGCAAATGACCGTTATGGTTCTGTAGATCAAGCAGTAAGCTTTAGATCTAGCAATAACTGGTGGTAATTTTACCAAAACATAAATAATTATTTTAAAAGTTCTCATCTGTTTAGGTGAGAACTTTTTTTAACGATAAAAATGTATGGTTATAAACACTATATTGATATTGCACTTGTTCTTATTAATAGTCTATTTTGTGCAATAGTGAAAAATATGATAACCTTTTCTTGCAAAAGTTCGTTCCTATAATTCAATGAGTCATTAACAGAAATTAAAAAAATACTAGAGACTAGTGAGTGTGATGAATATTGGTATTTACAATGGAGTATCCAAAAGAACTCAAAAATGACATAATGACAAAAAGCAAAAAGTTTCAATTAGAAGGTTTTTTACCTGGTAGAGGGGCAGAAGATGCTACGGTTATGCTTGTAGCCGAAGCGCCTGGGCAAACAGAAATCAAAACGCAAATCCCTTTTAGTGGTCAAGCGGGAAAAGGTCTGGATAAAGCTCTTGAAAGAATTGATCTACATAGAGAAGATATTTACATGACAAGCGTAGTTAGATGTCGTCCATATAGTGTAAAGAAAAGAACCAATAAGAACGGGGAGGAAAAAAAGAGTTATCCGAACCGAACGCCTAATAAAACAGAAATCAAACTTTTCGCGCCCTTTTTGGATTTTGAAATAATGCATATAGCGCCTAAGGTTATTGTTACATTGGGAAATAGCGCAATGAATCGTTTATTAGGAAACCAGTATACCGTCTCTAATTACCATGGACAAACGCTTCAACAACCTATCTATAAGCTGTCAAAAGATCGCAAAAATTATGAGAAAACAAAAGAAAATTATTATATTTATCCAATGTATCACCCTGCTGCAATACTTTATAATCGTGATTTAGAAAAAACAATCGATCAGGATTGGGATAACTTATCTAAACTTATTCGCAAAGTAACAGGGAGTGCCAAGTAAAAATAGTAATTTGTAAGTTTTTAACATTAATAAAAAACTAAAAAGATTTAACCAAAATTACTGGTTCTAAATCTGAGAAAAAAAGGCTACTTGTAGAGACTTGGACTTAAGTTTAGTTGGATGAGAGACCAAAGGCAAAAGGAATGTCCCAAAGATAGATGGAAGAAGGGCCATAAATATAGCAATTGGACCTAATTCAGTAAAAGTAACGTCCGTATTAAATTATAAAAACTATAAAAAATTGTGAATTTTGTCATAACAGCAGTATAACCATGTAAAATGTGATTTATAGAAATAAAAGTTTAAAAGAAGAGATGGATGCCTTGGCAATAAATAGGAAAGGAAGAAACTAGAATGATATTAACATTGTTCATTTTACTTATCTTAGTCGGTGGCTTCTTTATTGGGCTGAGAAGCGGGTTGGTATTACAAGTTGTCGGCTTAACTGGTTTTATTATTGCGCTTGCTGTTTCATATTTATATTTTGACAGGCTATCTCCATATTTACGTTGGATTCCTTTTCCCGGTTCAAGTAGTGGTAATACAGAGGAATTCTATTATCAAGCACTTGCTTTTGTGATCTTATTTATTGGTATAAGAATCTTATGGAGTATTATAGGATCGTCGCTCAATTTTTTGGCCAGCTTACCTTTGTTAAATATTTTAAATCGCTGGTTAGGTGGTGCGTTTGGTGTTGTAAAAGTATATTTAGCCATCTTTTTGTTGTTAAATTTATTTGCTTTTGTTCCCAATGCGTTTGCGCAACAAACTGTTTCAGACTCAACACTAGCTCAGACAATTGTGGAAGATACCCCAGTTCTTTCAGAAAAAGTAGAAGAACTTTAAACATCTTTTGTATAAAAACGACTTGATAATTTAACCTATCAAGTCGTTTTTTACCATTTACAAGGGCGATAATTTTTCAATTTAATGTTTGATAGTTTCTATCCTTAGAATAGTAAAAATTTTATCATATTTTTATGTTAATCTTTAGCATACTTAACAACGGCGTCATGCAAAAGTGAGGTGACATCTTTTCCTGCACGGTGATTGTAATAATCGGCAAAACGTTTATCGCCAAGATACATATCTACTAAACCTTTGTGTGCTTCTGCTGAATAGTTTGGCCAGGAATACATCAGCCATTGTTTATGCAAGCTGTATACCTCTTTAGCTTCTTGTGAAGTTAAATCCTGTGAAATAGCTAGTTGATCTAGCTTTTCAAATAATTCATCTTCTACTTCTTGCATCTTTTGGAAATCTGCTTTGCTAAGATTCATGAATTTTTTGTTAGACTTTTCAATGGTTTCTTCGCCATACTTCTCCCTAATTTCTTCTCCGTATAGTTTTTCATTTTCATCTAGACGTTCTTTTTTAAATCCTTCAAATTTTTCTGCTGTGTTCATGCTAATCTCTCCTTTTGTATACTGGATAGTTTTTTTAACAGTAGCTAGTAATTGGTTAATCTTTTCTTTTTCCTCTTCCAAATTACTTTGGTGTTCTTCTAAAGCAGCAAGCGTATTGAATGCTGGATCATCCAATATGGATTGAATTTGTGCTAATTTTAACCCTAAAGAACGATAAAGAAGAATCTGTTGTAAACGATCGATTTCTTTTTCTCCATAAAGACGATACCCTGAAGCTGAAATTGTTGTCGGCTTTAATAAAGCGATTTGATCGTAGTATCGTAGTGTTCTTGTACTGATATTGGACATATCAGCTAATTCTTTAATTGTATACATCGTTATTTATCCGCCTTTCATTTTAACTATAAGGTTTTACGTAACGTAAAGGTCAAGCCATTTTTTGTGACTTAAATGTAATTAAATTAAAAATGAAGTCTTACCACTCTCTAATGCATCAAAGAATGATAAGACTTCATTTTTAATATTGTCTAGCTAGAGGAGGCTCATAATTTTCTATAAAAGAACTGATTTCATCAAAAGAAGGGGTGAAAAGAATTTTGCTACGGTCTTCTTTTGTTAAAAAGCCATTTATTACCATATTATCGTAAAAGTTTTCAATTGCGTCATAATAATTATTTACATTGTAAAAAATGCATGGGTTGGGGTTTTGTCCAATTCTTGCCCAAGAAACCATCTCAGTGATTTCTTCCAAAGTACCAGGTCCACCCGGTAGAGCGATGAAGACTTCGGCTAATTCAGCCATTTTATTTTTTCTTTCGGACATGGACTCAACGATATACAAGTTCGTTAAATCTGGGTGTGCCAGTTCTCTATTTTTTAAAAAGGTCGGAATAACGCCAATGACTTCCCCGCCAGAATGAAGAACTGTATCAGCTAAGCTCCCCATTAAACCAGCTTTACCGCCACCATAAACCAGTGTATTATTATTTTTAGCGATCCATTTTCCAAATGCAATAGCGGATTGTTCAAAAATTGCTTGGTTTCCGCTATTTGCTCCGCAATATACCGTGATATTCAAATAAAAACTCCCTTCTATTTCCATTAAAAATAGTATATCATAGAAGAAAATTTATATTGAAAAAATTAAAAAGCAGGTGTTAATTTTGGATATCCGTGATTATCAATTATTTATTAGTGATTTTTATAAACAAAGGAAGTGGTATCAGTATGGACCGTTTATACGTTCTAACTTTCTTTCTGAAGAAGTTGGAGAGCTCAGTCGAGCGATCAGGACATTAGAAATTGGACGTGACAGACCTGATGAAAAAACTTCTAAGTATAACGAACAATTAGAGAAACTGATAGAAGAATTAGGAGATGTATTAGATAACATTTTTGTAATAGCGGATAAATATGATATTTCCTTGGAAACTATTATGTTAGCCCATAAAGAAAAATTGCTTTCAAGATATGAAAAATAATAGATCAGAGGTTTACGATTATAATAAGCTTTAAACAAATTTGCTTGTAAAAGGAGTGGACTTTTATTTGTATTATCAAAGCTTAATTGATAAATTTTCTGCTAAGTGCGAAGAGGTATTTAATAGCCATTTAACGGGTGTATATTTACATGGTTCTATGGCTATGGATTGTTTTAACCCGGGAAAAAGTGATATCGATTTAATGATCATAGTTGAAAACAATATCGCTAATAGCCAAAAAATAAAATTTATGGATGATGTGATGAAATTAAACGAACAAGGACCGGTAAAGGGACTGGAGTTTAGTATTGTACAAAGAAAATACTGTCATCCATTTGTTTATCCAACGCCTTTTGAACTACATTTTTCTCAAATGCATATTAAGCAGTATAAACGTAACCCGATAAAATATATGGAAAATATGAAAGGTAAAGATAAGGACCTTGCAGCCCATTTTACCATGATAAATCATTGTGGGATTGTTTTACATGGAGAACCGGTAAAAGATGTATTTGGTAAAGTACCAATAAAAGATTATGTAGACAGTATCTGGCGTGATATAAAAAACGCTAGAGAAGATATAGTCAATGAACCAATCTATATGGTTTTAAATTTATGTAGAGTACTGGCATTTCTAGAAGATGGTTTATATCTTTCAAAGCAACAAGGTGGTGAATGGGGACTGACGCATATCTCTAAAAAATATTATTCTTTAATTTCAGAAGCATTGAATTGTTATAAAACTGGTCACATGATGCAAGTGGACAAGTCACATAGTATAGAATTCGCAGATGAAATGTTAGACAGTATCAAGGACAAAATGGCTAGTAAATAAAAAATATAAATTAGAAAATTTTGAATAATATTCATCTGTAGGCTGGATTAACTATTTTAGATAATAAATGGGAGCTAATTGCTCGCCAGTTTTTCGCAATAACTCATATAAGCTGAAATGGCTTTGAGCTGCATGGTCAACTGGTTATCTAGTTCGCTTTTAACTGTTGCGTAGTGCCTTTTAATACTTGCTAGGTTTTCTTCATCGAACACAATATAGATGTGATAAGACAAGCAGATTATATTGTCGAATTAGGTCCTGGTGGAGGAGATGATGGAGGTCAAATCGTTTACTTCGGAGATATTGCCTCTTTTACCAAGTTAAATACGAAAACAGCTGCTTATTTATAGTCAACAAAAAAACCGATTCTACTAGAATCGGTTTTTAGCTTGAACTATTTGTATTTTAACGATGATACTTTTCCATTACTTTAATAAGCTCTGGTAAGTAATCAGGTAAATCAGGAGGTCTTCTACTTGAAACCAACTGTCCATCGACAACAACAGGTTCATTGACCCAAGTTGCTCCAGCATTGGTCATATCATCTTTGATGCCAGGGGTACTAGTGACAGTTTTTCCTTCTAAAATACCAGAAGAAATCAATACCCAGCCAGCATGACAAATTTCACCAATTGCTTTGTTGTTATCTTTCATATGATTTACGATTTCTTTAACCTCAGGGAAACGACGTAATTTATCTGGAGCCCATCCACCAGGCACGATCACTGCATCGTATTCTGCCGGATCAACATCAGAAAAAGCATAATCAGACTCAACAGGTACACCATTTTTCCCAGTGTAAGTTTGTTTTGCTTCGGGTCCAACTAAATCTACTTGGGCACCTTCTTCACGCAAACGAAGGACAGGATACCATAGTTCTAAATCATCAAAATCATGATCGACTAGCGAAATAACTTTATGATTTTCTAAACGCAATCTAATCCCTCCAATTTAATTTCATAAAATGATCTTAAATTAAGTCTAACAGACTATAAGTGGAACAACAATTGAAAAGCTTTGTAGGCACATACACTTAATGAAAAAAGAGGTATAATAAATCTGTAGGTATAATCATTAAGACAATATAGGCTAAGGTCAGATTGGAGTTTTAAGAATGAATTCAGTAATAGATCTGCAATTACAACACCGTAGTATCCGGAAATTTAAAAAAGAAGCACTTAGCGAAGAGATTGTTTCTAAGTTAGTTAAAGCAGGACAGCATGCGGCTACAAGTAATTACGCACAATCTTATTCAATTATCAGTATCACAGACCCTAAGAAGAAAAAAGCAATCGCTGAAATAGGACAACAAGCACATATCGCGGAGTCGGGTCATTTATTTATTATGCTTGCTGATCAATCTAGGAATGCTTCCATCGTTGCAAAGCAAGGAGGATCAACCAATATATTTAGTTCCTTTGACAAGTTTTTTATTGGTGCAACAGATGCTATCTTAGCTGCTCAAAATATAATTATTGCAGCTGAAAGTCTTGGTTTAGGAGGTGTTATTTTAGGGTGCATTTTAAATCAAGTGGATGAACTTTCTACTCTTTTAAAACTTCCACCACTTGTGGTTCCTGTACTTGGGATTTCATTAGGGTATCCTGATCAAGAGCCCCAGTTAAAGCCAAGGATGCCTGAGGATCTGATTCATTTTGAAAATTCATACCCACAAAAAGATAACATCTCAGCACAACTGGAAGAATACGATAATACAGTGACAGAATATTACAGCGCTAGAGATTCTAATAAACGATTTGAAACATTTGCACAGATGGTTACTGATTGGAGTTTACAAACAAATCCGGGGCGTTTAAAAATGTTAGGGAATATTCAAAAGCAAGATATGGCTAAATTTTAGTTTTTTGATCAATAAAAAAGCCAACTGTAAAAGAATTTATCGACAGTTGGCTTTTGAAAGATAGTTATGATTTTATTTTTTTACCCGAGAACACTCGTGACTTTAATCATGCGTGTTTCAAAGAAAATCTTGGCAAGAAACTAAAAGATCGATTTTTTGCCATTGGACTTCTTCATCGATCGAGTTCCCTTCTTCGACTGAAGCAAATCCACATTGAGGGGATAGAGCGATGTTATCTCCTACGACAGATTTAGCTTTTAAAAACCGTTCTTTGATTTCGTCATGGCTTTCTAACCGAGGATTCTTCGTCGAGATTAAGCCTGCGACGAAAGTGGTCTGACTCCCTTTTAATACAGCCCATGGATCAAAAGAGCCAGAACGGTCGTCATCATATTCGACAAAAAATCCATCATATGGAATGGTGCTGATAATGGCTGCTACTGAGTCATAAGAACCTGCAAATAAAGGATTCCCTTTAAAGTTTCCTTTACAAAAATGAGTAGCAATGGTCATATCAGTCGGTTTGTTTTCTAAGGCTTTGGTAGAAACTTTTCTAAACCATTCCAGCACTTCTTCTTTTGTATAGCCAAGAGATTCTACTTTGGTTACAAAATTGTCGTCAATTAAGTATGTCCATGAGGTATCATCAATTTGTAAATAACGACAACCATGATCATATAAGTCTTGAATGGCGGTCTGATAAGCAACAGCTATGTCTTCGATCACTGCATCGATATCTGCACCATAATAAGGGGTATCTTTTATACCTAGTTGTAAATAGTGGTCTACTAAAATCATATTAGGACCAGAAATAGATTTTTTGGCCTCTATATTTTCATAGTTATTAGCTAACTGGTGAAGATAGTCCCAAGCTGCGACTTCTGAATGATGCTTATTTTTATCATAAAAAATTTTTCCTTGAATGTAGCCTAATTCGATATGATTGTTTACTCCGTTGATGACTTTATCAAAATGTTTGGTAGAAAATCCATCAAATTCTTTTAGCCAGTCAAGATGCCACCATCTACGACGAAATTCACCATCAGTAACATATTTTAATCCATGGCTAACTTCTTTTTCTACTAAATCTGCAATGGCTTGATCTTCCACTTTTCTCAATTCATCTAAACTAATTTCTTCGTTAAAATATTTCGCACGTGCTGTTTTGATTTCTTCAGGACGTAAAAAAGAACCCACTACATCATATTTTATGTTTAACATTATTGCATCTCCTTTGAAAGATAAGACCTGAGTAAAATTTTTGCAGTCAAAGACTGTGTTTTTACTGAAATTACAAGTATTATAGTTTAGATATTTGTGTATGTAAAATACCTAAAGACTATTAGTAGATATAGGTTCAAACTATAACCAGAGCATCATCATCTCAATAATTTTTATGAAAATGTTCCCTATTTCAGTAAAAGATTCTTGTCTTAAAAATCGGTAATCGATATACTAAAAAAAGGAGGGGATAGTATGTCTGATTATACAATTCCTAAAGTATGGGAATGGAAACAAGATGAAAAAAGTCAATTTGGCAATCAACCTGTTGCAGGGAGCCGTTTTGAACAAGAACTACCAGTAGGTAAAGAGCCTTTGCAAGTTTATTCATTAGGGACACCCAATGGAATGAAAGTTGCTATTATGTTAGAAGAGTTACAAGAAGCTGGCGTTCAAAATGCACAGTATGATTTATACAAAATCGATATCGGGGAAGGAGATCAGTTTGGTAGTGACTTTGTCAAAATCAATCCAAACTCTAAAATTCCAGCCATGGTGGATTATTCACACGATGAACCTATTCGTGTATTTGAATCAGCTCCTATTATGTTATATTTAGCTGACAAATTTGATAAGTTCATTCCTCATTCACTTGCTGAACGAACAGAACTTATGAATTGGCTATTTTGGCAAACAGGGGCTGCGCCATTTGTAGGAGGCGGCTTTGGACACTTTTATCATTATGCACCATTTGCCCAAGAGTATCCAATCGACCGGTACACAATGGAAACCAAACGACAACTTGATTTACTTGATAAACATTTGGCAGATAAAGATTTTATTATGGGGGATGAATACACGATCGCCGATATGACGATCTGGCCATGGTATGGACGTCTTGTTCAAGGCGAATTATATGGAGATGCTGACGAGTTTTTAAAAGTTAAAGAATATAAAAACTTAAAAGCATGGACAGATCGCATTGCTCAAAGGCCTGGGGTTCAACGCGGTATAAACGTAGAATATAAAGCTATTAAATAAGGTAAAATATATAATCATCGATTAAAAGATTAAATAAGTGTTTACTTGTATAACGCTTATTTAATCTTTTTTTATATCAAAACAGCTAGCTGCATAAAAATTCAAAAAAATTAGAAGTTTTAATTGTAAATTATTTAAAAGATGGTAGAATAAGTGCTAAACAATTTGCATAATTATACAAGAGTAAAAGACTAGGAGGGTCCTATGAAAAAGAAAAATAAGTTTTTAATAGGAGTAACATTACTTCTATCATCTATTTTTTTTATTTTTACAGCAGCGGTGCAAGCACAAGAAGATGATTCCTTACAAAATGTATTAGATAGCGGCACTTTAACTGTGGGGACATCTGCAGATAACCCACCTAAAGAGTATATTCGCATGAATAACGGAGAGGAAGAAATTGTTGGTTTTGATATTGATATCGCCAAACGAATTGCTGAAGAATTAGGTGTGGAATTAGAAATTACCAATATGAAATTTGACGGTCTTATTCCAAGTGTACAAGCTGGCGAATTTGATATGGCTCTAGCAGGTTTCAATCCAACGCCGGAAAGAAAAGAAGTAATCAGTTTTTCTGATAGTTACCATGACCTGCCATTTGTCATTTTAACTACTAAAGATAAAGAAGAATTCTTTACTTCACTTGAATCTTTAGCTGGAAAGGAAGTAGCGGCACAAAAAGGCTCTACACAAGAAACAATACTAAATGAATACATTGGTCACGCGCGTCCGGTCGCTTTAGGAAAACTCCCTGAAGTTGTAGCTGAGGTTAATGCAGGGACAGTGGATGCCGGTGTTGTAGGTTACTTATCTGCTCGTAATTATTTAGATACTTATCCAAATTTAGTCGCTACAGACATTGATATTGAAGTACCAGAAGAAGAAACTGCTCAAACGATTGCATTTCCCAAAGAAAGTCAAGCACTGATTACAGAAGTCAATCAAATTATTAGTGAAATGAAAGAAACAGGAGAAATTGACGAACTTTTAGATAAAAATATTGAAGAAGCTCAAGCTGGAGATATTGATTCGCGCAATACTTTGCAAATCTACGGTCCCCTATTTCTAAAAGGAGCGGCAACTATCATTGGAGTTGCTTTGGTATGTGTTGTGGTTGGTACTTTATTGGGGATTTTGATTGCTCTATTACGTCTTTCTTCAAATAAAGTAATCAATACGATCGCATTTTTCTATATTCAAGTGCTGCGGGGGACTCCTGCATTATTACAAGTTTTTATTTTTTACTTTGGTTTATCTTCAATTATGACGATACCAGCTATTCATATATGGGATATCAATATCGCGCGTTTAATTCCAGGCTGTATTGCATTAGCAATTAATTCAAGTGCTTATGTCGCTGAAATTATTCGTTCGGGGATCAATGCAGTGGATAGCGGTCAAACTGAAGCTGGTTACTCTTTAGGACTGAATCGACGAATTACAATGCAAGAAATTGTTTTACCGCAAGCTATCCGTAATATTTTACCTGCTTTAGGTAATGAGTTTGTTTCAATGATCAAAGAAACCTCACTTCTTTCAGTGATTGCTGTATCTGAGTTAATGTTTGTAGCTGACACTGTTAAAGCAGCAACTTATCGCACAATGGAATCCTTGTTTATTGCAGCAGTGATTTATTTTATGATTACATGGTTTGTTTCCTGGCTGGTTTCGCTTCTTGAAAAAAGACTTGAAAAATCTGCAAAAGCTTAAGGAGGGAATATTATGTCAGAGTTAATAAAAGTAGAAAATTTACACAAAGCATTTGCTGGCAACCAGGTGTTAAAGGGTATTGATACAACGATCGAAAGAGGAGAGGTGGTTGTTGTCATTGGTCCTTCTGGGTCGGGAAAAAGTACTTTTTTACGGTGTTTAAACTTATTAGAGTCTCCTATACAGAAGGTTCAGTTATTTTTGAAGGAGTTGATTTAACCGAGCCTAAGATTGATATTTTCAAAATAAGAGAAAATCTAGGGATGGTATTTCAAACCTTTAACTTATTTCCACATAAAACTGTTATGGAAAATCTTTGCTTGGCACCTGTTAAATCAGGTTTAAAAAACTCTGAGGAGGCTAAAAAATACGGAATGCATCTATTAAAGCAGGTGGGCCTAGAAGACAAAGCAGAAGCCTATCCCAATTCTTTATCAGGTGGACAAAAGCAACGAATTGCTATCGCGCGGGCTTTAGCGATGGAACCTGATGTTATGCTGTTTGATGAACCTACTTCGGCTTTAGACCCTGAGATGGTAGGAGAGGTTTTGACAGTAATGAAAGATTTAGCTAATGCAGGAATGACAATGATCATTGTAACGCACGAAATGGGGTTTGCTAAGGAAGTGGGTGATCGAGTCTTACTGATGGATGAAGGGAAGATTGTAGAAGAAGGACGCCCAATTGAACTTTTTGATCATCCTAAACATCCACGGACCATTGATTTTTTGAGTAAAGTATTACATTAGTAAAAATTAAAAGGAAAGAAGTGAATATATGTATATTGAACCTTTTGGGGTTGAGCGTTGGTTATCAAAATATGAAACAGTAGTTGACTACAATTTAACCAGCACTTCAATCATGCCGCTTTCTATCAATGAGTTATTAGAAATAACAGGAGAGGACAAAGATCAAGTAAAAGAAGACATCTTTTCCTTGAAATTAAGCTATGGCGTTATCGAGGGTCACTCTGACTACCTGACTGGAGTTGCCAGTTTGTACCATAGCTTACAAAAAGAACAAATAATTTCTACTAATGGTGGCGTCGGTGCATCTTATCTTACTATGGTTACAGTGATTGAACCGGGAGATCATGTAGTGGCTATACTACCTGCTTATCAGCAAATTTATTCTGTTCCTGAATCCATTGGCGCTAAAATTGATTATTTATTTTTGGAAAAATCTCCAAGTGGCTATGTACTTGATATGAATAAACTAGCTGCTTTAGTTACTCCTAAGACAAAAGCTATTGTTTTTAATAATCCTAACAATCCAACTGGAGATGTTATAGCTGATGAATATTTAGAACAAATGGTTGAAATTGCTAAAGAAAATAATAGCTACCTTATTTGTGATGAGGCTTATAGAGGGCTGACTCATAATATCGGCTTTTCGACTTCTGTGGCTGATTTGTACGAAAAAGGCATTAGTTTAGGTAGCATGTCTAAAGCCTTTGCTATGGCAGGTGTTCGCTTAGGTTGGATTGCTACGCGTGATGAAACATTTATGCAAAACGCTAATATACATCGCGATTATACGATGATCACTACAGGAAGTATTGATGAATATATTGCGGCGCTTGCTTTAAAACATAAAGATGAGGTACAACAACGAAACATAGAAATTACACAATCACGAGCGACTTTATTTAAGCAATGGCTAGATAGTGAACCTAAATTAAGTTATGCTCCTTTTAAAGGGGGGACGGTTGCTCTACCTTATTTTGATAGCACTTTGTCCTCGGAAGAATTTTGTGCCAAAGTCATTGAAGAAAAAAGTGTATTATTAATGCCAGGTTTTGTTTTTGGTTTAGATAAATGTTTTCGTATGGGTTATGCACGGGAATCTGAAGAAAAGACGATTGCAGGTTTAAATCGTATTTCAGATTTTTTAGCAAAATTAAAACAATAGAAATCAAGAGCTACTTACAAGGCAGTAGCTCTTGATTTTTCATAAACTTGTCATTCAGTCTTTTTTGTTTTCTTAATCATGTTACAGTAGTAATTAAAGAAAACAAAAAAGTAATGTTAAAAAGAAAGGTTTTTTATGTATGAATTTTCCTGAAATTCAACTGGTGATGAGCGATATCGATGGAACAATTTTAAATGATCAACATTCTGTCGATGAAAATTTAAATGAGAATATTCAACGATTAAAAGAAAAAGAGATTCCATTTGTTTTAGCTTCCGCAAGATCTCCACTTGGTATGTTTCCGCTAGCTGAAGAACTCGATTTAGGAAGTAACCCTATCGTTTGTTATAATGGCGCGCTTATTTTAGAAGGAACGCAAGATAATTATCGAACAATCAATGAACATTTAGTAGAGCAAGAAGAAGCAAAATTAGTATTAAATGGTATAAAAAAATATTTTCCACAAGTATCGATCAATTTATATTCAGGCAAGCAGTGGCTTGCGGATAAACGAGATAAATGGGTAGATATTGAAGCAGCAATTACCAATGAAACACCAAAAGAACAAAACTTACAAACACTTTTATCAGAAGAAGATGTACCCGTTCATAAATTGTTATTAGTAGAAGAGGCAGAAGTAATTCAAGAGTTGTACGGATTTTTACAAGGTTTAGAATTAAAATATAGTTCGTTTTACTTATCTAAGGATAATTATTTAGAACTTACATCAAAAAAAGTTTCTAAAGAAAGAGCATTAACTGAGGTTGCTAGTCATTATGATGTCCCTTTAGCCAATACTATGGCAATTGGAGATAATTTTAACGATCTGCCTATGTTAAGTTTAGCTGGTCTTGGAGTAGCTATGGCTAATGCGCCGCAAAAAGTTAAAGAAAAGGCAAATATCGAAACAAAAAATAACAATGAACACGGTGTTTCACGAGCGATTCAAGATTATGTAATACTTGCTAGTGAATAAGAGGTCTCATAGTTGATAATTGTTCATTATATATAAGTTTTGTAAAGGATAGACGAACGTATTATTCTTTAGGTGAAGGAAGAAAAGGGTTTCAAAATGTAGTGATGATAAAGAATTGTAGGTTTAATTATTTTGTGAATATTTGCGCTAATCAAACGCATAATACTAATAAGGCAATGAAACTATAAGGGCAGATTTTTTACAGAAAAGTAGAAAAAGAGTGGAGTTAAAATGAATATATTAATCATTTATACAAGTAAACATGGCTTTACCCAAGAATGCGCAGATTATTTAGCGACCAATATTCCTCATAAAACTGTAGTTGTAGATCTTGATATAACCTACGAAACATCTTTTGATGAATATGACTGGATTATTATTGGAAGTCCCATTTATATGGGGGATACTCGAAAAAAAGTGAGAACTTATTGTCAAGAAAATCTGGCAGAACTTTTACAGCAGAAGGTTGCCTTATTCATCAGTTGTGCTATTTCTACGCAAGTAGATGAATATTTTAAAAAAGGATTTCCACCGCAATTATATAAAAATGCTAAGGTAAGCTTAAACTTCGGTGGAGAATTAAGGCGCAATCAGTTGAATTTATATGAACGTAAGTTAACGGATATGGTATTAAAAAAACAAGCTGAACCTCAAGGGCTGCTGTATGAAAACATGGAGCAGCTAATTGAACTCATTGGTTCATGAAATTATCGCTTTTTTATTAAAAAACAGAAAGGTGAGGCTATTTTAGCCTCACCTTTTAAACGAAGAAAATGTGTTAGTAGTTTTATTTTATTTTTTACCAAATCCCAATCATCTTCGTCCAAATCGTTCCTACGCCAAGCCAGATAAGGATGTAGACAATTCCTAAGATAAAGTTCATTTTCCACCATTCAGATTGGGTCACAAATTTTGAATCAAAGTAAATCGGTGCGGGTCCTGATGAATAATGGGTAGTGGAGCTTACCAAGCTACCAAAGAATCCAAGCATTAATGCTGCTAGTTGGCCAGGGACATCAGCTGCTAAAGCTACACCCAGTAAAGCTGCATACATTGCACTAACATGGGCTGTTGCACTGGCAAATAAGTAATGGCTATAAAAATAAATCACACATAATAAACATAAAACAAGGAACCAATTCATATTGCCTAGATTAGAAACGATTAAGTTACTAAACCATGGAATAAATCCTAACTCATTTAATTGGGTCGCCATCATAACTAAAACAGAGAACCAGGTTAGCGTATTCCAAGCCCCTGTTTCTTGTAAAACATCTTGCCAGTTTAAAACACCTGTGAGTAATAATAAAGCTAATGCAATAAAGGCTGTTAAAGTAGCGTCTATGCCAGTTAGACTACTTGTCATCCATGAGATAAGTGCTAAGATAAAAATTATACTCATAATTTTTTCTGGAAGAGAAAACTTTCCCATATCTTTTAACCGTTTATCTGCCCATTGCTTTGCATTAGGCGTTTCTTTGATTTTTGGCGGATATATTTTATAAATTAAAAAAGGGATAACTATTAGAGAAACAATACCTGGGAGTAAAGCAGCTAAAAACCAAATGATCCAATTAATATTAATATTAGCGTCGCTGGCAAATGCTTGTGCCAGTGGATTTCCAGCCATAGCAGTCAAAAACATAGCTGAAGTGATGGTATCACCATGAAATTCTGCAAACATCAAAAAAGCCCCAATGTCTTTGCGGCTTTCATCATTTGGACTCGAATGAAATGCGTCAGCCAAAGATTTAATAATTGGATAAACGACACCGCCAGCACGTGCTGTATTACTTGGTGTTGCTGGGGCTAAAACTAAATCAACGCCAATAATTGAATAAGCTAGTCGCAACGTTCTTTTACCAAACAAGGAGACGAAATTAAGCGCGATTCTTTTTCCTAGCCCTGTTTTAATAAATCCTCGTGAAATAAAAAAAGCCATAGCAATTAACCAAATGCTGCTATTACCAAAGCCGGCAACCGCTGTATCAATATCAATTACCTTTGTCAAAGTAGCAGCAACAAAACCAATAATAGAAACTGCGCCGATAGGTAAAGGTTGTGTAATACAACCGACAATCGTAGCTACAAATATTGCAAACATTTGCCATGCTGAAGCAGTTAAAGCTTCTGGACGTAAGGGGGTACAAAACCATAAGACTAACCCTGCCAATACCGGCCACAAAAACTTCTTATACTGCTCTTTACTTAGTAACACCTAAGGTCATCCTTTCTTATCTACAAATGTTTTTATTTTTCAAATCGTTTTTTTAGCCTTTGAATTAAATATAACACTTTTTAATGTTATATTTAATTATATAAGTGATTTAAATTTTATATGTATGAGAGAAATACAAAAATTAGTTTTATGAGACCTTGTTTTTATGTACTATTTTAAATAAAATGTAGGTTCTCAATTAGAAGAGGTGAAAGAATGAAAAATACGCGTTGGATCAAATTTCTTGGTGGAAGTAATCTTCTTTATACCGTTACGGTTGGATTATTGTTATGTATTTTTATTATTACCATGACAAAACTGGACTTTATTTTTGGTACGTTGGCAGTTATTATATCTAATATTCTTATGCCGATAATTATTGCTGTGTTACTATATTATCTATTTAATCCAGTGATTGACTTTATGGAAAAGCACAAAATCAAAAGGGTATGGGGGATAGCGATACTATTTGCAAGTGCGCTTTTACTGCTAGCGGGTGGCATTGTGCTTGTTATACCACTACTAGAAAACCAAATTACAACATTAGCAGAAACATTTCCAATATTTATAGATAATTTGGTACATACTGTCATCGCCTTTATAGATGATTTTTCAGGAAATGAATTAGCTGATCAAATTATTTCGCAAGTAGAAGGCTTTATGAATAGTATTAGCTCTGACATAGGAAATTATGTCTCTGAAGGACTTACTCGTTTTTCCTCGGTTGTTACAGGAATTACCAGTGTAGTTATGACCATTGTCATTGCGCCGATTATTTTATTTTTCTTATTAAAAGATGCAGAAAAATTTGCGAATGGTGTATTAGCAGTAACACCGCCCAAATGGCGCGCTGATTTGATACGTATAGCAACTGAGATCGACATTCAAGTAGGTTCATATATCAAAGGTCAACTGGCAATTGCAGTAGCCAATGGTGTGATGATATTTTTAGGCTTTACCATTATAGGATTGGATTATAGTGGGATTTTAGGTCTTGCTGGAGGGATACTGTCACTAATTCCTTATATTGGACCTACCTTAACGTTTATTCCGGCACTGATTGTTGCACTATTTACTTCATGGACAGAAGTATTTTTACTAATTTTAGTATGGATAGTTATTCAATTTGTGGAAGGTAATTTTGTTGAACCTAATATTATGGGAAGACAGTTAAACATTCATCCGCTGACAATCATTATTATTTTATTGATTATGGGAGATCTTTTAGGTTTATTTGGACTTATTTTTGCTGTACCGATTTACGCCATTCTTAGAGTAATCGTTAGCTATGTTTTTCAAAAATTTAAATTACGGTATAACAAATATTATGGTGATATAGCCGGAAAATATAATACGGGAGATACTGGAATGACGGACTTTGGAGACGATAATATATATAATGCTAAAAATAAGCTGGT
This sequence comes from Tetragenococcus halophilus, assembly GCF_021474685.1. GTDB lineage: Bacteria > Bacillota > Bacilli > Lactobacillales > Enterococcaceae > Tetragenococcus > Tetragenococcus halophilus_B. Next base: position 14,713 of record NZ_JAKEIT010000021.1, on the reverse strand, counting down.
AGAAGAACTCGTAGAAAAAAGAAAAGTCGAAACAAAAAAGAGCAAGAAATAGCTATATAAATATAATGGATTGTTGAATAGCTTTAATGTTATATTTAAATAAATATGTCATTTAAAATTATATATATAAAGGAGAAAGAGTTGTGAAATTAATTTCGTGGAATATTGATTCTTTAAATGCTGCTTTAACTAGTGATTCAAATCGGGCGCAACTAACTAGAAAGGTCTTAGATACGATTGTTGAGTATGATGCAGATGTGATCGCCATTCAAGAAACCAAATTGTCTGCCAAAGGCCCTACGCAAAAACATATAGATGCTTTAGCTGAGGAGTTGCCAGGTTATGAGATCGCTTGGCGAAGCTCAGAAGAACCTGCCCGCAAGTCTTACGCTGGAACGATGTTTTTATACAAAAATAATCTTCAGCCAACCGTCACTTTTCCTGAAATTGGTGCGCCAGAAACGATGGACAAAGAAGGACGTATTATTACATTGGAGTTTGAAAACTGCTTTGTTACACAGGTTTATACCCCTAATGCTGGTGGTAATTTAGATCGATTAGAAAAACGGCAAGTTTGGGACGAAAAATATAGAGAATATTTAACTACTTTAGATAAACAAAAACCAATCATTGCTTCGGGGGACTACAATGTTGCACATCAAGAGATCGATTTGGCACATCCAGACAGGAATCATTTTTCAGCTGGTTTTACCGACGAAGAACGTGCTGGTTTTACTGAACTTTTAAATAAGGGATTTTCTGATACTTTCAGATATCTTCATGGTGATGTCGAAGGAATTTATTCTTGGTGGGGACAACGAGTTAAAACAAGTAAAATCAACAATTCTGGTTGGAGAATCGACTACTTTTTAGTTAGCGATCGGCTAGCTGATCAAGTGAAGACTTCAAAGATGATTGATTCGGGAAAAAGACAAGACCATACACCAATATTTTTGGAGATCAATATATAGTTTGATTATACTGTTATTCAAAAGAGTAGAGAAATATAATTTAATGTTTTTTTAAGCTCATGTTACACAAGACTAATGTGAGCTTATTTGTTTTTGATAAAAAATAATATGTGACAGTCTTCATAGGCTTTAATAGTATATATAAAATATTAGTGAAATATGGTTTCGTTATTTATTGAATGAAAAAATATTTTTTAGAGAACAAAATGTTGTTATAAAATAATAAGGAATGATAAAATTATGTTATTAAAAACGCTTTTTCGTTTTTAAATAAATTTTAGGAGGATTTTATCATGACCGAAAGAATTTCTCTGGAAAAAGCTGCCATTGATTTTAGCAAAGATAATGCAGAACACCCACGTATTTATGAGCTACCCCCTAAAAAAGGACGTGACTTATTAGAACAAGTTCAAGAATCTTCCGTAAAAAAATTGGAAATTGACATAGAAGATCAAAAAATTGATACAGGTGATTGGGGCAAAATCAACGTACGATTTCTAAGACCTAAAGGTAATACAGAAGTGCTGCCTGTCATCTATTATATCCATGGTGCTGGCTGGGTATTTGGCAGTGCGGCTACGCATGATAAATTAATTCGTGAACTGGCTGTACGTACAAATTCTATTGTTGTTTTTCCAGAGTACAGTCGTTCTCCTGAAGCAAAATATCCAACCGCTATTGAACAAAACTATGCTGTCTTACAGCAGTTACCAGATTTAGCCAAAGAAAAAGGAATGGATTTAGATCGACTGAGTGTAGCAGGAGACTCTGTTGGTGGGAATATGGCGACTATTATGACCATTATGAGTAAAAAGCGCCAAGGAATCCCGATTAAACAGCAACTTTTGTATTATCCGGTGACAGATGCAAATTTTGATACTGAGTCTTATAAGCAATTTGCAGAAGGTTATTACTTAACTAAAGAAGGGATGCAGTGGTTTTGGGATCAATATACGACTGACGAATCAGAGAGAAATGAAATCACGGCTTCTCCTTTAAGGGCTTCAGAAGAGGAACTTAAAAATCTACCTGCCGCTATGATTTTAACGGCAGAAGCGGATGTTTTACGTGATGAAGGCGAAGCTTATGCACGCAAATTACGTGAAGCCAATGTAGAAGTGACACAAGTACGATTTCAAGGAACGATCCATGATTTTGTTATGGTAAATTTACTAGATCAGACCAATGCCGCGCGAGCAGCCATGGATCTATCTACGGATTGGATAAATAAAAAGAATAAGTAACTCGTATAGGAAGCACAATTGAACTGTAAATTATAAAAATAAAGTAACAAAACTAGCACTCAACAAGAAATCGAGTGCTAGTTTTATTTATCGTTTTTAGAAGTTATACATTATATTTATCTAAGGAAAATTGGACGATTTTCTCACATAAATCAGCAAAATCAATACCTTGAGCTGCGGCTTCTTGTGGCAGTAAACTGGTAGGTGTCATCCCAGGTAAACTATTAGCTTCAATGCAATAGATCTTAGAATCAGAAGTCACCATAAAATCGATTCTGGAATAAACGGACAGCCCTAAAGTATTATGGACTAGAAGGGCTAGATCACTCAATTTTTTTGTTAATTTCTCAGAAATTTCTGCAGGAACAACCTCGGTAGTTGCACCTTCTTGATACTTATTTTCATAGTTATAAAAACCGTGTTTAGGGATGATTTCAATGACAGGTAAAACAGTACCACCTAAGATGCCTACAGAGAACTCTCTTCCAGTAATTTTTTCTTCAATCATTATTTTACTTTGAAATTTTGCAGCTGTTTTTACTGCTTCATCTAAATGAGTATCTTCTTCTACCATTTCTACGCCAATACTTGAACCATTATCAATCGGCTTTACTACGCAAGGAGCAGAAATTTTTCTTTGGTAAAATGAATCGATCATTTCCCAATTAGGCGTTAGAATATGATTTGTTACCATCAATTTTTTGGAAACTTCTTTATCCATCGCTAACAAACTACTCTTATAATCGCTGCCTGAATACTTAATATTATAAATATCAAAAAGGGCTTGTAGTTTTCCATTTTCGCCAATACCGCCGTGTAACGCTAAAAAGCAAAAATCAGCGCTTTTACAAATAGAAATGACATTATTTCCAACCAGATCGTTTTGTTGTTGACTTAACTTAGCTAAATTTTCTAAAGCTGGTTCTTCTTTACTAATAGAATAGTCTCTGTTTTTATTATTTTCTGTTTGCTTTTGTAAGGCTTCTTCGAAATTATTTGCATCCATGCCTAAATAAATGTCTAACAGTAAAACGCTATGACCTTTTTCTTCTAAAGCCGTTGCTATTTTTCCGCCCGAAGATAAAGACACGTCTCTTTCATAACTCAAACCGCCTGCAAGTACCACGATATCCATCTTTTTTATCTCCTCTTTAGCTTGATATAAACTGTATTTTATACTTTTTAATCAATCAGAGCAAACGCTTTTTTGGATGTTTAATCGATCTTAAAATATCTTGCTTTTCTTGTTTTATCTGTTAAAATAACTGCAAATTAATAGAGGAAAAAGAACGGGAGGTCTACAGTTGAAAGATTACTTTTATTTTGAAGGAGATACATTACACGTAGAATATTCTCTGACGATTCCGGCAGACCAAAAAGTTGTTTGGCAATATTTGACGGAAACTGAGAAAATATCCGAATGGTTTGCAGAAATTGAAGTAGGTGAACTGAAGAGGAATGGGCACATGGTATTTCGATTGCCGGATTCAGAGATCACTATGCCAATTTTATCATTTGTTCAAGACAAAGAAATTTCTTACGAATGGGGAGGAGTAGGTTCCGTATGTTTTGATCTTACTTCTACTACAGAAGGAACAAAATTGTACTTTTATGAGACTTTGCCAGCAGATTTTTCTTATCGTATTCGAGATATTACAGGATGGTCAATGGCGTTAAAACGCTTAAAACAGGTAGTTTTAGGAGAACAAACAACTTTTGATATGGATGAATTTCAAGAAATAAAAAAACGATATCGCCAGAGGATTGCAGATTTAAAACCTAGAAATGATTAAATAAAAAAATACAAAAAAACCGAGTACATTTGAGTCAGTTAAAGGCAAATGTACTCGGTTTTTTTGCAGTGGATCACTACGATTCAGCGAGCGAAAGCGAGACGTAGTGACCAAAATGTTTTTATCATTTTTTAAGGTAATAAATTGACAAAATGATAATTTAAAGTTACTATTTAGAAAAGAATCTAATTAGATGTTTTTCTAAATAGTTGATTGGAGCTAATTAAATGAGTTTTGAAGCTAGTTTTAAGGCGCTTTCAGATCCAGTGAGAAGAGAAATTCTACAAATATTAAAAGATGGTCGTTTGTCAGCTGGAGAAATTTCCCGCCATTTTGATATGACAGCTGCTACTGTTTCTTATCATTTGAATATTTTAAAAAAAGCAGGTCTTATCTGGGAAGAAAAGGAAAAAAATTTTATTTACTATGATCTAAATACGTCTATTTTGGAAGAATTAATGTCGTGGTTGATCGAGTTAGAAGGGAGTCGAAAGAATGAAGAGTGAATACAAAAGTACAATGGTTGTTACAAGTTTGATTATTTTATTTCCGATGCTTATCGGATTGATACTGTGGGGAGAGTTACCGGATCAAATAGCGACTCATTTTGGTGCAAATAACGCTCCTGATGGATGGAGCAGCAAAGCTATGACTGTTTTGGGTCTACCTTTTTTAATGCTTTTTATCCAATGGGTGGTTTTTCTACTGACAAGCTATGATCCTAAGAAAAAGAATATTAATGACAAAATATTTAAAACTGTATTATGGATTATTCCGCTAGTTTCCTCTGTTGTCTTTTTAGCAACATATGTGACTGCATTAGGTTATAATTTAAATGTCGGGTTACTGGTTAATTTACTTGTGGGTCTTGTATTTATAGTTTTAGGAAATTATTTACACAAGGTAAAACAAAATTATACCGTAGGGATCAAACTTGCTTGGACATTAAATAGTAAAGAAAATTGGAATCGTACGAATCGAATGGCTGGATGGATATATATTCTGGGTGGTTTATTGTTCATTTTAAATGCATTTTTACAACAGATTTGGTTATTAATAGCGATTATCGCTATGGTTATTATTCTACCTGTTTTATATTCCTTTGCGTTATTTAAAAAAGAAAGCTAAAAATATATGTATAAACTGGATGGAAATTATTCAATGACAATATTTAAAATTATTGATCAACAAAAGTTAAAAAACCGAGCACGTTTGTCTTTAACAGCTTCAAACGTACTCGGACTTTTTATTATTTACGTCGCTGGTCAACTGTATCCATACCTTGTTTGGTAAGTTTATAACTATTCTTACTACCGCTTATAGGCATTAAATCACCGCTTTTGGCTAGCCTGCTTAAGTTATCTGAAGTATTAGGTTTCTTTTGGCGTGCTTCGTCGTATAATGCGTTAATCTTTCTTGTGATTACTGGAGGGTTTTGTTGTACGCAATCAATGAAATATGCCATTCCCAAGACCGTTTCTTTTTGAGTAGAGAAGTCATGAGCGTTTAGGAACTCTACAATTGATTCATATGCAGATCCATTTTCTTTTTCTTCAGAAGAAATTTTCTCATCGATTTTTATTTCGGCATCAGGAGCGGGCGTATCAGGATCAATCGGTTGAGCTGTATGCAGGTCGATTAGCTCAGGCAATTTTTGTAAAAAATCTTCCTTTTCTTTATCAATAAACTCCTGAGAGCCCTTTAACTTTAATTCCAAGTCACCAATTTTATACGTTAATTTAAACTCTTCCATAGTTCAGTCCTCCTTATTTAATTAATTTTGTTGATTATAATCCCTCAAAAATATAACTATAAAAACTAAATTTGGTCCTCATGTAAATGTTTGTATTCATCAAAACTTGAGCAATTTTAAGGTATATTATAGCGATTTAGCAGAAATACAAAATTTTACTACATAAAGAGACTGACTTTATAAAAAGTAGTATCTTACATTAAGATTATACCATAATGTTCACAAAAAGTTGTATGTATCAACTTTTCAAGGTCATAACTATTATATTTTAGATAAATATTTTTCAAAAAAATATTGGTTATATTACTGGTCAACGAACAAACAATATTTTCTCTTTTTACTAGCCGTTCGACTCATGAGTAAACAGTGTTTTTCTTTTTCATTATTTGTTCAATGATTTAAGAAGATAATAAAAACAAAAAAGCCCTCTTTTACATTTCGCCTACGAAAATCGTCAGTCTTTCATCATATCTTTTGAAATGTGTTAAAATTATTGGTGAAACTTAAAAGAAGGATCTGATGATATGAATAATAACGATACAGTAAAACTTACAGCTTTGTCTTCTAAAGGAGGTTGTGGTTGTAAGATCGGGCCAGCGGATTTGCGCCAAGTACTACAGTCGCTTTCTCCAGCTACAGCCAATCCTAATTTATTAGTAGGGTTGGAAACAAACGATGATGCTGGAATTTATAAACTTAACGATAGTACTGCTCTTGTTCAAACACTTGATTTTTTTACACCAATTGTAGATGATCCCTATTCTTTTGGACAGATTGCTGCAGCAAATGCTATCAGTGACGTCTATGCAATGGGCGGGACACCGATTACTGCACTAAATGTTGTCGCTTTTCCGATTGCTGATTTGGACAAGCAGATACTTGCCGCAATTTTAGAAGGAGCAAGCAATAAATTAGAAGAAGCTGGCGTGGCCTTGGTTGGTGGTCATTCTATTGATGACAAAGAACCTAAATTTGGGTTGGCAGTTACAGGGAAGATTCATCCGGATAAAATCCGTACAAATAGTGGTGCACAAGCAGGTGACGTGTTGATCTTAACTAAACCGATTGGTGTGGGTGTTTTGACGACCTCTATTAAAAGAGGATTATTGGACGAAACAGAAATTGAGCGTGTAACTGAAGTGATGGCTAGCTTAAACAAAACAGCTGCTGAAACTTTTGATAATTATGAGGTTCACGCTTGTACTGACGTGACAGGCTTTGGTTTACTCGGACATACTTTAGAAATGGCGCAAGCTAGTAAGAAGAACATTCGTATTGCAGCGCGACAAGTACCTGTTTTGCCAAGAGTAAAACAACTTGCTGAAGAAGGTGCTGTACCAGGAGGCACGAAGAATAATTTTAATTACCTAAAAGATGACGTTACTTTTGCAAGTTCGTTAGATCAGATCGATCAATGGATCTTATGCGATGCAGTCACTTCAGGTGGACTACTAGCAGCTGTGAATGGATCAGATGCTAAGTCGCTACTTGCAGAACTTAAAGATAAAAATATCGATGCAGCAATTATCGGTAGTGTTGAGGAAGATGACAAAGGTCATATTAATGTTGAGGAGTAAATTATATAGTAGGGCGTGAAAGTATGTTTCAAGATATGGAATTACTTGATTTATTGAAAAAACATAAAGAAGGAGAGGTTACTCTAGTAGATGTTCGTTCTCCTAAGGAGTTTGCTGAATTTCACATTCCCGGCAGTATAAACATTCCTCTTTTGAATAATGAAGAACGCGCAGAAGTAGGCACAATCTATACTCAAGTTGGTCCTAAAGAAGCTAAGAAAAAAGGTCTAGAACTATTTTCCGTAAAATTACCGGAATTTATTGAACAATTTCAATCTCTAGGAAAAGAAAGAGTCGTTTATTGCTCACGTGGCGGTATGCGCAGTAAAACTGCAGCTACCGTGGTCGATTTAATGGGCATAAAAGTTGAGAGATTAGAAGGAGGCATACGTTCTTATAGAAGATGGGTAATGAAACAATTAGAAAGACAGACATTTACTAAAAGGATGTATGTGTTAAATGGCTACACGGGCAGTGGAAAAACAGTTTTGTTACGACGTTTAAAAAAAGCGGGTTATCCAGTGCTTGATTTGGAAAAGATGGCAAATCATCGCGGGTCGATTTTTGGACAGATCGGTTTGCTACCTAATAAGCAAAAGGCGTTTGATTCTTTACTAGTACAAGAGTTGGTACATTATGAAGATAGCCCGTTTTTGTTAATGGAAGGAGAAAGCAAGCGTATTGGTAAAGCAACACTTCCCGCTAATTTACACGAGAAAAAAGAAAACAGTATGCAACTATTCATCCATCTTCCTTTAGAAAGACGAGTGGAAATTATTCTGCAAGAATACCACCCTGAAGAGTACCCAGAGGAAATCAAAGAGGCTTTTCAAAGGATTCGAAAACATGTGCATACACCAATTGCTAAAGAGATTGCCAAAAATTTGACAGAAGAAAAATTTTCTTCTGCAGTCGCTCTTTTATTGAAATATTATTATGATCCAATGTATGAAAAAACACTCAAGCGTTACGCGGAAAATTCACAAAAGCATATCTATGCTGCTGATTTAGATGAAGCTTTAGAAAGTGTTATACGTTTTATTGGCGATAATGAAAATTAAATTTTAGACTTCAAACTTATTACCCTTAACAGTTGCGAAATATAGAGAAAGGAAATCACGGTATTATGGTTTATTTAGATTATAATGCAACAACTCCGGTGGATGAAACGGTTCTTCAGGCTATGCTGCCTTTTTTAAAGCAGGAATTTGGGAACCCATCCAATCGTTATCCTATTGGCAATAACGCAAAACAAGCAGTAGAAGAAGGAAGAGAACAAGTAGCGGCCCTTTTAAATGCTAAAACAGCAGAAATCACTTTTACTGCAAGTGGAAGTGAATCAAATAATACCGTTTTAAAAGGTGTTGCTTATAGCTATAAAAATCAGGGAAAGCATATCGTCACTTCGGAAATTGAACATCCAGCAATTTTAGAACCCTTGGCATTTTTAGAAAAAAACGGTTACGAAGTGACCTATGTTCCTGTAGATGAAAAAGGCGCGGTAAATCCTATTGATGTAAAAAATGCGATTCGTGAAGATACGATTTTAGTCACGATCATGCACTCTAATAATGAGGTGGGGACGCTACAACCCATTGAAGCAATTGCTGAAATTTGCCGAGAAAGAGATGTGTTTTTCCATACGGATGCCTCGCAGTCTGTGGGGAAAGTAGCGATTGATCTGGAAAAAACAAAAATAGATTTTTTAACAGTTGCAGGCCATAAACTTTATGCTCCTAAGGGCATTGGAGCGTTGTTTATACGTGAAGGTATAAAAATTGAACCGTTGATTCATGGCGCAAGTCAGGAAAATGGACAACGTGCTAGTACTGAAAACGTTCCTTACATTGCGGCACTCGCACAAGCTGCTGTTCAAGCCGCTTATCACTTGCCAAACAACGATTTAAAGGATATTCGTGATTATTTTTATAAGCAATTAAGAAAAGAATTTAACGATAAAGTTCATTTAAATGGAGATCAGACGAACCGATTACCGAATACATTAAATGTTAGTTTTATCGGATATAATGGCGCCAAAATATTAGAAGACAATCCTGATATTTGGGCTGCGACAGGCTCGGCTTGTCATACATCGTCTACGGTCATTTCTCCTGTTTTAAAAGCAATGGGAGTTGATGAAAAAATTGCTTTAGGCGCAATTCGTTTTAGTGTAGGAAGATATACGACAAAAGAGGAAGTCGATGAGACTGTTGCTTTGTTGAAAGCTTATTTTGATAGAGAAAATAATGTCTAATAGCCAATTTTGCACTTACTATAGTTGTTTAGTGAACTTATCTGTTATTTAATGAATAAAGAACGGATGGGGTGAGTAGATGGAAGACACGGAAATTGTTATTGGAAACCAAATTTGGCAACAAGCTGCAAGTATTTTTATTCGTATGCAAGTATTTGTGCTGGAAGGCCAAATCTCATTGCAAAATGAATTTGATTTGAATGATAACAACAACGCGGTTTATGCATTAGCATATCAAGGTGATTTGCCTATTTCTACCGCTCGTTTACTGAAAATAGATGATGAAAGCGTACAAATCACACGTGTGGCCACATTAAAAGAATATAGAGGAAGTCACCTTTCATCTGAAATTCTTAAACAATTAGAAGATTACTCGAAAACAAAAGGTTACAAAAAAGTTATTATCCATTCAGAGGCTGTTGCATTAGCATTTTATTTAAAATGTGGGTATAAGATTTCATCTGATGTCTATTATGAAGATGGTAAAAGCTGTCGATCTGTTGAAAAATATTTATAAATTAAAGGAGAGACTATTATGCAACGAATTAACCACTCGATACGGTAAAAAGCGGCGGCGTATCGAGTAGCTTTGTCGCAGTTTATCGTATTGTATCTGTTTATTAAAGAATACGAAAGGATAAACATTATGAAAACATTAATAGAGCAATGGAAACAAGAAGCTACACGTTCTTTTGAAGGCTGGGATTTTTCCTATTTAGATGATAGTGGCAGATGGGAAATGGAAGCTCTACCTTGGGATTATTTAGAAATTGTCAAACAGTACTTAAAAGAAAATGATGATTTATTAGACATGGGAACAGGCGGTGGAGAAGTTCTTTTGAGCCTTGAACATCCTTATAATAAGATTTCAGTGACAGAAGGTTACCTACCCAATTACCAGTTATGTAAAGAGAAACTAGGGCCGTTAGGTGTTACCGTCAAATTTGTGGAAGAAGATGATATCCTTCCTTACCCAGACCCTTCCTTTGATATTATAATTAATCGACATGAAGCTTTTCGGTTGGATGAAGTAATGCGTACGCTAAAAAAACCGGGCATATTTATCACACAGCAAGTAGGCTGTGAAAATAGTCGGACGCTTTCCAGACGACTCTTGAAAAAAGATCTAGAAGTTGATTCTCGTAACCAGTTGGGTTATCAGTTAGAACAAGCAAAAAAGCTCGGGTTCGAGATACTTGCAAAAGATGAATTTTACGCTCAGCTTAAATTTTTTGATGCAGGTGCTATTGCCTATTACGCGTCAATTGTCGAGTGGGAATTTCCTGATTTTTCCGTTGATAAATGTTTGGATAGTTTAATGGCACTACATCATGAAATCCAAGAGAAGGGATTTATAAGTTCCGTTGAACACCGTTATATGATGGTCTTACGCGTGTCATGAGTAATCTATTATGGCTAGAGATATTTTAATAAAAAGAGTGTAAGTTGTTTTTGCTGTATAGCTATTAAATTAAGTTCATAGATATATTTTCAAAATTAAGAATTTTACCAAACTCATATTTAATACCATGTTCCTGAATGGTTTATAAAAAAAGAAAAACTTACAAAGCATGCAAAAATAGAATTATCCATTTTATCAGCGAGTTCGCTCACGAGAGTAATCCAGGTTATTATTGACTTATGTTTTTTCTTAGAGTATTATAATCTTCTGTATTGGTTAGCAAGCTAACTATTATGGAGGAGGATTTTTATGGAAAGAAAACTAGATAGACACTTAATTTTGGCTATTGTTGCCACAGGTTTATTGTCTTTTTGTGGTGTGGTAATTGAAACGGCTAGTAATATAACGTTTCCTGTTTTGATGGAAGAATTTAATGTAAATATAGCTACTGTACAATGGATGACCACAGGCTATTTATTAACTGCAGCAATTATCATGCCCTTATCAGCTTATTTGAAGAAAAATTTTTCTTCTAAAAAGCTTTTCATAATCGCAGTATTATTATTTTTGTTAGGGTTGGTCATAGATTCTACTACCACGACCTTCGCTCTTTTAGTCGTTGGACGTGTTATACAAGGTGTAGGGACCGGGATTGCTTTGCCATTAATGTTTAACATTATCCTAGAACGAGCACCTATTAATAAAATTGGATTACTTATGGGAGTAGGAACAATGATTACAGCGATTGCCCCTGCTCTAGGACCTACTCTGGGAGGCTTGATAGTTAATTCATTAGGTTGGCGGTACATTTTCATTTCTATCATACCTATTATTGTCGTTTCCTTTATTATTGGTAGTGTCTTTATCAAAAGTGAGCCTAATTCTGCTCAACATACTAAAATTGACATTAGCGGTTTTATTAGTATAGCAATTACTTTTATTGGTTTTATTTTGGCATTTAGCAATTTATCAACGGTTCAGGAAAAGTTTCTAAATTTTGCTTTGCCTTTTGTGATTGGGATTGTAGCGCTCATTTATTTTATCAAGCATTCGTTACGTACTACTGACCCGTTAATAAATATCAAACTTTTCAATATAACTAAGTTTACTCAAGGGATCAGTGCCTACTTTGTTTTCCAAATCGTTGCATTAGGTCTCTCCTTTATTTTGCCGAATTATATTCAACTTGTGAATGGTTCAACTGCTACGGTAGCAGGTTTTCTAGTTTTACCAGGCGCTGCTTTAGGGGCAGTACTTACGCCAATTGGTGGACGTCTTTTGGATAATTTTGGCGCTAGAAGACCCATTATGGTGGGTGCCTTTTTACAAATTATAGGTACTTTACTTTTTACTATTTTTGCTTCATCATTAACTTCAATTGAAATTATCTTTTTTTATCTTATCGTTATGATGGGGATGGGTTTGATAATGGGCAATATTATGACACATTCGTTAGCCCTGCTAAATAGAGAAGATAATGCAGATGGAAATGGACTGTTTAATATGATTTTACAGTTTTCAGGCGCCGTTGGGACTTCTATAGTTTCAGCTATTATGCAAGTTGGCCAACAAATAAGTACGGCGGAAACTACTGCTGGAAAAACAAGTATGGGCGCTCAAATTGCTTTAACATTTTTATTTTTTATAGTAATTGTTGGAAGTGTTTTGCTTTATCATGCCACTAAAAAAGAAAATATAAGTAAGGAGTAAACCAATGAGGAGATTAGGCGTTGCGCTTCAAAGAGCACAAAATAATTTACACAGAGAAGTTGATCAATATGCTAGGACTTTAGGGTTAACTGGCACACAGTTGAGCATCATTGATTTTTTAAGCTCTAACTCACAAAATGGGGCAATTTATCAAAAAGATATAGAAAACGAATTTAACATTAGAAAGCCTACAGCTACGAATATTTTAAAATTAATGGAAGAAAAGGGATTAATAATAAGAAAAGCTAGTAGCCAAGATGTACGACTTAAAGAAATTAATTTGACCCCAAAAGCGCAGGAAATCGAAATAAAAATTAATTCCTTTTTGAATGCGTCTGAAAAAAGATTTGAGCAAATTCTGGGAAAGACTAACAAACAGAAATTGGTTGAAAATTTAGTAAAACTTGAGCACTTTGGTTAGCAGAGACAAGTGTTCTTTTGGATCCTTTAGTTTTTAGAATAAGCATAGGGAAATTTCTGCTATTTTTCCTGTTAGTAACATGGTTCGTAACGCTACCTATCTTTTTTACCAATGTTAAAGGTTGTATGATAATTTACCTAGGTATTACCTTTGTCTTTGTATTCCTTCCGCTTCGGATAATAGCCTGCTATATATGTGTTCTTTTTGTAATTAATTGCTTGCAACCATTTGGTGCTAGAATTTATGAAACAATAGTGGTTATGTAAAAATGTGAGGAGGAATTTTTATGAAGATAGGTGAACGTTTAAAAAAACAACGTGAAACGAAAAATTGGTCTCAGCAAGAGCTAGCAGATAAATTGCATATTTCACGGCAATCTATTTCAAAGTGGGAGCAGGACATTGCATTACCTAGTTTCGCTAATATTGTTGCCATTAGTGACCTTTTTGAAATTTCACTGGACGAACTTATCAGAGGAGATGAAGAACTTATGAATAAATTGAAAACCACGCAAATATTCACCCCAGTAGAAAAAATCGTCGTGATAAGTATTGGTGTGACAGTACTTCTTTTTGCTGTTTTGCTTGCTTTTAATGCCGATTTCCAAGAAATAACACCTTGGTTACACCTAGGTGGAATGATTTTCTTTATAGCTCTACTCTTTTCACTTGATTGGCAAAAACTCAACCAAGCACTTTCAAAAAAAGCTGTAGTATTAAGTATTATTACTCTGGTCTTATTATTAATACCATTTCTTCATGAAGAAATCATCAGCTACTTCCGAACGATATCAGAGCTTTCGTAGATGAAAAACACTTTATTATTAAAATAACTATGTATAATTTATAATGAATTGAGAAGGTTATTTTGAAGAAAGTGGGGGAAAAAATAATGGGAATGTTAGTAAACGGTGAATGGCAGAAAGAAGATAGACCGGCTAATGCAGATGGAGAGGTCGTAACGACTAATTTACAATTTCGTCATTGGATTACGCCAGACGGTAGTGCTGGTCCAACAGGAGAAGGCGGTTTTAAAGCAGAAACGGGTCGTTATCATTTGTATGTTTCTTATGCTTGTCCTTTTGCCAGTCGAGCGCTTATGATGCGTAGTTTAAAAGGCTTACAAGACATCATTTCTTTATCGGTAGTGAACCCTGTGATGTATGATCAGGGGTGGAGTTTTGAAGACGGTGATGGTGTAATACCTGATCCCGTGATCAATGCGAATTATTTACGAGAAATTTATACTTTTTCTGACCCTAATTTTACCGGAAAAGTGTCTGTTCCTGTTTTATTTGATAAGAAAACAAATCAAATTGTTAATAATGAATCATCTGATATTATTCGTATGCTAAACAGTGCCTTTGATGACGTCGGAGCAAATGACGATAACTATGCTCCCGAAGAATCCTTATCCGAAATCGAAGCATGGAATAATATTATTGGACCGGAAATTAATAATGCAGTATATAAAATAGGTCTTGCTAATGAACAAGGATTTTACGAGCAAGAAGTTACTAAATTGTTTGATAGATTAGATGAAATTGAAGAAAGATTATCAACAAGTCGATTCTTAGTGGGTGAACAAC
>NZ_JAKEIT010000020.1 GCF_021474685.1 Tetragenococcus halophilus | reverse complement strand
ATGAAAAAAAGTAGTATAAAAAAGAAAACTAATACTGAATAAGCAAAGATAGCCCATAGAAACGCGAAACCTATGTTGAATGAGCAAAGATAGCCCATAGAAATGAGAAACCTATGTTGAATGAATGGAGATAGCCCATAGAAACGCGAAACCTATGTTGAATGAGCAAAGATAGCCCATAGAAATGAGAAACCTATGTTGAATGAATGGAGATAGCCCATAGAAATGAGGAACCTATGTTGAATAAGCAAAGATAGCCCATAGAAACGCGAAACCTATGTTGAATGAGTAAAGATAGCACATAGATAATTAAAACTAGTGTTGAATATGTAGAAATAAGGATGTAAAAAAGCAGCCATTTTTCAGGCTGCTCTTTCTATTTATGATCGGGTGTCATAATCATAGATAAAATCATTGGATGACGCTGCGTTTGTTCGACAAGAAACGGTTGTAACGCTTGGCTCATTGCTTCTCTTAATTTATATTCACTGGCATCTTGTTGATTTAGTGCATCACGTAATGCATTATAAAGGATGTTTTGTCCTTTTTTAATCAAGTCACCAGATTCACGCATATAAACAAATCCACGCGATAAAATATCTGGTCCTGCTAGGATTTCCTTTTTACTTTTATCGATAGTTGCTACAGCGATCACTAAACCTTCTTCAGAAAGAATTCGCCGATCTTTTAAAACGATATTTCCGATATCGCCGATACCACTACCATCGATATAAGTGTCGTCTGCGTTAAAGTGACCACATGGGCGAGCTGAATCTTGGGTTAAAGCTAGCATGTCGCCGTTTTCCATCAAAAAACAATTTTCTTTAGGAATTCCAGTATTTTCAGCTAATTGGCTATGAATTTTCAACATACGAAACTCACCATGAATCGGCATGAAATATTTGGGCTTCATCAAGCGCAACATCAATTTTTGTTCTTCTTGACCACCGTGACCAGAAGTGTGAATGTTGTTGATCTTGCCATGAATGACTTCAGCACCTGATTCTAATAATGAATTGATCAAGCGATTTACGCTAGTCGTATTTCCAGGAATTGGTGAACTAGAAAAGATCACGGTATCGTCTGGCTGAATTTGGATTTGTCGGTGGGTGCCATTAGCGATTCGGCTTAAAGCTGCCATCGGTTCCCCTTGAGAACCTGTACATAAAATCATTGTTTTATCTGCCGGCAGAGAGTTCAACTCGCGCGAATCAACAAATGTTCCATCTGGGACATTGATGTAGCCAAGACGTTGTCCATTGGCAATCGCATTTTCCATACTGCGACCAAAAACGGCAATTTTACGTCCATAAGCAACTGCAGCTTCAGCAGCTTGTTGCAAACGGAAAATGTTGGAAGCAAAACTAGCAAAAATAATTCGTCCTTCTACCTTTTCAAAAATTTTAAGGATAGAAGAGCCAATCGTTTTTTCAGATTTAGTAAAAGTAGGAATCTCAGCGTTTGTACTATCTGATAGTAAACAAAGCACGCCTTCTTCGCCAACCTTTGCCATTTTATGAAGATTTGCTGGTTCGCCAACTGGTGTAAAGTCAAATTTAAAATCACCAGTTTCAACGATATTTCCTGACGGCGTCTTCACAACAATCCCTAAAGCATCCGGGATACTGTGGGTTGTTCTAAAGAAGCTGACAGAAGTCTTACGAAAACGGATTACAGTGTCTTCATTGATTTCATGAAGTTCTGCATCGCGCAGTAGACCATGTTCGTCTAACTTGTTTGTAATCAAAGCTAAAGCTAACGGTCCGGCATAAATAGGAATATTTACTTGTTTTAGTAAATAAGGAATTCCGCCAATATGATCTTCATGACCGTGTGTAACGACTAAAGCTTTTACTTTTTGGATGTTTTGAACAATGTAACTATAATCAGGAATCACATAGTCAATGCCAAGTAATTCGTCTTCTGGAAACTTAATTCCTGCGTCAATTAAGACGATTTCATCTTGGAATTGTACCCCATAACAGTTCTTCCCGATTTCACCTAATCCGCCAACAGCGAAAATACCTGTTTCGTTGTTTTTAAGCGATAATTTCATGTTAAAACTCCGTTATATGGAAATCAGCTTGTTCTTTTTCATATTCTAAGTGATTTCCAGTTAATTCTTGTATATATTCGATATTATATGGGGTATTTTCTTCGACGATGTGACGAGCTTTCACTACATCGTCAACGTCCACGTATAAAGAGTGTGTTTGTTCTCTTTTAGGGTTACGTTCTTTTGTTTCTTGATAATAAACTTTGTAGATCATGTGTATGTTCTCCTTTATTGCATCTTTATTTATTTGACTTTTTACTTAAATTTATAAGTGAAGATTGATCCAAAATAGGTCCGTTTTTGGCAACTTAATCATCTATAATTGTTGAAAGTAGTTAGCAATTATATCTTTTTAAGTTATAACCAATTATCCATTGATAGTTTATCACACAAATAAAAATAAGTATAGAAATGCGCCGGCAAAAACAAGAAAATTACATGAAAATATAAAGTCCCTTATGAAGAAAAGGATGGTGTATTTTTATATGAAAAAAGGTTTGAAAAAACTTGTTAAAAACGCTTCTCATTTTCTTTACTTTTTTCATATCTATATGCTATCTTTAAAGTAATTGCTCAAAAAAAGGAGGGATAAATTTGAAATTAATGTTGCATTATACTTTGAAAAACAAAGGGTTATTATTCTTTAATTTCATTTGTGTTTTCGGGTTTATTATTATTGAACTAGGATTACCTACATTGTTAAGCCAAATGATCGATGTGGGGGTCGCCAATAATGATGATGCGTATATTAAAAAAATAGGCTTAATCATGTTAGCAGTGGTCGTTGTTGGTGTATTAATGAATATCTCTCTGGGGTATTTTATGTCCCGTATCACTACTAATGTAACAGCCTCCATTCGCCAAGATCTTTTTGAGAAAATACAAGGATATTCTCATAATGAATATGAACAACTAGGTGTTCCATCATTGATTACCCGTGTAACTAATGATGCTTATCAAATTATGTTGTTTATGCAAAACCTTTTACGAACTGGTTTTATGACGCCGATGATGTTTATTGCAAGTCTGGTTATGGTCATACGAACGAGTGCAAGTTTAGGTGCTTATGTCTTAGTGGCATTGCCATTCTTGTTGATCGGTGTTGTAGCGATCGCTCGTTTTTCTGACCCATTATCCAGGAAACAACAAGGAAATTTTGACCGGTTGAATAATATTTTACGAGAAAACTTGTCAGGATTGCGTGTCATTCGCGCTTTTGTTAATGAAGATTTTGAAGAAAGACGTTTTGGCAAAGTAAATGACGCCTTTGAAAAAAGTTCCAAAAACTTGTTTCGTTTGATGTCTTCAGCGCAGCCAGGATTTTTCTTTCTATTTAATACCGTGATGGCTTATATCATCTGGCAAGGAAGTATCCAAATAGATGCTGGAACATTAGAAGTGGGGAATTTGATTGCTTTTATTGAATATATATTCCACGCATTGTTTTCATTTATGATGTTTTCTACGATTTTTATGATGTATCCAAGAGCGGCAGTATCAGCAAACAGAATTCAAGAAGCAATGGATACTGAACCTATTATAGAAAATAAAAAAAATGGCGTAACAACGACAGAAACGAATGGTTACTTAGCCTTTGATGATGTTACTTTTGCTTATCCAGGACATGCCGAGGCTCCAGTGATTCGTGACGCGACCTTTTCAGCCAAGCCCGGCGAAACAGTCGCTTTTATCGGGAGTACCGGTAGCGGAAAATCTACTTTAATTCAATTGATCCCTCGTCTTTATGATGTTAGTGAAGGTGAAATTTTGGTAGATGGTATCGATGTTCGCGATTATGATATTGCTGCTTTACGTCAGAAGATTGGTTATGTACCGCAAAAAGCTGTTTTGTTTTCTGGAACACTCAGAGAAAATCTTCTCTACGGGAAAAAAGACGCAACGGATGAAGAATTGTATGAAGCCATAGATATCGCGCAAGCTAGCGATTTTGTTTCTGAATTAGTAGATGGTTTAGATACACAGATAGCTGAAGGTGGCTCTAACTTTTCTGGTGGGCAAAAACAACGCTTAGCCATTGCTAGAGCTGTTGTAAGAAGACCTGATCTTTATATATTTGATGACAGTTTTTCTGCTTTGGACTTTGCGACAGACGCAAAATTGCGTGAAAGAATTGATAAAGAAACAACAAATGCCACCGTATTGATTGTTGCTCAACGAGTGAGCACGATTATGGGGGCAGATCGAATTATTGTATTGAACGAAGGAAATATTGTCGGTATAGGAACACATGAAGAGTTACTAAAATCTAGCTCCGTTTATTACGACATTGCTTCGTCTCAATTAACGAAGGAGGAGTTAGGACAATGAATACTTTTTCTTCTTTAAAACGTGTAGGACAATATATAAAACCATATAAATTTAAATTTATTTTCGTCATGTTTCTAGTAGTTGCAACGGTGGGCTTTAATACTGCCTTGCCTTATGTTACAGGACTTCCAACCACAGAAATCAGTCGTAATATTTCAAATGGTGATCCGATAAATTTTGCTTACATCAAACAAACGGTAATTGCCATTGTCCTTATTGGTATTGGTTATGGGGGATCACAATTGGCTGCTGGTTTGTTAATGACCGGTGTTGTACAATCATCAATGAAAGATTTGCGTAAAGATATTTCGCATAAAATCAATCGATTGCCGGTTTCTTACTTTGATACTCACCAACAAGGTAATGTGTTCTCGCGTGTGACTAATGACGTGGATGTTGTTAGTGGCGCTTTACAACAATCATTAGTTCAATTAGTGAATGCTTTTTTGAGTATTGTATTATCTGTCTCAATGATGTTTTATATTAATGTTTATATGGCACTAGCAGCTGTACTTATGATTCCAGCTTCCTATTTTATTTCGCGTTTTGTTATTTCAAAATCGCAAAAATACTTTAATGGAATGCAAAACTCTTTAGGTGAAATGAATGGTTTCGTACAAGAACATATGACAGGTTTTAATGTCATTAAACTTTTTGGACGTGAACATGAAACATCCGAAAACTTTAGAAAAGTAAATCGCTCTGTTAAAGAAAATGGGTTTAAAGCGCAATTTATTTCAGGACTTATGATGCCATTGGTTCAATCAACGGCTTACTTAACTTATATAGTGATTGCGGTTTTTGGTAGTTTAAATGTCCTAAGTGGTGTGATTGTGGTTGGTCAACTACAAGCTTTCATCCAATATATTTGGCAAGTCAGTCAACCAATGGGAAATATCACGCAATTATCTGCTATGCTACAAAGTGCTTCTGCTTCTTCTCGTCGTGTATTTGAAGTTTTAGATGAAGAAGAAGAAAAAGCAAGTGAAAATGAAGTAGCTTTGCCTGCATATGTCCAAGGTGATGTTGAATTTGATCATGTTTATTTTTCTTATAAACAAAATGAGCCATTGATCGAAGATTTGAACTTGAGTGTAAAAGCAGGTCAGACCGTAGCGATCGTTGGTCCAACTGGCGCTGGGAAAACAACTATAATCAATCTGTTGATGCGTTTTTATGATGTAGATGATGGCGCGATCAAAATCGACGGGATTGATACTAAGGAAATGAACCGAAGTGATGTTCGTTCATTATTTGGTATGGTATTACAAGATGCTTGGCTCTACGGTGGGACAATCGCAGATAATATTCGTTTTGGTAAGTTAGATGCTACCGATTATGAAGTAGTAGATGCTGCTAAAACAGCCAATGTTGACCACTTTATCCGGACGATACCAGAAGGCTATGATATGGAAATTGCTTCAGAAGGAGATAATGTTTCTCTTGGACAAAAACAATTATTAACAATTGCAAGGGCAATTATTTCTGATCCTGAAATTTTGATCTTAGATGAAGCAACCAGTTCAGTAGATACCCGTCTAGAAGCATTGATTCAAAGAGCAATGGATCAAGTGATGAAAGGACGGACCAGTTTCGTTATTGCCCATCGCTTGTCAACCATTCGTGATGCGGATTTGATTTTAGTTATGGATCATGGTTCTATTATCGAACAAGGAACGCATGATACTTTACTTGCTAAAAATGGTTTTTATGCAGAGCTATATAATAGCCAATTTGCAGACCAAGAATAAGAGAAAAAGCGGCGCTGACTATAAGTTGGTGTCGCTTTTTTGTTGCTAGTGAGTGATATGATATACTTTACAAAAGAAGGGAAGTTAAACAAAGGAGCCTTCATTTTAGATGAAATGAAAGGAAGTTTAGAAAAGGAACCTTCATTTTATCCAAAATCAAGGGAAGTTCGAGAGAGGTCCCTTCATTTTGATAATAATGAAGGGAAGTTTGAGAAAGAAACCCTCATTTATAATTTTATATTCTTATTTTAATTGGATTAGAAAGAGGAAACTATGAAAAATTTTGTTGCAGAAAATGCTACGATTGTTGGAAATGTGACTTTGGGCAAAGAGGTAACTGTTTGGTTTAATAGTGTGCTTCGTGGTGATTACGCCCCTATTTTTGTAGGAGATAGGACGAATGTTCAAGACGGAACAGTGATTCATGTTGATCATGATATTTCTTGTGTGCTCGGTAACAACATTACTGTAGGACATCAGTGCTTGTTGCATAGTTGTAAAATTGAAGACGGCGCTTTAATCGGTATGGGTTCGATTGTTATGAATAATGCAATGATAGGGGAGAACAGTATGATTGGTGCCGGTTCCTTAGTGACCCAAGGAACAGTGATTCCGCCAAATTCCTTAGCTTTAGGACGACCAGCAAAAGTGATTAGAGAATTAACGCCAGAAGAAATTAAAGGCAATAAAGAAAACGTAGATCATTATTGCCAATTAGGCAAAGATTATCTGGACGGCAAGTACACTGAATATAAAAAGAATTAGGTCCTAATAGTCTTCTTAAATTATTATTAAATACAAAAAAGCCATTGCCTTTACCCAAAATAGTAAAGACAATGGCACTTTTAATCATTGTTTATTTGTTGGTCATGATGTCATCTATCAAGCCGTATTCTTTGGCTTCTTCAGCAGTCATGTAATTATCACGGTCGGTATCGCGTTTGATTACTTCAAGTGATTGACCTGTACGTTCAGCCAAGATTTCATTTAAGCGATCACGTGTTTTCAAGATATGACGAGCAGCAATTTCGATTTCAGTTGCTTGTCCTTGCGCACCGCCTAATGGTTGGTGAATCAAGATTTCAGCATTTGGTAAAGCAAAACGTTTGCCCTTGGTACCAGCGGTTAATAGGAAACTTCCCATAGAGGCTGCCATACCTAATACGATGGTTTGCACGTCAGCTTTGACAAAGTTGATGGTATCATAAATGGCAAAACCAGCTGTCACACTACCACCTGGCGAATTAATGTACAAATAAATATCTTTTTCCGAATCTTGTGCATCTAAAAATAGTAGTT
Organism: Tetragenococcus halophilus; assembly: GCF_021474685.1. Taxonomy (GTDB): domain Bacteria; phylum Bacillota; class Bacilli; order Lactobacillales; family Enterococcaceae; genus Tetragenococcus; species Tetragenococcus halophilus_B. Next base: position 37,493 of record NZ_JAKEIT010000020.1, on the reverse strand, counting down.
GTGAAATGATGGAGTTAGATAGATCATCGGTTACTTCACCACTTAGCATAATAATACGATCTTTTAATAAACGAGAGTATATATCATACGCTCTTTCCCCTTGGGCTGATTGTTCAATTACTGTTGGAATTAAATTCATTTCATGTTCCTCCTTTTAAATCATAGAAAATATAGACGTTTAAAAGACATTATATCACGTCCATTTATCTTTTTCTAATAGCTAGTATACATATTTGGTCAATAAAGGTCAAATATAAAACCTTGGCTATGATAAAGAAAATTTGGTAGAATAAAGACATCAATTATTTTTTAATGGGGAGGCAAGTTAAATGCAAGTTTTTATCGCAAGCTTATTAGGAGTGCTAATTGGCGCATTGGTTGTAACGGTCGCGTTTAATTTACGTATACGATATGATCAACGTAAAGATGAAAAAAGAAGAATGCTAGAGCATAAGGTCAAAGAGATTGAAACTTTAGTATTATTAAATAAAAAAATAGTAGAAATTTTGGATAAACGGGTCATTATGATGGAGCAATACACCAGTTTTAACGCTTTTGATGATTGCTATATTACGGTGGATGATTATATTTATTTACATTCTTTTGCAGCTCAGAATAGCTTTTATTTACCTAATTATTTTTTGGATGAGTTTTTTAAAAGAATTGCTACTCGTAAGGTCGTTTTATCTCCTGAAGAAACGGTTCAAATTGGCGGCTACACATTTAAAGGCGCGCGTATGTTGGTCGAAGAACTTTCCGATGAGTTAACAGAAATGATTTACGAAAAGAAAAATCAAATGAAAAAAGTCAGCGATGAACCGTTGACCTACTTTTCCAAACCTCTATAATGAGCCAAAAGAAGAGACAAAGCGCTGTTTCTTCTTTTTTTTTGTTGATTTTATCGTTACATGTTACAATATCTCTGATTGGAGTGAGACCGATGAAAATTTTTGCTCATAGAGGAGCTAGTGGAACAAGGCCCGAGAATACTTTGCCTTCGTTTGCTGAAGCAATTCGCGCAGGAGCAGAAGGTATTGAATTAGATGTTCAACTAACGAAAGATAATGAGCTAGTTGTCATGCATGATGAACAAGTAAATCGCACGAGCAATGGTAAGGGCGCTATTAAAGATAAAACACTTGCGGAAATAAAGGCATTGAACGCGGGCAGTTGGTTTGATGAAAAATATGAATCAACTAAAGTGCCTACATTAAAAGAAGTGACTGACTTACTGATTGCACGAAATTATCGAGGGATCGTAGAAATTGAACTTAAAACAAATGTGGAAGACTATCCGGGTATTGAAGAAAAAGTTTCGGATCTTATGCTGAGTCAAGAATGGCCATTTATTTATTGGTATTCCAGTTTTAATTTAGATACATTAGAACGTATTCATAAACTTGAACCTAAAACGCGAATTGATTTAGTAATGAAGGATTCAGAAGAAGCGACGAATATGGCGATGGATCGGTCATATATCAAGGGCATTCACCCGAGTCTTGATTGGGCCTTGGCACATGATGCAGAAGTTCCTAATTATCCTATTGATGTTCGTCCATGGACCGTCAATGATGAAGAAAACTTAAAAAAAGTAATGGACCTACAAGTTTCCGGCGCGTTTACTGATTTTCCGGAAGAAATACAATTGGCTAAGAGAAGGAATCAACAAAAGACATGAAAAAAGTGTTAGTCATTGCAGGACCGACAGCTGTCGGAAAAACAAGTCTAAGTATTCAACTAGCCAAAACTTTTGCTGGTGAAGTCATCAGCGGTGATTCTATGCAAATTTATCGACAATTAGATATCGGTACGGCCAAAGTTACCGAAGAAGAAAAAGAGGGAGTCTCTCATCATTTAATCGATATTTGTGATATCGGAGATCGTTATTCTGCAGCCGACTTTCAAAAGCAAGGACGGCAAAAAATTACTGAAATTTGTAACAGAGGGCATTTACCTATTATTGTGGGAGGGACTGGATTGTATATTCAATCCCTCCTTTATGATTATCAATTAGGTGCAACGCAAAAAGAGCAGGATGATAAACTTCGTCATAAATATGAAGTTTTTGCAGAAAATGAAGGTCCACAAGCACTTTTTGAATTATTAGAAAAAAAGGACCCTTTAGCTGCTAAAAAGATTCATATGAACAATCAGCGTAAAATTATTCGCGCTTTAGAAGTAAAAGAGAAAACCGGAAGAAGTATTATTGCGCCAGAAAAAGCGCCCAAACCATTATATGATAGCTTTATGATTGGACTAACCACTGATCGTTCGCTTTTGCATGCGCGTATTAATACACGTGTGGATGATATGATACAAAGTGGACTTATCACAGAAGCAGCGTTAGTAAAAAAATATCCTGACAGTCAGGCAGCCAAAGGAATTGGCTATAAAGAGTTTTTTCCATACTTTGCCAAAGAACGTAGTCTTCAAGAAACGACCGATCTTATCAAACGAAATTCAAGGCGCTATGCCAAAAGACAGTTGACTTGGTTTAATAACCGCATGTTTTTTCATTGGTTCGATTTGTTCCAAGAACCTCAGGAAATAGCGCAGATAAAACAAGAAGTTGCACAGTGGTTGGAGGTGTAGCATGGTAAAAAAAGAACGAGTGATTTTAGTTGGGGTACAGACGCCGGAAAATCATCATAATTTCGCAGAATCTATGCTTGAATTGAAAAATTTGGCACAAACTGCTAATGGTACCATGATTTCTTCTATCGAACAAAATCGAGAACAATTTGATCATCAAACCATTATCGGTAAAGGAAAGTTGGAAGAATTAAGACAGACGATTGACAAAGAAGCGATCGATTTGGTGATTTTTAACCATGAGTTAACACCAAGACAAGGGCAAATTATTGAAGACGCATTGGAGGCGCCTACCATTGATCGGATTCAGTTAATTCTAGATATCTTTGCCAAACGTGCACGTTCCAAAGAAGGTAAACTGCAAGTAGAATTGGCGCAATTAGAATACTCCTTTCCTCGGATCATCGGTCAAGGAAAAACCTTGTCGCGACTTGGAGGTGGTATTGGTACCCGAGGCCCCGGGGAAACTAAACTAGAAACTGATCGACGTTTAATTCGCAAAAAAATGACAAGTATTCGCCGTGAGCTAAAAGAAGTGGAGCAACATCGCCAAAGAACACGTCAACAAAGAAATGAACAACAAGTATACCAAATTGGTCTAGTTGGCTATACCAATTCTGGAAAATCGACCTTACTTAATTTATTGACAAGCGCAGATGCTTATGAAGAAAATCAATTATTTGCAACGCTGGATCCACTGACTAAAAAATGGCGCTTGCCAGAAGGTTTTGAAGTCACGATTACTGATACAGTTGGTTTTATACAAGACTTACCCACGCAATTAATTGACGCTTTTCACTCAACTTTGGAAGAAAGTCAAAATATGGACTTATTACTGCACGTGATTGACGCTTCTGCTGAAAATCGGCAGCAACAAGAGCAAACGGTTTTAAAGTTGATGGACGACTTGCAATTGCGTCAAATTCCAGTTTTGGTGGTTTATAATAAAGCGGATTTGATAGATAAAGAGCAATTTGTTCCCACATTGTTTCCTTATGTCTTAGTTTCAGCAAAAGATCCTGCTAGTAAGGATAAACTCATTGAAGCGATCCAATCAATTATGAAGGAAAAATTACAGCCTTATACTTTAGTTTTAGCGCCGGATGAAGGACGTTTGTTAGAAAAATTAAAACAAAATACATTGCTTGTTTCAACCGATTTTGAAGAAGAAAAACAGCAGTATGTAGCCAAAGGTTTTGCTAAAGAGCACTCTTTTGCTATTACTCGTATGGAACAGGCAAAGTAGGAGCAGCGGGATTGTCTGACTGCTCTTATTTTGTGTTAGCTTTTATAACATAAACTGTTGACAGCTATAACATAAATTGGTATAGTTGCTAGGTAGCTTGACCGAATGAAAGAAAGAGGAGTAAGCCTATGAGTGAAAAAGAGCTGCGGCGTTCAATGTCAGTTTTTCCAATTGGTACAGTCATTAAATTAACGGATTTAAGCGCGCGCCAAATTCGTTACTATGAAGAACAAGATTTAATTCATCCTGAAAGAAGCGAAGGCAATCGACGTCTATATTCTTTAAATGATATAGATATCCTGCTAGAAATTAAAGATTATCTTTCAGATGGTTTAAATATGGCCGGTATCAAGCATGTTTATAAGATGCGAAAAGAAGAAGAAAAACAAGCAAAAAATAAAAAACCGTTAACAGATAAAGATGTCCGACGTATTTTTTATGATGAAATTTTATCCCAAGGTGGACTCAATCCCAAAGGTCCTTTTGATTCTCAACGCCCTAAGCTATAGTTTTACCGTACTTACTTGTCTCTTACTACAAACCGCCGTAAAGGAAGGAAAAATATATGCCAAAAGTAGATTATACCGCAGAACAGATTAAAGAGATTGCCAAAAAAGAAAATGTTCGATTTTTACGACTAATGTTTACCGATATTAGTGGTATGATAAAAAATGTAGAAGTACCGATCAGTCAGATGGATAAAGTACTGGACCAAAAAATGATGTTCGATGGTTCTTCTATTGAAGGATTTGTGCGCATTGAAGAAAGTGATATGTACCTATATCCTGATTTAACCACTTGGATGATTTTTCCCTGGGAAGCTGAACATGGTAAAGTGGGTCGTTTAATTTGTGATATTTACAATGCTGATGGTACACCGTTTGCGGGCGACCCTCGTGGAAACTTAAAACGGGTATTAAGACATATGCAAGAATTAGGATTTTCTTCTTTTGAACTAGGGCCAGAGCCAGAATTTTTCTTATTTCAACTTGACCAAAATCAAAATATCACTCAACATTTGAATGATCATGGCGGATACTTTGATTTTGCTCCTATGGATTTAGGGGAGAATTGCCGACGTGATATTGTGTTAGAGTTAGAAAAACTAGGCTATGAAGTAGAAGCCTCTCATCATGAGGCAGCACCAGGACAACATGAGATCGATTTTAAATATGCAGATGCTGTCGATGCTTGTGATAGCATACAAACCTTTAAGTTAGTGGTTAAAACGATTGCTAGAAAATATAATTTACATGCGACTTTCATGCCTAAGCCAATGGAAGGAATAGCTGGTTCTGGCATGCATTGCAATATGTCTTTATTTAAGGGAAAAGAAAACGCCTTTTATGATGAAAGCGGCGAGTTGGAGCTAAGTAAAACGGCTTATCAATTCTTGGCTGGTTTAATTAAACATGCGCGAGCATATACCGCCGTTTGTGATCCGACAGTTAATTCATATAAACGCTTAGTACCCGGATATGAAGCGCCTGTACATGTGGCTTGGTCAGGACATAATCGTTCACCACTGATTCGTGTTCCTTCTTCAAGAGGCTTGTCTACTCGTTTGGAGTTGCGTTCAGTTGATCCTTCAGCGAATCCTTATTTGGCACTTGCTGCTTTGTTGGAAGCCGGACTAGATGGCGTTCAAAACGAAATGGTAGCGCCAGAAGGTGTGGATCGCAATATTTATGTGATGAGTGAAGAAGAACGTGAAACGGCACAAATTTTTGATTTACCTTCCACACTTCATAATGCACTTAAAGAATTAAGAGATGATGAAGTAATGATTAATGCTTTAGGAACTCATATCTATGAAAACTTTGTTGAAGCAAAACAAATGGAATGGGCAGCCTTTAGACAAACTGTATCAGATTGGGAAAGAGATCAGTATTTAGAACTTTATTAATAAAATTGTTTTTTAACGATTGACTTTCTTAAATGAACAAGGTAATATTTTGCTTGGGCGCTCTTATATTAAAGAGCTATGATCGTTTTAGTAAATAATGCTCCCTATTCAAACTGAATAGGGAGTTTTCTTTTATTTCTAAAAACAGCACCTGAAAAAAGGATAAGGAGTTTTTTGTTATGACCAAATACATTTTTGTAACTGGCGGCGTTGTTTCGTCTATCGGAAAGGGGATTGTAGCGGCTTCTTTAGGTCGTTTATTAAAAAACCGTGGATTGAAAGTAACGATCCAAAAGTTCGACCCTTATATTAATGTCGACCCAGGCACAATGAGTCCATATCAACATGGGGAAGTATTTGTAACAGATGATGGCGCAGAAACCGATTTGGATCTAGGACATTACGAACGGTTTATTGATATTAATTTAAACCAATATTCTAATGTTACTACGGGAAAAGTTTATTCAGAAGTTATTCGTAAAGAAAGAAAAGGCGAGTACTTAGGCGCTACGGTTCAAGTCATTCCGCATATAACCAATGAGATCAAAGAAAAAATTATGCGCGCAGCTAATATGACGGATTCAGACGTCATTATTACAGAAGTTGGCGGTACTGTTGGTGATATCGAGTCCTTACCTTTTTTGGAAGCACTACGACAAATGAAAGGGGACGTAGGTTCAGATAACGTGCTTTATATTCATACTACCTTAATCCCGTATTTAAAAGCAGCAGGGGAAATGAAGACGAAACCTACTCAACATAGCGTAAAAGAATTGCGAGGCTTAGGCATTCAACCCAATATTTTAGTGGTACGAACTGAAGAAGCGATTTCTCAAGGGATGAAAAATAAGCTAGCGCAGTTTTGTGATGTTGCGCCGGAAGCTGTAATTGAATCTCGTGATGTTGATACACTTTACTCTATTCCATTAAATTTACAAAAACAAAAAATGGACAAAATTGTTTTAGACCATCTGAATCTAGACGCACCAGAAGCAGATATGACAGAATGGCAAGGTTTAGTTGATCGTGTACTGAACTTACAAAAGACTGTCCGTATTGCTATTGTAGGAAAGTATGTTGAGCTACCTGATGCTTATATTTCAGTTATTGAAGCATTAAAACACTCTGGCTTTTGTTATAATTCAGATATTGATGTTGAACTGATAAATTCCGCTGAAATTACTGCTGAAAATGTAGAAGATATATTAGGTAATGTCGATGGTATTTTGGTTCCTGGCGGTTTTGGGGATCGCGGAATTGAAGGTAAAATCGAAACCATTCGTTACGCAAGAGAAAATGACGTCCCATTTTTAGGGATTTGTTTAGGTATGCAGATGGCTTGTGTTGAATTTGCCAGAAATGTGATTGGCTTAGAAGGCGCTAATACTACCGAAAGAGATCCAGAAACGCTATACAATGTTATTGATCTGATGACTGATCAAGAAGGAGTAGAGGATCTAGGTGGAACGCTACGTCTAGGGCTTTATCCTTGTAAACTGCAAAAAGGAACGAAAACAGCACAAGCTTATCAAGAAGAAGAAGTGGTACAAGAACGTCATCGCCACCGCTATGAATTTAATAATGATTTCCGTGATACTTTTGCAGAAAGTGGTATGGTTTTCTCTGGTGTATCTCCAGATAACCATTTAGTAGAAATTGTAGAAGTTCCTGAAAATAAATTCTTTGTTGGTTGTCAGTTCCATCCAGAATTAATCTCTCGTCCGAATCGTCCACAAAAATTAATTAAAGGTTTTGTGGAAGCCTCCTTGGAATCAAAAGAAGATTAAAGTATTTTAACTCGAAAAGCTGAGAGAAGCTTTTCGAGTTTTTTAAATCATAGTGAGATATTTCTTATACAGGCTTTTAAAGAATGATAAAGTTCGTTTCTTTTCTGAAAATTTTCTTATTTTCTGGTGTTCAAGACGCGAAAAAGTTGGAAAATCGACAGAATCCTCTAGATTTAGTAGAAAAAATTGGAATAATTTGCTAAAATAAAGATGTTGACTAAGTAAGACTTAGTAAAAAACGTTCAATTAAAATTTAGGAGGAAACTATTATGCCATTAGTATCAGGCTCAGAAATTTTTAAGGAAGCACGTAAGAATGGGTATGCAATTGGCGCTTATAACACAAACAACTTAGAATGGACCCAAGCGATTCTTCAATCTGCGCAAGAAAAAAATGCACCAGTATTAATCCAAACTTCTATGGGCGCTGCAAAATACATGGGCGGTTACAAATTAGTTGTTGATATGGTAAATAACTTAATTGATTCAATGAACATTACCGTTCCTGTTGTTCTTCATTTAGACCATGGTGAATATGAACATGCGTTAGAATGTATCGAAGCTGGATATACTTCAGTAATGTTTGATGGTTCATCTCTTCCTTTTGAAGAAAACCTGGCAAAAACAAAAGATGTTGTCAAAAAAGCACATGCAAAAGGTATGTCTGTTGAATGTGAAGTAGGAACAATTGGTGGCGAAGAAGACGGCATTGTAGGTACAGGTGAATTAGCTGATATCGACGAATGTATTCAAATGGTTAATACAGGTATTGACTTTCTAGCTTGTGGTATTGGTAATATCCACGGTGTATACCCTGAAAACTGGAAAGGTTTAGACTTTGACCATTTACAAGCTATCACAGAAGCTGTAGGTAAAGATGTGCCATTAGTACTACATGGTGGTTCAGGTATTCCACAAGACCAAATTGAAAAAGCTATTACAATGGGGATTTCAAAGGTTAACGTAAACACTGAATTCCAAATTGCATTTGCTAAAGCAACTCGTCAATACATTGAAGATGGCAAAGACCAACAAGGCAAAGGCTTTGACCCTCGTAAATTATTGGCACCTGGTAAAGAAGCAATTATCAAGGAAGCTAAAAATCATATCGATTGGTTCGGTTCAGCTGATAAAGCTTAACTCATCCTTTCGATAGCTCTCACGGACCAAAACATTGGTTCGTGAGTTTTTTTAGCTTTTTTCAAGTTTCTTATTATGGTAGAATAAGGTTCGTATGTATAATTACATTAAAAAATAATTAATAGGTGAAAAAAATGAAAAAATTTGTGATTCACGGCGGCCAACCGTTGTCAGGTGAAGTAGCTGTTAGCGGAGCTAAAAATAGTGCCGTCGCTTTGATCCCCGCTGCAATTTTAGCAGATTCTCCGGTTACACTTGAAGGAGTACCCGACATTCAAGATGTCCATTCTTTAATTGAAATCCTCGAAATCATGGGTGTAAAAACCACTTTTGAAAATAATCAACTTGAAATTGATCCAACTCATATTGTTTCTGTTCCGATGCCAAGTGGAAAAATTAATAGTTTACGTGCTTCTTATTATTTTATGGGCGCTTTGTTAGGCAAATTTGGCGAAGGCGTAGTGGGGTTACCCGGTGGTTGCGATCTAGGTCCACGGCCGATCAATTTACATATTAAAGGTTTTGAAACCTTAGGGGCGCAAGTGACAAACGAACACGGTGCCATGTATTTACGTACGAAAGAAGAAGGACTGCAAGGAGACCGTATTTTCTTGGATATGGTTTCTATTGGCGCTACGATTAACGTTATGTTAGCTGCTGTAAAAGCCAAAGGACGTACGATTATTGAAAATGCCGCAAGAGAGCCAGAAATTATTGATGTAGCTACTTTGTTGAATAATATGGGCGCCAAAATTCGTGGTGCTGGTACAGATGAGATTCGTATCGAAGGTGTGGAAAATCTACATGGTTGTCGTCATGCGATTATTCCCGATCGAATTGAAGCAGGAACTTATTTGGCTATGGCGGCTGCTTGTGGTGAAGGTGTTAAAATCAAAAATGTTATTTATGAACACTTGGATAGTTATATTTCTAAATTAGAAGAAATTGGTGTGGAGTTAGACATTACTGAAGACGCAATTTATGTGCCTAAGACAGAAAACTTACAAGCAGTATCTGTAAAAACCTATCCTTATCCAGGTTTAGCTACTGATTTACAGCAACCACTTACGCCGCTTTTACTAAAAGCAAACGGGAGTTCTGAGGTTATCGATACGATTTATTCTAAACGTATTAATCATATTCCAGAATTGGTTCGTATGGGTGCCAATGCTTCGATTGAAGGAAATACGATGATTATTAATGGTTCTAGTCAATTACATGGTGCAGAAGTAGAAGCCTCCGACTTGCGAGCAGGGGCTTGCTTGGTTATTGCCGGTTTGATGGCAGAAGGCACTACAACTATTGGTGGTGTAGAATATATTTTGCGTGGTTATGATCATATTATTGAGAAATTAACAAAGCTAGGAGCCGATATAGAAATGGTAGAGGATGAAAAATGAGCGACTATTTAACAATGGCGGAATTAGACAATATGACGCTAAAAGAAATCTATAATTACGCACGAGATTTTAAAATTTCGTATTATAGTCAAATGAACAAAAAAGAATTATCTTTGGCTGTTATTCGCGCACAAGCGGAAAAACAAGGTTTCTTCTATATGGAAGGAATTTTAGACATTATTTCACAAGACAGTTACGGTTTTTTGCGTCCGATTAACTATGGACCAAGTGCTGAAGATATTTATATTTCCAATTCACAAATTCGTCGTTTCAGTTTAAGAAATGGGGACAAGGTTGCAGGTAAAGCACGTCCTCCTAAAGAATCTGAACGTTATTATGGTTTGATGCATGTTGAAAGTGTTAATGGGAAAAACCCGGAAGAAGCCAAAAAACGTCCCCATTTTCCAGCTTTAACAGCACTTTATCCAGAAACGCCGTTTACATTAGAAACCACACCAGGAAGAATTTCTACAAGAATTATGGATTTATTTTCCCCCGTTGGCTTTGGGCAACGTGGGCTGATTGTTGCACCTCCTAAAGCAGGGAAAACTAGTATTATAAAAGAGGTTGCCAACGGGATTACAGAAAATTATCCTGATGTAGAGTTAATTGTGCTCTTAATTGATGAGCGCCCTGAAGAGGTTACTGATTTAGAACGAAGTGTAGATGGTGAGGTTGTCTATTCCACTTTTGATCTGCAGCCTAATAATCATACACGTGTTTCAGAGTTAGTCTTAGAACGGGCAATGCGTTTAGTTGAGGATAAACGTGATGTCGTTATTTTAATGGACAGTATTACGCGTTTAGCACGTGCGTATAATTTGGTTGTGCCACCCAGCGGACGTACATTAAGCGGTGGGATTGATCCAGCAGCTTTATATAAACCTAAAAAATTCTTTGGCGCTGCCAGAAATATTGAAGAAGGCGGGAGTTTAACCGTTTTAGCCACGGCTTTAGTAGATACTGGCAGTCGCATGGATGATGTGATTTATGAAGAATTTAAAGGTACAGGAAATATGGAAATGCATCTTTCCCGTCAATTAGCCGAACGACGAGTATTCCCGGCAATTGATCTGAAACGCTCTAGCACTCGTAAAGAAGAATTGTTAATGAGTTCGGAGCAATTAGAAGAAACTTGGCGTTTGCGTAATAATATGTTGGGTGATTCTTTAGAGTATACGGAACAATTTATAAGCTTCTTGAAAAAAACAAAGACAAACCAAGAGTTTCTTGACTCTTTTCATGATGTTTCATTTACGGATAAAAAATCAAAACGATCAAATAAAAGATAGATCTGACAAACAGTTGGGTTTCAAATACAAATTAGCGTCCTTGATTGCATTAAGATCTAAAAAATGTTAATATGTTACGTGTTGTAAAGAAACACTCTGATTTAGCAAATAATTCAGGGCAAAGGAGAGTAATAATATGAGACAAAATATCCATCCAGAATATCATCCAGTTGTATTTATGGATTCAACAACAGGTTTTAAATTTTTGTCAGGTTCAACAAAAAATTCAGAAGAAACCATTGAATGGGAAGACGGCAACACATATCCAGTTGTACGTGTTGAAATCTCTTCCGATTCACATCCATTCTATACTGGACGTCAAAAATTCACGCAAGCAGATGGCCCAGTGGACCGCTTCAACAAGAAGTATGGTTTCAAAGACGCCAACGCAGCGGAATAAGGAAAAGGCTGAATTACCAGCTTTTGGGGGGTATCCTATGCCGAGGATATCCTCTTTTTTGCGTTTTGACCCTACTTTTGACCCTACTTTTTAAGTAGTGCAAAAGGCTATCAGTTTTTCTTATGAATGAACATTTTTCAAGAATTTTTAGTAGTTTACACTAGAGTTTAGTGGGACATTTAATATATTTTGAGTAGGAGTGTTTCTATGAAACCGGAAAAGGTTTTACCTTATGTAATTGTCATAGTAGGATACGCTTGTGTTATTTTCATCGTGGATAATCTTATTTTCCATGATACAAACTCTTTTAAGTTTATTATAAAAATTATAGCTTTCTCAATTTTTTTAATTGTGTTAGATAAATTTGGTTCATTTTTGAATAAAAAATAATATGAATATTCCTTTCATATATATAAATGTTTATGTACTTTTTGGATTTACTAATAATCTTTTTGTTAGATTAATTTCTTATCTGTAATTTTTATAGCAAAAGCAAAATCTTTACTTTTGCTAACTGTTCAGTTAATATTAAGTTGAAATTTTGTAAGGAGGGAAGTATACGATGACTGCATCTATGAGATTGCGCTTTGCACTTTTGAATCAATAATTAAATATAAATTCAAAAGTCTTAGGGATAGCGATTTCAAGGGATGAGTGTATACTTTTCTATAAAATATAAATTGAAATGGCAAGGATAGTTCCGTAGAAGACTATCCTTTTTGTGTACTCATTTTTTTCCTCTTCCTAAGTAAGAAAGGGAATATATCATGGAACAATTAACAATTCAATTAAAAAATATACAGCAAAATTTTGGCGCAAAAGAAGTTTTAGCAATCGATGAATTATCTGTTTATGAAAACGATCGTATCGGTATTATTGGCGGAAATGGAGAGGGGAAATCTACGCTCTTAAAAATTATTCATGGTGATTTAATCCCTGAAGGTGAAGTTCAAAGAGAAGTAGCATTCAATTATTACCCGCAAATAGCAGAGGTGGACGAATTATTGAATATCGATTCACTTGATTGGGCATTGATGAGTCAATTTGATGTTCCTAAAAATAATTTACAGACATTAAGTGGCGGAGAAAGCTCGAAATTTCGTTTAGCACAAATACTTTCAGTATATCAAATGGGACTTTTGTTGGACGAACCGACGACTCATCTTGATCAGGAAAGTGTAAAAAAATTAGTGGAAGAACTGCGTTATTACTATGGAACATTGCTGTTTGTAAGTCATGATCGTTACTTTTTAAATCAATTAGCCGATAAAATATGGGAAATTCAAGATGGCAAAATTGTTGAATATGAAGTCAATTATGATTCTTATAAAGAGCAAAAAGAACAGGAAGAAATGAAAAATGAACATGACAAGGAAAACTATTTACAAGAGAAAAGGCGTTTAGAAACAGCAATTGCCAAAAAGAAAGAACAAGCAGAAAAGGCAAGCAAAGTATCTAATAAGAAAAAACAACAGAGTATTCGTCCTGATCGTCTTTCTTCTTCAAAACAAAAAGATACGGTGCAAAAATCAATGCAAAAGTCTGCTAAGTCAATGGAATCACGTTTGTCTCAGCTTCAAGAAGTCAGAACAGAAACCAAAGAACAAGAAATTCATTTTCCTACGCCAAAATCAGTAGAAATTCATAATAAATACCCTATTCGTGGAGAAAATCTACAATTAACTGCCGGAGATAAAATTTTATTAAAACAAACGGACTTTCAATTTGCTTTAAATAAGAAGATAGCGATTGTAGGGGAAAACGGTAGTGGTAAAACAACTTTACTGGATGCTATTGTTAATGACAGAGAAGGCGTTGTTTTATCACCTAAGGTGGCTTTTTCTTTTTACCAACAAATGGATTATAAATTATATGTCGAAGAAAGTATGCTAACCTTTTTAATGAAACGCACGGTGTATCCAGAAAAACTGGTTCGTAGTCTTTTAAATAATTTAGGTTTTGCTCAATTAGAGATTAATAAACCGTTGTCTGCTTTAAGTGGAGGAGAAGCAACCAAACTTGCTATTGCGCTATTGTTTGTACGACCTTCCAATGTATTAATATTAGATGAACCGACGAATTTTATCGATATCAAAACCATAGAAGCTTTAGAAAAGTTGATTGCAAGTTATGAAGGAACGGTTATTTTTACTTCGCACGATCCTTATTTTGTCGAAAAATTAGCCGACGAAGTTTATGAAATAAAAGATAAACAATTGCAGCTTATTTCATAACGGTTAGAAAAGCGTATCCCACAAAAAGGATACGCTTTTTAAGTTAGCTATTATCTTGCAAATGTTTATTTAACGCATCTATTTCTTTTTTTACCCTTAACATAGCAACAAGCCAAATGACTACATAAATAAGAAGGAAAGTAAGCGTGAATCCAAATAAAGTTCCTAAGTTTAAAGAAGTCCAGCCGGCTATAGTGGCTAAAGGTAGGAAGGTTAAATAGGTAACGATAAAATGAACCAAGGTCATTTTAGTGACACTCCAATCGGTCTCTGAATAAATGAGACTAGCCAATGAAAATATGCTGCCTATAGCTGACCATAAACCAATTGCTCCTAGCATGGCTTGTATTTCATTAGAAAAATAGGACATAAACGCTGGCGTTACTGGCATATACTCTGTTTGACTGTAGACTAATGAAGCAATGACTGATAAAATTAAACCGATGAATGTGCCAAATACGATACCGATACCTAAACAAGCTGCAATTTTTTTCATCATAATAAGCGCTCCTTTACTTTCTTTAAATATCTTTTTGATGAACTTGTCATATGTCCATTTGACAGACGAATTAAAATTAAACCGCTCTTACTCAATTGAAAATGTTGAACGTAATTCAAATTAATGATTTCGGTATTAGAAATACGGACAAAAGAATGAGGCAACTGTTCTTCTAATTCATATAAACGATAGGAAATAATATATTCTTGATCTTTTGTGTGACCGAAGACTTTTTTCTGACTGGAATAAAAGTTAACAAAATCATTAATCGCTATTCGATAGTTTTTGTCTTGTTTTTTTCCAACTAATGGTGTGGACTTTTGCTCGATATAGGCAACAATTTCCTTAATTTTCGATGACTGTTTTTTTGTTTTTAAAATAATCATTTCTTTGTCCAGATCTTGGTCTAATTCTAATTTTACTTTCATCTTCTTTCCCTCCTTCAAATTAAGCATAGTGGATTTATTCATAAATGTATATAAATTATGGATAAGTGGGCGTTTGTAGCAGATAGGTGGTATTAGCATAAAAAACTTGAACCTAAAATAAGGTCCAAGTTTTTCCATCATCTATAACCAATTTACAAATCTTTATACATAATATACATATCAGAATAACGACCATCTTTTAAACGAAATCCTGCAGGAATGGTCCCCACAGTAGTAAAACCATTTTTTTGATAGGTATGAATGGCAGGGAGATTGCTCGTTACCACAGCATTATACTGCATTCCGATAAAACCTTGCGCTTTTGCTTGTATTAGTGAATCTTCTACGAGATTAGAGAAAATTTTTCTTCCGCGGTAAGATTTATCTATGCAATAGCTAGCGTTAGCAACGTGACTACAACGACCGATATTATTAGGATGAAGAACATAGAAACCAGCTAACTTCTCCTTAATTATCATACATCGAACAATGGTTTGTTCAGCTACATAGGTTTCAAATTCCTCTTCAGTGAATAATTCTTCGCCTGGAAAAGCATCGCCGTCTTTTAACACATCGTTCCAAACTTTTGTCATTTGAGCGAGATATTTTCTTTGATAGTTTTCAAAAGTAAACAATTTATTACTCCTTTTTTTATAATGTTGTCGCAATTTCTGAATCAATAATTAAGTGATCGATGATAGGTTGTTTTAACAAATGCTGGATACTAGGTGCTTTTTCTTTTCCGGAAGCGACAACGACGACTTCTGGAATGTTCATAAGGTCATCCAAATTAACACCAATCATTTTTTTTGAAATATTTGTTGTGACACGCTCGCCATTTTTATTGAAAAATGTGGCTAAAATATCCCCAATGACATTCTTTTCTTTCATTTCACGAGCGTCTTCTTCACTAAAATAGCCTAACTTTCGATAGGAAGATGATTCAATGGGATTACCCACTGCAGCAATTGCCATATCAACGCTTTTTCCTTTTTGGATAATATCACGAATAAATTGGGATTTGACAAAAGTTTCCTTCATTTCTAAACTTTCCGCAATAGCTGGTGCATAAAAATAGTCCATATGACAATTATACTTTTGCGATAAGATAAAAGCTAAATGGTTGGACTGGTTTTTAACATTTGATACATCAACGCCACCGATAAGCGGTACGATCGATAAATCTTCAAAGTGATGGTAACTGGCTGCTTCTGCAAACTTATTTAAAGTAGAGCCCCAGCCAATCCCTAAATTTTTAATACGATGTAAATTATTTTCTACAAAAGTAGCACATAAATTACCGACTTCTTGTTTGGCTTCCTCCTCAGAAGCAGTAGCTGAGGAAATAAGGACAGTCTTTAGCTCATACTTTTTAGCGAGAATTTCTTGTTGCTCAAAATTCATAATTTCTGAATCTTGAATGGAAATTTTAACAATGCCACGGTCTACCGCTTCTTTGAGTAGTGTCGCCACAGTCGGACGAGAAACATTCAATTGTTTGGCAATCTCTGTTTGATTGACATTTTCTTTATAAAAAAGGAGTGCAGCTTGTACGATCATTTTATTTCTATTGTTCAACTTGATCACCTGAATGGATTAATTTTATAAGTATTTTTTATTATAACATAATTGTTTTAACAAATGTTAAATGTGTTTTCAATCGGAAATTATATATTGACATAGATGCTTGTGAAAGTTATACTAAAAGCATCAAATGTAAAATGGTTTTACAAATGGAAAGGAAGAGACCGATGAAATTGCAAGCACCTTTTTTTACTTTTAATCCGAAGTCTTATTTTTATGGTAAGAAATTATTGGAATTAGCACAAAAAGCTGACACATTAGCCCAAAAGTATCCCCATTTAACGATTCTTATAACTGCGCCTTATGCTGATTTAGCAAATATCGCAAGCCATACGCAACATATTATCGTTACAGCACAACACATGGATGGAATTGCTCCAGGAAGAGGAATGGGTGCAGTATTACCAGCGTCTATTTATCAAGCAGGGGCTCGAGCAGTTTTTTTGAACCATGCAGAACATCCTTTGCAATTAACAGAGCTTGTTCAATCGATGAAAAAGGCCAAAGAACTTGGGATTAAAACAATTGTATGCGCTAACTCTTTAGAAGAAGCTCGTTCAATTGCTTTACTTAAACCAGACGTTTTGCTTTGTGAGCCCACTGAACTCATTGGAACGGGACAAACAAGTGATGAAAGTTATATCCAAGAAACAAATCATGCCATAAAAGAGATTGACCCGGATATCTATATTTTACAAGCAGCTGGGATAAGCACAGCTGCAGATGTGTATCGTACACTTAAATTGGGCGCGGATGGTACGGGATGTACCAGTGGAATCACCGAAGCAGATTCGCCTAGTCAAATGTTGGAGGAAATGATTGAATCAGTGCAACGCATCTATGAAGAAAGAAAGGATGGAAAATAATGATGAAAATTGAACATGGGTCATTAAAAGTCGAATCTAACGGATCGAAAGTCACATATTCCGACATTACCGATCAAGTACGACAAGAAATTCAAGAAGCGGGCGTGCAAGATGGTTTATGTGTCGTTAGTTCACAACATACCACTTGTTCAGTGATTTTTGAAGAATTTGTCCATGATAAAGATTGGAATGGGGATGAATTATTACAAGTTGATCTTAATCGTATTTTGGACAAACTGATTCCCAGACAGTTAACAGAAAGTGATTATTTATATCCAGGACAAGATCACGTACAGTTTTTAGAAGAACTCTCCCAGCAAACACCGGAATACCCCAACGATTTAACGACCATTTTAAATGCGGATGCTCATTTAAGGGCTTCTCTGTTTGGTTCAAGCCAAACATTGATCATTAAAGATGGCCAACCTTTAATTGGTTCTGTAGGTTATATTTATTTTGTTGACTGGGATCAAAATCGAAAACGTCATCGAACATGTAATTTATTAATGATGGGCGACTAAATAAAAGCGCTTTAACTAGATAGATATTAAAAAAAGGAGATTAACAATGTTAGTAAATTCTAAAAACGCATTACTTACTGCTAAAAATGAAAACTTTGCTATACCAGCGACTAATTTTATTGACTTAGACAGTGCACGTTCTTATGTGAAGGTAGCAGAAGAAAAAGGTTTACCTTTAATTTTAGCGTATGCACAATCCCATAGTGAAATGTTAGCTATTGAAGAGGCAGCACTGATCGGCAAATTTTTTGCCAAAAAAAGTCCTGTACCAGTTATTCTTCATTTAGATCATGGAGAAGATACGGATTTTATTTTTAAGGCGATTGAATTGGGTTTTACTTCGGTCATGATCGATGCTTCAAGAGAAAATTTTGCAGATAATATTGCGATAACTAAAAGAGTTGTGGAATATGCCCACCAATTCGATGTAACGGTAGAAGCAGAATTAGGACATGTGGGATCAAATGATTTTTCCGAATCTCCCACGCTTACTGATTCCATCTATACAGAAGTAGAAGATGTACTTGCATTTGTTGATCAGACAAATGTGGATTCATTAGCGATTTCTATAGGAACAGCTCATGGAATTTATAAAGGGGCACCCACGATAAACTTTGAACGACTTGAAGAAATAGATAAAATGACAACGATTCCGCTAGTGCTTCACGGCGGTTCTTCTAGTGGAGATAGCAACTTAAATTGTTGTGCAACACATGGTATTAGTAAAGTGAACATCTTTTCCGATTTTATCAATGATGCTTTTTATGCTATACAAGAAAAAAAGCCTGAAGATTATCTGCAATTGAAAAATATTGCGAATGAAACAATGGTAGCCGTTTTAAATCATTACTACGATGTGTTTGCGACTCGACCGATTTCTGTGTAAAAATAGCATAGAAGATTTTTTATTTGTACGTTTGAAGGGAAATACTTTATAAAAAAAGGCCTTTATTTTATACTTGTATAGGCAATTAGGACACTTGTATAAAATAAGGGGGAGTTATTTATGGATATTGTCAGTATTTTAAATGCTGTGGGTTCGATTGGGACACTTGTTATGACGATTTTTTATTGTGTTTCAATATCAATTCAACTGTACCAAATGCGTTTGGGATTTTACCCAGCACTAGGTTTTGAGCAAACATTTATCATTCATGAAAACGGTAAGTTTAAGCTACAAAATGCGGTAGATTTATTGAAGATCGGCGAGGAAAGTATTGATTATTTTAGTTTGTATAATTTAGGCGGAGGAACTGCTAAAAACATCAATATAGATATATATTTGGATAATGAACAATTACAAAATAAATATGTGCATATCTTACCGGGCAACGAAAGTTACTTGCTTCCAGTAAACGATAAGGTTCATGATGGTTTGAAACAGGCGCTAATAGAAAAAGAGCAAATCACTAAATTGACAATTGATATGCAATATAAAAGTAGCATTAGACAAAAGTGGCAACATGCTACCTTAATTGCTCAGTTTGATGCTTTCAATGACAATGACGCCCAAAAAACCATTTTTGAAGTGCAATTTGTCAATACTGATAGTGAAGATTATAATGATAACGACAATGCCCAGCAAAATATTGAATCAACAAAGGACTCGCAATCTTAATTGGTTGTGAGTTTTTTGATTAAACTACTACATCTAAGCAGTAGATACAAAACGAGAGATTTTTCTCTCTTTTTTTTCTGGATTACAAGGAAATATTTTTTAAATTGCTAAAGATCGGTGGCACATCGGAAAAGTCGCTTCCAATATTTTTCAGATTGGTGCCACATCAGAAAAGTTGCCTCCAATAATTATCAATAATGGTGGCAACAAGAATTTTTTTCTTGCTTAAAGTGGTTATCGCTGGCGATTTGAAAAACTTTCAAATATAATAAGAACAGAAGAAAAAGCTATTTTATTTTATGAAATAAAAAGCATGTTTATAGTTATTTTTTGAAAAATTTATTTGTTTTAGATAACATGAACTATATAAAATGAGGAGGAATCAAAATGACAACAGAGCAAACTTCAACAGGAAACAATTCTTTTCAAGCAATGGAAGATCGTTCTCAAGCTTCTGGAGAGCTAACTTTTAACGATAAAGTGATCCAAAAAATTGTCGGTATCGCGATGGAACAAATCGATGGTTTATTGAATGTTCAAGGGGGGTTCTTTTCATCAGTTGCTGATAGAATAAGCAATACAGAAAATGTTACCGCAGGGATCGATACTGAAGTAGGTAAGAAACAAGTGGCCGTAGATATGCAGATTATTTGTGAATATGGTCGAGATATCTCTGCAATATATGAACAAATTAAACAAGTCATTACTACAGAAGTGAAGAAAATGACTCGTTTAGACGTTATTGAAATTAATGTCAATGTAGCAGACATTCAAACGCAAGAAGAATACGAGCAAAATAAAGAAACACTAGAAGATAAAGCAAACGAAATTGCCGATTATACCTCGGAAAAAACCGAACAAGCGGCTGGAAAAATAAATGAAGGTCTGGAAAAAGCCGAAACAAAAAATAAGCCCGGAGTTGAGTAAATGTTTTTAAATAGCGTGAGTACCATTATATAGTAAAGAAAAGAGTGGGCACTCACTCTATTATAGCTATTGAGTCTATCAGAGAGGGTGGAAGGATGGGAAAAATAAGGAAACTTTTATTTAGTATTGTGCTTCTGGGCTTACTTATTACATTCTTTTTTGTACTGATTGAAAACCAGCAAGCAATTTATTTACCCGTTTATTTTATTTCAATGGATGATTATCCTTTGATTGGTTCTTATATTCAAATCATACTTTTTTGCTTGAGTGTATTTTTTATCGGCTTAGCGATTCTTCTTTTGCTTATAACGATTTTTTATCCGAAAAAAAGCAACACACTAGTTATCAAAGGTAAAAACGGTCGTTTAAGCGTTCAAAAAAGTGTTGTAGAAAACTTTGTATTAGAAAACTTAAAAAAAGAACCTTCTATTGAAAATCCTCGAGTAAAGGCTAAAATGAGTAAGAAAAAGATTAAGATCAAAATTGCCGGAGCCCTACGTAAAACGATGCGTACAACTGAAAAGCAAAATGAATTGGTTGAGCAAATACGTCATGAGGTCTCTGATTTGTTAGCAACAGATGCGATCAAAACAGAGGTTTACTTAAAAGATGAACAAGAAAATGCGGGCCCAAGAAATAGAGTAGAATAGGAAGGATGTCAAAATGCAAGAATTATTTCAGCGCTATCGATATGCCATCACTGGTGGAGGAATCGGGTTAATATTGGCAGTTCTTCTGCTAACGATCGGATTTTCCGAAACTTTATTACTTATTATTTGTATCTTTTTAGGTGCTTTTATTGGTATTTATTTAAATACCATGGGATTTTTTGATCGTTTTAAATAAAAAATGTATAAATTGGGGGAAAGACAGATGGAAAATAAAACAAACGATAGTACAACTACAACACAACAAATTTCGGGAGAATTAACTTTTGCGGATAAAGTCATTCAAAAGATTATTGGTTTGGCTTTAGCAGATATTGATGGCTTGTTGACAATCGATGGAGGATTTTTCTCAAACATTGCCGAAAAATTAGTCAATACAAATGACGTTACTACAGGCATTCATACTGAAGTTGGTACAAAACAAGTGGCTGTAGATATGGATATTGTTGTAGAATTTGGTAAAGACGTTCGAAAAATCTATGATGAAGTGAAAAAAATCATTTCCAGCGAAGTTAGTGAAATGACGCATTTAGAAGTAATTGAAGTTAATGTAAATGTAGTTGATATTAAATCGCAAGAGCAATATCAAGAAGAAAGCGAGACTGTGCAAGATAAAGTAAGCGGTGCTGCTAGCTCCACAGGTCGTTATCTTTCAAAACAAACGAATAAAGCAACGAAAAAAGCCAAAAACGAAGTACAATCAAGAACTGAACCTAGAGTTGAATAATCATTGAATTTAAAATATGTTAAAAAACGCGCTCTGTGATTTTTCACTAAAGCGCGTTTTTTGTTTATATTAGAAAAGAAAAAACGAGGCTATTATCGAGGAGATTCCTATTCATTTTCAATTGTTTTACGTAATTCTTGCAAAAATTCTTGTGCTGCTGTAGAAAAAAACTGGTTTTTCTTCCATATGATGTTAAGACTTGCTTCTAAATTAGGCGTTAGTGGTTTAAAGACTAAAGAGCTATCAATGGAAGTGTCAATCAGACGATCAAGACATAAAACATAGCCGAGTTTTTCTTTGGCCATTTGTGCAGCATTATAAAGGAGATTATATGTGCCGACAATATTCAAGTTTGTAATCTCTTGTCCTAGCCAACTTGAAAGCTCACTATCAACGGTCGTTTGTCGGGAAATAATTAAAGCCTTATTGTGCAAGTCTTCAGGACGAATCTCTTCTTTGCTTGCTAGTGGACTATCTTTATGCATTAATACACCCCAAGTATCGCTTTCTGGTAAATGCATGTAATCATATTTTTGCTTATCGGCAGGTTCAATCACAATTCCGAAATCCAGCAAACCGCTATCCAATTTATTCATAATATCATCAGCGTTACCACTGTATAAATGGAATTGGATGGCAGGATAATTTTGTAAAAGCTTTTTTAAAGCTTGAGCGACAACTTGTATTCCCTTAGTTTCACCCGCGCCAATATAAATTTCTCCGCTTAATGTTTCATCTTTTTGCTTAAAATTTGCCGTCGTTTTATCCGTTAACTGGATAATTTCTTGGGCCTTTTTTAACAAATACTGTCCGTCTGCGGTTAAACTAATTTTACGATTGCCGCGAATAAATAGCGTTGTATCTAATTCATTTTCAAGATCACTTAGTTGTCTGGATAATGTCGGCTGTGAAAGGTGGAGCTGTTGGGCAGCTGCAGAAATGGTCTGCTGGCTGGCAACCGCTACAAAGTAACGTAACAATCGAATTTCCATAAGTTTCCTCCTATACGTTAAAAGCATAGTTACATATTTGTTATAAGTATTTGCTAAATAAATCATATCATTTTATGATAGAGTGGCAAAGGTATTGTTTGTTAAAAATATAAAAATTATGAGTGAAGAATGAGAAGAATAGAGTTAACAGAACTTTTAAGCAGATTTGCAAAAGAGCAAGTGATTTATCCCAATACAGAAGTCCATCGTGCGATGACAAAAGTATCCAGTGAAGCACGTTATCTGAGTACGAAACTTAATAATGGTGTGTATACTGATGAGCAAATTAAAGCACAGATGACTCAAATCACTGGCCAAGAATTAGATGAAGGTTTCTCCTTGTTTTTACCCTTTACGTCTGACTTTGGTAAAAATATCAAAATCGGTAAAAATGTGTTTATCAATTCTGGTTGTCGCTTTCAAGACCAAGGAGGCATTACAATTGGTGATCAATGTTTGATTGGTCATAATGTAGTTTTGGCTATAATTAACCATGATTATCACCCAGAAAAGCGAGGGATTATGCACCTGCGTCCTATCGTTTTGAAAGAAAAAACTTGGATTGGTTCAAATGCTACTATTCTTCCAGGCGTAACAGTGGGGGAGAATTCAGTTGTCGCCGCAGAAGCTGTGGTGACCAAAGATGTGCCGGCAAATACAATTGTAGGAGGAAATCCGGCAAAATTCCTTTCTAATTTGGCAGACAAAATAGAAGAATAATGACTTAATATGCTTTTTAAGTATAGGGCGTATGTAATATAAGTATTTGTTTGCTGTGAAATGCAATGTATGATCAATACGAAATTGGTCCTGACCGTGTAGCCAATGTTGTCGCTTTTGCCATTGATCAGCCAGAAGATACAAATGTTAATGAGTTTACTATCGGACCTACGACACAGCCGTGGTAAGAAAAAACTTTAGATAAAATAATTATTAGCAATAAGCGATTTGTAAGCGTTTATGTTAAAATAAAAGTGAAATGTAGGATTAGTTACCATTTTTTAATAACAATGGAATGTTGTTTAAGCTAAATATGAATGTAGCAGAGAGTCTGAAAAGGGAGGTTTTTCAGATGCAAAAAATTGTGACAAATTTGTGGTTTGATACTCAGGCAGAAGAAGCGGCGAAGTTTTATACTTCTTTATTTGAAGAGGGTTCTATTCATAATATCACTTATTATGGTTCTTCAGGCGCTAAGGTATCTGACATGCCAGAAGGGACTGTATTAACAGTAGAATTTTCACTAGCTGATCAGGAATATATTGCGATTAATGGAGGACCAATGTTTAAATTTACACCTGCAATCTCACTAATGGTTAACTGTGATTCTCAAGAAGAAATAGATCGGTTATGGGAAGGTTTCTGTGAAGAAGGCCAGCCAGAAGAATGTGGTTGGTTAACAGATAAGTATGGTCTTTCTTGGCAAATTGTGCCTAGCGAATTAAATGAACTACTCAGCAATTCAGATCCGGTAAAAGTGGAAAATGTTAACCGTACTATGTTTTCCATGAAAAAGTTGGATATCAAACAATTGCGTAAGGCAGCGATGGAATGAAAGGAACAAAGCGAAAGTTTACGGCTTTTATAATTAACAAGGGTTATTCACAAACAGGAGTAACTTTTTTATTATTTACAGTTTTAAAAAGTCCACACTTAGTAGTGCGCTTTCAATTTTTATTCTAAGAGCGTATAGTTAAAATGAATCAAAGGAGGAATAGTATGGTACAACATTGGTGGCAAGAAATTGTAGTTTATCAAATTTATCCGCGTAGTTTTAACGATAGTAATGGCGACGGTATTGGAGACTTGCAAGGAATTATTGAAAAACTAGATTATTTAAAAGAACTAGGGATAGGCGCAATTTGGCTGTCTCCGGTCTATCAATCACCTAATGATGATAACGGCTATGATATTTCGAATTATGAAGCGATTATGGATGAATTTGGTAGTATGGACGATATGGAAGAACTTTTGGCCCAAGCCAATCAACGAGGGATTAAAATTATAATGGATTTAGTCGTCAATCATACCTCTGATGAGCATGCATGGTTTATAGAAGCTAAAAAAGATAAAAATAATCCATATCGTGATTATTATTTTTGGGCGAATCCTGCGGAAGATGGCACGGCGCCTAACGATTTGACATCCTTTTTTTCTGGCTCTGCTTGGAAGTTTGAAGAAGAGACTGGTCAATATTATCTTCACTTTTTCAGTAAAAAACAACCTGATTTAAATTGGGAAAATGAAAAAGTACGAGAAGAAGTATATCATATGATGAATTTTTGGATTGATAAAGGCATCGGCGGTTTCCGTATGGATGTGATTGATTTAATCGGTAAAATCCCCCAAGAAAAAATTACAACGAACGGACCCAAGTTACATGATTATTTACAAGAGATGAATCAAAAAACTTTCGGCAAGTACGATTTATTGACAGTAGGCGAAACGATGGCGGCAACGCCGGAAAATGCTAAATTATATTCTAAACCAGAACGTAAGGAACTATCAATGGTCTTTCAATTTCAACATATGAATTTAGACATACAAGCAAATGGCGAAAAGTGGGATTTAGCGCCTTTAGATGTAGCTAAATTGAAAGAAGTTCTTGCGAAATGGCAAAATGAGTTAGGCGATGAAGGTTGGAATTCTTTATATTGGAACAATCATGATCAACCACGGATCGTTTCACGCTGGGGTGATGATGATAAGTATCGCGTACAAAGTGCAAAAATGTTAGCGATTCTGTTGCATATGATGAAAGGAACGCCTTACATCTATCAAGGAGAAGAGATAGGTATGACCAATACACCTATTTCAGATATTTCTGAAGCAGCCGATATCGAATCCATTAATATGTATCATGAACGCTTAGCAAAAGGTTATGATAAAAAAGATATCTTAGCTTCGATTAATGCCAAGGGCCGGGATAATGCACGTCGTCCTATGGCTTGGGATAGTTCAACAAACGCTGGCTTTACATCTGGTAAACCATGGCTAGCACTCAATGATAATTATAAAGATATTAATGTAGAATTAGCGTTAAAAGGACTCAATTCAATTTTTTATACTTATCAAAAACTGATCCAGTTACGCAAAGAAAATCCAATTATGATTTGGGGAAGCTTTCAGTTAGTGGATACTGTTGATGAAGTTTTTAGTTATTATCGAAAGTACAAAGGACAACGTTGGTTAGTGGTAACGAACTTTTCCAGCGAAGTACAGCCTTTTTCTTCAGAAGATGAAATGAAAAAAGTCATCATACAAAATACAGTGGACGAGTTTACGACACTTGAAAATATAAACTTACAGCCATGGCAAGCGTTTGTGGTTGAAGTGGAATAAGAAAAAGCTTTTGCATAAAACTTGGGTACTCCCTTTAAACATGATAAAATAAAACAGATAATTTAAAGGAGAGTATTACAATGAAAAGTTTAAAAGTAACAACGCTTGTCTTAATCTCAACCATGTTATTGGCAGGCTGTACACAACAAACATCCACTGAGAATAATGAAGATAAGGAAGTAGCAGCAACTTCAGAAACAGCAGAATCAACTGAACAAACATCAACCGAAACAGAACAATCGTCTTCGATAAGTTCTGAAGCAATGGAAGAATCCACAGAGGAGACGGAAGAAGCTTCTACAGAAGAAGAGACTGCTGAAACTTCTACTGATGAATCGCAAAATTCAGATGCAGAAAATGATGTTGCTGACTTTGAGGAAGGCGATATTTTGCAAGACACCATTGATTTGGAAGGCTTAACCATGGAGACAGCCACTGATAATCCAAATAAAAGAGTATTACTGTTTTCTAACGATGAAGGACAAAAAGAATACAAAAGCGTATTTATTAAACGAACAAATCGTTTGAAAATCATCGATACAGCCAATGATGATTTGTTGCTAAATGAAGAACTTGATATATAAACGGATAAAAATATTACTTGATATTAAAAACATGGGGAGTGAAAAACACTCTCTGTTACAATTATTAATAAAAAAGTCAGATTTACAAACTTTATTTTTCGTAAATCTGGCTTTTTTACGCCAAAGGCTTAAAGTGATCTAAAAACTAAATTTAGATGAAACATGTTATAATATAGATATATTTGGAGGCTTATGTGATGGAATATATCAAAATAAAAAATGCTAAACAGAATAATTTAAAAGATGTTACAGTGGAGATCCCTAAACATCAATTAACTGTGGTTACCGGTGTTTCAGGTTCAG
The DNA here is from genome assembly GCF_021474685.1 of Tetragenococcus halophilus. GTDB lineage: Bacteria > Bacillota > Bacilli > Lactobacillales > Enterococcaceae > Tetragenococcus > Tetragenococcus halophilus_B. The sequence goes on along the minus strand of NZ_JAKEIT010000020.1, from coordinate 10,438 downwards.
GAAAATCTTCTTTGGTTTTTGATACTTTGGCGGCTGAGTCAAGAAGAGAATTAAACGATACTTTTAATAGTTATGTGCAGGCATACTTGCCTAAATATGGACGGCCTGAAGTAGAAAAAATTGAAAATTTGCCGGTTTCAATTATGATTGAGCAGCAAAAAGTTTCAGCGAATTCTCGTTCAACTGTGGGAACCTATACAGACATATATACTTTTTTACGTTTGTTATTTTCTCGTGTTGGGAAACCATTTATCGGTTATTCTGATACCTTTTCTTTTAATCATCCTGATGGTAAGTGTCCAACCTGCGATGGTTTAGGAAAAGTCACTGAAATTCATCTACATCAACTGGTTGATTTTAATAAGTCTTTAAACGAAGACCCTATCGATTTTCCTACGTTTCACAAAGGAAAATGGCGTTGGAAACGCTATGCTAATAGTGGCTTGTTTGATTTAGATGAAAAAATTAAAGACTACACACCAGAAGAACAAGACTTATTATTCTATGCGCCACGACAACAAATCAAAAATGCGCCAGCTGAATGGCCACATACTGCTTTATATGAGGGAATTGTACCGCGTGTACAAAGAAGTATTATTCATTCGGATGAAGGTCGTCGTCACCAAAAACAATTGGACCGTTTTGTAACGGTAAAAGAGTGTCCAGATTGTCATGGGAGTCGAGTAAATGAGAAGGTTAGAAGTTGTAAAATTTCCGGTAAAAATATCGCTGATGTTGTCAGTATGTCATTAGAGCAACTAAAGGAATTTGTCACTGCTATTTCTGATCCTCTCGCTGTAAATGTAAAGTCAGAAATTATGTTACGTGTACAAGCTTTAATCGATATCGGCTTATCTTATTTAACCTTGGAAAGAGCAACTGGAACCTTGTCAGGCGGCGAAGCACAACGAATAAAAATCGCAAAATATATCAATAGTTCCTTAAATGACATCATGTATATTTTAGATGAACCTAGTGCGGGCTTACATCCGCAAGATATTGAGCGCGTAAGCCAAGCACTGATAGCAATAAAAAATAAAGGAAACACAGTAGTTTTAGTGGAACATCATCCACAACTTATCCAAATGGCGGATTATATTATAGATATCGGACCTAAAGCTGGTGAAAATGGCGGAGTTGTACAGTTTGCTGGTCCTTATAGTGCATTTTTAAAATCAAATACGATAACAAGTCGAGCGCTTCATGAAACAGTACCATTGAACGATACACCAAGAACATCAGAAAATACATTATCGATAAAAAATGCGGAACTGCATAATTTAAAAAATCTTTCTGTTGATATTCCGTTAGGCGTGCTAGCTGTTATTTGTGGTGTTGCTGGTTCTGGGAAATCTTCCCTGGCAAGTGTCATTTATCAAAAAATTATGCAACAAGATAAGGAAATGGTCTATATTTCACAAAAAAATATCGGTGTGAATTTACGGTCGACGCCGATGACTTATTTAAATATTTTTGATGAAATCCGTTCATTATTTGCCAAAGAAAACAATGTAAGTCCTGCTTGGTTTAGTTATAACTCCAAAGGCGCCTGTCCAAGATGTAAAGGTAAAGGGATTATTGTTTCGGATATGTCTTTTATGGAAGATGTTACAACGGTTTGTGAATTGTGTCATGGCACTCGTTACAACGAAGAAGCAACCCAATACTTCTATCAAGGAAAAAACATTGTAGATGTGTTGGATATGAATGTAAACGAAAGCTTTGAATTCTTTAAAGACCAACCTTTTGCCCAAGAATTAAAACAACTTTTAGATGTGGGGTTAGGCTATTTAAAATTAAATCAGTCATTAACGACATTATCTGGCGGTGAATTGCAGCGTTTAAAATTGGCGGATAATTTACATCGCGAAGGGACGATTTATCTATTAGATGAACCAACAGACGGCTTGCACTTAGATGATATTCAGCAGCTCCTAGACTTATTTGAACAAATGGTAGATGAGGGCAATAGTATTATTTTACTAGAACACCATATGAGCGTGATTAAACGAGCCGATTGGGTGATAGAAATTGGTCCTGAAGGTGGAGATAAAGGGGGCTATCTTACGTTTTCAGGAACAGTTCAAGATTTAGCGAAAACTGACAATACAGTTACTGCCCCTTATTTAGTTAATTAAAAAGGAGTGCCCATTGCCTAAGAATAGACTAACATTTCATACAGTAAGAGGATTAGATGGAGAGCTAGAGCAAGCGTTGAAATTGTTTGTTGAAACTTTTAAAACAGAAGCTATTACCGCTCATACCTATAATTTTAATCATGAGCTGACAGAAAAACAGTACTATAAAGCTTCTTTGTTGAACGCTAAACTTTATATTGAACAGGGACATGATATCATGGTTGCTAAAATCGATGATACTATTGTAGGGGTTTCTATTATGAAAAAAACATCTCAAAAGTCTTTGATCCATACCTTAAGGTTTGTTTTCCCAGAAGTTTTTGAGTTGCTCCCATTATTAACAAAAATAAAGTATAGAAATGCATTTTCTATGAGCAAAACAATGAAATTAACCCACCCTTTAAAAGAAAACTATGTCACTTTAGCGGCGATTGCTGTGACTTCAAATTATCAAGGAAAAGGTGTAGGTAAACAGTTTTTAAATGAAATCCATCAACGGTATAAAAAAGATTTTGAATCGATTTACTTATATACAGCGGACGAAAAAAATAAGAACCTTTATTCACACATTGGTTATGAAATGGTTGAGCATAAACAAGCAAGTCATTTTAGCGTCTATCATATGATTTATCGATTTTAGATAAGAAGAGTAAAAAAGGAAGGTAGTGAATGTTTTATAATTTAAAAGAGAGCTTAGAAAAGCCAGCGCTTTATACAAAATCAAAAGAAGCTTTTTGGGATGATGAATATATCTCGAAACAAATGCTAAAAGCACATTTAGACCCGGATTTTTCTGGTGCGAGTCGCAAATTTTCTTTTATCGAACAATCTGCGTCTTGGATTAAAGAAAAAATTCCAGCACAAACCTATCCCAAGCTACTTGATATAGGTTGCGGCCCAGGAATATATGCAGAAAAGTTTGCTTTAGAGAATTATCAAGTAACGGGCGTTGACTTTTCCAAGCGATCGATTGATTATGCCAAAAAGTCCGCCCAGCAACAAGGCTTAGCAAATACTTATTATTACCAAGATTATTTAGCAATGGATTTAAAACAAAGCTTTGATTTAGCTACATTAATCTATTGTGATTATGGTGCCTTATCGACTAAGGATCGTCAAACTTTACTGCATAATATTTATCAGCATTTAAAACCAGGTGGGAAATTATTACTTGATGTCTTTTCCCAAAAGTTTTATCAACAATTTCAAGAAGAACAAAAGTGGGAAAACTGTGAAAACGGAGGATTTTGGCGTCCAGATGAATATATTGCATTTTACGGAAATTATAAGTATTCGAATGATGTTACTTTAGAACAAACCACGATTGTTTCAAATACAGAAATTACACCTTATTATGTGTGGAATACTTGTTTTACAAAGGATGCATTGATACAAGAAATGCAAGAAGCTGGTTTTGAGTTTTGCGAAATTTTTAGCGATGTTACAGGACGAGCTTATAATGAAGAAAATGAGACGATGGCAATTATTGTAGAAAAAAATTTAGGAGGTCAAGTGTATGAGAAAGTGGGTTATTTGGTTAATAAGTGTCGTGGGTATTGAATTGACTGGGATTATTTCCGGATTTTTTGCAGGAGATATCCAAAGTATTTATCAACAATTGCAAAAACCGCCGCTATCGCCGCCTGGAAGTATCATTGGTACAATTTGGACCATTATTTACGCGCTGATGGGAACTGCACTATTCTTGCTAATTATCTCGAAAGTATCTAAGAAAATGAAAGCTTCAGCGATCACCCTTTTTGCAATACAACAAATATTGAACTTTTCATGGAGTATTCTTTTCTTTGGCGGAAATCATTACTGGATTGCTACACTAGTGATTATCGTACTAATCGCCATGATTATTTTCTGTATGCGCGTATTTTACTATATCAATAAAGCAGCAAGTTTTCTATTTGCTCCTTATTTAGTCTGGTGTTTATATGCTGGTTATCTATGCTTAGGACTTGCGATTCTAAATTAAGAAAGAAGAAAAAAGTCTTTTTATGAGGCTTTTTTCTTTTGAACGATTAGGAAGAAAAAATGGTACAAACAATGAAAGCGATGGGAATTTCTCAATATAAACAAGAAAAATTAGAAGAATTAACCTTACCAATACCCGAAATTTCGGAAAATGAAGTATTGGTGGAAATTGTTGCTGCAAGTATTAATCCAATTGATTTGAAAATCCGTGATGGAAAACTAAAAATGTTGTTACATTATGATATGCCTTTAGTTTTAGGTAATGATTTTGCCGGACGGATTGTAAAAGCAGGTGATAAGGTAACAAATTTTAAAGTCGGCGATGAAGTTTATGGTCGACCACAAAAGACGAAAATTGGCACATTTGCTGAATATATCGGTATTGACCAAGAAGATATCGCATTGAAACCTAAAAACCTTACTTTTGAAGAAGCTGCATCGATTCCTTTGGTTGGATTGACTAGTTATCAAGCATTACACGACATTATGCAAGTACAATCAGGAGATAAAGTATTGATTCAAGCTGGTTCGGGTGGCATTGGCACGATTGCCATTCAATTGGCGAAATTAATGGACGTCTATGTTGCTACCACAGCCAGTGATCGTGGAAAAGAGTTAGTGACGCGCTTAAGTGCAGATCAAGTGATTAATTACCGTGAAGAAAATTTTGCGGAAGTCTTAAGTGATTATGATGATGTTTTTGATACCTTGGGAGGACAAAATTTAAGTGATGGCTTTAAAGTCTTGAAGCCAGGCGGAAAAATAGTAACGATCAGCGGGACGCCAAATGCACGTTTTGGCAAAGAATATGGTGTCGGTTGGTTTAAAACCATGCTGTTTGGTTTAGCATCATTTAAATTGACGCGTTTAGAAAAGCAGTACGACGTGAACTATCACTTTCTATTCATGAAACCAAGCGGTGAACAACTAGAAATTTTGTGCGATTATATTGAAGATGGGAAATTGGAGCCTATTGTGGATCGTGTATTTTCCTTTGAAAAAACGCAAGAAGCAGTGGAATATTCAGCGTCCGGTCATGCGAAAGGAAAAATCATCATTAAAATAAATAAATGGAACTGAGGATAAAAACGCGCTGAAATTCTTTTTAAAGAGTCTTGGCGTTTTAATTTTTATTGACAAGCATTGAAAGCGCTTTTAACTTCAATAAGACTGAGTAATAAAATATATTATAATATTTTTGGCGACTGCCCGAAAAGGGGGTGACTTCAGTTGTGAGACAAAATAATCTCGTTAATCATTGCTCCACTTTAGTCATAATGCTAGAGAACATTGGCTAGACGATTAACATATGTATGAAACAGTTGCTACTCTAATTTTAACATTGTTACAACAAAGCTAAGAAAAACCACCCTACTGGACATAGGGTGGTTTTTTGCACTTCAGTTGTGTGATAATCTCGTTTCACACTCTAATTGTAGCATAATAGTAAATAGATACCAACAGTTGCATACAAAATAAATGGTCATGGATTGGAGGAAACTTTAATGGTGTGCCACCAATCCGCAGAATATTGGAGGCAACTCTTACGATGTGCCACCAATCCGCAGAACATTGGAGGCAACTTTAGCGACATGTCCCCAATCCGTAAAATATTAGGTCCAACTTATCTTTCATTAAAAAATATAAACTGTTTTAAAAAAGGTAGTGAAAACCATTTTAAAGCGTGTTACCGTTATTGATGAGGAACGATTAGCTAATCTTCCAATCTATTTTGGGAGGTAACAAATGAATTACAAAATTGAAATTTTGGGTAATTATAAAATGGTTTATATTAGAAATACAGGGAAGTATGGAAGCCCTGAGAACTTTCAAATGATGAAAAACTTTAAAAAATGGATTTTTCATAATCATTTGGAAGAAGACAAAAAGACTAAAGGGATTCTCGCTATTGCACAAGCTAACCCTCAGCTTACACCAGCTGAACAATGTCGATATGATTTAATGTTGTTTACAGACAAAGATTTTTCCCAGGATCCTCAAGTAAATATGGGAGATTTTGAAGGTGGAAAGTATGCAGTATTTACTGTGACTCATACCACAGAAGCGGTCGATTCATTTTGGAAAAATATAGGTAAAACTATTTCTCAAAATCATTTAGATATTATAGCAAATGCGCCTATACTTGAACGCTACAAAGAAGAGGAAGGCGAAGACAAGATCTGTGAATTTTTAATACCAATGAAATAAATTATTTTCGTTCATAAGTCATAAAAAGTTAAGGGTGAATATTACTGAGTTATAAAAGCTTATATTATTCAGAATTTGGTCAACCGGAATTGGTTATCCAAGAAACAAATAGAAGAATTTCGCATTTAGAGGAAGATGAAGCGCTCATTGAAATGATGATGGCGCCCATTAATCCTTCCGATTTGATTCCTGTAACTGGAGCTTACGCCCACAGAATTCCCTTGCCCAGTACAGTTGGCTACGAAGGTGTTGGAGTTGTTAAAAAAGTTGGAAAAGCAGAGAATCAGTCATTAATAGGTAAAATGGTGTTACCTTTAAGAGAAGAGGGAACTTGGCAAGAGGGAGTAGTAATGAAAGCTAATCAGTTAATTATTGTTCCAGAAACTATCGATTATAAAATAGCTTGCCAAACTTATATCAATCCTATTACGGCCTGGTTGTTGTGTACTCGAGGATTTACATTAAAAAAGCAAGATTTTTTATTAGTCAACGCCGGGAATTCTTCGATTGGAAAGATATTTATTCAACTTGCAAATATTTTAGGCTTTAAAATGATTTCGGTAGTTAGAAACGAGCAATATCGAGAACCGTTAAAGAAATTAGGTGCGGATTATGTGATTAACTCGGGAATAGAAAACGTTTTTGATGCGGTCATGGCAATAACGAAAGGAAAGGGCGTTCAAGCTGCTATCGATATGATTGGCAATTCAGCTGGAACAACTTTAGCTCGCTGTGTCAGAAATGGTGGAGATTTCCGTACGATTGGTTTGCTTTCAGGTCGTCAAGTGGACTTTCAATATATCGCGAATCATTTAACTATTACAGCAAAAATGTTTCACTTACGACATTGGAGCGAAAATTGTTCCCTTGAAGAATGGCAAAAGCAGTTTGAGACAATCTTCCACTTAATAGATAAAAGAGAGCTGCAGCTAACTTTTCCGCAAATTGTTTATCCCTTTAGTCAATATAAACAAGCCATACAAAAAGCCTTAGATCCAACGGTAAAAGATAAAGTTTATCTTTCGTTTAATTAAGCACATAAGAATACAAAACTAATGGGGTTAAAACGTTATAAGCACATAAGCTTACCGAAGTTATGTGCTTAATTTAAATGTTTATTGTAAAAATGGGAGATTTCTCCAAAATAAGCACATAAGATCGGCGAACTAGTGTGGTTATCAGCAGATAAGCACATAAGTATGCAAAAGTAGTGTGGTTAAATCAGGCTAAGCACATAAGTTTCAATAAGTTGTGTGCTAAATCTACATTTTTACAATTTTTTATCATAAAAGTTTGCTAGCTATGATTTAACATATATTCATATTTACAGTAAAATGAATATAAGAAAAATGATAGAAAGCAGGAGATAAAATGACAGTGACAGCTTTAGAAGCTTTATCGGATAATTATATTTGGCTTTATCAAAAGGATCAAAACCTTGTAGTTGTAGACCCAGGAGAAGCGCAGCCTGTGCTGGACTATTTAGCTAATCATGAAGAATTACATTTGACAGCTATTTTACTTACGCATAATCATGCTGACCACACTGGCGGTGTAAAAGAAATCGTAGCTGTATATCCGGGTACTACGGTTTATGGACCGGAAGAGTGTCGGGCCTATGCTACAAATATAGTTCATGAGGGCGAAACCATTGATTTACTCGATCACAAATGGGAAATTATGTCAGTACCTGGACACACAAATGGGCATATCGCTTATTTAGTGGAGGATAAAGTTTTTTGTGGCGATGCTTTATTTATGGCGGGTTGTGGCAGAGTCTTTACAGGAGATTACCAAGCGCAGTTTGAGACAGTTAATAAATTTGGACAACTAGCTGATGATACTAAAGTATATGCAGCTCACGAGTATTCAGACACCAATTTACGTTTTGCCAAAGAAGTGGACCCCTCAAATTCAGCAGTAAGTAAAGCACTAAAGAAAGTTCAGCAACAAAGAGAAAATAATGAACCAACATTGCCTTCGACAATCGAAATTGAAAAAGAAATCAACCCATTTATTCGTGCGAATGATTTTGATGAATTTGTTCAATTAAGAAATAAACGTGATGGATTCAATTAATCGTAAGTGAGTAATTATCGTTGACTTTATGTATATACATCGTTTTTCCTATATAAAGGAAACCTTTTTAAGGAGTGATCATAATGAATAATATTAAAGGTCAAACTCGTATTACACAGTGGGGAAATTCGATGATTATTCGAATCCCAAGTTATATTGTAAAACAATTAGGTTTAGAAGATAATCAAGCTTTAACTGTAACTACTCGAAATAATTCAATCGTTTTAACACCTATAAAAAAACAGCCGACTAATATTCATGACCTTTTTGCGGACTGGCAAGATGACGGTCAACGTGATCATGAGTTAGATTGGGGGAAAGCAGAAGGTAACGCGTTGCCTTGGTAACACAAGGAGATATTTTTATGTGAACTTTAATCCAAGGTGAAGCCATAAACAGAGGACCCGACGTCCAGCAATTACTTTAAGCCATGACATGGTGCAACAAACAAGTAATATGACAATTGTAGCCCCCGTTAGCTCAACAAAACGTGGTTTTCCCATGTATTATTCTTTAGAAAGTACCAAAGTTGTTTATGGAAAAGTTTTATTGGACCAAACAATTGCATTAAACCTACAAGCAAGAAATGTAACTAAAGCAGACATTGTGGATCAGGTTTCTAAAAAAGAATTAACTGAGATCATCGCTATTTATAAATTCTTATTTAGCGTTGATGGTGAATAATACAGCTTTACTCATCTTTTAATTGTAGTAAATATGTGTATTAATAAGTTATTTTATTGTCTTTGTTGCTATGTTCAATTGCATAAAATTTTAATAAAACCAGGTAGCGATTTTTGACTACCTGGTTTTTCTAATATTTTGTCAAAGTAATGCTACTATGCAAAATTATCATTTCGAACCGGAGAGTGGGTGTCCTTTTTTACTAAAGAAGTTTACAAATTAGATAACAGGAAACGGAGCAATCTTATTTATTAGCAAACTGATCGTTATTAAGATCGTCATTCCAAATATATTCAATATCAGAGGCAATTTTTTCTGCTGTATTTTTGCCAAGCTGATCTGCAATAAAGCCTAGTGCCATATCCATTCCGGCAGACACCCCTGAAGAAGTATAATATTTATCTGCTACTACCCATCTAGCATTTTCCTGCCAAAGGACCGATTCATTCACGGATTTGACCCATTCGAAAGCTCTTTTGTTGCTGGTAGCTTTTTTTCCATTTAAAAGTCCAGTTTTTGCTAGCAAGGCGGCCCCTGTACAAACGGTTAATACATTTGTCTCTGTTAGACTGATTTGCTTTAATCTTTCGATCCATTCATGATCGTTTACTAAGATTCTAGTTCCTTTGCCTCCAGGAAGAATCAAAATACCTCCATTTGTCAAATGAGTGATAGGTTGTGTCATCATTTCCACTCCTTGGCTACTTTTAACAAGCCCACCTTCCATAGAGTAATAATTCAAATTATAGCGATCTTGTAAGCGTCCGAAAATTTCTACTACGCCAAATAAATCCAACGTTTCAAATGCCTCAAAAACGAAAAAATTTACATTGATCATCATTGTCCTCCTCAGAATTAATAGGGTTATTTTATCATAGAATAGAAAAAAACATACGAATAAAGCTATATGATGATTAAATATGATACATTTGAAAATAATTTTGAAAAAACGCTTACTATGAGTTAAATACAAATCAAAATAGAGGAGCTTAATTATGAACTAACCTAAAGGATTAAAAAGGGGAGCGAGTGGTATTGTAAGTTTATCAAATGGAATTGTAGAGAGGTTATTTGCGTTTCATCAATTAAATCTTGGGAAACAAAGGTTGAAATCATTTGGTTTGAAATCTTCGACAATACTAAATTCGTTGAAAGGAGTGGACTACTTAAAGAACCATCCTAATGAAGCTCGTTCCCTGGATTTAAAAGTCACTTTTGCAGACGATTCAATTGCTGGAATTTTTTGTGTCATTGGAGGAAGTGACACCTAATTGTTTGACGGATCTTGTTTTGTTTCAAACTGGCTATATTTTATGTTGAATAAAGGAATCCAGAATTACTATTTG
>NZ_JAKEIT010000019.1 GCF_021474685.1 Tetragenococcus halophilus | reverse complement strand
ACTGCTTGTTGCCGTAGCAACTTTTATATCTTATCAATTCGACAAGGTTTTGTCAATAACTTTTTTGCAAGTTTGAGATAAAATATTTAATCAATTATGTGGTTAACGTTTAATCCACAACAGCGTTTAATTTAACACCTTTGTTATAATATCATTTGTTCTTAAACTCGTCAACAACTTTTTGCATTAATAAATTTCAAAAAAATGTGTTGGCTTATTAAGCACATCTATTAATATAGCAATTCTTTGAGTAAAAATCAATGATAAAAATTGATGAAATAAATAAAAACTTTGAAAACGAACTTTTATACTTAGTTCGTTTTCAAAGTTCGTTTATTTGTTATTGTTTTCTAAAATTTCCCGAAAAACCCAGGTGAATAATTCGCCCTTTTATTTAAGCCAAAGGAAGGCTTATTCTAAAAACAGTTCCTTGGCCTAAACTACTTTCTGCTACAATCGTACCTTTATAATTATCTAATAATTTTTTAACGATCGATAAACCTAAACCATTTCCACCTTTATCTCTTGCTCTTGCTTTATCCACCCGATAAAAACGGTGAAAAATTTTATTGAGATTTTCTTGGGTAATACCTTCACCAAAATCTTGTATAGCCAGTTCTAATTCCGTTTGATTGCGGGAAATGGAAAGATGGATTTCTTTACGTTCGGTAGAATACTTAATGGCATTATCCATGATAATGATCAAAATTTGTTCGAAATGATCCCGATAGATTTTCACTGTTTCTTCTTCATTTAAATCATCATCAATTGTAAACATAAATTCTGGATATAGCATCTTAAAATTGTTGAATACTTGGTAAACAATCTCTTTTGCTGAAGAAGTCTCATTCTTATAATAGATATCGACCTGTTCTGCACGCGAAAGATCCAGCATCTCTTGAACTAAAGTTTTCATCCTAGCAATTTCTTGTAAGCTTGCTTCTATTGATTCTTCTAAAACTTCTGGATCCTCTTTTCCCCATCGCTGCAACATCTTTAAGTGTCCCTCAATAACAGCAACAGGTGTACGTAATTCATGTGAAACGTCCTCAACAAATTGTTCCTGTTGTTCAGTATAAGAACGCATCCGATCTAGCATATCATTAAATATATCTGATAAGTCCGCCAGTTCATCTTTACTTTTTGGCTCAGGGGCATGAATTGTTGTTTGAGGATCTTTTTGAATATTTTCCATTGTATTACGTAGTGTCTTCAACGGTTTTAAAAAATGAGCAGATAATAAATACCCCAGAATACTGCTTACAACTAAAAACAGAATTTCTAATATAATCAAGGTAAGAAGTAAGTGATTTCGAATATCGTAAAACGAAGAAATATTATAAAAGGCCTGAGCATAGCCTATTTTTTCTCGCGTTTCCTTTGAGTAAACTGGCTGTACCAATAAGAAAGCAGGTTGCCCTTTATTCTTTGTAAGCATAGGTCCTTGCGCGTTTTGTGATTGTAATTTTAACTCAGCTTGACTTGTCCTAAAAACTAATTTTTCTTGTAGATCATAAACATACAAGCTTAGATTAACTTGCCCAAATTCGGATACATAACTACTCTTTTCTTGAATGTCTTCATCTAAATTACTATTTATATCAGGAAATTCAATCAAATTTTCGTAAGAAGTCTGCCTATCTAGTTCCTTATTAGCATCAGCTAAATGCGAAACGGCTTCATAAGTGGTCTGCTCTGCATCTTCTTGTTCTCTTTCAAACATAAGGTTAACCGCTGTTTTATATGTAATAACGGCAAAAGCGGTAATGACTACAAATATAAAGAAAGAACTTGTAAAAGCCCACTTTAACGTCAAAGAAGGTTTTCTAAGTTCTTTTTTCTCGCTATTTTTTCTTTTCACGAACGCATCACATACCCTGTACCTCGTACTGTTTGTATATAACTCTCTTCATCCGGGAGATCTATCTTATTACGCAAATAACGAATATAAACATCTACAACATTTGTCTCGATTTCTGTCTGATACCCCCAAACCTTTTTTAGCAAGACGTCTCTTGCTAAAACGACATTTACATTTTCCATTAAAGTTAGTAAAAGTTCGTATTCACGTTTTGTTAGCTCAATAACTTCTGAACCACGCCTTACTACACGATTTTCTTTTTCTATAACTAAATCACGATAATTAAGCGTCGTCTGTTTACCAGAATTTTTGTCTCCTTCAATGTCAATGCGACGCAATAAAGCTCGTAACCGTGCCAAAAGTTCTTCAATGGCAAAAGGTTTAACAATATAGTCATCTGCACCATGGTCTAAACCAGAAACTCGATCGATCACCGAATCACGAGCAGTCATCATAATAATAGGTGTATTTTTTATTTGACGAACTCTACGGCATATTTCTAAACCGTTTAACTCGGGTAGCATCAAATCAAGCAAAATTGCATCCCAGTCATTATTTAACGCTGCGTCTAGACCCGTTCTTCCATTATAATGAACCTCGGTATCGTAACCTTCATGCTTTAATTCTAATTCAACAAACCGAGCTAAATTTTTCTCGTCTTCAATTATTAGAATACCGCTCATTAAATTTTATTCTCCTTTTTTGGACTTCATTTACTGTATTAACAATAAAACACTATACAGAGTTTATCATGCCCACACAAAATAAAAAAGAGATTCGTCCGAAAAAAATTAGAACGGACTCATCTCTTTCTTTTTTTATCGTCATTTTTTCTTATTTTTCATCATACCATGAATAATGGAAAATACCTTCTTTATCTACTCTTTCATAAGTATGAGCACCAAAGAAATCACGTTGTGCTTGAATTAAATTAGCAGGTAGTCTCTTGGCACGATAAGAATCAAAATAAGCAATCGCTGAGGAGAATGTTGGTACCGGTACGCCGGCTTGCACAGCCACACCTATAACATCTCGCACTGCTTGCTGATATTTTTCCGCAATTTCTTTAAAATAATCATCTAATAATAGATTATCGATATCTGGATTTTTATCATAAGCATCTGTAATTTTTTGTAGAAATTGTGCACGGATAATACAACCAGCACGCCAAATTTTGGCAATTTCACCAAATGGTAAATTCCAATCATACTCATCAGATGCTGCACGTAATTGAGCAAATCCTTGTGCATAACTCATAATCTTGCTGAAATACAACGCTTGGCGAATTTTTTCGAGCAATTCTTTTTTATCCCCTGTAAAGGAATATTCAGGTGTTTTTTGTAAGATTTCACTTGCTTGCACACGTTCTTGTTTAAAAGCTGAAATATAACGAGCAAAAACAGACTCTGTAATCAAAGGTAGAGGCACGCCCAAATCCAACGAGCTTTGACTTGTCCATTTACCAGTACCTTTATTTCCTGCTGAGTCTAAAATCATGTCAACAATCGGTTGGTCTGTTCCTTCGTCATCCTTACGCGTCAAAATATCAGCAGTAATTTCAATTAAATAGCTATCCAATTCCCCTTGATTCCATTCTGAGAAAATATCGGCCATTTCATCAACAGATAGTCCTAATACATTTTTCATCAAGTCATATGATTCAGCAATTAATTGCATATCTCCATACTCAATTCCGTTGTGGACCATTTTCACATAGTGGCCTGCACCGTTAGGACCTATATAAGTAACACATGGTGTACCATCTTCTGCTTTAGCAGCAATTTTTTCTAAAATTGGCGCTACTAAGTCGTAAGCTTCTTTTTGTCCACCCGGCATGATCGAAGGTCCTTTCAATGCACCTTCTTCACCACCAGAAACACCAGTACCGATAAAGTTAATTCCAGAGTCAGCTAATTCAGCATTTCTTCGCATCGTATTTTCAAAAAAGGTATTCCCACCATCAATTAACACATCGCCTTGGTCTAAGTGAGGTAAAAGGGATTGAATCGTTGCATCCGTTCCTTTACCAGCTTTAACCATTAATACAATACGTCGAGGTTTTTCGATTGCATTAACAAATTCTTCTACGCTATAAGTAGCTTTTAAATTTTTATCCGAATTTTCTTCAACAACTGTTTCTGTTTTTGAACCAGTGCGATTATATAACGCAACGGAATATCCGCGACTTTCAATGTTTAAGGCTAAGTTTTTACCCATCACGGCCATACCGACGACGCCGACTTCTTGTTTTGCCATTTACAGTCCTCCTAAGATTACTTAAATTAATAAACCATTTATATTATAGCGTAAAAATAGTCTTATTCAAAGAAAACCACCGAGATTTCATGATTTATTATTTAGTTTTTACTAAAACATTCTTTCTTTTATTAAGTAAGTGACTGTTTATAAGCTAGTTCTAAAGATCGGCCTGTTTCCCCTTTTTTTCTTGCCAAGTAACTTTATTTACCTCTGAAAGTTGAAACTTTCGATTCTGCTGCCAATCATTTGGTTCTTGAGCATAAGTCTCAAAATCAATTGACTGGACCAGCCATTCCTCCATATCTTCATCAAATTGTAATGTCACAATGGCATTATGGGAAGAATTAGATAGTGTTTCTTCTTGTTTATCTTCTTCTGTTTTTAAATCAACAGACAAGGTATTGTCTGTATATAGATCAAATGTGACGGTGGGCTCATCACTTCCTTCAACTTTAAGCGATTCGGTATTCATGATAAACTCTTGAAAGGATTGTTCAATCGTTTCAGCGTAAGAACGTAATTCGTCAAAAGTATATTGCAATAATGCCTGCGTGTCTTTGTGAGCCGCGTCAAGATTTTCAAAATTTAAATCATTTTGGATTCCCTGATTCATAGATACATAATAAGAAACCACTTGTTTTAGTAATTGTTCTTGAAAATCTTTACTTTGTACAAAAGATTGTTGTTCATCAAAATCAAAGGTTTGATTTTCACTAATAAGGTTTTCCTTATGTTTTTCTTCTGATTTTCCATAGATTGAACTGCTAATACCATAAGAAATTTCATAATTAGCACCAATTAATGGCCCCGCTTTTTCATTCTTATTTTCCACTAAATGGCTTCCAACTGATAATGTCGCCGTTGTTGTATCTGCTATTTCTAAGTCTACATAACGTGGGTATGGCAAAAATTGTGTGGGTTTCATCCAATCGTCTTGATTTTTAGGAGTAAAAATTTTCGAATTAGTCACATATTTCTCTATATTCTTTTTTTTACTCTCACCCGAAAAATTACCCGCAAAAATCGCAAAAGTCCGTTTATTTATTTTCTTTCCATCAGCAAAGCTTGGAACAACTTCTTTAAACTGTTCATAATCTTTTTTCTCAATCGCCTCTGTCAGTATTTTCACCTGATGTTTTGTAGAGTTTTTCCAGTAGTTCCACCCTAACATGACGATAACAACGCTCAATAGCACAGCAAATATTAAGATGATCTTTTTTATTTTATTGGTCACCTAATCCTCCCATAAAACCAGATGTTAACCCTTTATAATCATAGTTATCACTTGAATCTGAGGTATCGACTGTCCACGCACCATCTTCTTGCGTTAAATTTATTTTATAGCCATCTGCAGACATATACTGCGGTTGTTCTACATCTTCCTCGTTAAGTTGCTTTGGAAGCTCCTGCAAAATATATTTTTCAGCATCTTGTTGCGCCTTTTTATAGTCGTCATATTTCCCCTCATTTTCATCAACAAATTTATTAGTAATGGCTTCAAAATCAATTTTATTAAAATCAATCACTTCTGGTTTTACATAAACAGATGCATGAGTAGGTGTCAAAGAAGCCATTGTATATTCAACATTGGCTTTTTCCTGGTTAGTCTTTTCAAATGCTTCAACTGCTTTTTGTAGCTCACCATCTGAAGGAGAGTAAGCATCAAACTCATTTTTTAATTCATCAATAAAACTTTGGTTAAAATCTGTATGTTCTTCTTCAGTATTATTTTCTAATTGCACTTGTGTATCACTGTCTGAATCTTCTGCATTTTCATCAGCCAAAAATACTTGAGAAATATACTGATCCATCACTTCTTGAACATCTTCTGAAGGATCGTTATAATCTGATGGATCTAATGCAATTTCCACTTCTTCTGCATCAGCTTCTTCCTCTTGAGAAGCTGTTGGCGCATATTGTAAATTGTATTTTTTATCTTTATCTACTTTAAACACTACATAACCTGAAGTACTTTTTCCTCCAGATAAGTTTGTTCCTCGAAACATTTCAAAGTCATCATCATCTGTATATATATCAGCATTAGAAATCTGATTATCATCACTATCATAAAGCGATAATTCGCTTGCTGACACCTGTAGGGTCTCTTCGGTATTATTCTTAATACCCACATTTAGGGCTAGATAACCTTCTCCATCTTCAACGGTTTCCCCTTCTTGTAAAACATAGTCTCCTTGGTTAATTTTAACTGTAGCGTTCCCTGTTTTACCTTCGGAATTATTTTCCTCAGCGTTATTGTCACTACCACCGCAACCAGTCAACGCTAATGTACTTGCCAACATAACCAACTTAATAACATTCCTTTTCTTCATATAAAACAGCCCCCTAACATAATAAATGAAATAAAAAACAAACACTCCATTTGGCTCATTATACCTTATTTTTTTATAAAATGTCTACATGTCAGAATACAAACAATAAATAATTGTATAAAATAGACAAAATCCATTCCTTAAAATAACATCGCAATTTTTATATAAAAAACAAAGCGAACGAATTAAATATAAGCAAAAAATTATTTATGTTTAGGGAATTTATTGTTAAATTAAATAGTTAACATATAAAAAATCGCAATAATCAAGATAGTTAGTTACTCCTATGAAAAACTATTCGTTATTTAAAATAAGCTCTGCAAAATCTCCTAAGTTTAATTGCTTGTTCTCCTTTTCTCATACTATTTTCAAAAATGTCTTTATTACACAAAAAAACCTTAGGCTCCATGGTCAGCCTAAGGTTTTTGCTCATTTTTTATTTAAATGAATCTATGCTTCTTCTTTTGCGTTAACGTCTTTACCATCATAATAGCCACAATTTGCGCATACATGATGACTTTTTTTCATTTCACCACAGTTTGGACATTCGTTCAATCCAGTAATTGTCATTTTGTGATGAGTACGGCGTTTTGCTTTTTTTGACTTCGAAGTTTTTCTAGCTGGTACTGCCATTTACTACACCTCCTTGTAGTGTGATCTATCTATTCAAAGTTTGCTTGAGGTAATTAATCCTCTGTGTCATCTTCTTTTAAATCTTCTAATAATGAAGATAAATCTGCAAGACGAGGATCTGTACTTTTTTCTTTTTCCGCTTCTTTTTGTTTATTATACTCTTCTTCTGAAATTACAACCCAATCATCGCCCGAAGGCATTGTGCCATATTTTCTTTCTTCTTCAGTGAGTACTTGTACGGGAATTTCAAGTAAGATATTATCAGCAACCGAATCACTTAAGTCTAATTGCTGGTGTTCTAACAGCAATATCTCTTCAACTGACGCTGTTTCATCTAGTTGTGCATACTGCTCTGGTGTCATAAACACTTCATCTACAGAGAAATTCATTGGTAATTCTACAGGCTCAAGCGAACGAGACGAAGGCAAAGTGATAGTTGTTGTAACGGTATAATGTAAAATATAATCCTCTTTTTCTACCACAACCAAACCTTCAACCTGTACAGGCGCAAGATCTAAGATTTGTTTGTCTCGGGTCATCAATTCATTTTTAAGGTCAAGTGTCTCATTAAACTGCAGTGGTGTTTCTTGGTTTTTTCTTAGTTCTGCTAAAGACCATTTCATTTATTTCACCCCTAAGCAACAAAAGCCATTATACAGACGGAAATTGCCTTTGTCAACGAAATATTCTTGTCACCTGTAAACTCTAAAATGTAAGTAAATGCTGCTTTTTAGCCACTATTTACTTGCTAATCATAACTAAACAGTTCTATTTTAATTAAACTGCCATCGTTTCTCCACGGTAAACAATGCCACGACGCGAATCAATTGTCACTAATTCACCATCATTAATAATATTCAAAGCGTCTTTAGCGCCCACAATGACTGGTAAGTCTTGGGCTACACCAACAACTGCCGCATGTGAAGTTAAACCACTTTCTTCTACAACTAAAGCAGCTGCTTTTTCAATAGCTGGCATGTATTCTTTATCCGTTGATGGTACAACTAGAACCATCCCATCTTTAGCTTTAGCCACAGCTTCTTCAGCATTTTTAGCTACAACAGTATTAGCAACTACTGAATGATCGCCAACGCCTTGAGCTTCAATTAATTTCGAACCGATCATTTGGATCTTCATAACATTTGTTGTACCGCGTTCTCCTACTGGCACACCGGCAGTAATTAAAATCAGATCGCCTTCTTCAGCAAAGCCTAATTCCAAGGTTTTCTTCGTTGCTAATTCAAACATATCATCCGTTGTTTCAGGTTTTTCTGTAACTGTTGGATAAACGCCCCAGTTTAACATCAAGCCGCGTTTAGTATGATCATCAAAAGTTACAGCCAAAATATCTGCATCTGGACGATATTTCGAAATCATCTTAGCTGTATGGCCAGATTCAGTCGCAGCTACAATACATTTGACGCCCAAATTCTTGGCAGCACGCGCTACAGAAAGCCCAATTGTTTCAGTAACGTCCGTTTTATCAAATTGGTTAATTTGATAAGAACCAAGTCGTAACATTGATTTTTCTGCTTCTACATCAATACGAGCCATAGTCGTAACAGCCTCAACTGGATAGCTTCCGTTAGCTGATTCCCCTGAAAGCATGGTTGCATCTGTCCCGTCAAAGACAGCGTTAGCAACATCAGAAGCTTCTGCACGCGTTGGGCGTGGGTTTTCTTGCATTGATTCTAGCATTTGTGTTGCTGTGATAACTGATTTTCCTGCAGCGTTACATTTTTTTATAATATCTTTTTGCGCCATAGGTACTAATTCAGATGGGATTTCAACCCCCATGTCACCCCGAGCAACCATAATACCATCAGAAACTTTCAAGATTTCATCAATGTTATCAATACCTTCTTGGGATTCAATTTTAGGAAAGATCTGAACATGAGTCATGTCTGTTTCTTCTAAAATCTCCCGAATGTCTAATACGTTTTGTGCTTTACGTACGAAACTTGCTGCAATATAGTTAATATTATGTTGCAAACCAAAACGAATATCATCAGCATCTTTATCAGTAATTCCAGGTAAGCTGATAGAAACGCCTGGCGCATTCACACCTTTACGTGAACCCAAGATCCCAGGATTTTGTACTTCAGTAACTAGTTCCCGGTTGCTTTCGTCTTTTTCTAAAATAAGCATGTCAATTAGACCATCATCAAATAACACATGCCCACCTTCATGAACATCATCAAAAAGACCTTCATAAGTGACAGAAATTTTGTCTTTTGTGCCTTCTAATTCTGCGTCCATTGCAATACGTACTCTATCGCCAATCTCAAAAGGAATCTTGCCTGTTTCAGTAGCTTGAGCTGTTGTCCGGATTTCGGCTCCTTTTGTATCCAAAAGAATCCCTACATCTATTCCGGTTCTTTCAACTGCTTGATGAACTTTATCCATACGATCTAAATGTTCATCATGATCACCATGAGAGAAATTGAAACGAAAAACATTCGCGCCAGCTTCAATCAATTTTGCGATCGTATCTACCGAATTACTAGCAGGTCCTAAGGTACTTACGATTTTTGTTTTTTTCATTAATAATATACTCCTTATTTATTTAAAATAGTATGTCTAATTTATCTCATCAAAAGAAAATATTAGAATGATAATTCTTGGTTCAAATCATAAAGGGAAAGATCTGGTTGATGCTTCTTATTTTCCAAAGTATCAACAATATCTGATGAAACGACCTTATTATCAAGCAAACCAACACAGCGTCCGCCTTTACCTTCTTGTAAAAGCTCAACTGCAAAACCACCGAACTTACTAGCTAATACGCGATCTCTAGCACTTGGTGAACCCCCACGGGCAACGTGTCCAAGAATAGAGACTCTTGTATGAAAATCGCCATACTCTTTTAATCTTTCAGCAAATTCATTACCACCCATTACACCTTCAGCTACAACAATTAAACAATGTTTTTTGCCACGATCGCGACCTTCTTGAATACGTTTTGCAACTTTATCCATATGAAAATCATGTTCAGGGATAATAATCTCGTCAGCGCCACCAGCTACTCCTGCCCATAAAGCAATATCGCCTGCATCTCTTCCCATAACTTCAATAATAAATGTGCGTACATGAGAAGTCGCTGTATCTCTAATACGGTCTAATGAATCTAGGATAGTGTTAGTTGCTGTGTCAAAACCAATAGTAAAATCGGTGCCTGGAATATCATTATCAATAGTACCAGGAATACCAACTGCCGGATAACCATGTCTAGTTAAAGCAAGTGCTCCATGATAAGAGCCGTCACCACCGATGACAACTAAGCCTTCAATACCAAATTTATTTAACTGTTCTATACCTTTTAATTGTCCTTCTTCTGTCGCAAATTCAGGATAACGTGCTGAATAAAGGAAAGTTCCTCCACGTTGAATTTTATCTCCAACATCAGCAATTTCTAAACGACGGATATCTCCAGCTACCAATCCAGCAAAACCGTAATTGATGCCGTAAACTTCCATTCCGCTAAAAATCGCTTTACGCGTAATCGCACGAATCGCCGCATTCATACCAGGTGCGTCTCCGCCGCTGGTTAAAATTCCAATGCACTTCATATTCTAATTCACCTCATTAATAGTATAATATAGCAAATCCAAATGTTTGCTTTTAAAGCTTTCAATTCGTTTAATATTCTATCATTAATTAAAGTAAATGTCTTGGTAAAACAAGAAAAAAACGTGATTTATGAAAACAATTAATGAAAACATTCCAGAAAATTATTTAAATACAACATTTCCTGAACCTACAATTTCCTCTAAAGAATCCTGCAAATCTTTTGTATAAGTCACCCAATTTTTTTCCGGTAATAAGCGAGTTTCCCCGGTTTTTTCATAGTAAATAATAATAGGTACATTACCCCTGAATTGTTTAATCACAGCATACAAACTTGCGACAAGTTGCTTTTGATCCGCTGCTGCCGGTATCTTCAAATAAGCTGTTTTATCAGCGATCGTTTCAGCCAATGTTTTAGCTACAACCACCTGATTAGCAATCACTTGAAGTTGATCGTTATATTTATTCTTTTCCACTTTGCCTTCAATATAATAGACCTGGTTTTCTACCAGCTGATTCCTAACTTTACGATACAAACGCGGAAAGATCGTCACAGAAGTTTCATCCGTTGGGTCGTTTCCTTCTAAAAAGGCCATTTGTTCACCTTTTTTTGTTCGAATTTCTCGAATTTCAGTACCATAGATCAACAAATTGACAGTGGTATTTTCGACGAATTCAGAAATATCGGTTACTTTTTTTCTTTGCTTGATTTTCTCAAATTGTTCTACAGGATGCCCTGATAGATAAATACCTAAATACTGTTCTTCTAAATTTAGTTTTTCCTCCAGACTAAAATCAGTGAGTGCTTCATTTTTTAAAGCCATCATATCTAATAAATCAAGGCTCCCTCCACTGTATACTACATTTTGGATTTTACCTTCTAATTGAGAAATCGCTTGTCGACGATTTTCTTCCAGCTCATCAAATGCTCCTATAGCTATTAAAGGACGGATATTTTCTTCTTTCAACCACTTACTATTATATTGATTCATTCGAGTTAGAAACTGATTTAACGAGGCGTAGTTTCCATTTTCTCTTCTTTCTGCAAGAATGTCATAAATAAAATCACGACGGATGCCCTTAATACTTCCCAAGCCAAAACGAATTTCTTGCAAAGAGTTTAAATAAAAGGAATAAGCACTTTGATTTATCGAAGGATTTAAAACCTTAACGCCAGCATTTTTAGCATCGCTAAGATACTCTTTTAACTTCTTAGGGGTATGCAAAACTGAACGTAGCAAAGCTTTATAAAAGGGTGCTGGATAATGAACTTTCAAATAAGCCATTTGAAAAGCGACAAAAGAATAGGCAAAAGCGTGCGAACGGTTAAAGCCATAATCCGCAAAACGTTCGATATAGTCATAAATTTGATTCGCTTTTTCTTTGGTAAAGCCCTTATTTTGTGCACCTTCAATAAAATAGCGTCGCTGCTTGTCTAATACACTTTTTTTCTTTTTACTGATAGCTCGCCGCAAAATATCAGCCTGACCTAAAGTAAAACCAGCCATTTGAGAAGCAATCTGCATAATCTGTTCCTGATAAACGATAACACCATAAGTATTTTCTAATATTGGTGCTAGACTTGGGTCTAGGTAATCGATTTTTTCTTGCCCATGTTTTCTTTTAATAAAGGTGTCAATATTTTGCATCGGACCTGGCCGATATAATGCGTTCACTGCTGCGACATCTTCGATCGTTTCAGGAATCAAACGCCGTAAAACATTACGAATACCTGCTGACTCAAATTGAAACACACCTGTAGTATCTCCTTTTTGAAACAAGCGTAACGTTTTTTTATCATCTAAAGGAATATCTTTTTGACTAATATTTTGTTTAGTAATTTTTTGAATGCTTTGTAAGGTATCAGCAATAATCGATAAATTGCGTAAGCCTAAAAAGTCAATTTTTAACAGTCCAGTTTCTTCTACATCATTCATAGTAAATTGGGTTAACCAAATACCTTCAGAACCTTCCTGCAAAGGAACTAAGTCTAATAAGTCTTGATCACTGATCACTACTCCTGCTGCATGAGTTGAAACATGACGCGGCAAACCTTCCAGTGTCTTAGCTGCTTGAAATAACTGTTTATTCCGTTCATTCATATTGGCTAATTCTCGCAGCGCTTTTGACTGATCATAGGCCTCTTCCAGCGTAATTTTCATTTGCTTAGGAATAGCATTAGACCAACGATTTGCTTCGCTTTGAGATAAGCCAAAGACTCTACAAGTATCACGTAAAACCATCTTAGCAGCCATGGTGCCAAAAGTAGCAATTTGTGCAGCATGATTTTGTCCGTATTTTTGCTTTACATATTGTAAAACCTCTCCTCTTTTATTATCAGGTATATCTAAGTCAATATCTGGCATGGTATTACGTTCAGGATTTAGAAAACGTTCGAACAATAAATCATACTTAATGGGATCAACATCTGTAATAGACAAGACATAAGCAGTCAAAGAACCCGCTGCTGAACCGCGTCCTGCGCCGGTTACAATTTTATTTTCATGTAAAAAGTCCATAACATCCCAAACAATCAGAAAATAATCATCAAACCCCATTTTGTGGATAACTGAAAGTTCATAATCCAAGCGTTCTTGATAACGTGCATCAACCTTTGCAATTCGTTGAGGAAGTTTTGTTTCACACAACTCTTTTAAATACTGGCTAGCACTTTTATTACCTTTTATAGGATAATGTGGCAATAATTTTTGATGTAAAGGAATTTGTGCCTGACAGTTTTCCGCAATCATTTCAGTCTTTTGTAAAGCTTGAGGTGCATTTGTTTCATACCAAGCTGCTTTTTTTTCGGCTGCTTCTAAACTTTTAAAAGAAGTGATTTCTTGCATCTCTTGTTGGAGATTTTCTATTTGCTCGCCTTCTCTAATATGATGCATGACTTTTACTGAAAAAGCTTCCTCTGGATAAAGTGAATCTATCAATTGATAAGCAGCAGCCTGTACTCCTTGCTGTTGCATCCATTCATTCATTTCATCTGCTAAAACTTCTTGGTAAGCAACACCATAAAAAAGCTGATCTTCTCCAATTGTTTCTTGCAGCTCAGTCACCCTATTTTCAGCTATTTTTTCGTCTCCAAGACGTAATTTTGTTAATTCATTTTCAACAGGTAAAATAGCAAATAAGTCGGTTAAGGAAGATTCTTCCAATAAAACTTGCGTCCCGCTCATCTTTTGGCTTGATAAGTGCATAAGCTTTTTGTATCCTTGGTTATTTTTTGCAAATAAAAAGATCTCATGCTCTTTTTGGGTTTGTTGGGAGTAATATTCAAGTAACAATCCGATAACCGGATTTATTTGTTCCTTTTGACAAGCCTTTACAAACTCTAAAGCACCATAAAGATTATTTCTATCCGTAATTCCTAAATGCTTATAGCCCATTTTTTTCGCTAATTGAACATATTGTGGAATTTTGATCGTACTTTGTAGTAAAGAGTAAGATGACAATGCTGTTAAATATGAAGCGCTCATTTTCATGTCTCCCTTAAAAATTATGTAGTAGAAGCGTAAAGTTGAAATGTTTTAACTTTACAAGTTTTTAAATTATGATAGACTGAAATCGAATATGTAAGTATTGAAAGAAGGTGTAGCAATGCGCTACCTTATCACAATTATTTGGTCTTTAATTTTAGGACAAGTTGTTGGTTTTTTGGGCAGTGCGCTAACCAGCACAAACTATGATTTTACCTTGACGACAATTTGTTCTGTCATTGTTGGTATCATCGTTATCGCTATAGGATCAATCGCTTATCCTAATAAAAAACAAACACATTAATCACTAAAAACCCGTTACTCTTTTTATTGTAACGGGTTTTTTATTCTTTTCAAGCAGTTGTTTCTGATTTTAAATACTTGCACTATTTTATGAGAAATAAAGAATCTTTTAAGAGTTCTCATTTCCAAATTTTAAAGTAAAGCTAAAATAACAAAGTTTAAGATAAACAATAAATCAATGACCCATAAGATAAAAGAAACTTCTTGTGTTTTACCTTTAACAATTTTTACAATCGTATAAAAAATAAATCCAGCTGCAATACCGTAAGAAATACTATAACATAGCCCCATAAATATTGAGGCAAAAAAAGCAGGTACTGCATCTTCTAAACGAGTCCAATCAATATCTTTAAAAGAAGAAAGCATCATAATGCCAACTAATACCAAAGCAGGGGCTGTTGCTTGGGCAGGAACAATAGCAATTAAGGGAGAAAATAAACTGCTTAGCGCAAACATAATTGCCACTGTTACTGATGTCAAACCTGTTCTTCCACCGGCACCGATTCCAGCTGCAGACTCAACAAATGTCGTGGTATTTGAAGTACCAAAAATTGCACCAATAGAAGTAGCGATTGCATCCGCAAATAATGCGCGGTCCATTTTAGTGTTCATTCCTTTACTATCTTCTAAAGCTGCTTCGTCTTCTTTTGAAAAAATGCCTGTTCGGCGTCCTGTGCCAATAAATGTACCGATCGTGTCAAAAGTATCCGACAAACTAAAGGCTATGATAGTCATGATCACTTGCGGAATTTTAGCGGAATCATTGAATAACGATTGCATTCCTTCTTGACCAAAAGCCGCTCCAAAGGTCACCCCTAATTCATCGACAGATTGGCTTAACGAATTAGCGTCCAGATCTACATTACTTAGGTCAACCACACCCATTAAAATACCAATAATTGTTGTTGCTACAATACCAATCAGCACAGCACCACGTACATTAGCCACAACTAAAATAGTCATTAAAACTAAACCAATAAGTGCCAAAATAATGGCTGGATTGTCAAAATTCGCTAAGGCAGGAACAATTCCACCATTAATATCTGCACTAACTACTTTATTACCTTCTACTGTTGCATCAATAATCGAATCAGAATCCGCTGAAAAAGTTAACAAGTTTGCGTTTTTCAAACCAACATAGGCAACAAAAATTCCGATCCCACCGCCTATAGCATGTTGCATACTTTCCGGAATCGCACGAATAATTAATTTTCGAATTTTTGTGATCGTTATAAAAATATTAATTAAACCACAGATAAATACCATAGCTAGTGCTTGTTGCCAACTATAGCCTAAACCAAAAGCGACTGTGTAAGTAAAAAAAGCATTTAGCCCCATGCCAGGAGCTTGTGCATAAGGAACATTAGCAAACAACCCCATCACCAGTGTGCCAATAACAGAAGCAATAATCGTTGCTAAAAATACCGCCTGAAAAGGCATCCCCGCGGCGGATAATATCGTGGGATTCACAAATAAAATATAACTCATCGCAAAAAACGTGGTTATTCCCGCCATGATTTCTGTTGAAACTTTGGTACCATTTTCCTTTAATTTGAAAAACTTCTCCATTCCTTTTTTCACTCCTCATATAATTATCATGTTCAAGGAAAATAAGAACACTTTCTAATCTTTAACTTTACTTTGAACAACTATTGATTATAAAGATATAGAAACAACAATTCAATTAAAACTTAACAAAATAAGCGCTACTAATTATAAACGTTCGTATTTTGTTGAGATGTATACAGATGGCTTCTACTAACAGTTTGTAAAAAAGCTTATTTATGGTAGACTAGATGAAAATCATTAACAAGGGAGATTTTTATGACAAAAAAGTTAATCGCTCTAGATTTAGATGGTACAACACTGAATAGTACTTCCTTGATCAGCACTAAAACAGCGCAGGTACTACAAAAAGCTAGAAATAAAGGTCATGTTGTGAGCATTGCAACCGGTCGTCCTTATCGTATGAGTGCCCATTATTATCAGCAGTTAAAATTAGACACTCCCATAGTCAATTTTAATGGAGCGTTAGTTCATAAACCTCAACAAAAATGGGCATATGAAAAAGAGTATTCTATCCAAAGAGAGATCGCTTTTGAAATTCTTGCGCAAAAAGAAAAGCTACATTTAGACTTTGTCGCAGCCGAAAATCGAGAGAACTTTTTTATCGATAGTCTGCAAAACTTTCAAAAAGACTTCTTTGCCGCAGATACTGCTTCTGATGCCAACCTATTTTCTCAATTAAAAAATAACCCAACCTCTGTTATGCTTAAAACAAAAAACGAATATTCAAGCTTTGTTGTTGAAACGTTGACAAAACAATTTGCAGATGACATCGAAGTACGTACTTGGGGCGGCCCTAGCGCTGTTTTAGAAGTGGTGCCCAAAGGTGTACAAAAAGCGATGGCAGTATCAGTGGTAGCCGAATCAATGCAAATTAAACAAAAGGATATTATCGCCTTTGGGGATGAACATAACGATGTTGAATTACTTGATTATGCAGGTTGGGGTGTTGCAATGAAAAATGGTACAGAACAAGTCAAAAGTGTGGCCAATGACGTTACAGACAAAACCAACGATGAAGACGGTATGGTCGAATATTTAGAAGACCTGTTAGCTATCTGATTGAAAAATAATTTGATTTTTAGCGCTTGATCCCGAAATTGGCTCGGGTTTATATCAATTCACTAAAATTATGTAAAAAAAGATGTCGAAGAGTTACTAATTCAACTCTTCGACATCTTTTAAAATACTATAAAACCAACTTAAGGAGAGTACGGGATTTGAACCCGTGCACCGCTTTTATACGGCTCGCTGGATTTCGAGTCCAGTGCATTACCGCTCTGCCAACTCTCCGCAAATAATATTCTCTCATTTTTTTATAAAAATGCAAGAGCCATTTTTTATTTTCTTGAAACATTTCAGCCAAAAGTTTCTTTATTGCGACTATATTAGAAAAAAATATAGGGAGACATAAAACTTCATATAATCAGACTTTTAGTTTTTTCCAATATTTTAGTTTTAAAGCTAACTTTGCTAGCCTTTTTTTCAAACAAAAAAACTTAGATAAGACCATGCCAATAATTAAAGCGCATACATTTGGTCTTTATCTAAGCAAAAAGATGGATTATTAGTTTTTACTTCTTTCCACCACTTAAATTAATATCTTCATAATTACTTTCTAAAATAGCATTTACACTATTTTCTATAATAGTAATCGTTTGTTGGCGTGACGGGACAATAACTTTTGACAACATCAAGGTAGCTAGCCCGGTAATAGTGATCCATGTACCATGAAAAAGAGCTTCAATATATTCTTCAGATAAGTTCTGATATTCTTTTTCCTGCAAAAGTGTATCCTTGATAAAACGATAAGAAAGATCATACATCGCTTTACCGCCGCCTTTTTCATCAAGATACATCGCCATAAATAAACGTGGGTTCTTCTGAGCAAAATCAATATAATTAATGCTAATATCTATAATTTTATCTCCGGTATGTTCAACACTAAAAACCTTTTTTGTTAGATCTTCAAATATTTCTTTGATCAAGGTCTGCTTTAAGTCTTCCATATTATCAAATTCTAAGTAAATCGGCTGCGTAGACACACCCATTTGGTTTGCCACATTTCGTGCTGTAAAGTTACTAAACCCATCTTTTTCAATCAGCTCATAAGCAGCTTTTAAAATATGTTCTCTTGTATATACTTTATGTCGCATAATATAGCCTCCCTTCTTTTTCTTTACGCCCGTATACTGTTATTTTAACCGACAAATACAATTTTTTAAAGGGATTTATAATTGTTTTATAAAAATGGTTATTTGTTTATAATTAACTATCGTTACAGTAAAATCAACATTTTTCCTTTACTTAACCTTTTTCATTTCAATGAACGTACTTATTTAACATAAGTAGTATGATAAGCTTGTTTAGTTGCTAAAAATCTTTCTTGTAAGTCCCTAGACAAACAGATAGAATGATGGAAAAGGTTTTTGTATTTTTATAAGTATTATTGTTTATTTGTTAGACAAGGAGAATAAGGATGGAAACAACCAAAAGTTTATTAATAGATACTTGTTTATTAGCTGGAAAAATTATGATGGAGAGCGGTTCAGAAGTTTATCGTGTAGAAGATACGATGAACCGTATCGCTGAAAATGCAAATGAACCTGATAGTAAAAGCTATGTTACAGCTACGGGTATTTTCATGGGGTTGAAAAGTAGTCACTCTACTCAGATTGAAAATGTAGGTGAACGAAATATTAACCTAGAAAAAGTTGAAGCTGTAAACCAATTATCCAGAGAATTTGCTGAAAAAAGCGTCAATTTAAAAACGCTCTATCAGCAACTCAAAAAAATTGATAAAGATACCCCTGAGTTCCCCCTTTCGATACAAATTCTTAGTGCGGCGTTTTTAAGTGCGTTTTTAATGATTTTATTTGGTGGCAGTTGGTTAAACTTCCTCCCTACTCTATTGATAGGTGGTGTCGGTTACTCTGCAAAATATATCGTTAAACAAAGTTTTGACTTGCGTTTTTTTGACACTTTCTTGGCTTCATTGGTCATCGGTTTACTGGCTTTTGCCTTTACTCAAACAAATCTTGCCGTTAGTTTTGATTATATGTGTATTGGCGCAGTTATGCCCTTGGTTCCTGGAGTTGCAATTACAGCTTCCCTACGAGATACTTTAGCCGGTCATCTTGTTAGTGGGCTTGTTCGTGGAACTGAAGCTATTATTGTAGCTGCAGCAATTGCTATTGGAATTGCTTGTGTGCTTTCTATTTTTGGAGGAATTCTAACATGACTTTTTTGCTTCATTTTTCTTTTAGTTTTTTTAGTAGTGCAGCATTTGGCTTTATAGCAAATATCCCGCGTCGTGCACTTTTAGCTAGTGGTTTTACTGGTGCTGTAGGCTGGGTTATCTATTTTTATTTAAAACAATTATTTCATAGTATCGCTTTTCCTAATTTTGCTGCAGCATTTATCATTGGTTGTTTAAGCATCTTTTTCTCAAAGAAAAAGAAAATGCCTATGATCATTTTCTACATTCCAGGACTAATCCCTTTAGTCCCCGGTGGCCCTTCATATGAAGCAGTTCGGGCCTTTGCTTTGGAAGATCCCAATGTTGGTTTCCAAAAGTTAATGGTCGTAACAACTACTGCTATAAGTATTGCTGGTGGTTTGATGGTAACGAGTTTGGTAGAACAAATCATTAATAAGTGGTTGCGTTTTAGAAAGGTTTAATAAAATACTAATTTTTTTAAAATCGGTCGCTAGTTGCATGCTTTTTTTATAATTCTGATTATAATTATAATCAGAGTGGTAGAAAACAGAGGTGGCATATATTGAGTATTACAACGTCAAGAAGACTAATCAACTTAATTTCTCTATGTGGCTTTTTTGCTTTAATCTTTTTAACAGTATATTTTTACCATCTAGGAATTTTTAACGATTTACAAAACCTACAGGAATTTGTAAGCCAAGCAACACTTTGGGCTCCTTTTGTATTTGTCTTGATCCAAATTTTACAAGTGGTCATCCCTATCATACCTGGTGGAATTTCTCTAGCCGCCGGTGTTTTACTCTTTGGACCACTAGAGGGCTTTTTATACAATTATATAGGAATTTGTATCGGCTCTTTGATACTCTTTTGGTTAGGACGCCAATATGGAAAACCCCTTGTTTTACGCTTAGTAAATGAAAAAACTTACCATAAATATATTCATTGGCTAGATAACCAAAAACGTTTTGATCGCCTTTTTACTTTAGCTATATTTTTACCTATAGCTCCAGATGATGCTTTGTGCTTAATGGCAAGTTTAACTAAAATTTCTTTTAAAAAGTTTACCTGGATCATTTTATTAGCAAAACCTGCTTCTGTCTTTACATATAGTCTCGTTTTATTGTATGGCAGTGAACACATCGTCCAGTTTCTGTTATAAAAAATTTGAGAATATAGTTTAAATGCCAAACAAAATCTTTGGTCATACTCTACAATTATGTTATAGTACAAAAGGTTGTTGTTATAAAAAAATTTAAAGGAGGGATGTATAAATGACATTTAAAAAAGAAGATTTAGCTTATCGTATCGCTTTTGATACAAGTACAAACCAATTTATGGCAATTGATTCAAAAGATGAACAACATGTCGCTTACGGTGTAACCATCGAACACGCAATTAAAAACTTAAATGCTGAAAAAGCCAACGTCTAGAGAAAGGACCTCTCAAATGAATTCAACTGTTTCTTCTTGCTGAAGCTGTTAGTAGTAATGACCACTTTTACTGCTAACAGCTTTTTTGTATGCAAAAAGATTCTTGAAGTGGAGGGTTTCTCATTTAAAAATAGAAAAGTTGAGAAAAATACTGGAAACTCTTCTCATAAAAAGGGTTTAGTTGGTTACGCTAGTCTCTTAACAATTCACTTGCAGTATCATAGGAGAAATCTAAAAGGCGTGTGCCGTTGTACTCTATTATTAACCAATCTACATATATTTCTATCATTATTTCCAAATCATATTTATTTATTTTTTTATTTATTATCTTTACAAGAACTTAGTTATAAGCATAACGATGCCAGGTTTATTCGAAAGAGTTTTACTATTATCACCATCAATAGTATAAAGGCACTCTTTCCATCCTTAGCATTGATTCATTAAACATTGATTTCTTTTTCTTATTTTTAATAGAATTTAGTCTTAATATGTGCTTTAACATGAGCAAAGACTGTATATAAGTTGCCTTAGGTCTACGTTTCTGTTTTAACGATTTGTCCTAGAACATGAGAAAAAAGTCTTCAAAGAATGAGATTTATCAAAAACATTGGGTATAATTTTTACCGAAAATAGAAAAGTTTGGTACTTTTTCCGTAAAATCAATTCCTATATTTATTTTCCTCTTAAATTCAAATCTTCAATTATTCCTGGCGTAACATTACATTCGTTTTATCAGTTCGTATTAAGAAATACTTTTTAATTACCTATCGATTTTATATTACCCTTCTCGTCCACGAAAAATACCATATATTGTACATTATATTCTAACAAGGACTATATATAGTTGTATTTTTGAATTCAAGATGTTATTATATTTGTTGGATGAAGCGCATACTAATGCTTTATTTAAATCCAAAAAAAAGAGGTGAACTCTATGGCAAAGAAATGTAATCCGTCAACTAAAGTAAGTAAAGCTGGCAAAACACTTTCTACTAGTAAATCAGCCGGAAGAAAGACCAACGCAGGCAAAACTTTGGCTAATCATAAAAGTCGGAAACATTAAATAATTGCTTATTATCAGTAAATACCTGATAAATAGCGACTGGCAACTTTCATAATTACTCACTGTGGACGAAATATAGTTCATAAATATCATTGTTTACTTTTAAAATTTCATGGATTAAGGTTTCGTCCCTTTGTTGCTTATTTAATTGATCTATCGTTCTAATTTTTTGTTCGTATAATAAATACTCTCCTATACATGGCTGATTTGCTAAAAAGTTAGCGCCTTCTTCGAGTATTCCGAGAAATATAAATGACAAATTAAATATATAATAAAACGTAAAAAACGAGATTACTATTATAACCCTTCTATGGGATGTTACATTCAACAGAACTATCCCGAAGCTGAGGCAAACTTTTTAATTTAATTAAATATCAAAAAAGAATTGTTTTAGACGCCTATGAAAAAATCTATTATTTAACAGAAACAAAAGAGATACAGTGATAATTAAGCCCCCCTCTTGGTCTTAACTCCAGGAAAATCGTATTCAGTTAGCAAAAGAATGAGAGCAGATAAAGATAGGGACTTGAACTTTGAAGTTGAAGTAACAGATACCAGTGTCTAGAAGAGTATGATTTACAAGTATCTTATAATGATAAAATGATGAAAATCAAAAGTACATGTTCGAAACGACTACTACGAAGATAATACAGATATTAAAAAAGATAGTGATGACGCAAATCCAGCTGTCTACAACACAGGAATTGCGTACGAGAATCTTACGCACAATACTGACAATAACGGCGGCGAGAAAGTCTCCCTCTCTGAAATATTCATACAAGTCTTAGATGACGCAAGTTGTTCTCAATATCGCTTAGCCTTTAATGATTATGACAACGTTGCTTTAATTGAAATACCTGAGAAACTGTTAGATCCTCGTGTGTTAAAAGATGATATATTGACGATATACGGAGAATTTCAAGAAACAGTACCATATGAATTAACAATGGGCGGTGATATCACAGTGTCTGCTATTGTAGTGGACAAATTTGAAATATTCGAAAAATCTGAACAATAATAAATAGCCAATTAGGAGTGATGAGGTGAAGGAATATGTTTATTTAGATATGGATTTAATTAATTCATATTTAGCGCAATTAGATGAAGGAATTCTTACGAAAATGGTAACAGGGATGGATACATTAAATGGTCATCGAAACGATGATGGGAAAGATCGTACTAAAGACATTCAAGGACAAGCAGGTGTCCCAGGTGTTGCCAATGGAAAAACTGGTTATAGTGTGACAAATACAGAAAAACGCTCTAGCGTTTACTCTGAAACTAATAGTGAGTTAATAGAAACTGTATTAAATGATTACTCACTTGACGTTTTGTTAGATAATTTAAATAATAATGAGTTAATAAACAATCAACAAGATACTTGGATCGACGGTGATTTTGTAAGTATTTATGATACAATAAAAGTTTTTAACTTTCCCCAATTAAAAGATAGCGTAACGACTGAAAATTTACAGAACGTTCTGTTCTATCCTACAGAATATATTCAAAAAAAAGAAGAGTATGACAAATTAACGAAGAATAAATCTAAAAACAAATCACATACTATTAAACGCAAAATTAAAACATTAGAAAAAGAACTTACAGAATTAGATCCCTTTTCTAATTTCGAAAGCGTAGAAAGGTTTGCTAATTATATGTCCGTTTTATTCCCAGATACAATATTAATCAAAATAGGAAACACATTAAGTATGTGTTCAACGGAACTTATCAGAATGAACATTCCTACGTTGTCTCTTCTCGCTTTAACCAAGAGAAAATTTAATATATTGGGAGTCGTTATAGCTAAAAATGAAAAAGACCTTACTCCTAAAGATGGGGAGCAATGGTCTTCTACTAAAATTGCATCTGAATCTACTGTTGCTTTTATGGACGTAATGCTATTTAATTTTGGAATTTCTCAACGAAATGATTACTACATACGTCCTGTTGCTATTTACTACGATTCGAAATAAACCTATTTAATCTGTTTTCTGTCAAATTGCGATGTTTTTTTCATTTTTTCTAGTTGAAGAAAAAGCTCTAACATCATTTACTACTATTATGCTTATTTTCTAAGTCTGATTTTTCAAATT
The DNA here is from genome assembly GCF_021474685.1 of Tetragenococcus halophilus. Lineage (GTDB taxonomy): Bacteria > Bacillota > Bacilli > Lactobacillales > Enterococcaceae > Tetragenococcus > Tetragenococcus halophilus_B. Next base: position 21,223 of record NZ_JAKEIT010000019.1, on the reverse strand, counting down.
GACGCTCTAACTCTCTTCTTTTACTATTCAACATAAAAAACCTACGTTTCAAAACAGTATAGCATATTAGTTCAAATAAAAAATATTCAACTGCTTGCTACATGAATATTGCATCTACAACAGGTAGTTATTAATCAATAAAAATAAAATTAAATCTATTTAAATCAAATTTATATGGATATAGCCTTTCGAAGCTTTTCTTTTTAATTATAAAACGAACTGGAGTTCTTTTTTGTTAATGAAATTTAACATAATTGAATAAGCTGCTAATTCTTTCCTACTCTTTTGGCTTACATCGTATAAAAAAGAAGAAGATTCGAAAGGATGTTTTTTATGACATCAATTAAGTCTTATACACTAAAATCTGGTGTAACATTTATGAAGTATATGCTTCTAATGGTGTTAATCAGGGAACAGATAGACAAAATAAGCTACATAAATCGGGTTTTAAATCATAAAATGAGGCGAATAAATGGGGAAAAATAAAAGAAAGCGAACTGACTAGTGTGGATTATATAAAAGAGAATCTTGGAAAAATGACAATTGAACAGTTTTTAATGAATGGATAAATAAATATAAGAATAACGTTAAAGTAATAACGCGAATCGCCCATAAAGAAACATTGGAACTTACATCGTTCCTTTTATTAGAACAGATTTTCTGTAGAAGCGTACATGTTTTGTGCACAGTATTTTTTAAAACGTACTATAAATGTTGATCTATGAGCGTTTATTCAACTCATCAGCCAAGTCTTCAAAGCCTGGTTTGCCTAATAGAGCAAACATGTTTTTCATTGTAGGTCATAGGGCTTTTTTATTGTTTAACATACTAAAAAAGCTTTTATGTAGGCATTTTATGATATTTATTTCATTTTCTATTCTTTTAATTTTTTACTCCGACTATCACGCAAAATTTTTCATTTTCTATCTTTTCAAAACTTAAATTTTGTATAGACAATCGTTTTAAGAAAGCGCATACTAGTAACGTACATTGTTTAATTGGAGGAAAAATATTTGGAACATAGGAACTTTTTTGGTGTAGTTAAATTAAAAGATAACATTATCACCGTAGACACTGCTATTAGTTATGAAACGATCGAAGTAAAAGAAACAAAACTTATTAAAAAAATGTATGAAAGTGAATGCTACGTACTAGACAAAATGGCAAGATCACGTTGTAAGTACATGAACTATTGTTTAAATCATAGTTAAAACGCACTTCTCTCCTATTTTACCGTTCTAAAAAGATCGGTATTTTTTATATTTTAATGCTATAATCTATTGACAAATTATACTATCGATAGTACTATATAATTATAGCATAAAACTATGAAGAAGAAATATGTATACATTGCCATGCTGGTGCTAGTAATTATGTCTTTAATATTGGTTATGTTGGATAAACAACCTAGATGGTTAGATGTCTTAGTATTATTAGGAATGGCAGTTCTATTATTAACTGACAAGAAAGGATGGCTTAAGTGACTGATAAAAGTAAACAAACTGAAGCAAATAAGCGTTGGCAAGAGAAGAACCGCGAACATACACGCTACTTAAGAAACAGAAGTGCTTCCCGTTCTTTTATCAAAAATCAAGCCACATTAGAAGATATTGAGGAACTAGAACAATTAATAGAAGAACGAAAAAAAGCCCTGTCGGAGTGACGGGGCTTTAAATATCTTTAATCATTTCTAATGTAAGTATTTTAGCGCGTTTTGAATTGTTGAAAGGTCTTCTTCCTGCAATTTTTTTATTCACATAAAACGTAACCGGAGCATAGATAGAAGATATGTTTTCTCTCAGTCCTAAAGTAAGATATTTATCCTTGTGAGGATGTGCAAAAGCGATATCTAATCCCATAGACGAACCTTTTTTGTCATTCTCCGAAACATATATGACTGAACCATTGTATCCTTCAAGAAATATATCTAATATAAAACCAAAATAATTTATACGGTCTCTTACCTGACCAAAATTAGCATGCCTCTGAATCTTATCATAGGTTATAACCGAATTATTTAGCTGCGAACAGATATCTTTAGGTTTTTGCCTATAAATTTTATGTAATCCTAATAAATGAGGAAGTTGTAGAATATCAAATTTTATGTAAAAACAATCTAAGGGCTTGTAAGGAGTAGTAATAATTGCTGTATTACCATCAAAATTGGAGAGGTACTGATTATAAATTTTATTTAAATCAACTTTCATGTTCCCCTCCAGCCTAAAATTATCCAAAAAAAAAAAGAGTGCAAAGCATGGATACCGTCCCATGCAGACCAACGCTAGGTTAACCCACCCGCTGGGGGACGTGGGTGCACTCTTCCCACTTTGACTCTTCTTTGGAGTCTAAACGAAATACAATGACGACACAGGAACGAGCTCAACGACCTATGTCCATGTATAATATAACATTTTGCGTTGTAAGCATCAATAGTAACGCTTATAAAATATGCGTATTACCTTCTTAAAAAGTTTTATAGAGACACAAAAAGTGATAAAATTAACGTTAATCGAACATATTTAACTATATTTTATTAGTATAAATTTTAGTTAAATAACAAAAAGTCCCTGCTCAATTTAAGAACAGGGTTAGTATTGGTTTTATTAAAGTTTTTTGTACGTTTTGTTTTCTTTGTGTTAGGATTTATTTAATTATTAAATTAGGAGCGTTTTGTAACTACCATGCATAAAAAGAAACGAAATATTTTTATTCCTATATCTTTATTATTGTTTTTATTACTTGTTACTACCTTAATAGTAGCCTTTAAACCAGAATCAAAGAACGATCATGTCATCTCCCATCGTGGTGCAAGTGGGGAGGAAATAGAGCATACCTTTAAAGCTTACGACTTAGCTCTTGAATATGGTACAAAATATATTGAGCAAGATTTGGTAACCTCAAAAGATGGTACTTTATATGTATCGCATGATGACAATGCCGAACGTATAACTGGCGTGGATAAAAATTATAATGATATGAACGACAAGGAAATAGACAACTTAAAAACAGAAGATGGGCAGCATATACTTAAGCTAGAAGATGTTTTTGAAGAGTACGGAGATAGCACAGACTACCTTGTTGAGTTAAAAGAAAATGAAACTCAAGCAGAGCCTTTTGAAGAATTAGTTAAAGAACATGGCTTGCAAGACCATATAATTGTTCAAGCTAAGAACCCTGAAGCCTTGGAGCAGTTAGCAGAAGGATTTCCTGATATGCCTAAATTAATGCTTGTTAATGATGACGAAGAAATGAATAACGCGATTGATTCGGACTATGTAGATATTATTGGAGCAAATGCTCGCTTGATGGATGAAGAGCATGTTGCAAAAGCACATGACATAGATCCAGAATGATGTTAGTCTAAAAATTGGACACAGAGAATGGGGATTTTTATACTAAAAATAATCATTTCTAGGAGTGTCCAAGATGAGCGGAAAAAGATATGATCGAGAATTTAAATTATATGCTGTAAAAATGGTAGTGGAAGACGGCAGGAAGGTTTCTGAGGTAGCACGGGAGTTGGATATAGTTCATCAAACCTTGCATAAATGGGTAGGGAAGTATCAAGAAGACCAAGAGGCGAGTTTTGTTGGCAGTGGGAGCTTGAGTCCCAAGGAAGAAGCCGAATACAAAAAAGATAAACGTATCCGTGATCTGGAAGAAGAAAATGCGATATTAAAAAAGGCTATGGGCATCTTCGCAAAAAACCAGAAGTAATCTACGACTTCATTGAAAAACACCGACACGAATTCCGTGTAGCGAAGATGTGCCAGGTATTAGGTGTTTCCAAAGGCGGTTATTATGAATGGCGAGATCGACCTCAGAGTGAACAGAAAAAGCGAAAAGAAAAGTTAACTGCACAAGTCAAACGCGTATTTATTGAGTCTAAAAGAAGGTACGGAAGCCCGAAAATTACAGAAACATTAAATCAAAAAGGCTGGAACGTATCTCAAAAAACAGTGACTCGCATCATGAAAGAGAATGGCTTGCGTTCAAAGACAGTGAAAAAATATAAAGCGACGACAAATTCAAAACATAATTATCCTGTTTATCCAAATCTATTGAATCAACAATTTCAGGTGGATCGACCTGGTGCTGTTTGGGTCAGTGATATCACATACGTGTGGACAAAAGAAGGCTGGCTGTATTTGGCCACTGTGATGGACCTATTTTCAAGAAGAATCATAGGGTGGCAAATGAGCCGTCGAATGACCAAAGAGTTGACAATGACAGCTTTACAGAGGGCCATCAATCAACAGCAGCCCCAGAAAGGACTCATTCATCACTCCGATCGTGGCAGTCAATACGCAGCAATTGATTATCAAGCGATTCTACGAAACCATAACATTACGACGAGCATGAGCAGGAAAGGCAACTGTTATGATAACGCCTGTATCGAATCGTTTCACAGCGTCATTAAGAAAGAACTAATATTTCACGAGAGGTATCAAACACGGAAAGAAGCTAAACGAAGCATATTCACCTATATTATGACCTTTTATAATTACAAACGGATTCATTCAGCTATTAATTATATGTCACCATTACAATATGAAAAAATGTATATTCAACAGCTAAAAGCAACGGCTTAAAAGGAATTTAACACCCTCTCAGGTAATGAAAGGGTAGCGTCCCTTTCATTACCTGAGAGGCCAGCAAGCGAAGCGCGGTAGGGATTGTAAGAAGATTCAACATTTTATGTGTCCAATTTCTTGACATAGATCCAGAATTTAATGTATGGACTTTAAATACTATTGATGAGATTAGCGAAGCGATAGATTTAGATGTTGACAGTTATTTTACAAATTATACTGCAAAAGCTTTAACGCTAGAAGATGAAAATAGGTAATCAAAACCACCAGTGTGAACTGGTGATTTGGTCTGCAGCTGAAAGGCTCTCTGACTAAGTTCCCCTACTTTGCTTGAAATTGTTCGAGTATTTAATTAATTAACATTTTTATTACTCATTTAACTATTGAATAGACAACACTTCTCGACTTTTTTTATTTATTCGAGCATTGAATAAACAATTTTTTTCGGTTTTATTATTTATTCGGCCACTAAATAAACAACACTTCTCGATCTCATTACCTTTCACTTAAGCTTAACAAGTAAAAATTACGTCAAAAAAGTGGAGATCAAATATCCATTGACCTCCACTTTTTCTTTTTGTGAGCTCTTCTATCTCGCTATCACGTTTTTCATTCGACGTACTATAAACGTTTATTCAACTTATCAGCCAAGTCTTCAAAGCCTGGTTTGCCTAATAGAGCGAACATGTTTTTCTTGTAGGCTTCAACACCTGGTTGGTCAAATGGATTAACGCCATTTAGGTAACCTGAAATACCCACAGCAATTTCAAAGAAATACATTGTATAGCCTAAAGTATATTCATCCATTTCTGGGATTTTTAATAATAAGTTTGGTACGTTGCCATCAGTATGAGCTAGCAATGTTCCTTCAAATGCTTTTGTATTTACAAAGTCAATTTCTTTTCCTTGTAAGTAACCTAATCCATCTAAATCAGATTCTTGTTTTGGAATAGAAACACTTTTACGTGGGTTTTCTACTTTTACTACTGTTTCAAACACATTGCGTGTGCCATCTTGAATCGTTTGGCCTACTGAGTGAAGATCTGTTGAAAAGTTAGCACTTGATGGATAAATACCTTTTTGGTCTTTTCCTTCAGATTCACCATATAATTGTTTCCACCATTCAGAGAAGTATTGCATTCCTGGTTCATAGTTAACCAAAATTTCAATAGCTTTATCTTTACGGTGCAAAATATTACGCAAAGCAGCGTATTGATAAGCTTCATTTTTCTTCAAATCTGGATCCATATATGCTTTACGAGCATCAGCGGCACCTTGCATTAAAGCGTCGATATCTGCGCCACTAACAGCAATAGGCAATAAACCAACAGGTGTTAATACAGTAAAACGACCACCTACGTCGTCTGGAATGACAAAAGTTTCCCAGCCTTGAGCGTCAGCTTCTTCTTTTACAGCGCCTTTTTGACGATCTGTTGTCGCATAAATTCGTTTATTAGCTTCTTCATTACCATACTTATTAATCAGTAATTCTTTGAATACTCGGAATGCGATTGCCGGTTCGGTAGTGGTTCCTGATTTTGAAATAACATTTACGGAAAAATCACGATCGCCGATCAATTCAATTAAATCAGCTAAATAAGTTGAAGAAATAGAATTTCCTGCAAAAAGCACTTGTGGTGTCTTTCGTTGTTCTTTTGGTAACGCATTATAAAATGAGTGTTGTAAAAACTCAATGGCTGCGCGAGCTCCTAAATAAGAACCACCAATACCAATAACAACTAGTACGTCAGAATCTGATTTAATTTTCTCAGCTGCTTTTTTAACGCGAGAAAATTCTTCTTTGTCGTAATTTTCTGGCAAATCGATCCAGCCTAAGAAATCATTTCCAGCACCTGTTCCGTTTCTTAACGCTGTATCTGCAGCAGTTACTTGATTTTGCATATAGTCAAGTTCATGTTCGCTAACAAATGGTGTTACCTTTGAATAATCAAATGAAATATGTCCCATGTTGCCCCCTCCTTAAAAAAGTAAAGTAGTAATGTATACACTACTATTTTACTTTTTTTATTATTTTTTTTCAAGTAATTATTCCATCACACAAGACCTTGTTCGGTCATCGCCTTAGCTACCCGATCAAATCCTGCAATATTAGCACCAAGCATGAAATTATTTTCTGAACCATATTCTTGGGCAGCATCACGGGTGCTTTCATAGATTTTCTTCATAATCGTATTTAACTGCTTGTCCACATCATCTTTTTCCCACTGCAAACGTTGTGAGTTTTGACTCATTTCTAAAGCTGAAACTGCAACACCTCCAGCATTTGCTGCTTTTCCTGGGCAATAAGAAATACCTTTAGCAATAAAATATTCGCTAGCTTCCATTACACAAGGCATATTCGCCCCTTCTGCTACAACTTTAGCGCCATTTTCCACCATGACTTCTGCGTTTTCTTTGTCAATTTCATTTTGCGTAGCACACGGAAAAGCAAGATCATAAGATACTTTTAACTCCCACACATTGCCCTCTTCATAATATTGGGCCTGCGGGCGTTTTTTAGCATAAGCAGTTAAACGATCGCGATCAACTTCTTTAACTTGTTTTAATAAATCTAAGTCAATCCCTTCTTCATCGTAAATATATCCATTAGAGTCAGAACAAGTCACTGCCTTAGCACCTAGTTGTTGTAATTTTTCAATCGCATAGATTGCTACATTTCCACTGCCAGAAACTGCTGCGGTTTTACCTTTAAGATTTTCGTTTTTATCCGCTAAAAGATGTTTAACAAAATAGACAACGCCATAGCCGGTCGCTTCAGTACGTCCTTTGCTGCCCCAAAAATCTAGCGGCTTACCTGTTAATACACCGGCGTCATATTGTTTTAAACGTTTATAAGTGCCATATAAATATCCGATTTCACGTGCACCAACACCAATATCACCAGCTGGAATATCCAAGTTTGGGCCAATATATTTGGATAATTCTGTCATAAAGCTTTGGCAAAAGCGCATAATTTCAGCATCTGATTTTCCTTTTGGATCAAAATCACTCCCGCCTTTGCCACCGCCAATAGGTAAACCGGTCAAACTATTTTTAAAGATTTGTTCAAAAGCTAAGAATTTTAAAATACTTAAGTTAACGCTAGGATGGAATCTAAGTCCACCTTTATAAGGTCCCAAGGCCGAATTAAATTGAATACGATAGCCTCGATTAACGCGCCAATTTCCTTGATCGTCTTGCCAAGGCACACGAAATTGTAAAATACGTTCAGGTTCAGTCAATATCGCTAATAAATTTTTTTCCACATATTCAGGATTTTTTTCTAAAAAAGGTTTTACGGTAGATAAAAATTCATCCACTGTTTGTAAAAATTCTGTTTGATGTGGGTCCTTATTATGGACAGTTTCTTGTACTGCGGTTATTGCATCATTAATTTTTGTCATAAAAATACCTCCTCCGTATTTTCTGCTATTTTACCAGAAAAAATTTTTTTACGCACCTTTTTTCGTAATTTTCAAATAATTTTCCCGAAAAATTCAAAAATATCAAAAACTTAATGATCTTTGCTTATAAAAAAAGACAACAGTCCAAGCAGCTAATTTTGTAAATACTTATAACGTAGCTACTCTACTATTGTCTTGTTTCTATACTATTCTATAATTGTATATTTTATACCGTAATATCAGCAAAGTCACCATTTACCAAATTTGCTAAATCTTCTGGCGCAAGTTCGATTTGCAGGCCTCGTTTTCCTGCTGAAACTAAAATTGAATCAAAATTTTTGGCTGTTATATCAATATAAGTAGGAAATTTCTTTTTCATCCCTATAGGCGAGCAACCACCCCTGATATAACCCGTTGTCTTTTCTAAGTCTTTCAAATGTAACATTTCAACTTTTTTATTCTGGCTGACTTTTGCAATCTTTTTTAAATCTAACTCTTTATCTCCAGGAACTACAGCAACGAGCGTGCCCGTTTTATTTCCTACAACGACTAAGGTTTTAAAAATTTGAGAAATATTTTCATCTAACTCATCAGCTACATGATCAGCGCTCAACTGCTCCTCATTCCAAGCATATTCATGTTCTTGATAAGAAATATTTTGTTGTTCAACAAGGCGAATAGCGTTAGTCTTGTCTTTTTTCTTCTTACTCAATTAACTTCCCTCTCATCATTTATCGCTTGTACTAAATTCTTCTTTTACACTTAATGTTTCTAATACGAATTGCAATTCATCAATAGGAATTTGACCAGGTGCTGAACTTTGTGCTTCATCCAATGAACCAAATGTAAGTACAGAACCTGTAATCTCTCCTGTGATCCTTGAGACCTTTCCTAAATCCGACATAGAAATGGTTGCAATAGGTAATTCATTAAAAGCTCGAACTCTTGAAACAAGATTCATCATTCTTAATACATCTTGCAAATTATGAGGCATGGCAGCGATTTTTCCAATATCGGCACCAAATTGGTTCATAACGCCAACACGATAGATCATTGTCGCATCTTCTGGTGTTTGATCATAATCATGACTACTCATCATAATTTTAGTTCCTTGAATTTTTAAATCTTGCACGAACTTACGCCCTAAATACTCAACTTTTCCAAATTCTATATCCATTAAATCAACTTTTTGTGTGCTAGCAGCTGACAAACATAGATCATGATACATTTTTAAAGAGACAGGCCGGTTTCCACCTTCTTCAACAGAACGAAAGGTAAATAATAGAATTTTTTCTGGAAGAATACCTGCAATCATTTCTAAAGTATCCATCATATCATCAACCTCTTGGCTTTCATTAAAAAGATCAGCACGCCATTCTACGATCTCAGCGACTGAGTGTTTTACACGATTTGCTTGTTCCGCTATTTCTTCTGTAGTTTTCCCCGTAATAGGTACACACATTTTAGGACGGCCGTTACCTATCTTTGTATTTTTTATCTCTAACAAAAAAACTCCCTCATTTCTATTAACTTTTTTCAATTTGATAAAAATAAACTTTTAAATAATCCCCTTCAGGAAAAGACGAGTTAATAACATAGTCTTTAGGAAGATGAAACTTTTTAATTAATTTGTAAGTAACATTTTTTTCTTGCAAAGCTTTTTCAATCATTGTTTGGAATTTTTTAGGAGAAACATTGCCTGCATTGGTTGAAGCAATAATCATTCCTTGCCTATTTAAAATTTCCACGCTATCTTCAACTAAGCTTCCATAATCTTTAGCCACACGAAACACTTTTTTCTTATTCCTAGCAAAACTCGGTGGATCCAAAATAATACAATCAAAAGTTAAGCCTTTTTTCTTGGCATACTTAAAATAATCAAAGGTATCCATTATACGAATTATTTGTTGCTCAAGATCAATTTGATTTACGTTAAACTGTTCCTTTGTTTTTTTCAAACTGCGCTTTGCTAGATCAACACTGGTGGTGCTTTTAGCTTTTCCTACAGCAGCAGCGACAGAAAATGCGCCTGTGTAACTAAACATATTTAAAATATCTTTATTTCTAACAAATCCTGAAGCAAGTAAAGCTCTAACTTCTCGCTGATCTAAAAAGATTCCAGTCATTAATCCTTCATTTAAATATACCACATAATTTACATTGTTTTCTTTAATATGTAACGGCTCAGGAGCTTTTCTTCCTGCAAGTAGTTTTGAATAGGGTTGATCTGTTTGAAAACGCAGCTTTTCATAGATCCCTTTTATTTCGGGGAAAACTTCTTTAAAAGCAGAAATAATTTCTTCTTGCTTATTATATAAAGTACGGTTATACCAAGAAACCACAGCAAAATCACCATATTTATCTACCGTCATGCCCCCTAGGCCATCTCCTGCACTGTTAAGTACTCGAAATGCATCGGTTTTTTTGTCCTGATAGAAAGCTCGACGTTTTTCTTTTGCCTGAAAAAATAATTCAACAAAAAATGCATGATTAAGCGGCCGATTTTTTGTAGTTAAAATCCAGCCTACACCATTATTTTGTACGCCCAGATACCCTTTTGCAATACGTTTTCCTTGCTTTTCAACAAAATCGACCCATTGATTTTCTTGTAATTGATCAATTAAATCATCTTTTTGTAATAAAGGATAACCATTTTTTACACGTTTTGCTGCTTGTTGCGTGATCTTTATTTCCATATATTCACCTGTTCACCTTATTCATTGCTTACCAATTAAGTATATCAAATCCTACAATTTTTGTCTTTCACGAAAGAATTGATAAGAAAAACTTAATTTGCTCTACATAAACCTAATTTTATTGACAGTCAAACAGGGGCTTAGTAAAATATTATTGATGAATGAAAATAGTAAAAAAATTTTTCATGACGCAGGTCAGAAAGTGAGGAACAAACTTTTGAAGAATGTAAAAATACCAAATCTTCTAAATACGAGATTAGGCTTTTTTGGCCTATTAACAATACTACTTTGGGCTAAAAATATCTTTGCCTACTTTACAGAATTTAATTTAGGTGTCGACAGCCCGATCCAGTATTTTATTCTGCTAATTAATCCAATAGCGACAACGCTATTTCTATTATCCATTGCTTTATATGTAAGAAGAACCAAGGCATCGTATTTTACCATGCTTTTTATTTACTTTTTGGTCACGGTTTTGCTTTTTGCAAACGCCGCTTATTATCGTGAGTTTACTGACTTTATTACCATTAACACGATCTTAGGTGCCGGTAAAGTTGCCGGAGGATTGGCAGGCAGCACATTAGAATTGCTAAAAGTAAGTGATATCTTTTACTTTATTGATTTTATTATCATCGCAATCGCACTTGCCACGAAAAAAATCAAGTTGGACGATCGCCCCATCCGAGCTAGAACAGCTTTGGCTGTTACCGCCCTAGCTGTAATGGTTTTTTCCGGAAACTTATTTTTAGCTGAAACAGATCGTTCAGGTCTGTTAACTCGTACTTTCTCTCGTGATTATCTAGTAAAATATCTTGGTATTAATGCTTACACTGCTTATGATGCTGTTCAAACTTATCAGACAACGCAAGTTCGAGCAGAAGCTAGTCCTAACGATATGGATGAAGTTGAAGATTACGTTAATGATCATTATGCTAAGCCTAATGATGAATATTATGGCATGGCAGAAGGCAAAAATGTTATTTATGTCCATTTGGAAAGTGTACAACAATTTTTAATTGATTATGAACTAGAAGATGAAAACGGCGAAAAACACGAAGTAATGCCCTTTATTAATAGTTTATACCATGATGATAGCACCTTTAGTTTTGATAACTTCTTCCATCAAGTTGCAGCAGGAAAAACTAGTGATGCAGAAACATTAATGGATAATTCACTGTTTGGCTTAAATCAAGGATCGTTTTTCACGCAATTCGGTGGAAAAAACACCTTTGAGTCAGCACCAAATATCTTAAAGCAAACAAAAGGTTATGATTCAGCTGTCTTTCACGGAAATGCAGGAAACTTTTGGAATCGTAATGAAGTTTACAAGCACTTTGGTTATGATTATTTCTTTGACGCAAATTATTACGATGTAAATGATGAGAACTCATTCCAATATGGCTTGCATGACAAACCTTTTTTTGAACAATCTGCACAATATCTGGAACATTTACAACAACCGTTTTATTCCAAGTTTATCGCTGTATCAAATCATTATCCTTATTCTGAGTTTACAAATGACGAAGCTGGTTTCCCACTTGCTGATACACCAGATAAAACAATCAATGGTTACTTTGCTACGGCGAACTATTTGGATACAGCTGTGGAAGAGTTCTTCGATTACTTGAAAGAATCTGGTTTATACGATAATTCCGTCATTGTTTTATATGGAGATCACTATGGTATTTCCGATGGACGTAACGAAAACTTAGCAGAATTATTAGGTAAAGATAGTAGTGAATGGGATGATTATGACAATGCTCAAATGCAACGTGTCCCTTATATGATTCATATTCCTGGACAAGATAAAGGCGGTGTTGATCATACCTATGGCGGCGAAGTAGACGCGATGCCTACACTTTTACATCTGTTGGGAGTAGATACCAAAAATTATATTCAAATGGGACAAGATCTGTTGTCTGATGAGCACCAAGAAGTAGCAGCTATGCGGGATGGTTCCTTCGTATCCCCTGATTATACAAATTATTCAGGTACGCTATATGATAATGAAACTGGTGAAGCTATCGAATCGCCTAATGAAGAACAACAAGCAACTGTTAAGGAATTACAAGATGCAGTTAATATGCAACTTGAAACTTCCGATAAAGTGACTCAAGGTGATTTACTTCGTTTCCACTCGAAAAGTGGGCTTGATCCAATCGATCCTAACGATTATGATTACAAAGACATTGACAAACGACTACGTAAAAAAGAAGAAGATTTAGGTGATGAATCTACCAGTGTTTATTCAGAAAATGGCGATGAATCAACTGAGGATGAATATGAATCAAAATCCTACCAAGAGTATCATCCAGAGGCTAAGGAACAATTAGAAGAAGAAAACAATAACGAAAATGATGAATAAGATACAACTAAAGAAATCCGATATCAATCATTGATGTCGGATTTCTTTTTTTTACTATAGGATATTCATATTTTTTTCAAACTCATTTTATATACTAAAATCAAGAAGGTGAGAGTTATGTCTTTTTCAAAAATTGCTTTAGCTAGCCTAAAATATCATCGACGTATGACCACTTTTTATGTAATTTTTTTAGTCATTTCCTTTTTTTTATTATTTATTATTGATAGTTTAAAAATTTCATTACCTTACATTTATACCCATATGGAAGACTTACTGAGTTCTTCTGGCTATTCATTAGAAAAACAAAGCATCTTAAGATATATACAAGAACCTACTGAAACTATCGGTCGTTACTATGATTTCGTAAAAAAAGCAGCCCTTATTTTTTTTACGGCCCTATTTTTCATTTATTTTTTTATTTGTCAAATAGTTAAAGAAAAAGAATATCTGATCTGGAAAAACTCAGGTAATAGAACGCTTTCTTGGGTTTATCTTAATTTATTAGAAACGATTTTTCCTTTATTCTTCTTTATTTTAATTTTTGCAACTATGATAATGCTTCTTCAACATTTTTTTGTAGGAATTATTTTAAATCAACATTTGAAAATCATTGAAATGGTCCATGGTACAAATACAATCACTGAACAGTTTGGACAAGACAATCTAGACCATTTAGTCGTACGTTTTCCTCGTACAAATCAGGCACTGATCCAGACAATTTTATTATCTAGTAAGGAATGGACAAAAATTCTTTTTATATCTCTTGGTCAAACGATTCGAAATTTTATTTTCCTAATTTTTCCAACTCAAATCGGTGCAATAGGCGTTCATTACTTTTGGAGGCATAAATTTGGAACAAATAACTAATGTAGAACAATTAGCTGCTGGTTTTTATCTTGTAGCAACCGACGTTTACGAAAAGAAATTCTTAGAGCAAAAAAACAAACGAACACAGCCCTCTATTGGTGAAGTTACAGGAGATTGGCAACAATTACCTTATTTATCATTAAAAGAAAATGTCCTTCTAGGTGTAGAAAAAACCAAACGTCCAAAGCTTTTATCCTATATCAAATTAGCTGAGATCAGTCCCAGGTTATTTACCAAGCAGAAACACGAACTTTCTCAAATTGATAAAATCAAATTACAATTTGTACACTTGTTGTTAAAAGAAACTTCGATTATTTACCTTCATGATTGTTTTGATCAAATGACTGTTGGACAAATGCAATGGCTTTTAGGTTTTTGTCATCAACTTGTCCAAAAGTACTCATTACGGATATTATTATTTAGTAAAAATGAGCAACTACTCCACTCCATAAATATTGACGAAATTCTTTAAAATAAAACAAATAGCCGAACTATAAAAGCAGAAGTAATCTCTTCTTATAGTTCGGCTATTTTTATCTTTTTTTGTACTCCAGTCTTTTATTCGACTTCTTTATCCGGATCAGTATCAGGGAAAGTGATAACAAAGCTAGTACCTTCATTGGGCTTGCTGTGAACCTCGATTGTTCCTTTATGCATGTTTACCAATTGTTGTACGATCGGTAACCCTAAACCTGATTCTCCAAATTTTTTATTTTTTCTAGAAGGATCAATTTTATAATAACGTTCCCAGATATTATTTACTTGATCTTCAGTCATACCAATCCCAGTATCAGCAATCGTGACAATCGTCTCTAGATAACCTTTTTCAATCTTAATACGAATTTCGCCATCTTCAGTAAACTGAATAGCATTTTGAATAATATTAACAACAATTTGAACAAATCGATCATAGTCTGCAAATATCGGAACTGATTCACTTGTTTCTAAAATCAGCTGATCATTGGCTTCTTCTGCTTTTTTCTCCATCTGTACTAATATCGTTTGTAATGCTTGTGTACCGTCAAATTTCTTCACTACAATAGAAATTTGGTTTGTCCGGATTTTTTCATAATCTAGGTTTTCACTGACTAAACGAATTAAACGATTGGTTTCATTTTTCATTAAACGAATGGCGTTATCCTTTTGATCTTCTGGAATTGCTTGGTATTGTAGTCCTTCCAGTAAACCATTAATTGTAGTTAATGGCGTGCGCATCTCATGAGAAGCATCCGACATAAACTGTCTACGTCGCTCTTCTTGTCGATCTATTTCTTCTTGCGATTCTTTTAAAGAATCCGTCATTTTATTAAAGTCCTCGGCCAATTCATCAAACTCATCGCGATGACGTGAAGGCAATTTGTTATCAAAATTTCCATTAGCGATTTCTTTTGTTGCTTCTTTCATCCGGTTGATTCGTCTTACCAAGACTTTAGCGTATAAAAAGCTGATCACCAAAGCAACAATAACAGATAAGACAAACCCTTTTAGTAAATTATTGGTAAATTCTGTCACTGAATTTTTTACATTTTGAGCAGATTGCGTCACAATCAGCGCACCATAAAAGTCGTTGTCTAAATTAAAGGGAATCATCGCATAAGAAGTAGCTTCTTCTTCCCCATAAATATTCTCACTTGCCGTTACTTGTTGTTGCTGCCCTGCATGAAGCTGCTTCCAAAAATTATTAAAGGGAAATGAAATCTGCTTTTCTGGCCTAGTTGGATAAATCACTTCTTTTGAATCAGTAATAAAAGTAAAGTGGACATTTTGCTGGTTTAACATCGCCTCTGAACGATTCAAGGAGTTTTGAATCGCCGTCTCCAATGAGTTGGCTGGCATATTGTCATTGATTTCTTCTACTACTGCATCAGCATAACCAAAAAGTTGATGATAATTATTTTCTTCAATTGTTTGTTTTGTCATTTGAGTAAAAGTAATCCCTAGTGTTACTAGCGTCACTAAGATCACAATCCAGAAAGCTAGCAACTGTTGGTATAAATAACGCATTATTCAACACCCGAATCATCAAACTTATAGCCAACGCCCCAAACCGTTTGAATCACTTGCGGTCCAATTTTTTCAATCTTTTGCCGCAACTTTTTGATATGTGCGTCTACTGTTCGTTCATCACCAAAATATTGATAATCCCATACTAACTCAAGCAATTTTTCTCTGGAAAATACTTGTCGTGGCTTATTGGCTAATGTATAAAGTAAATCAAATTCTTTAGGAGTTAAATCAACAATCTCTTCGCCATTTAAATAAGCTTCTCTGGTTTTGGTATTCATTTGAAAATGTGCTGTTTTTACGTCAAATTCCGTATCACTTTCTTGAACTTCTTCTGTCGCTGCGGTACTTCTTAAATCACTACGACGATGAAGCGCCTTGATTCGCGCAATTAAAGTCAGTGGGCTAAAAGGCTTAGTTACATAATCATCTGCGCCGATTTCAAGCCCAATCACTTGATCACTTTCTGAATCTCTAGCTGTTAACATCACTAATGGCACCGTACTAGAAACCTCACGAATTTTACGAGCTACAACCATACCATCTAGCTCGGGCAAATTTAAATCTAGTATGATCATATCCCAATTTTGTGGATCCTCTAAAAAGGCATCAATGCCCGTTTGCCCATCATATTTAAAAGTCACTTCCCAGCCTTCATTTACAAAAAACATTTGCATCATTTCACAAACAGATTCATTATCTTCGATCATTAGTAAATTCATGTTGCCACCTCTTGTTTATTGATCTTTTGTGATTTTATTTTTATGACAAATCACAACATTTCTAGTCATTTTAAATAAGATACTAATAATTGTTCATTTCTCATTCTTTTACTAGTATAACTTAAATTAAAATAACGAACCAACAAATTATCACTTTCTTTGAGAAACCTTTGTAATTTTGTTACAATTTTTTATGTAACATTTTAAATTAGCTATAAACTGAGGTGACTTTTTAGACTGCTTAAAAATAGCCAAATATTTAATGACAAGTACTCAATTAATAAAAAAATTTATTGTTTAAGGATAGCTTTACATGTGAACGCTTTTTTTATATAAAATAAAAAATCGTTAGAATTCCCATCGTCACAACTGCTGCAGCTACACATAAAGGAGCAACTTTAAATAGTAAACGTTGATACAATTGTTTTTGTTCTCCTAAATCACCTCCGCTAGCTGAAAGTAACAAACTACCGGCATCAGAAAATGGCGCTCCCCCAGCAGAAAACCCACCAACAATAATACAAATAGCAATCAAACTTGGGTTAATTCCTGTTGCTAAAAAGATACTTTCCAAGGTTGGAAATAACAAAGGAGCAATTACACCCACTGTACTACTAAAAATTGACATAAAGCCGCATAAAAAGGTAAGTACAATTGGCATGACTGGTGTTGGAATATAAGTAATAATATTAGCTAATTGCTGTGTAATACCAGCTTCAGCTCCTACACCGATTAAAAATGCCATACCACATGTTAACCAGATCGTATCCCAAGGAGTCCGATCAAGTACTTTTCTTCCATCCGATAATTTCAGCATATATGCAACAAGACCAAAAATTATTGCGACTAACCCTAAGTCTAAACGTTCATTTAAATCACTCAACCATTTGAGTGATTGGTTGAAATTACTAATCACAGGTACAAGTAACATTATAGAAATAAAAAGCAGTATTAAACTAAGTGTCTTTTTCTGTTGTTTATTAAATGTTTCGGGTTTAGCTAGTTGTAAGGTTTCAAGTTTCGCTTTTCGTTTATCCAAAAACATCATCAATAAAATTAAAAGGATAGGATAAGAAATAGAAACAAAGAAAATCTGATTTGTAAGATCAAAAGATTGTTCAGCTAAAGGACTGCGTTCGATTAAAGCACGTATAATCGCACCATGAGGACCAAATACAAAGTTTCCTCCAGACAGTCCTCCTTGAACAACTGCAATAGAAACAATTGTCTTATTCATATTCGCTTGTTTACAAAGTGGCAAAGCTAATGCGCCGACAATAGGCACTGAACTCCAAACACCGCCTCCCAAGCCGGAAATCAGCGCTGTAGTAAAGAAAAAACCTAAAGGCAACCAAAATAAATGATCTCGAAAAATATAAATAATATGGCTGCCTAATATTTCTAACGTGCCATTTGTATTAGCAAAATTAAAAAAGAAAGAGACTCCAAAGATAACCATAAAAAGTTGTGTTGGCCAAAGAAGATATAATTCCTCTGGTAGTAAATTTAAAATAAAACTCCCAATTATATAGGCAAAAGCCACCGCTAAAATGCCTGAATTTACGCGGAATTTCTCCCCGCAAATAATAGCAATAATTATTGCTATTATAACGATACTCATTATCCCCATGAAACCTCTCCTTTTGTTTGTTTTTATTTCATATATTGCCTCATATTTTCAGGAGCATAAGTGGCATCTAGTTCATTAACCTGCTCTAAACCAATAAAATCATTAAATCTTGGAAATGTAATCATGTGCTCTTTATAGTTTTTAGTTGTTCCATCACGATTTAGATGTTTAATAAGTTGCTCTTCTGCGTAAGATTGCGCATAAGTTAAAGCAGTTGGATAGGTTACAATATTAAAACCTAACTTTTCTAATTCTTGTGCATCTACCAAAGGTGTTAAACCATCTTCAATCATATTAGCCATTAAAGGCGTATCAGGAAAGGCTTCGTGAATAGCAACTAACTCTTCGTAACTTTGTGGTGCCTCAATAAAAATCAAGTCTGCACCAGCAGCTTTATAACGCTTACTACGAGCAATTGCCTCTTTTAAACCATATACTGTACGAGCGTCGGTTCGAGACATGATCAAAAAATCATCATGCTTACGTGTGTGAGCTGCAACTTTTATTTTTTCTTCTAAAACTTCCGTTGAAACAACTTGTTTGCCAGCCATATGTCCGCATCGTTTCGGCCAGACTTGGTCTTCAATAAATAAGCCTGCTGCACCAATCGCTTCGTAATTTTCAACTGTACGACGTACATTATTAGTATCACCATAGCCTGTATCAGCATCTGCAAATACTGGTATATTTACTGCATCAATAATTTCTTGCGTTCGTTTTAAAGAAATACCAAAGTCAGTCACTCCCCGATCGGGCATCGCCAGTGCTGAAGCACTGGTAGCATATCCCGCAGAAAAAAGTGCTTTTGCACCTAACCTTTCACTAATTTTCGCCGCTAAAGCATCTGGCGCTACCATCATTCTTATAATACGACCACTTTGGACTTCTTCTTTAAACGTTTGTCTAATACGTTCATCTTTTAACATTAAGATGCACACTCCTTTATAACCATTCTTCTAATATTTGTTCTTTCATTTCATTCACTCTTTGCAAAAGGTAACCTTCATCATCTAACCAAGCGATTACCTTATTATTTACTTCTTTCGTTCGTTTTGTTGAAGTAGCTATTAAAGGTAATGCTAAATCTATAGAACAAATGGTTTGTAATTCTTTTGAAGAATAATTTGCAAGCACAATAGCATGAGCACCAGCATTGGCTACGTATTGTGCTCTTTTTTTGAAACCTGCTATTCCATATTCATGTAAACCATCCAGTTTTACCCAAAGCTGCGTTTCTGGATTGTCAAAACTGTCTAAACTTGCGCGAACTTTTCCTACTAGATCTTCATCTGTAGTAATTGCAGGTTTTTCTATTGAATATGAAGGATAACTTTGATCATTTAAAAGTAAGACATCTCCGCCGCTACGTTCTAATTTTTTAGCAGCATAAAAGGTATTTAGTGGATTCCCAAAGCCTGACTGAAGATCAAGAATCAGCTGCTTTTCTTTTTTAATTCGCATATTATGAGCAAATTGGGCATATTCTGTAACTGAAAGTAACCCTTCACTTTTTTCAGCAATTAAATTCCGAGCCGTTAATTTTCCTGATAGAAAAATTGCTGGTGTGTTTGTTGTATTTAACTGCATAAATGTTTCTCCATCACCAGCTGCTGGTATCAGTGTATTTGAACGCCTTTTTAAATAATCAATTAAGTTCATTACTTACCCTCCAAAAATTATTTATTGATAGCTTCCTATCCTTACTACAAGTAACTTATAAAACTAAAATATAAAATCTTATTAAATTCTTTTGTAATAACAATAAAAATCTGATAATTCTGATTTTTATGATATTTCGTATTACAATACACGTAAAACTTCCTAATTTCAACCCTATAAAAATATTTTTCACCATATAAATAACCCTCTAGTAACGAAAAAAAGCCGCTAAAATTGTATTAGCTACTTTAACTAATTATCTAATAAAGTAGCTAATACGATATTAACGGCCCAAAAATTCAAGAATATTACTTTTTTATTTTTCGTACATTTTCTTTTTTCTACCCTCTACAATTGTAGGTAGGTCTATTCCTTTTTCTCTTAGATTATCCAAACAATCCTGTAGATACAAAATATCGTGTTCCTTATAAATAGATCTTTCGAGCTTTAAACTTTTTATGCTTTCGTATTTTGGCCAAGATTGACCCCGATATAAAGGATCAAACCATTGCTTGTTCGGTTTATATCCTCTTTTTAATATTTCTTCCATAACCAAAACATGGTATTGATACAATTTATAAGGTGAATGATGGAAAACATAATTTACCGTTGCATGTTTTTCCCCCCGCCCTTTTTTACGTAAAGCGCAACATTCTCTGTGTTGCCCTAGTAGTTGTTATCTAGGTAATAATGATATCAAGTCTTCATGCCATAATCGCATTATTTTAGCCTCACTTAAAATACATTTATTTATAAATTATGTCAGATAATTTTACCATAAAAAATAACAAAAAAAATACTCCTGAAAGCTGAAAAATCAGCAATCAGAAGCATTGATCAATCTCCAAATGGAGACGGCGGGAGTTGAACCCGCGTCCAGACATATTGCCTCTTGAATATCTACGCTTATAGTCATCTCGATTAATTTCGCTTTATAAGCCGTCGAGTGACAAACCGCTTATAAAGCTAGTCTGATGATCTCTTCATTAACTTCCAGACGGAAAGTTAATGCGTATCCCACTTAAATTTGAGACCCTTACTCGAGCACATGGGCGATGCCGAGAGGATCTACGTTAGCTGGTTTTACGCAGCTAAAGCGTAAGAATTGTTATTATTTTTAGCAGTTATATTTAACTGAGCGTTTTTACGTAGACGCAACCTACGAAGCGCAATTCAAGCTCAATCTATGCCTGTCGAATCCGTAACGTCCCCTTAATTAAGGGGTATTTCTACCAAAGTCTAGTATAACATAAAGCAAATCTTTTTCAAATAATTCGCTCATCG
>NZ_JAKEIT010000018.1 GCF_021474685.1 Tetragenococcus halophilus | reverse complement strand
AACCAACGGAGTCAGACTGGCTTTTATTTGCAACTTTAATCCGCTTTGATATAGTATACTTCGGACTTTTTAAATGTAATATTAGACGAATAATGGATTATAAAAATTTATGGCGTTATACTCGTGAATTATATAATTGGCCAGGGATTAAAGAAACAGTAAATATATCACATATTAAAAAACACTATTATATTAGTTTAACTTCTCTTAATCCTAGTGGTATCGTGCCTAAGGGGCCGAAAATCGATCTTAGTATGGTTGAATAGCCTATAGATGAGAATCTATATTGGAAAAAGCTACAAATTTTTTATTAAAGTTTGTAGCTTTTTCCTATTTTTTTGGGGAGTTTTATGTAAAAATCTTTTGTTTTTTTACTGGAAAAGCTTGTCCTTTTAAACTTTCTTTAAAGCTTAATTTTAAATATATCAATCTGTCATTTTTCGTTTGAAAGTTGTAGCAGTATGCTTTTACTTGTTATTTAAAGGATAATTACTTTGCCTCTATTCTTTCATGTGATAAGTTAGTATTATTGCTGTGAATTAATTTAGTTAGGAATAATTGCAGATTATTTTATAAAAAGTTTAATTTATTAGTGAAAATTCAGAAAATAAAAATAATTCTTAGAAGTGATTTTTGTTAAAACTATAAAAAGGAAAGGACTTGTAATTAGAAAAAATGAAAACATTTATAAAAATTTTTCCTATCCTGTTAGGAGCGATTTTCTTTTTAGTATTAGGATTTTGGTTAGGTGAACATACGACAACTAAACCAGAAGAAGCTATGGTAACTGAAAATACGACAGAAGAGCAAGTGACAGCTGAAAAGCCGGAAGAAGATAAAAATGAATTTGAAAATGAATTGCAGAAAAAAGGTGACGAATGGGCTGAACTTTACCCCAATTCATTAGAATTTAGAGTGTACGATCTGGAAAATGAAGAGAGTTATACATACACAAATAATGGAAAAGAAGAAAAGTATGTGACAGCAAGTATTGCAAAAGTAGCTATAGCGATGTTATTGCTGCATGAAAAAGAAGAAAATCATAAAGATTTAACCGATGAAGAAACAGATCTTTTATCTAGCATGATTACGCGTAGCGATAATGAAGCAGCGACAACTATTTTAGATTCATTAGGGGGCTATTCTTCGCTACAGCAACTTTTTGATGATTTAGAAATGAATGATACAAAAGCAGATGAAGAAACATGGGGGAAAACTACAACGACAACAAAAGATCAAATAAAGTTACTCCAAGAACTATACACACCTTCACAATATTTAAATGAAGACTCACAAGAACAGATTATTGATTTGATGGATCAGATTGATCCTGAGCAAAGTTGGGGAGTCTATGCTGGATCAAGTAATGTTACTTTTAAAAACGGATGGTTACCTGATGATATAAATGATGAATGGACTGTTACAAGTATTGGTAAAGTAACGCGTGGAGATAACAGCTATCTTGCAGTGGCTCTATCTGATCAAAATCCGACGATTGAAGAGGGAAGTCAAGTAATTGAAGATTTAATGCGTATTTCAAGTGATTATTTGTTGTAGTCATAAAATACACGTAAAAAATAGAATTTTTCAAAAGAAATATATAGATGAAGGTGAAGAAATGGCAAATAAAAGCAATAAGATCACTTCTAGGCAAATTTTATTTATTGGGCTTATGGTCTTCTCTCTTTTCTTTGGCGCAGGAAATTTGATCTTTCCAGCAGGGTTAGGGAGCGAAGCAGGGGAAAATTTATGGCGCGCTATGGCCGGATTTTTAATTACAGGCGTAGCATTACCAGTTTTGGGGTTAGTAGCCATTGCTAATGTGAGTGAAGATGGAAATACTGAAAGCTTAGCAACAAAGGTCCATCCAACTTTTGCTAAAGTTCTAACCATTATTACTTATTTATCGATTGGTCCATTAATGGCGGCTCCCAGGACAGGGCTCGTTTCCTTTGAAATTGGTATATCTCCTTTTTTAAATCAAGCCAATTCACAGATAGGATTGCTAATTTATAGTATTGCATTTTTTGGATTGGTCTATTATTTAGCCTTATATCCTAGTAAGTTTATGGATCGCTTTGGTAGAATAGTCACGCCTGTTTTGCTATTGATTTTAGGCGTTTTTATTGTAACAACTATCTTTAACCCGATTAGTGATTTTCAATTGCCTCAAGGACAATATGCGCAGGCGCCGTTTTTTAGTGGAGTAAAAGAAGGCTATTTAACAATGGATACTATTGTGTCGATCGTTTTTGCAACAATTATTATTAACACCACTAAAAACTTAGGAGAGTTCAATCAGACTGTTAGAAAAAATGTTATTTTAAAAGCAGGAACTATTTCTGCGATTTTATTAGCTTTCATTTACTTAGGAATTGCATATATTGGAGCAAGCAGTTCTACACTGAGTTTTTCTTCTGGAGCAGACATACTAGCAGGTGTTGCTAACAATTATTTTGGAAGTACAGGGAACTTTCTTTTTGGTGTGGTTGTTATATTTGCTTGTCTTCCAACAGGCGTAGGCTTGTTATCTTCATGTGCATGGTATTTTAACAAACGATTTCCTAGTGTAACTTATAAAAGTTTTCTACTATTTTTTGTTTTATTTAGTGGTGTTGTATCCAACATTGGTTTAGAAAGGTTAATCCAATTTTCAGTTCCTGTTTTAAATGTTGTCTATCCTGTAATTATTGCACTGATTTTATTAAGTTTTATAGATAAACATGTAACGTGTGACACCATCGTTTACCGTAGTGTAGTTGGAATAACGCTGTTTGTTAGTTTAAACGATGGATTGAAAGAATTTAATTCAAGTTGGGATTACATTACACCTTTTGTTACTCTTCCTTTTTCAGATCTAGGCTTTTCCTGGATCATCCCTGCAGTTGTAGTAGGTGTTATTGCTAAAGGAGTTTCTTTTGTGTTGAAGAAATAAATATAAGGCTATAATAAAATTAATTCATTATCCAGTAGCTAAAATAGCCACTACCTACTTTAATCAGACAGGTAGTGGCTATTTTTTCTATATGGATTTATACATTAGTAGCCAATGAGATCAAGCATTCTTTCAGTAAAACTTTTTTGCTAGTTTTCCACGTTACTACTTTATAATACTAATAAAAAAGGCAATGATCGCTAATTGGTCTTCTTTATTAGGCATATAATTTTCTTAATATTTGAAGAATATAAAAACTAAAAAATATTAATTACGTATCTTTTCTCGACTCTGTAATTCTTCAAGCTGACTCCCTAAAGCATTGGTATTAACGAGAAAATCGTCAAGAAAAACTTCAAAAATTTTCGCGTTAGCATGATATTCTTGAATAATTTTCTTTTTGTTTAACGGCTCATTTTCGTTCTTGAAGAATTTATCAAGTATTTCTAAAATTCCTATCCATGATTGGAGCTTTCCCAAGGTATTTTTAACTTCATGGATATCTTGCTGAGTAATTGCTTTAACAGGTTGGTTCTTCTTTGTTACCATTTCCTTCTTTTCTGTCATTATAATCATCTTCCTTTTTGAGATATAGTATACTTTGATTTTATCTGTATTACAGATAAAACGCAATATCTTTATGACAGATATTTATAATAAATATAGGTGATGAAAATGAGTTATAAAAATATTCGTTCTATTAGAGAAGATCATGATGTAACACAAAAAGAAGTAGCTGAGTTATTAAATGTTTCGCAAAATACTTATTCGCAATATGAGACTGGAAAAATAGAATGGACAGCAAGTACTTTAATTAAATTAGCAGACTATTTTGGCGTTAGTATAGATTATTTGCTTGATCGAACGAAAAATAAAAATTGGAATAAATAGCAAGATAATAAGTAAAAGTATGGTTTTAAAATTTGCTGATAGGATAAAACATTAACGTTCATTTCGTTGCTAACTTATCTGGCGAATAAGTCTTTTTTTCAAAGTAGTAATGTGGGATTGGCTTCAGTTCAAATTTTAAAGAAGAACATGAACATGTTTATGTACATATTTAGAGTTAATATGGTATAATAAAAATGCGAAATGAGATGCAGTTTATGCAAGTAGCACAAAAGCCAACCCTACTACCATAGGATTGGCTTTTTTGTTCACTCGTTGCGAATTTCGAGCGTGTGCAGTTAGTTAGCAACTTACAGTTCAGTTATTTGCTAGTCATCTAACCAATGACTCACTAGCGTAATGACTAGACCCACAAAAGAGTGGGGTAATAACTAATGAGATGCAGTCCTTCACAAGTAACACCCCCCTTTTGGGGCAAGTTGCCAAATAATATTATAACATTGTTTATTCCATTGTGATGACTTTTACAATGTTTTTGTAATTATTAACATATTGGAACAGTCATAAATACTTGTAAATTTAAGTTTGCTGATAGTCGTTTTGTTAGTATATCTGTAATTATAATTTTTGATATTGGAATATAATATCTTGGTTAATGTATAGTAAAAATTGTACAATAAATTTCAAGAAGACTTTTATTCTATCAAAAAAGTGAGGGTAACCATCCTATGAAACGGGTTTTAGATGAAGATTTGGTCTATGAGATTCTTTCTGTTGTAGGTGAAATACCAGAGGGTTGTGTCGCTACCTATGGACAAATTGCTAGATTAATCGGCAGAGAAAAAAACGCAAGACTTGTTGGAAGAGTCCTCAGCATGTCTGAATTTTACGGAAGATATCCTTGTCACCGTGTAGTTAATCATGCAGGTAGGTTGGCACCGGGGTGGAAGGAACAAGCTGATTATCTTCGTAATGAAGGTATTTCTTTGAAAGATGAAAATCATGTTGATTTGAAGAAGTATCAGTGGGAGGTTTAACAATTGTTTGTGCAATGCGTATATAGGTGAAAAGGAGGAAACGAATGAACACTAATAAAAGTAGCGATTATTCCTCGTCTATAGATAATGAATATCTTCAAAAAGTTACTATTGGAAAACGGAAACCTCATAATGCCCTTATTGAATTAGCTGAGTACGATCCAAATTGGGTAAATTTGTTCGAGAGAGAAGCTAAAAGAATTAAATCAATACTTGGCAATAAAGTTTTACAATTAGAACACGTAGGGTCCACATCGGTACCTGGATTATGCGCTAAGCCAATTATTGACATTTTACTTGTAGTAGCAGATTCTTCTGATGAACTTTCATACGTCTCTATTTTGGAAGCAGCTGGATATACATTAAGAATACGAGAACCAGAATGGTATCAGCATCGTTTATTCAAAGAACCAGATACAGATATTAATTTACATGTATTCAGTGAAGGAGCGCTAGAGATCAATAAGATGATTCGATTTCGTAATTGGCTACGTACAAATCGTGAAGATCGTGAAAAATACGCTAAGGTAAAAGGTGAACTTGCTCAAAATATTTGGGAAAATGTGCAAGATTATGCTGACGCAAAAACGGACATTGTAGAAGAAATTATGAAACGAGCGAATCCCAATATTTTGTAGTCGTATATAAAGTGAAAATGTATAATATGAGTAGATAGAGGAGGTATAAACTATGTGTATTAGTATAGCAGTAACGAAAAAAGCTCTTTTTAGTCTATAACATTGATTGAAAGGAGATATAGTATGGGATTATTTTCTATTTACGTAGTAGATACAGTTCATTATAAATCAGATTAAATATTTGATTATGATGGACTGATATAAGTTCATTGTAATCAACCAGGAGAAGATTATAATGGACAAGAAAAATCCAAAAAATGCACAGAATTTCATAACGTCTAAAAATGTATGTAAAGATATTTTAAGTTATACAAACATCAATAAAAATGATCATGTGTTAGAAATTGGTTCAGGGAAAGGTCATTTTACGAATGAACTATTAAAAATTAGTGGCTTTGTAACTGCAATTGAAATTGAAGATAGGTTATATAAGATGACTAAAAACGTGACATCAACTTCTGATAATATTGAAGTCATCAATCACGATATATTGAAATTTAATTTTCATAAATACCACGTTCAAAAGATTTTTGGTAATATTCCTTTTAATATAAGTACAGATATTATCAAAAAAATTACTTTTGAGAGTCATTCAAAATATAATTACCTTATAGTTGAATACGGCTTTGCTAAAAGATTACTAGATACGCAGCGAGCTTTGAGCCTGTTATTAATGCTTGAGGTAGATGTAAAAATGATTAAAAAGATCGCAAGATTTCATTTTCATCCACAGCCTAAAACAGACGCCGTATTAATTCTACTTGAGCGACATTCTCCTTTAGTTAGGAAAAAAGATTATAAGATATATACAGATTTTGTTTATAGTTGGGTTAATAAAGAATACCGAAAGCTATTTACAAATAATCAGTTTAAAAAAGCTGTAAAGTATGCAAAAATAAATGATTTAAATAAGGTGACTAAAGAACAATTCATTTCAATTTTTAACAGCTTTAAATTATTTAATGGTTACAATTAATCTAGACTGTAGTTTGTCGATTACGTTATTGCCTTCAATAAAAAATAAAAGCCTTAGAAACCCCTTTAAAGCAAGGGTTCTAAGGCTTTTTTGTCACTCCCACTCGACTGTAGAAGGTGGCTTACTCGTCACATCATACACGATGCGGTTTACATGTTCGACTTCATTAACGATACGTACTGAGATGTGTTGTAATACATCCCATGGAATACGGGCAAAATCAGCAGTCATACCGTCAATGGAAGTGATGGCACGGATACCAACTGTGTAATCATAAGTTCGTTCGTCTCCCATAACACCGACAGAGCGAATGCCTGGTAGTACGGTGAAATATTGCCAGATATCTCGATCCAACCCAGCGTTAGAGATTTCTTCACGCAAAATCGCATCGGATTCCCGGACGATTTCTAATTTTTCTTCGGATAGTTCACCTAACACACGGATTCCTAAACCAGGGCCTGGGAATGGTTGACGCCAAACGATTGCATCCGGCATACCAAGTTCGGTTCCTAATGCGCGAACTTCATCTTTAAATAAAGTATTCAAGGGTTCGATTAATTGGAAGCTCATTTCTTCTGGTAATCCACCGACATTATGGTGAGATTTAATGGTTTGAGCTGTTTCGGTCCCGGATTCGATAACATCAGTATAAAGGGTTCCTTGAGCTAGGAAACTGATGCCTTCTTCACCCGCCAATTTAATGGCTTCGTCATTAAATAGATAGATAAATTCGTTACCGATGATTTTACGTTTTTGTTCAGGATCAGAAACACCCGCTAGTTTATCTAGGAAACGTTTCTGAGCGTCTACTTTAATAATATTTAAACCAAATTTACCACCTAAGCTGTCCATAACTTGTTCAGCTTCGTTTTTACGCAATAAGCCGTGATCAACAAAAATACAAGTCAATTGATCACCGATAGCTTTGTGTAAAAGCACGCCAACAACACTGGAATCAACGCCGCCTGATAGGGCAAGCAAGACTTTTTTATCACCAACTTTTTCGCGAATAAGGGCGGTTTGCATATCGATGAAGTTTTCCATCGTCCAATCGCCTTTACATTGGCAAATATCTAAAGCAAATTCTTTTAACAAATCATTACCGTATTCGGTATGACGGACTTCTGGGTGAAATTGTACGCCATAAATTTTACGTTCTGCATTTTGAATGGAAGCAATCGGACAATCTTTACTAGTCGCTACCACTTCAAAATCTTTAGGAAGGTCTTTGACTAAGTCGCCATGGCTCATCCAAACTGTTTGATTATCAGGTGTAGAACTAAACAGTTTAGCTTTTTCTGCAGTGATTTCGATACCAGCTTTACCATATTCACGGTTTTGGGCTCTTTCAACAGTACCGCCGAGACGATGTGTTACTAACTGCATACCGTAACAAATGCCTAAGATTGGAATGCCCAGCTCAAAAATTTCTTCATCAATACCAAAGGAGTCGGTATCATAGACACTGTTTGGACCACCGGATAAGATGATTCCTTTTACATTCATTTGTTTAATTTCCGCGGCTGTAGTTTTATGGCTTAACAACTCAGAAAAAACGCCACAATCGCGGATGCGTCGGGTAATGAGTTGGTTATATTGGCTGCCGTAATCTAATACGATAATTTTTTCTACATCTGCCAAATGTTCAACGTTATTCACGATAATTTCCCTCTATTCTAATTAGTTTTAAGCAAAATATTCAAAATTTGCGTAGCAATATTTTATCGATTTTATGGTAAGCTGTTTTATGGAGAATTATATCTGCTCGCGATCGTGTGGGCAAGATAAATTCTTTTAAGTTTTTCAAATTAACATTTTTCCATACGGATTTTGCCATGTCAATCGCTTCTTTACGATCACCCATAGCATATTCATAATAATAATTTGAAGGATCTTGAAAAGCAGTGTCCAGTAAGGACTCGAAACGTTCTAAGTACCAACGTTCCACCAAAGCAGGGTCTGCATCGACATAAATGGAAAAATCGAAAAAATCGCTCACGTAGATTTGTTGGTTTGCAGGCAATTGAAATACATTAATTCCTTCAACAATCAAAATATCTGGTTGCGAGATTGTTTCGTATTCCCCTTCGATGATATCATAGCTTTTATGAGAATAAAGCGGAATTTTCAAATCTTTTTCACGAGATTTTACACTGTTTAAAAATTCAATGAGTCGTTCCATATCATAGCTTTCAGGAAAACCTTTGCGATCCATAATACCACGTTCTTCTAACACCCGGTTTGGATACAAGAAGCCATCGGTAGTAATTAGCTGCACATCTTGTTTAGGGAACAATCGTGATAGTAGGGTTTGTAATAGACGCGCTGTCGTACTTTTCCCTACGGCTACACTACCAGCAATACCTATGATAAATGGGGGGACTTTTATATAGCGATGTAAGAAAAGCCCTTTGCTTAAAGTCAATGATTCGTATTCTTTCATATGTAAATGAATCATGTGACACATCGGAATGAAAACATCTTCTACATCCTGCATTGAAATCCGGTCGTTCAAACTTTTGATATTATCTAATTCTTCTTGCGTTAACGGCAAATGTTTAGGTGTATAAAAGCCTTGCCATTCGCTTCGAGGAATTTGATAGAAATTCATATACTCTTCCATGGTTCCTCCTCATATAAAAAAATAAACAGATTATTTTTTGGACCGCTGTAATTTCTAAAATCAACATAAATATTTTAACACAAAAACAAAATAGCTCCTAGTTACAGTAGAAAAAAAGCAGAACTTTCATTTACTTTAAGCAAAAAATCGGTATGATAAAAGTAACAATATAAAAAGGAAGAAAAATATGACGAATCACTATTATCAAACAAATCCAGAAAGCCCACACGATATTTTAACTTGGTCTTTTGAATTACTAGACAAAAAGTTCCGGTTTACTACGGATAGCGGCGTATTTTCTAAGGGGACAGTCGATTATGGCTCAAGAGTGCTTATTCAAACTTTTTCATGGCAAAATTTACCTGAGGGAAAGATTTTGGAAGTGGGCTGTGGTTATGGCCCAATAGGATTGGCAATCGCCCATGCAAGTGGCCGACGGATTGAAATGACAGATGTGAATGAACGAGCGGTTCAACTCGCTAAGCAAAATGCTAGTCAAAACCAAATTGATAATGCAGATATTCACTTTTCTGATATTTATAGCGCTGTTCATGAAAAAAATTATGCGGCTATTTTAAGTAACCCGCCCATTCGTGCAGGAAAAAAAGTGGTACATCAGATTATCGCAGATAGTTATCACTACTTACAAGAAACAGGAACATTAACGATTGTTATACAGAAAAAACAAGGAGCACCCAGTGCGCAAAAGAAAATGCAGGATGTATTTGGCAATGCCTCAATCATAAAAAAAGATAAGGGATACTATATTATTCAAAGTTATAAGGAGGAAAAGAAATGAAGCTGACTATCCGACAGATTGCCGAAATGGCAGGCGTTTCAGTGACGACTGTTTCTCAGATTTTAAACCATAAGGGAAGTCGCTTTAGCGCAGAAACTCGACAACGAGTCAATGATATCGTTGAAAAGTATCAATATAAACCAGACTTTTTTGCTTCTAATTTGATTACTCGTCATTCAAAAACCATCGGCATGATTGTTCCGGATGTAACAGATTCTTTCTTTTCTAAAATTGTTGAAGGTGCCGAACACTATACCAATCCTCTAGGTTACATGTTAGTCCTTTGTAATTCTCATCATGAATTGGAAAAAGAGATTCAATTATTACGACAGCTAGCAGATCGTTCTGTTGAAGGTGTTATTTTAGCTACTCCTAATGTTTTGCCGGAAGAATATAGTGTTGATAGTGAATTTTCACAGACCATGCCCCTGGGGTTGATTGACCGTGGTATTAATCAACGCGATAATGGGCGTTTGATCGTTAAGGAATATGAAGGAGCTTATCAAGCAGTTTCATATCTAGTAAAAAATGGTCATCATAATATTGGTTTAATTAAAGAAAATACCAGTTACTATCAATTAGAAGAACGATATAACGGTTATTACCAAGCTTTAAAAGATGCTGGTATTTTGTTTAAACATGAAAATGTAGTAACGGCTGATTTAACGGTCGAAGGCGGGTATTACGCTGCTCAACAATTATTAAAACAAAAGCATCTCACGGCTATTTTTTGTAGTAACGATGCTATGGCTATGGGTTGCTACCGCGCTATATACGAACAAAATTATAAAATACCTGATGATATTTCGGTAATTGGTTTTGATGGATTGAGCTTTTCTAAATTTATGAATCCGCCATTAACCACTATAGAACAGCCTGTGTTTGATATCGGGTTCACTGCAGCAAAGTTTATTGTAGATGCTATTGAATTTCCAGAGCAGCGAATTCCGAACAAAATCTTTGAAACAAAATTAATTTTTCGTGAGAGTGTGAAAAATTTAGCGTCTGAGTGATTTAAATTTTTGAATTGTGACAACTTAGGATTGACAATTATGAAAGCGTCTTGTATTCTAAGTTTAGAAAGGGCTTTCACAGATGAACTTGTTCAGTAAACCGTTTTACTTAAATGTTTTACCTCCCTTTAAAGTATTGTATAATAAATTGAAATCAGGAAGCGAGGTTTGTTTGAATGCGCATGGTTGATTTAATTGAAAAAAAGCGAGATGGCTACGCTTTAACCAAAGAAGAAATTAAATTTATGATTCAAGAATACACAAAAGATAAGATCCCTGACTATCAGATGAGTGCTTTTCTTATGACTGTCTTTTACGAGGACATGACAGATGAAGAGATTACAGCTTTAACTTTAGCAATGGCTGATTCAGGAGAAAAGATCGATTTATCTTCGATTGAGGGTATTAAAGTTGATAAACACTCAACTGGAGGCGTTGGAGACACAACGACTTTGGTTTTAGCTCCTCTAGTGGCAAGCGTAGGCGTACCAGTTGCTAAAATGTCTGGTCGCGGTTTGGGCTATACTGGTGGAACGTTGGATAAATTGGAATCTATACCAGGGTTTAAAATCGAACTTTCTGACCGTGCGTTTATTGACGAAGTAAATAAAAACAAAGTAGCAGTGATCGGTCAAAGTGGTGACTTAGCTCCAGCAGATAAAAAACTGTATTCCTTACGTGATGTGACAGCGACAGTTGATTCAATTCCTTTAATTGCAAGCTCGATTATGAGTAAGAAAATAGCGGCAGGTGCAGATGCGATCGTTTTGGACGTTACAACAGGCGAAGGTGCATTTATGAAAAACCTTGAAGATGCAAGACGATTGTCTCATACAATGGTCCGTATCGGTGAACTTGCCAAGCGGAAAACGATGGCTGTCATTTCTGATATGAGTCAACCTCTAGGAAAAGCGATCGGAAATGGTTTAGAGGTTATAGAAGCCATCGAAACCCTGCAAGGGAAAGGCCCTAAGGATTTATTAGAGATGTGTTATGTGCTTGGTAGCCAAATGTTAGTCTTAGGTGAAAGGGCGGAAACTTTGGAAGAGGCTCGAGGCCTATTAGAAAAAGCTGTTTCTTCAGGAGCAGCGTTTGAAACTTTTAAAAATATGGTCAAAAATCAAGGCGGTGACGAAACTATATGTAGTCAACCTGAGAAATTATTAACGGCGCCGTTTGAAATCGAGTTGCCTGCTAAAAAAGCTGGTGTTATTACACAACTTGTAGCCAATGAAATTGGTATTGCTGCCATGATGTTAGGCGCAGGTCGTCAAACCAAAGAAGACGCGATCGATTATGGTGTAGGATTAAAGTTACATAAAAAAATTGGCGAACAAGTGGAAAAAGGAGAATCCTTAGTAACAATTTATAGCAATACTGAACAAATTGAACCAATCAAAGAGAAATTATATCAGAATATTCAAATCGGAAAAGCTGCTGATGAACCGATATTAGTCCATGAGATCATTACAGAGTAGAGGTTAGAAAAATGGAGTTAAATCGTATAATCGATTATACGCTTTTAAAAGCAGAAGCCACCCGAAAAGAAGTACTAGAAGTGATTGAAGAAGCAAAAAAGCAACGTTTTTATGCTGTTTGTATCAGTCCCAGCTGGGTTTTTCTAGCAGCAAAGGAATTAAAACGTGATCCAACAGTCGTATGTACGGTGATTGGATTTCCTTTTGGAACAAATACTTCAGAAACTAAGGCATTTGAGACAAAAAATGCTATCGAAAATGGTGCAGATGAAATTGATATGATGATGAATATCGGAGCGCTAAAATCTGGTATGGAAGAAAAAGTCCGAGCAGATATTCAAGCAGTTGTTGATGTAGCTAAGGATCAAGCGTTAGTAAAAGTTATTATTGAGATGGACTTATTAACCAAAGAAGAACTATTGAAAGCTTGCGAACTTGCTCGAGCAGCTGGAGCTGATTTTATAAAAACTTCTACTGGATTGTTAAAAGCGAATACTACAGTAGCAGAGGTAAAATTGTTGAAAGAAATTGTTACTCCTGAAATGGGCGTCAAAGTTTCTGGTGGTATTTATGATGAAGATCAAGCACTAGCCATGCTTGAAGCGGGTGCTAGCAGGTTAGAAATAAGTGCTAGTGTATCCATTATTACTAAAAACAATAAAATTAAGAATTAGGAGGTGGAAGATGGCAAAAGCAAAAGAAGAATGGATAGCAATAGCACAAAAAGCATTGGAAAAAGCTTACGTTCCTTACTCGCATTTTCCAGTAGGCGCTTGTTTGGTGACTAAGCAGGGGGATATATACCAAGGTGTTAATATTGAAAATGCTTCATATGGTTTAAGTAATTGTGCAGAACGGACAGCCATATTTAAGGCAGTTTCTGAAGGGCAACGAGATTTTGAGCATTTAGTTATAGCTGGTAATACCTTACAACCGATTTCTCCGTGTGGTGCTTGTCGTCAAGTAATGGTTGAATTTTTTGAACAGGATATGCCGGTAACACTTGTAGGTGAGCATGGAGCAAAAAAAGAAATGACGGTAGAACAACTACTTCCCTACTCATTTATTGGGCAAGATTTATGATGGATTCGAGCAGTTAAAAGCTGTTTAAATTAAAAATATTTTTTAGGAGGATTTATAATAAAATGAAAAAAGCGAGATTATTTGGGTTCGGTACTATAGCGATGGTCAGTGCCTTACTATTAGGTGCGTGTGGTAATGGTGGAGGTTCCGGCGATGGCGGCGGTAATGGTGATGGTTCAAATGCTCCGGCAGCTTTAATTACTGATACAGGTGGTGTTGATGACCGTTCGTTTAACCAATCTGCTTGGGAAGGATTGCAAGATTGGGGAGAAGAAAACAATGTAGAACGTGGGAATGATGGGTATCAATATTTCCAATCTTCTAACGAATCAGATTATATTCCTAATATTGATCAGGCATTAAATGCTGGCTTTAAGACGATTTTTGGGATTGGTTATAAATTACAACCTGCTATTGAAGAACAGTCACAGAATAATCCAGATACTAACTTTGTTATTGTAGATGATGTTGTAGAAGGCGAAAATGTAGCTTCAGCAACTTTTAAAGACCAAGAAGCTGCTTATTTAGCAGGGATTGCAGCTGCGTATACTACAGAAACAGATAAAGTTGGATTTGTAGGCGGTGTTGAAGGTGAAGTTATCGATCGTTTTGATGCTGGCTTTACAAAAGGTGTAGAAGATGGTGCTGAAAAATTAGATAAAGATATCGAAGTATTGAACCAATATGCTGGCGATTTCTCTGCACCTGATAAAGGACGCTCGATTGCTCAAGGTATGTACTCGCAAGATGCAGATATTATCTATCATGCTTCGGGTGCTACAGGAAATGGCGTGTTCCAAGAAGCAAAATCAAGAAACGAGTCTGGCGACGATAAAGTTTGGGTTATCGGTGTTGACCGTGACCAAGAAGATGAAGGAAGTTATGACAATGATGGAGAAGAAGATAATTTCACTTTAACTTCTACATTAAAAGGTGTAGGAACTGTTGTTCAAGACTTGGCACAAAGATCTGCAGACGATGACTTTCCTGGTGGCGAACATTTAGAATATGGTCTGGATGAAGACGGTGTTGGCTTAACAGATGGTTATTTATCAGACGAAGCGCTAGAAGCAGTTGAAGCAGCTAAAGATGATGTTACAAATGGTGAAGTAGAAGTACCAGAAACGCCATAGATAATAGATTCGTTTATCGCCGACATTTTGCCGGCGATAACGAATTGATTTTTTCTTTCAATAAAAATAAAGAGCGATAACGTTAATGTGTTCTTGCTCCTTTTTATTGAGAGAAAAAAATCTCTATTATAAAAAGTTTGCGATGCGCGATTATTTGTTTCAGAATTACTTCCAAAGGATGTGAAAAATGTGTCAGAGGAACAAGTTGTAGTGGAAATGCGCGACATTACAAAAGAGTTCGGACTCTTTAAGGCAAATGATCGGGTGAATTTGCGTTTAAAAAAAGGCGAGATCCACGCTTTACTAGGGGAAAATGGCGCGGGTAAATCAACGCTGATGAATATGTTATCTGGACTATTGGAGCCAACTTCCGGAAAAATCCTTATTGATGGTAAAGAGGTAACGATCGCTGGCCCGAATACAGCAAATCAGTTAGGAATCGGCATGGTCCACCAGCATTTTATGCTAGTAGATGCATTTACGGTGACTGAAAATATTATCTTAGGAAATGAACCTAGTCATTTAGGAAAAATTGACCGGAAAAAAGCTCGTCAAGAAATTATGGAAGTTTCAAAGCGATATGGATTGCGAGTGGATCCAGATGCTTATGTGCGAGATATTTCGGTTGGGATGCAACAAAGGGTAGAAATATTAAAAACATTATATCGTGGTGCGGATGTATTAATTTTCGATGAACCAACTGCAGTATTGACTCCGCAAGAAATCGATGAATTGATTGAGATTATGCGTGGGTTAGTAAAAGAAGGTAAATCGATTATTTTAATTACTCATAAATTAGACGAGATCAAGGCAGTGGCAGATGAGTGTACTGTTATTCGTCGTGGTAAAGGTATTGGCACCGTGACGGTCAAAGACGTTTCTTCCCAAGATTTAGCAGATATGATGGTAGGACGTTCTGTACTGTTTAAGACGGATAAGAAAAAAGCTGATCCGAAACAAAAGGTATTATCGATTAAAGATTTAATTGTTAAGGAAAATCGCGGTGTCGAAGCGGTAAAAGGTCTCAACTTAGATGTTCATGCAGGAGAAATTATAGGTATTGCAGGGATTGATGGGAACGGACAGTCTGAATTGGTGCAAGCATTAACAGGACTACGTAAAGCAGAAAGTGGCTCTGTTCAATTAAATGGCACTGATATCACTAACCTCAGGCCAAGGAAAATCACTGAAAGCGGCGTAGGGCATGTGCCAGAGGATCGTCATAGATATGGTTTGATTTTAGATATGTCGATAGCTGAAAATCTTGTTTTACAAAATTATTATTTGAATCCTTTTAGTAAAAACGGTGTATTAAATTACGGCAGTATCCATGAACATGCACGAACATTGATTGAAGAATATGACGTACGAACTGTCAATGAAGTAGTACCGGCCCGCTCCTTATCCGGTGGGAATCAACAGAAAGCTGTGGTTGCACGTGAAGTGAGCCGTGATCCGGATCTTTTAGTAGTAGCTAATCCAACTCGGGGTTTAGATGTAGGCGCGATTGAATTTATTCATAAGCGTTTGATCAACCAAAGAGATAATGATAAAGCGGTTCTTCTAGTGAGTTTTGAACTAGACGAAATCTTAAATGTATCTGATCGAATCGCTGTTATTTATGATGGGAAAATCGTTGGTATCGTAAAACCAGAAGAAACTTCTGAGCAAGAACTTGGATTACTCATGGCCGGTTCTTCTTTAGAAAAAGCTAGACAAGAACTCGCGCAACAGGAGGTAACAGCTGATGAATGATCGTAACGTGAGAATTCGCAATATTTTAGTGCCCGTCCTTTCGGTTATTTTAGGTTTAGTCATCGGTGCGATCCTCATGGCTGCCTTTGGGTATAATCCAGTGATCGGTTACCAATCAATGTTGAATGCTTCTTTAGGAAATTTAAGAAGCATTGGTGAAACATTACGACAAGCTACACCCCTGATTTTTACCGCCTTGGGATTTTCAATTGCCAATTCGGCCGGTTTTTTCAATATTGGGCTTTCTGGCCAAGCTTTATGTGGTTGGGTTGCTAGTGTTTCATTAGCGTTAGTCTTTCCTGATTTACCTAAAGTTATTTTACTTCCATTGTGTATTATTGCAGGGGCTTTAGCTGGCGCGCTAGCAGCTGCGGTTCCGGGTGTTTTACGTGCTTATTTTGGTACAAGCGAAGTGATTGTAACGATTATGATGAACTATATCGTTTTATATTTAAGTACCTTTATTTTACAAGATTGGATGCCAGAAAGTTTTCGCTCCAGTTTAGATTCCTCAAACCGAATTACTGAAAATGCTAGTTTGAACATGGAAAGTCTTTCGACCTTTTTTGGTGGTTCACGGGTTAATGCAGGGTTGTTTCTAGCTTTATTAGGATTAGTTGTTGTCTGGTTTATCATGAAAAAAACAACCCTTGGCTATGAAATACGAGCTGTCGGTTTGAACCCAAATGCCTCAGAATATGCTGGGATGAGTAGTAAAAGAACGATTATTTTATCCATGGTACTTTCAGGGACTTTTGCTGGTTTAGGTGGTGTCGTAGAAGGGCTAGGAACTTATCAAAACTTTTTTGTACAGACAGAGTCACTTTCGATTGGTTTTGATGGATTGGCTGTTTCTCTTCTAGGCGCAGGCACATCTATTGGAATTTTACTTTCGGCGCTATTATTTAGTATTTTGCAGATCGGTGGTTTAGGTATGCAAACCGGTGCAGGGGTGCCATTTGAAATTGTCAATGTTGTAATTGCCTTAATCATCTTCTTTGTTGCTATTAGTTATATTATGAGAGTGTTACTTGCTAAAATCATGCCGGATAAGAGGCAGGAAGAAGTGGTCCACAATATTGAATCTTCAACAGGCGATCAGGACGGAAAAGGAGGCGGCCTATAATGTCGACGATTGGATTGATATCTTTAATTTTAACATCTGCACTGGTCTATTCGACCCCTTTGATCCTTACAGCATTGGGCGGCACGTTTTCTGAAAGAAGCGGTGTTGTCAATGTGGGATTAGAAGGTATCATGGTTATGGGCGCTTTCAGTGGGATTGTCTTTAATTTGGAGAACGCTGGGAGGTTCGGTGGTTGGACGCCTTGGCTAGGTATTATTGTTGGTGGCATAGTGGGGTTGTTGTTTTCACTACTCCATGCTGTAGCAACCGTCAGTTTTCGTGCTGACCATATTATTAGTGGTACAGTGGTTAACTTAATGGCACCAGCTTTAGGCGTCTTTTTAATCAAAGTTTGGTATGGAAAAGGACAAACAGATAACATCGATAGTAATTTAGGCTATTTTTCCTTTCCTGGCTTAGAAGATATTCCTGTTATTGGTGATATTTTCTTTAAAAACACCTTTTTGCCAGCTTATTTAGCTATTATTATTGCTATTATTGCTTGGTATGTAGTTTCTAAGACACGCTTTGGCTTGCGTTTGCGTTCAGTGGGTGAACATCCGCAAGCAGCAGATACTTTGGGAGTAAATGTTTATTTATTCCGTTATTCCGGCGTTCTACTTTCGGGTCTGTTAGGTGGTATGGGTGGTGCTATCTTTGCACAATCTATTTCAGGGAACTTTTCTGCAGGAACTATTGTTGGGCAAGGCTATATTTCCTTAGCCGCGATGATTTTTGGTAAATGGAATCCGTTAGGTGCTATGGGTGCCGCAATTTTCTTTGGCTTTGCTCAAAGCTTGAGTATTATAGGAGCTCAGCTTCCGGTGATTTCTTCTATTCCGCCTGTGCTTTTGCAAATCGCCCCATATCTATTGACGATCATTGTCCTTGTTCTATTTTTTGGACGATCTTCGGGTCCGCAAGCAAGTGGAAAAAATTATGTGAAATCTAAATAAAAAGTTTAGTTAAAGGGGCGGGCTTAGGGAATGTTTATGAGCGCCGCTTCTTTTTGTGAATAAAAAATTTAAAGTAGGAGTGTTTAAATGGATTCGTTACAAGAAAAACTTAAGGAAACTACGGAATTTATTAAAAATAAAGGCGTAGGTGGGGTTGAATTTGGTTTGATTTTAGGTTCAGGCCTAGGTGAATTAGCTGAAGAAATTGAAGACGCACAAACGATTACTTACGACAAAATTCCACATTTTCCAGTCTCTACTGTTACAGGCCATGCTGGTCAATTAGTGTATGGTACACTAGCTGGAAAAAAAGTGTTAGCTATGCAAGGGCGTTTTCATTACTATGAAGGTTATTCGATGCAGACAGTAACTTATCCGGTAAGAGTAATGGCTGCTTTAAAAGCCCATTCTTTAATTGTGACGAATGCAGCGGGTGGCGTAAATCTAGACTTTACGCCAGGAGATTTAATGCTGATTACTGATCATATTAACTTTATGGGAAGCAATCCATTATTTGGCGCAAATATTGATGAATTAGGTCCGCGTTTTCCAGATATGAGTGAGGCGTATCGTTTAAGTTATCGCACAAAAGCCAAAGAAGTGGCAGAAAAACAAAATATTAATTTAAAGGAAGGCGTCTACATGGGATTTTCTGGTCCTACTTACGAAACGCCGGCTGAAGTCCGTTTTGCACGAACTGCCGGAGCAGACGCTGTGGGAATGTCAACAGTGCCGGAGGTTATCGTTGCATGTCACAGTGGTTTAAATGTATTAGGCATTTCTTGTGTTACAAATTTAGCGGCGGGTATGCAAAAAAGTTTGGATCACAAAGAAGTTGTAGCAACGACTGAACGAGTGAAAATTGATTTTAAAACATTAGTTAAAGAAACATTAAAAGCTTTGTAGAATAAGGAGGAATCACATGAGCGTTCATATTGAGGCAAAACCCGGAGAGATCGCAGATAAAATACTACTACCTGGTGATCCGCTGCGAGCAAAATATATTGCTGAGACCTTTTTAGAAGATCCAGTTTGTTATAACCAAGTTCGCGGGATGTTAGGGTATACTGGTGTTTATAAAGGTGAACGGGTTTCAGTGCAAGGAACCGGTATGGGGATGCCTTCTGCTACGATTTATGCTCAGGAATTGATTGAATTTTACGGCGTTAATAAGATCATTCGCGTAGGAACCTGTGGCGCGCTTTCAGAAGAAGTCCACGTTAGAGAACTTATTTTAGCACAAGGGGCAGTGACAAGCTCTGCGATGATCCAAAAACATTTTCGCGATTTTCACTATGCTCCCATCGCTGATTTTCATTTGTTGAAATCGGCCTATGAAATTGCTGAAGAACAAGGTTTTACTACTCATGTTGGAAATATTTTATCTGAAGATACATTTTATAAAGATGATATGACAGAAACCTTTCAACTAGCTGAATTAGGGATTAAAGGTGTGGAAATGGAAGCAGCGGCATTATATTATCTGGGCGCAAAATTTGGTGTTCAGACGCTTGCCATTTGTACCGTTAGTGATCACATGATTACAGGTGAAGAAACGACAGCACTTGAAAGACAAACGACTTTTGATGAGATGATCAAAGTTGGACTAGATACAGCTTTGAGTTAGAAAAATAATTGTAAGGGAACTTTTATAAATGAAGCAGCTGAGGAGATTTCTCAGCTGCTTTTTTAAGTTTTTAATATTTTTTATGTGTTATTTTTATTAGTCAGTAAAGGTCTATATATTAGTTTATATTTGAGCTATTAAATTTATTTTTTTATTATTTTACTCTATTATAAATAAAAAGGAGGAATGATTGATGAGGTGGGTAATAAAGCAGGAAGATTTAGATAGAGTAAAAGAAGAACATGGAAACGCTCAAAGTATTGTTGGATATGCTGATGAACATAAGTTGCTAACAATTCCTATTCCGAAAATGTATGCAATTTTGCTAGATGATAATGAACTAAAACTTGTGCAATTGAATATGAATATGGAAGTAAAAAATATTGATACTATTCCCATAAGTAGCATTGAGGCTATTAAAATTAGTGGAGCGGTAGTCAAAAAAGTGGTGGTAACAACCAAAGATACTAAAGTTAAGTTAGCTGTGAAAACCTTAGCTGTGGGTATACAAAAAGCGCAAAAAGAAATGATAGAAAAATTGGGAAGTTTAGTAAAATAATATGTCTTACCCAAATAGTGTAAAAAGTTATTCGTATCCCCTTTTTAGGAAGTTACGGATAGCTTTTTTGTATTTATGCTTTTTGACATTAAACAAAATTCTAGCGATAATAGGAGAAAAGGAGGTTTTTTCATGGAAAATTTTGACTTTCATGTAAC
This sequence comes from Tetragenococcus halophilus, assembly GCF_021474685.1. GTDB lineage: Bacteria > Bacillota > Bacilli > Lactobacillales > Enterococcaceae > Tetragenococcus > Tetragenococcus halophilus_B. The sequence continues at coordinate 28,696 of NZ_JAKEIT010000018.1, read as the reverse complement.
AACAGATATACGTTTTGGTAAAGATCGTTTGGATGAATTGCCTCAAGTTTTGAATAATTTTGGTAAAAATGTGTTGCTTGTTTATGGTGGAGGTAGTATTAAGAAAAATGGTTTATATGACAAATTATATGAACTGTTCAATCAAAATGATAATAACGTAGTTGAACTAGCTGGGGTCGATCCTAATCCGCGAATTGAAACGGTGCAAAAGGGAGTACAACTATGCAAGGAAAATGCGATCGATGTTGTTTTGCCTGTCGGTGGTGGTTCAGTAATCGATTGTAGTAAAGCGGTTGCAGCCTGTGTTTTTGTTTCAGGTGATTTATGGGAAAATTTTGTTTTGCAAAAAAATTATGAAGGGCCCGCATTACCTATAGTGACAATTCTTACATTAGCAGCTACAGGTAGTGAGATGAACGGAACCTGCGTTATTTCAAATATGGATGCTCAAATAAAATTAGGCGTTCATGGAACAACCAATTTACTCCCAAAAGTCTCTTTTCTTGATCCGACAAATACATTTAGTGTAGGTGCCTATCAAACAGCTGCGGGTTCAGCAGATATTTTAAGTCATTTGATGGAAAATTATTTTAACGCTACAGAAGGTACTGAGGTGCAAGATGAGATTGCTGAAGGGCTCATGAAAACTGTTATCAAATATTTACCTGTTGCTTTAGATGAGCCGGATAACTATATTGCTAGAGCGAATTTGATGTGGGCTAGTACGCTGGCTCTAAATGGATTAGTTGGCAAAGGAAAGAAAGGTTCTTGGTCTTGTCACGCAATGGAACACGAGTTAAGCGCGTTTTATGATATTACCCATGGCGTGGGACTTGCGATGCTTACACCTAGATGGATGGCTCATATTTTAGATGAAGATACGCTACCGAAGTTTCAACGATTTGCTGAAGAAGTTTGGAACGTAAAAGAAGAAGAACCGAAAAGAACAGCTGAGATAGGGATCCAAAAATTGTATGATTTCTTTGTTTCTTGTAATATTCCGATGACGCTTCCTGAAGTAGGTATTCAAACAGAAGAACATTTGGAAGAAATGGGTCAACGCGCTGTAGCGCACAGTTCAATTTCAAATCAGGGCTTTATTCCATTGCATGAAGATGATGTCGTATCTATTTATAGAGATTGTATGACTGAATCATCATTTGTATAAGATAAAAAAATTCGCAGGGAATGTCATTTTTCCCTGCGAATTTTTATATACTTATTATAAATAATATTTTTCTTTAACTGTTAGGTCGTCATTTAGTTCATAAACGCTCGGTTTTCCTGTTGGGATTTCAAGATCCATAATGTCATCATCAGAAATTCCTTCGATATGTTTTGCTAAAGCACGTAAAGAGTTACCGTGTGCTGCAACTAAAACAGTTTTTCCATCGCGCAATGCTGGAGCGATGTGATCTTCCCAAAATGGCAAAGCACGTTCAAGCGTAATTTTCAAGTTTTCACCACCAGGGATCGTTCTTGGATCTAAGTCAGCATAACGACGATCAGGTTCAGGATCCGTTAATGGAGGTAGTGTATCATAAGAACGACGCCAAATATGAACTTGTTCGTCGCCGTATTTATCACGCGTATCTTGTTTATTTAAACCTTGTAAAGCGCCATAGTGACGTTCGTTCAAACGCCAAGATTTTACTTCTGGTACCCATAATTGGTCGGTTTCTTCTAAAATATAGTGGCAAGTTTTAATTGCGCGAGTTAAAACAGAAGTGTAAGCAATGTCAAATTCAATGCCTGCTTCTTTAAGTTTTTGACCGGCATCTTTTGCTTCTTCTACACCTTCTGGAGCCAAGTCTACGTCGACCCAACCAGTAAATTGATTTGCTTTATTCCATTCACTTTTTCCGTGACGTGCAAAAATTAATTTTGGCATAAAAAATCTCCTTTAATCATTTAATTACTGAAATTTTCATTCCGGTTCCATTATACACTTTTTTAGGTAATTTTTCCATTAGTTTCCCAAAGCCACATGAAAATAATATAAATATACAGTGAGTATTCTATATTTATCGAATAGCAGAAATAAGCTCAGCGCCATCTTCTTTACCGATGATCACTGTATTTACCATATTCAAGAACAAGCCATGTTCCACTACGCCAACTGTTTTGTCCAACTCCTTGGCTAATTTTTCAGGATCATCGATTTTTTTTAAATGAAGATCGATAATTGAATGACCGCTATCGGTTACTTTCAATTGATCTTTGTCCATACGAAAGCTAGGTTCATAACCCTTTTTTTCAAATAAATGAAATAGTTGTTGCTGACCATAAGGAATGACTTCTACTGGTAATGGAAAGCTGCCTAATTTATCTACCATTTTTGACTCATCAACGATCCAAATGACCTGGTCTGTGTAAGTAGCAACGATTTTTTCAAAAAGCAAGGCAGCACCCCCGCCTTTTATTCCCTGATAATCAGCGCTTATTTCATCAGCGCCATCGATGATGATGTCCACTTTTTCAACCTCATCGATTGATTTGATTGGTACCCCAATTTCTTCTGCCTGTTTTTTTGAAGTGGTAGAGGTAGGAACGCCAATAACGTTAAGTTTTTCTTCCTTTACTTTTCGACCAATCTCTTTGATCATATAATAAGCAGTGGATCCAGTGCCAAGCCCTACGATCATCCCATCCTTAACATAATTAGCTGCTTTAATACCAACGGTTTCTTTTACGTTCACGTTTATCACTCCTGCATTTTTGTAAGCTCATTTACTACCTATTATATCGCCTAAATTTTAAAAATGATAGCGTTCTATAAAAATAGCTAGTAAAAAAGGGTGGAAAATGTTGACAAGGTGTGAAATGCGTGGTATTCTTTCAAAGGTGCTTTATAAACAGGTCTTTTGGATGAGACATGCTGACTGTATAAGTACATCTGATAAAGTATGCAGATTAAATTATGCATTCTTTTTTATCGCAAAAAAAGAACCACCTGGATGTGTGGAACTATAAAGCAAATTAAGGGAGGGAAAATAAACAATGCCTACAATTAATCAATTAGTACGTAAACCTCGTAAATCGAGAACTAGTCAAACAGATTCACCGGCTTTGAATAAAGGATATAACAGTTTAAGAAAGAAACCGACGACTGTATATTCTCCGCAAAAACGTGGAGTGGCAATGCGTGTCGGAACTATGACACCTAAAAAACCTAACTCTGCCTTGCGTAAATATGCGCGTGTACGTTTGTCAAACTTAATTGAAGTAACAGCTTATATCCCAGGTATGGGTCATAACTTGCAAGAACACAGCGTGGTATTAATCCGCGGTGGTCGTGTAAAAGACTTGCCAGGGGTACGTTATCATATTGTACGTGGTGCTTTGGATACTGCGGGCGTTAACGACCGTAGAAAATCACGTTCTAAATACGGAACGAAGAAACCAAAAGAATAATAAAAAATATACTGACCAATTTTTGAAAGGAGGAATTACGTATGTCTCGTAAAGGTGCTGCAGCAAAACGTGACGTTTTACCAGACCCTATATATAATTCGAAATTAGTGACACGTTTGATCAACCGAGTAATGATCGATGGTAAGCGTGGTACTGCCACAAATATCATTTATAGCGCATTCGATAATATTAAAGAAACTACAGGCAATGAACCATTAGAAGTTTTCGAACAAGCAATGAAAAACATTATGCCTGTTTTAGAAGTGAAAGCTCGTCGTGTAGGAGGTTCTAACTACCAAGTGCCAGTTGAAGTACGTCCTGAACGTCGTACGACTTTAGGTCTTCGCTGGATGGTAAATTATGCGCGTTTGCGTGGAGAACACTCTATGGAAGAGCGGTTAGCTAAAGAAATCATGGACGCAGCTAACAATACTGGCGGATCTGTCAAAAGACGTGAAGATACACATAAAATGGCAGAATCAAACCGAGCATTTGCTCACTATCGCTGGTAAGACCCTCGCTTCTTTATTGTTGGTAAAAAGTATAACCATAGCAAAAGTTAAAAGTTGAGAGGAGAACAAGCTAGAAATGGCAAGAGAATTTTCGTTAGAAAAAACTCGTAATATCGGTATCGTAGCACACGTCGATGCTGGTAAGACGACAACAACTGAACGTGTCTTGTACTATACGGGTCGTATCCATAAAATTGGAGAAACACACGAAGGTGCTTCTCAAATGGACTGGATGAGCCAAGAACAAGATCGTGGTATCACGATCACTTCTGCTGCTACTACAGCACACTGGAGAGATCATCGTGTGAATATCATCGACACTCCTGGACACGTGGACTTTACAATTGAAGTACAACGTTCATTGCGTGTGCTAGACGGTTCAGTTACTGTCTTAGACTCGCAATCAGGTGTTGAACCACAAACTGAAACAGTTTGGCGCCAAGCAACAGAATATCAAGTACCTCGTATTGTATTCTGTAATAAAATGGATAAGGTCGGCGCAGATTTCTTATATTCTGTCCAATCATTGCATGATCGTTTAGAAGCTAATGCACAACCTATCCAATTGCCAATTGGTGCTGAAGATAACTTTGAAGGTATCATTGACCTTGTGAAGATGAAAGCTGAATTTTATAAAGATGATTTAGGGACTACTTTCGAAGAAACTGAAATCCCAGATGAATATAAGGAAACAGCTCAAGAATGGCATAATAATTTGGTAGAATCTATAGCTGATTTTGATGAAGATATCATGATGAAATACTTGGAAGGTGAAGAAATTACACCTGAAGAGTTACAAGCAGGTATTCGTAAAGCAACATTATCTGTTGAATTTTATCCAGTATTATGTGGTTCTGCTTTTAAAAACAAAGGTGTTCAAATGATGTTGGACGCAGTAATTGATTACTTGCCTTCTCCAACCGACGTTCCCCCAATTAAAGGGATCGATCCGAAAACAGATGAAGAAACTGAACATCCTGCTGATGATAATGAACCTTTTTCATCACTTGCTTTTAAAGTTATGTCAGACCCTTATGTTGGCCGCTTAACTTTCTTCCGTGTTTATTCAGGTGTGTTGGATACAGGTTCTTATGTATTGAATGCTACCAAAGATTCACGTGAACGAATTGGTCGTATTTTGCAAATGCATGCCAATTCTCGTTCTGAGATCGATAAGGTTTATTCAGGTGACATTGCAGCTGCTGTGGGCTTGAAAAACACCACGACAGGGGACACCCTTTGTGATGAGAAAAATCCAGTTATTTTGGAAACTATCAACTTCCCTGACCCAGTGATTCAAGTTGCTGTTGAACCTAAGTCAAAAGCTGACCAAGATAAAATGGGTGTAGCACTACAAAAACTTGCAGAAGAAGATCCATCCTTTAAAGTGGAAACTAACGCTGAAACTGGCGAAACTGTAATTGCTGGTATGGGTGAACTTCAATTAGACGTTCTTATTGATCGTATGAAGACTGAATTTAAAGTGGATGCCAATATTGGTGCACCACAAGTTTCTTATCGTGAAACATTCCGTTCATCAACTAAAGCTGAAGGGAAATTTATTCGTCAATCTGGTGGTAGAGGACAATATGGACACGTATGGGTTGAATTTAGTCCAAATGAAGAAGGAGCAGGGTTCGAATTTAAAAACTCCATTGTTGGTGGGGTTGTCCCTCGTGACTATATACCTGCAGTACAAAAAGGATTGGAAGACGCCATGGAAAATGGTGTGTTAGCTGGTTATCCATTAGTTGACGTAAAGGCAGAGCTATTTGATGGTTCTTACCATGATGTCGACTCTAATGAAACAGCCTTCCGTATTGCGGCTTCAATGTCTCTACGTGAAGCTGCGAAAAAGGCAGATCCAGTTATTCTTGAACCGATGATGAAAGTAACAATCAGTATCCCTGAAGAATATCTAGGTGATATCATGGGACATGTTACAGCTCGTAGAGGTCGTGTTGAAGGAATGGACGCTCACGGTAATGCACAAACTGTAAATGCGTTTGTACCATTAGCTGAAATGTTTGGCTATGCAACAACGCTACGTTCAGCAACACAAGGTCGCGGTACTTTCATGATGACATTTGATCACTATGAAGCTGTACCAAAATCTATTCAAGCTGAAATTATTAAGAAAAACGGCGGAAATGCTGAATAAACTTAATAAATATTGAAATGAAATGCTACAAATACTGTATTTTTTGTTGTATTTCGTGTACAATTGGTTACAATAAGATGGGTGGAAATTCAATGATGATTTTCTACCTATCAAATATAAAAAAATGTAATTTAGGAGGAACATTTAAAAATGGCAAAAGAAAAATATGATCGTTCTAAACCACATGTTAACATTGGTACTATCGGCCACGTTGACCATGGTAAAACAACTTTAACAGCTGCAATTACAGCAGTTTTAGCTAAAAACGGATTAGGCGAAGCTTCAAGCTTTGATACAATTGATAGAGCTCCAGAAGAAAAAGAACGTGGAATCACTATTAATACATCTCACGTTGAATATGAAACAGAAAATCGTCACTATGCTCACATTGACGCACCAGGACACGCAGACTATGTTAAAAACATGATCACTGGTGCTGCACAAATGGACGGCGCTATCTTGGTAGTGTCTGCAGCTGACGGTCCAATGCCACAAACTCGTGAACATATCCTATTGTCACGTAACGTTGGCGTACCATATATCGTTGTTTTCTTAAACAAAATGGATATGGTTGACGATGAAGAATTACTTGAATTAGTTGAAATGGAAGTACGTGATCTATTAACTGAATACGACTTCCCAGGTGATGAAACTCCTGTTATTTCTGGTTCAGCTTTGAAAGCTTTAGAAGGCGACGAAGAATATGAACAAAAAGTCTTGGACTTAATGGATGCAGTAGATGAATACATTCCAACACCTGAACGTGACCATGACAAACCATTCATGATGCCAATTGAAGATGTTTTCTCAATTACTGGCCGTGGAACTGTTGCTACAGGTCGTGTTGAACGTGGAACTATTAAAGTCGGTGACGAAGTTGATATCATCGGTATCCATGAAAATGTTCAAAAGACAACTGTTACAGGTGTAGAAATGTTCCGTAAATTGTTAGACTTTGCTGAAGCTGGCGATAACATCGGTACATTGTTACGTGGCGTTTCTCGTGACGATATCGAACGTGGTCAAGTGTTAGCTAAACCAGGCTCAATCACACCACATACAAAATTCTCAGCTGAAGTTTATGTATTGACAAAAGAAGAAGGTGGACGTCATACGCCATTCTTCTCAAACTATCGCCCACAATTTTACTTCCGTACAACTGACATCACTGGTGTCATTGAATTACCAGAAGGTACTGAAATGGTTATGCCAGGTGATAACGTAGCAATGGAAGTTGAATTAATTCACCCTGTTGCTATTGAAAACGGCACTCGTTTCTCAATTCGTGAAGGCGGACGTACTGTTGGTTCAGGCGTTGTTTCTAACATTGAAAAATAACTCTATTTAGCTTAGAGATACGAAAACTTCCCAAAAACGTTTATTCGCTTTTTGGGAAGTTTTTTTGTTATCGAAAAGGAAGAGTCAGTAAATTTAGTTTACTAACCCAAGTATAGTAAAGAAGGGTCAGCAAATTTGATTTAGTGACCCAAGTACAGTAAAGAAGGGTTAGCAAATTTGATTTAGTGACCCAAGTACAGTAAAGAAGGGTTAGCAAATTTGATTTAGTGACCCAAGTACAGTAAAGAAGGGTTAGCAAATTTGACTTAGCGACCCAAGTATAGTAAAGAAGGGTCAGCAAATAAGATTTTTGAAACCCAACTTTCAATCAAAAAAAGCTACGAGCAGATTATTATTACTAACACAAATAAAGTAAAGAGGTAAATGCTTATCTGTCTATATCCCAAATATCTTAACCACTTTTTTTCAAATGCTCTGTAATTAAGGCTAATTTTTGTTTAAAAATTGATCGTTTTTTGTCATCTAAAGAAGTATAGTTAACTCGCATAGAGGAGGTATGATTGCTAAACAAAAAAGAAGGGGCAACGAGTAAATTATTTCGCAGAAACATCTGCCAGTCATTTCTTGTTAATTTTTGATGCCGCCAACTTAACCAATAATAAAGCCCACCGTTCACTGAAGAGAAGTGCCAATCTTGACTAAAAGCTTGTAAAGTATCTGTAAAAGCTTGACTTCTATTATGTAACTTGGACGCTAGTTGTTGCTGTTGTGTTTTATAGTTAGATTGTGACAAAGCAGCCGTGGCGAAAAGTTGCGGTAATAAATCTGTTTTATTGTCCATGACTTGTTTTGCATCAGCTAGACTTTTAACCAAGGGCTTTGGTGCAAACAGCCAACCGATTTTTATCGAGGAACTGAAAATTTTAGATAAAGAGCCTAAGTAAATCACTTGGTTAGGAGCTAAAGATTTTAAAGAAGGAAGTGCTTGGCCAAAATTTAATTCACGAAAGACATCGTCTTCAATAATAGGTAGATGATATTTCTGGCATATTTGTAAAACCTCTTTGCGTCGCTTCAAAGACATGGTATTTCCTGTTGGATTTTGATGATTCGGATTTAAATATAATAGTTTTATCTTCTTTTTTTGAATAAGTTCCTCTAGCGCTTGGCAATCAATACCTTCTTGATTTTGTACAACTCCTTTCAAATGAACACCTCTTGCAGCAAATAAAGGTAAGGAAAATAAGAATGAAGGATCTTCGGTAGCGATTGTATCGCCTGGATTTAATAGTACTTGAATGAGCCAAAAAATACCTTGGGTAGACCCAGAAGTAATCAGTAGATCTTGCCCATAACCTGAAACATCTGGAAAAAAGCGTTTAATGATTTGTTCTTTTAAAGGGATGTAACCTGTAGATGTCATCTGTTTTTCTTCGTGCATGATCTGGTCCCATGTCATAGTGGGAAATTCAAAGTCTGGGATCAGATCATTACTTAAGTCGCCTGTGTAAAGATCCAAACTCTTTTTAGTAGCTTTTTGGTTTTTGAGTTGGGTAATATAAGGGTCTTCCTTCAGTAGCGGACTAGAAAATAAAGAGTTCCACTGATAAATAGCAAATTGTCGGTTTCCCCATTGACCATGCGTTACGTGGGTACCGCTACCTTGTTTACGCTCTAACCAACCTAAACTAGTTAACTCTTCAAAAGCATGTACTACTGTCGAACGATTGACTTGTAAAATTTGAGCTAAATTTCGTTCAGAAGGTAGACGCTGTCCAGGTGTTAGCTCAGCTTGTTGAATGCTAGCAATGATTTGCCGTAGCAGTTGTTGATAGTAGGGTTCTTTTTTTGTTTTGTCGATTGTCCAGATAATAATCACCTTCTAAATTGGATGAGTTAAAGATAGTCCAATTGGCTGTTTTCGTCAAGTAAAACTATGCTATACTCGGGGGTAAATAAAAAAGGATGTGAAATTATGGAAAAAGTATTAACGATTGCTGGCTCTGATTCGAGCGGTGGTGCAGGTATTCAAGCTGACTTGAAAACATTTGAGGAATATGGCGTTTTTGGTTTTTCAAGTTTAACTTCTATTGTGACTATGGATCCTGATAATGGCTGGAGCCACGAGGTAACCTCTATTTCTGAAGAAATGTTAGAAAAACAGTTAATCTCTGTATTTGCCGGTGATCCAATGGATGTAATAAAAACTGGAATGATGGGCAATGAGAAAAACATAGCGTTAGCTAGTCAGTATATCGATTACTATCAAATCGAAAATGTCGTTATTGACCCAGTAATTGCTTGTAAAGGAACTGCGCAAATTTTACAGCCTAAAAGCGTGGAAGGGATAAAAAAATATTTTCTTCCTCAAGCACTAATTGCTACACCTAACTTAGAAGAAGCAGGTATTTTATCTGGTTTGGGTGATCTAGAAAATATAGAAGATATGAAAAAGGCAGCATCAATCATACATCAAATGGGTGCAAAAAACGTTATTGTTAAAGGTGGTCATCGTTTGGCTTCTGATAAGGCGTTAGACGTTTTCTATGATGGAAAAGATTATCAAGTACTTGAGGGACCGTTATTTGCAACAGATTTTAATCATGGTGCTGGATGTACTTTTGCTGCAGCCATTGCAGCTGGGATCGCTAAAGGTTACTCAGTCTTTAATGCTTGTAAAACAGCTAAAGAATTTGTGGCTGCTGGAATTGAACATGGTGTGTCGATAAACCCCTATGTTGGACATATCTGGCATGGTGCTTATAATGAAGCTGAAAAAAGGATGGTAGCAGCAGATGAGAATAACGACTAGACATGTCGTGATGATTGCTCTTTTTACAGCACTGACAGTTATTGGCACGATGATTAAGATTCCCTTGCCTACAGGTGCTTTTGTTCATTTAGGCAATGCAGTCTTGCTTTTGGCAGTTTTGTTTTTAGGTTATGTCAAAGGATCGCTTGCTGGAGGGTTGGGTTTTGCTATTTTTGATGTGTTAAACGGTTATGCTATAGAAGCGCCTTATTTTATAGTAGAAAGTTTTATTGTAGGTGCGGCAGCTTATGGTCTGTTCTTACTTTATCACAAAAACCCCACGCATATTTGGCAGATTATCATTATTGCGACTGGCACAGGAGTAGTAAAATTAGTCATGACGCAAATAAAAAATCTGGTCCGACAACTTTATTTGGGAATGGATTTTCCGACAGCTTTCACTACCGCAATCTTTTCCCTTCCCGCTACTGTAGTTAATGTTGTGTTAACAGCAGTATTAGTTTCGTTTTTATATTTTCCTTTAAAAAGAACGTTGGCTAACATCCTTTAATAAAAAATTCTGAAAAAATGTAGGGGGCTTGAATGCTTCCTACATTTTTTTGAAAACTAAACTGAAAACTTTTCCTGAAAGTTAAAATTTATAGGAAAAAAAGCTTGCTATTCAAGCTTTGTCATAATATAATGTAAAAGGTGCTTTTTTCTTAGGGGAAAATATTCTCAATTGGAAAGAGGATCAGTCGGCTAGGAAACGAGAGGTTGCGACACGCCCGGGCGCTTTGCCACGGCCGAGTGTGACGGAAAATTTTCGTGGAGCTATGTCTACTTTTAAAATAGGCGAAGGAGGGAAAATAATGGCAAAACAACAAATTCGTATTCGTTTAAAAGCGTATGAACATCGTATTTTAGACCAATCGGCGGATAAAATCGTAGAAACTGCACAAAGGACAGGAGCGGCTATTTCAGGTCCAATCCCATTGCCAACACAACGCAGCGTATACACCGTCATCCGTTCACCACATAAATTTAAACAATCACGTGAACAGTTTGAAATGCGTACGCACAAACGTCTTATCGACATTGTAAATCCAACACCAAAAACTGTTGATGCTTTAATGAAGCTAGACTTACCATCAGGTGTAAATATTGAAATTAAATTATAATTAAAAATTGGAGGTGTAATCATGGCTAAAGGAATCTTAGGAAGAAAAGTAGGAATGACTCAGATCTTCACTGAATCTGGCGAATTAATCCCAGTAACAGCTATTGAAGCAGAACCTAATGTTGTTTTGCAACTTAAAACAGTTGAAAACGATGGTTATGAAGCTGTTCAACTCGGGTTTCAAGATAAACGTGAAATTTTGAGTAACAAACCTGCTAAAGGTCATGTTGCAAAAGCAAACACGGCTCCTAAGCGCTTCATTCGCGAGTTCAAGAATGTAGGGCTTGAGGGCTTAGAAGTAGGAACAGAAATTAAAGTTGATACATTCGAAGCTGGAGACATCGTTGACGTAACAGGAACCAGTAAAGGCAAAGGCTTCCAAGGCGTTATCAAGCGTTATGGACAAGCTCGCGGCCCAATGGGACATGGTTCTCACTTTCATCGTCATCCCGGTGGATTAGGTCCACTTGAACCCAAACACGTATTAAAAGGCAATAGTCTCCCAGGTCGTATGGGCGGCAACCGAGTAACGATCCAAAACTTGGAAGTTGTACGTGTAGATACTGACCGCAATGTCATTTTAATCAAAGGGAACATTCCTGGCGCGAAAAAATCATTGATTACTATTAAATCTGCTGTAAAAGCTAACTAATTAGATAGGAAGAAAGGAGGAACTAAGGAATGCCAAATGTAGCATTATTCAAACAAGACGGTAGCCAAAATGGCGAAGTCACATTAAATGAAGAAATTTTCGGAATTGAACCGAATGAATCAGTTATTTTTGATGCCATTACGATGCAACGTGCTTCGTTAAGACAAGGAACACACGCTGTGAAAAATCGTAGTGCAGTATCAGGTGGCGGTAAAAAACCATGGCGCCAAAAAGGAACTGGACGAGCACGTCAAGGAACTATTCGTGCACCACAATGGCGTGGTGGGGGTATAGTATTTGGCCCAACTCCACGTTCTTACAGCTACAAACTTCCTAAAAAAGTTCGTCGCTTAGCAATTAAATCTGTATTGTCAGAAAAAGTTGCTTCAAATAATTTTGTTGTTGTAGATGCATTGAATTTTGATGCACCAAAAACAAAAGAATTCAAACAAGTATTAGAAAACTTATCGATCGATTCAAAAGTGTTGGTCGTTGTAGAACCAGAAAATAAATTTGCAGCATTATCTGGACGTAATCTATCAAACGTAACAGTCGTTACTTCTGATAATGTTACTGTGTTAGATGTTGCAAAGAGTGATAAAGTATTAGCCACTCAAACTGCTCTTACTCAAATTGAGGAGGTGCTTGTATAATGAATTTACTAGATGTAATTAAACGTCCAGTGATCACTGAAAAAACAATGCTTGATATGGACGAAAAAAAATATACGTTCGAAGTTGACACTGGCGCAAATAAAACATTAGTAAGACAAGCTGTTGAGTCAGCTTTTGATGTAAAAGTTGCAAATGTCAATATCCTCAATGTACATCCTAAACCAAAACGTATGGGTCAATATCAAGGATATACAAGAAAACGTCGCAAAGCAGTTGTTACTTTAACGCAAGACTCAAAAGAAATTGAAATTTTCTCAGCGGAATAAGCTGAACTGTTTGCATAAAAATCGAAATAGGAGGGAAATGACGTGGCACTTAAAAAGTATAAAGCTATTACCAATGGTCGTCGTAATATGACAACATCTGACTTTGCTGAAGTTACTACTAACAAACCAGAAAAAACATTAATGGCGCCATTGAAAAATAATGCAGGTCGTAATAATAACGGTCGCATTACTGTACGTCATCAAGGTGGCGGACATAAACGGAAATACCGTATGATCGACTTTAAGCGCAATAAAGATGATGTTGTTGCGACAGTTAAATCGATCGAGTATGATCCAAACCGTTCCGCAAATATCGCGTTAATTCATTATGAAGACGGAGTAAAATCATACATTTTAGCGCCAAAAGGTCTAAAAGTCGGCGCAACAGTTGTTTCAGGAAACCAAGCTGATATCAACCTTGGAAACAGCCTACCTTTAAAGGAGATTCCAGTTGGTACTGTTGTGCATAATGTTGAATTAAAACCAGGTAGGGGTGGACAGTTAGTCCGTTCTGCAGGAACTAGAGCCCAAGTACTTGGTAATGAAGGAAAATACGTATTGGTTCGTTTGAATTCAGGCGAAGTTCGTATGATCTTGTCGACTTGCCGCGCTACAGTTGGTTCAGTTGGTAATGAACAACATGAATTGATTAATATCGGAAAAGCAGGTCGTTCACGCTGGATGCATAAACGCCCAACCGTTCGTGGTAGTGTTATGAACCCTAACGATCACCCGCATGGTGGTGGGGAAGGAAGAGCGCCAGTAGGACGTGTAGCACCACTTTCTCCTTGGGGACAAAAAGCAGTTGGTTTGAAAACTCGTAAGAAGAACAAAGCATCTAATAAGCATATTGTTCGTACTCGTAAGAAGAAATAAATTATTAACTGTTTATAACGTAATTTAAAAGGAGGTTCACCATGAGTCGTAGTGTTAAAAAAGGACCTTTTTGTGATGATCATTTGATGAAAAAAATTGAAGCACAACAAGGTGTTGAAAAGAAAAAAGTAATTAAGACTTGGTCTCGTCGTTCAACGATCTTCCCAAGTTTTATCGGATATACTATTGCCGTGTATGACGGACGTAAACATGTTCCTGTTTATATCCAAGAAGACATGGTAGGACACAAATTAGGTGAGTTTGCACCAACAAGAAACTTTCGCGGACACGCTAAAGATGATCGTAGAACATCAGCTCGCTAATCTGAGAGGAGGAAAAAGAAATGGCAGAACAAATTACCTCAGCAAAAGCTACTGCTAAAACAGTTCGCGTTTCTCCTCGCAAATCACGTTTAGTTATTGATTTGATTAGAGGGAAAAGCGTCAGCGAAGCTATTGCTACTTTGAAATTTACGCCAAATAAATCAGCTGGAGCTATCGAAAAAGTATTGATGTCAGCTGTAAGTAATGCAGAAAACAACTATGACTTAGAAGTTGAAAATTTAGTTGTGGCTGAAGCATTTGTAGATGAAGGACCAACCATGAAACGTTTCCGTCCTCGAGCAAAAGGTTCAGCATCTCCAATCAACAAACGTACAAGTCATATCACGGTTGTTGTATCAGAAAAATAAGGAGGGATAGTCAGTGGGTCAAAAAATAAATCCAATTGGAATGCGTATCGGTATTATCCGTGATTGGGAAGCAAAATGGTATGCTGAAAAAGAATACGCAGATTTATTACATGAAGATTTACGGATCCGTGAATTTATCGGTGAAAAACTTGCTGAAGCAGCAGTATCGACTGTAGAAATCGAACGTGCTGCCAAACGTGTGAATATTTCAATCCACACTGCAAGACCAGGTATGGTTATCGGTAAAGGCGGTTCTGAAGTCGAAAATCTAAGAAAACAATTAAATAAATTAACAGGCAAACGAGTTCATATTAATATCGTTGAAGTTAAAAAATCTGATTTAGATGCAAAATTAGTTGGAGAAGGCATTGCCCGTCAACTTGAAAATCGTGTTGCGTTTCGTCGCGCACAAAAACAAGCGATCCAACGTACAATGCGTGCAGGAGCAGAAGGTATTAAAACCCAAGTTTCTGGTCGTTTAAATGGAGCAGACATTGCTCGTGTGGAAGGATATTCAGAAGGAACTGTTCCTTTGCATACACTTCGTGCAGATATTGACTATGCATGGGAAGAAGCAGACACAACATACGGAAAACTAGGAGTTAAAGTGTGGATCTATCGTGGAGAAATTCTTCCAACTAAAAATAACACTGAGAAGGGAGGGGAATAAACATGTTAGTACCTAAACGTGTAAAACACCGTCGTGAGTTCCGCGGAAGAATGCGCGGAGAAGCTAAAGGCGGTAAAGAAGTTACTTTTGGCGAATATGGTTTGCAAGCTCTTGAATCTTCTTGGATTACAAACCGACAAATTGAAGCTGCACGTATCGCGATGAACCGTTATATGAAACGTGGTGGGAAAGTATGGATCAAAATTTTCCCTCACAAATCTTATACAGCAAAAGCTATCGGGGTACGTATGGGTTCAGGTAAAGGGGCACCAGAAGGCTGGGTAGCTCCAACAAAACGTGGTAAAATCCTTTTTGAAATCGCCGGCGTTTCCGATGAAGTCGCTAAAGAAGCTTTACGCCTTGCTTCTCACAAATTGCCAATTAGAACCAAGATCGTAAAACGTGAAGAAATGGGTGGTGAATCGAATGAAGGTTAAAGATATCAGAGAGTTAACCACTGCCGAAATGCTAGATCAAGAAAAACAATTTAAAGAAGAATTGTTTAATCTTCGTTTCCAATTAGCTACCGGACAATTAGAAAATACAGCGCGTATTAAAGAAGTACGCAAATCGATTGCACGCATCAAAACGGTGTTGCGTGAACAAGTAAAGTAATAATGGAAGGAGGCCATGAATCGTATGACTGAAGAAAGAAATCACCGTAAGGTTTATCAAGGGCGCGTAGTATCTGATAAAATGGATAAAACAATCTCTGTTGTCGTCGAAACAAAGAAAAATCATCCAATTTACGGCAAACGGATTAATTATTCGAAAAAATACAAAGTGCACGATGAAAACAATGAAGCCAAAACTGGTGATATCGTGAGAATTATGGAAACTCGTCCATTATCAGCTACAAAACGTTTTCGTTTAGTAGAAATCGTTGAAAAAGCAGTGATTATTTAATTACACGAGATTTTCCTATATAGATTAAATTGCTATATTTGAAAGGAGGATATACATCGTGATCCAACAAGAAAGTCGTTTAAAAATTGCTGATAATTCGGGGGCACGCGAAATTTTAACGGTCAAAGTCCTAGGTGGCTCAGGTCGAAAAACTGCGAATATCGGTGATGTGATCGTCGCTACGGTCAAACAAGCAACGCCAGGTGGGGTTGTCAAAAAAGGCGAAGTTGTAAAAGCAGTTATTGTTCGTACAAAATCAGGCGCTCATCGTGCTGACGGTTCTTACATTAAATTTGATGAAAATGCTGCGGTGATCATTCGCGATGATAAAAGCCCACGCGGAACTCGTATCTTCGGGCCAGTTGCTCGCGAACTACGCGAAAGTAATTACATGAAGATTGTTTCGCTAGCACCAGAAGTACTATAGTGGTTATTTAATATCAAAGGAGGTGCGAAACAAGAATGTTTGTTAAAAAAGGCGATAAAGTAAAAGTTATTACTGGTAAAGACAAAAATAAAGAGGGCGTCATTTTAGAAGCTCATCCAAAAAACGACAAGGTTGTCGTCGAAGGTGTTAATGTTGTGAAAAAACATCAAAAACCTTCTCAAACTGCTCCGCAAGGCGGGATCTCTGAACAAGAAGCTCCGATCCATGTATCGAATGTTATGTTGATCGATCCTTCAAGTGGTGAAGCAACCCGAGTTGGCTATCAAACAGTGGACGGTAAAAAAGTCCGTGTTTCTAAAAAAACTGGTGAAGTTATTGATAAATAAACAAATCAAGAAGGGAGGGGCAACTAAATGAACCGCCTTAAAGAAAAATATACACAAGATATCGTTCCATCATTAGTACAAAAATTTGACTATAGTTCTGTTATGCAAACACCAAAGGTTGAAAAAATCGTTATTAATATGGGTGTTGGTGATGCAGTATCTAATGCTAAGAATCTAGACAAAGCAGTTGAAGAATTACAATTGATTTCTGGACAAAAACCTTTAGTTACAAAAGCTAAAAAATCTGTTGCAGGCTTCCGTCTGCGTGAAGGAATGCCAATCGGCACTAAAGTTACTTTGCGTGGAGACAGAATGTATGACTTCTTGGATAAATTAGTAAATGTTTCCTTACCACGTGTACGTGACTTCCATGGTGTAAGCAAAAAAGCTTTCGATGGTCGTGGAAACTACACTTTAGGTATCAAAGAACAATTGATCTTCCCTGAAGTTGACTATGATTCAGTCGACAAGGTACGAGGAATGGATATCGTTATTGTTACAACAGCAAACACTGATGAAGAATCTCTTGAATTGTTAACACAATTAGGAGTGCCATTCCAAAAATAAAAGGAGGCGAAGAAATTGGCTAAAAAGTCACAAGTTGCTAAAAATAAACAAACCGCAAAATATTCAGTACAAGAATATACTCGCTGTGAACGCTGTGGTCGTCCACGTTCTGTTTATCGTAAATTTCACCTTTGCCGTATTTGCTTCCGCGAACTGGCCTACAAAGGTCAAATTCCCGGCGTGAAGAAAGCTAGCTGGTAAAAAAGTAAACTCGCAAAAAGGAGGTAAATCATCTAATGGTCATGACAGATCCAATTGCAGATTTTCTAACACGTATCCGTAATGCCAATATGGCAAGGCATGATGTTTTAGAAGTTCCTGCTTCAAAAATCAAACACGACATTGCTGAAATCCTTAAAAATGAAGGTTTCGTTCGTAATGTTGAATATATCGAAGATGACAAACAAGGCGTAATCCGTTTATTCCTTAAATACGGGAAAGATGGTGAACGTGTGATCACTAACTTGAAACGTATCTCTAGACCAGGTCTGCGTGCTTATGTCAAAGCTGACGAAGTACCTAAAGTATTAAATGGTTTAGGCATTGCAGTTGTTTCAACTTCTGACGGTGTGATCACTGACAAAGAAGCTAGAGCAAAAAATGTTGGCGGCGAAGTTGTCGCTTATGTATGGTAATTTAATAAATACACAAGGAGGTGTCTTTCCGTGAGTCGTATTGGGAATAAAGTTGTCGTTTTGCCAGAAAACGTTGAAGTTAAAATGGATGGCAACGATGTAACAGTTAAAGGACCCAACGGTGAATTAACTCGTGCATTTTCACCAGATATTAAATTTAATATCGATGGAAGTGAAGTGACATTTACCCGTCCAAACGAAAGTCAAAAAATGAAAACAATTCATGGAACAACCCGTGCAAACTTCAATAATATGGTTGTAGGTGTATCTGAAGGCTTTCAAAAATCGTTAGAACTTGTGGGTGTTGGATACCGTGCCCAATTACAAGGGACAAAACTTATCTTAAACGTTGGTTATTCACAACCAGTTGAATTAGAAACTCCAGCAGGGATTTCTATTGAAGTTCCAGCCAATAACCAAATTATAATCAAGGGTTCTAATAAAGAACTTGTTGGTAAAGTAGCCGCTAAAATTCGTAGTATTCGTTCACCAGAACCTTATAAAGGAAAAGGTATTCGTTATGCTGGCGAACAAGTACGCAGCAAAGAAGGTAAAACAGGTAAATAAACAAGTCCGCAAAAGAGTTATACAAATCGCGGCCTAGACTAATACAGTTAAAGAGGTGACAATTGTGATTACAAAACCAGACAAAAATAAAACACGTCAAAAAAGACATCAACGTGTGAGAAATAAAATCTCTGGTACTGCTGAGTGCCCACGCTTGAACGTTTTCCGTTCTAATAAAAACATCTACGCGCAAGTAATTGATGACGTAGCGGGTGTGACGCTAGCAAGTGCCTCTACCTTGGATAAAAATATTTCAGGTGGAACAAAAACTGAGCAAGCAGAGACAGTCGGTAAATTAGTTGCTGACCGTGCATCAGAAAAAGGTATTAAAGAAGTAGTCTTTGACCGTGGTGGATACCTTTACCATGGCCGCATAGCAGCTTTAGCAACAGCTGCACGCGAAAATGGACTAGAATTTTAAAAAAAGGAGGAACACCATTCATGGCTTATATTGATCCAAATAATTTGGAAATAGAAGACCGTGTCGTTGCGATCAACCGAGTATCAAAGGTCGTAAAAGGCGGTCGTCGTATGCGTTTTGCAGCTTTAGTCGTTGTCGGTGATAAAAACGGACACGTAGGATTTGGTACAGGTAAAGCACAAGAAGTACCAGAAGCAATCCGCAAAGCTGTTGACGACGGAAGGAAAAACTTAATTGAAGTACCAATGGTTGGCTCAACAATTCCACACGAAGTCATTGGCTCATTCAGTGGTGGATATATTCTATTGAAACCAGCTGAAGCTGGTGCTGGAGTTGCTGCAGGTGGACCTGTTCGTGCGGTATTAGAACTTGGCGGTGTAGCCGATGTAACATCTAAATCTTTAGGCTCTAATACGCCGATCAATGTTGTTCGCGCAACAATTAAAGGATTGACAGAATTAAAACGCGCTGAAGAAGTTGCTGAACTTCGCGGCAAATCTGTAGAAGAAATTATTGGTTAGGAGGACAATTCTAATGGCTGAATTAAAAATCACATTAAAAAGCAGTACTATTGGACGTCCTCAAAATCAGCGCGATACAGTAAAAGCGTTAGGATTAAAAAAAGTGAACAGTACTGTTGTTAAACCTGCGAATGAGGCAGTCAAAGGCATGGTTGCAACTATTGCACACTTAGTGGACGTAGAAGAAGTGTAACAACGATTCGATGAATCGATTTTAACTAAGGAGGTGCCAAACACATGAAACTTCATGAACTAGAATCTGCAAAAGGTTCACGTCAAGTACGTAATCGCGTGGGACGTGGTTCATCATCAGGCAATGGTAAGACTGCAGGACGTGGACAAAAAGGACAAAAAGCTCGTTCAGGCGGTGGAACTCGTCTTGGTTTTGAAGGTGGTCAAACAGAATTATTCCGCCGTTTACCAAAACGTGGTTTTACCAACGTTAATCGTAAAGAATATGCGATTATCAATGTTGAACTTTTGAACAATTTTGAAGATGGAACTGAAGTTACTCCCGCTGTTTTAGCTGAAGCTGGGTTTGTAAAAAAACAAAAAGCTGGCATTAAAGTATTGGGTAATGGACAAGTAACCAAAAAATTAACTGTGAAAGCAGCGAAGTTTTCTAAAGCAGCACAAGAATCTATTGAAGCTGCTGGTGGGTCAATTGAGGTGATCTGATGTTAAAACTTTTAAAGGACGCTTTTAAAGTCAAGGATATTAGATCAAGGATCTTGTTTACAATATTTATTCTGTTTATTTTCCGTGTTGGAACGCATGTTACTGTTCCAGGGGTCGATGCAGCAGAGTTACAAACTATTTCTGAATTACCTTTTATGAATATGTTGGATTTAGTCAGTGGTAGTGCGATGCAACGTTTTTCGATTTTTTCGATGGGCGTTTCGCCCTACATTACTGCTTCGATTATCGTTCAGTTGATGCAAATGGATATTGTTGCGAAATTCACTGAATGGTCAAAACAAGGTGAAGTGGGACGTAAAAAGCTGAATCAAGCGACTCGTTATATCACTTTAGTGTTGGGTTTTTTACAATCTATTGCACTGACAGCTGGTTTCCAAGTTTTCACTCAATTCGGTTTTGTTCCTAATCCTTCAATCTCAACTTATGTTGTTATTGGAGTTATTTTAACCACAGGTACCATGTTTGTTACTTGGTTGGGGGAACTGATCACTGAAAAAGGGATCGGAAACGGCGTGTCCATGCTTATCTTTGCAGGGATTGTTTCTCGTTTACCTGTTTCAATCAAAGAAATAACAGAAGATTATTTTATTAATATTAACCAAGATGACCTTTGGAAATCAATTTTATTTGTGGTTATTTTAGTTATTGCGATGTTGGTGATCGTAACGATTGTTACCTTTGTTCAACAAGCAGAAAGAAAGATCCCGATCCAGTATACAAAACGTGTAGCAGGAGCTCCAACAAGTAGTTATCTACCTTTAAAAGTAAATGCTGCTGGCGTTATTCCTGTTATCTTTGCTAGTTCCTTGATTACAACACCTAATGCGATCATTCAGGCTTTTGGATCTGCCAGAGGAGAAACCTGGTTTGATGTAATCCAAATGCTTTTCAATTATAATACAGTGCCTGGCGCTATTTTATATGCTGTATTGATCGTTGGTTTTACTTTCTTTTATGCTTTTGTTCAAGTAAATCCCGAAAAGCTATCGGAAAACTTGCAAAAACAAGGAAGCTATATTCCAAGTGTGCGTCCGGGGAAAGGAACAGAAGAGTTTGTCTCAAGGTTATTGATGCGTTTGAGTACAGTGGGTTCGCTCTTTTTAGGAGTAGTAGCATTGCTTCCAATTATCGCATCCATGTTATGGGACCTTCCAGAATCAATTGGTTTGGGTGGAACGAGCTTATTGATTGTTATCAGTGTAGCGCTTGAAACTGCCAAACAAATAGAAGGTCTAATGCTAAAACGTCAATATACAGGTTTCATAAATTAGAGTTTTATTGTAGTGTTGAGGCTTTTTCCTCAACACTGGAAAAAACTTGCAGGAGGAATAAAAATGAACCTTGTTCTAATGGGACTCCCTGGAGCTGGTAAAGGGACTCAAGCAGAAAAAATTATTGCTGAATATAATATTCCGCAAATTTCAACTGGAGATATGTTCAGACAAGCAATTGCTAAACAAACAGATCTTGGCTTAGAAGCAAAATCTTATATGGATAAAGGTGAGCTTGTTCCTGATGAAGTAACAAACGGAATCGTTAAAGAACGTTTAGCAGAATCAGATACCGAAGATGGCTTTTTATTGGATGGCTTTCCTCGTACGTTAGATCAAGCAGAAGCCTTAGATGACATGATGCAAGATTTAAGTAAAAAGATTGACGCTGTTATTGAGATAAAAGTGCCAGAAGAGGTACTGGTCGAGCGTTTATCTGGTCGTTACATTTGCCGCAATTGCGGTGCCACATATCATAAGATTTTTAACCCACCTAAAGTGGAAGGAACTTGTGATCGTTGTGGAGGACATGATTTTTACCAACGGGATGATGACAAACCAGAAACTGTCAGAAATCGTATTTCGGTCAATGTAAAAAATAGCGAACCTATTTTAGATCATTATGATAAAAAAGGCTTGCTATATTCTATTGATGGAAATCGTGAGATTGATGAAGTTTTTGCGGAAATTCAACAAATTCTAACGAAGTAATTCTTGCTCTTTTTCGTGTTCTAGTAACTTTTTCTTGTAAATAGTTAGGCATTATGCTAAAATATATCAGTCCGACTTCTAGATTGATAGAAAATTGTTGAAAAGAAGTTAAGGTGGGAACACGACGCAGGTTTCCGCCGTTTTATCGCGTAAAGTTGCGAAACAAGTACAAGGGGGTACTGTGCGTGGCAAAAGAAGACATGATAGAAATTGAAGGTACAGTCGTCGAAACTTTACCAAATGCAATGTTTAAAGTCGAACTTGAAAATGGCCATGAGATTCTTGCGACTGTTTCTGGCAAAATCCGAATGCACTATATTCGTATTTTACCGGGCGATAAGGTGACTGTTGAACTTTCGCCTTATGACTTGAGTCGTGGTCGTATTACGTATCGTTTTAAATAATTGTACTTACGTAAAACCATAGGAGGTAAGTATTATGAAAGTAAGACCATCAGTAAAACCAATGTGTGATAATTGTAAAGTCGTTCGTCGTAAAGGACGCGTTATGGTGATTTGTTCTGCAAATCCAAAACATAAACAACGTCAAGGATAATTGGAGGTGTAACAAGATATGGCTCGTATTGCAGGAGTAGATATTCCTCGGGAAAAACAAGTAGTTGTCTCTCTTACTTATATTTTTGGTGTCGGAGATACAACTGCTAAAAGTATTTTAGCAGAAGCAGGCGTTGCTGAAGATGTTCGTGTTCGTGATTTAACCAACGAACAAACTGACGCGATCCGCGCAGCTGTTGATAATCTAAAAGTTGAAGGTGACCTTCGTCGTGAAGTGAACTTAGATATCAAACGTTTGATGGAAATTGGTTCATATCGCGGTATGCGTCATCGTCGTGGTTTGCCTGTTCGTGGACAACATACTAAAAATAATGCCCGTACACGTAAAGGTCCCGCAACAACTATCGCAGGCAAGAAAAAATAATTTCTAATGAAGGAGGTTAAACTTCATGGCACAAAAAAAGGTGAATCGTAAACGCCGTGTGAAAAAGAATATTGAATCCGGAGTTGCACATATCCATTCAACATTCAATAATACAATTGTGATGATCACTGATCAACATGGTAACGCGTTATCATGGTCTTCAGCAGGTGCACTAGGATTTAGAGGAAGTAGAAAATCAACACCATTTGCCGCTCAATTAGCAGCAGAAACTGCGGCAAAATCAGGAATGGAACACGGATTGAAAAATGTAGAAGTAACTGTAAAAGGCCCAGGTTCAGGACGTGAAGCAGCAATTCGTTCATTACAAGCAGCAGGATTGGAAGTGGCTGCGATTCGTGACGTAACACCAGTTCCTCATAATGGATGCCGCCCTCCAAAACGCCGTCGTGTTTAATGAGTGCTGCTCATTTTGAGTTTCAAAATTATGTCATTGAACAAGACACTTTTCGTTTTGAAAGGGGTAAGAGATAAGAATGATTGAATTCGAAAAACCAAGAATCGCGAAGATTGATGAAGAGAAAGATTATGGCAAGTTTATCGTAGAACCTCTGGAAAGAGGCTATGGAACTACATTAGGAAATTCCCTGCGTCGTATTTTGTTATCTTCTTTACCAGGAGCAGCAATCACAAGTATTCAAATTGATGGTGTGTTACATGAGTTTTCAACGATCAAAGGTGTTCGCGAAGATGTTGCACAAATTGTTTTGAATATTAAAGGTCTTGCGTTAAAACTTTATAGCGAAGAAGAAAAAAACCTTGAAATCGATATTACAGGACCGGCTACAATAACTGCTGGCGATATCATCGTTGATAGTGACGTAGAGATTCTTAATAAAGATATGTATATCTGTACGGTAGCAGAAGGTACAAGATTTCATGCTCGCTTGTCAGTACAACCTGGACGCGGATATGTTCAAGCTGAAGAAAACAAAAAAGAAGATATGCCCATTGGTGTACTTCCAGTTGATTCAATTTATACACCCGTTCGCCGTGTGAATTATCAAGTAGAAAATACACGTGTTGGTCGTCGGGATGATTATGATAAGCTGACGATGGAACTTTGGACAGATGGTTCGATTGAACCACTTGACGCTTTAAGTTTATCAGCGAAAATCCTTACAGACCATTTAGAAATTTTTGTGAATATGACCGATGAAGCGAAAAATACAGACATCATGGTCGAAAAAGAAGAAACACAAAAAGAAAAAATGTTAGAAATGACAATCGAAGAGTTGGACTTATCTGTTCGTTCTTATAATTGTCTAAAACGTGCCGGTATTAATACTGTACAAGAATTAACAAATAAATCTGAACCAGAAATGATCAAAGTACGTAATTTGGGCCGTAAATCTCTTGAAGAAGTAAAATCAAAATTAAGTGATCTTGGTCTAGGATTACGTAAAGACGATTAATTTTTACGAAGGAGGGAAACCACGTGAGTTATCGTAAATTAGGACGCACATCTAACCAACGTAAAGCGATGTTGCGTGATTTAACAACTGATCTAATCATTAACGAACGAATTGAAACCACAGAAGCTCGTGCAAAAGAAGTTCGTTCTACAGCAGAAAAAATGATTACGCTAGGAAAACGCGGTGATTTGCATGCACGTCGTCAAGCAGCTGCTTTTGTACGTAATGAAGTAGCTAATGTGCGTGAAGAGGATGAAGAGATTATTATTGATTCAGCTTTACAAAAGCTTTTTAATGATCTTGGACCTCGCTATGAACAACGCCAAGGTGGTTATACTCGCATCTTGAAGACTGAACCAAGACGCGGAGACGCTGCAGCAATGGCTATCCTAGAACTTGTCTAAAATCTACTGAAGCAGTATTAGTAATTAAACTAATAGCTAGCATCACTTTGTCGATGATTTTAAGAGTGTTATGATGTTGGAAATATTTTTTCCGAGTCTAGCTCAGCACTGCTCCCTGAATTATCAGGGAGCAGGCATTCATCATAAAGTGTTTTTTTTTAGTTTCGAGTAGCTATAAATCTTATAGCTAATGGAAACTAAAAGAAAACGTTATAGACTATTTGTTAGAGTAATTGAAATATTAACTTTTTTTTGGTAGTGTTAGTTAGAATTAGATAGCTTTTAATTTTTGTGAATGAACATTGTGAATTTATCTTACGTACTTTTTAGTCTATTTTACATAAAGGAGCAAGCATGGAACCTATCATAAGTTTAAAAAATATTACGTTTCGCTATCAAGTTGATCAAGTGCAACCTGCGCTGCAAGATTTATCGCTAGCTGTAAATAAGGGAGAATGGGTAGCGATTATCGGACATAATGGCTCAGGTAAATCGACTCTGGCTAAAACGATAAATGGATTATTATTGCCAGAAACAGGGAACATTTCTGTGGGTCAATTGCAATTAAATGAAGAGAATATTTGGACGATACGTAAGATGGTAGGTATGGTTTTTCAAAATCCAGATAATCAATTTGTAGGTGCTACGGTTGAAGACGACGTCGCTTTTGGAATGGAAAATCAAGGCATTCCACGAGAAAAAATGGTCCCTAGAGTTAAGGAAGCTTTAGAACAAGTCAAATTAACGGATTTTGCAGCTAAAGAACCAGCACGGTTGTCTGGCGGGCAAAAACAACGAGTAGCAATTGCTGGGATTTTAGCTTTACGCCCCGATATTATTATTCTTGATGAAGCAACAAGTATGTTAGATCCTGAAGGGCGTCAAGAAGTGATATCTATTCTAAAAGAAGTTAAAGAAAAATATCAGTTAACTGTTTTGTCCATTACTCATGATATTGACGAAGCAGCCAATGCGAATCGAATTCTTGTGATGCGTGAAGGACAATTGATGGATGAGGGGACACCTGCTCAGATTTTTTCTCAAGGACCAAATTTAATAGAAAAAGGATTAGATTTGCCGTTTCCTGAAAGGTTAAAGCAATCATTAAAGGATCGTGGCGTTGCAGTGCCTGAAAAATACTTAACTGAAGAAGGGATGGTCGACTGGTTATGGACATCGTTTTTGAACAAGTAAATTTTACTTTTCAACCGGGCTCACCTTTTGAACAGCGTGTCTTATATGATATCAATATGACGATTAAAGAAGGAACTTATAATGCTCTGGTGGGACATACGGGTAGTGGAAAGTCAACTATCTTACAGCATTTAAACGCCTTATTGAAGCCGACTTCAGGTAATGTAAAGATTGGCGAGCGAACGATCACGCCAGAAACAAATAATAAAAATTTAAAACCTATTCGCAAAAAAGTGGGTATTGTCTTTCAGTTTCCTGAATCGCAGTTGTTTGAAGAAACGGTGGGTAAGGATATTGCCTTTGGGCCGAAAAATTTTGGTGTGTCAGAAGAAGAGGCATTGAAATTAGCAAAAGAATATTTAACATTAGTGGGACTAGACGAGAGTTATCTTGATCGTTCTCCCTTTGATTTATCAGGTGGACAAATGCGTAGAGTGGCCATTGCTGGCGTATTAGCAATGGAACCAGAAGTTTTAGTACTAGATGAACCCACGGCAGGACTTGATCCCCAGGGACGTCGAGAAATGATGGCGATATTCGAGCATTTACATAAGACTCGTCATATGACCATTGTGCTAGTTACACATTCGATGGATGATGTTGCTGATTATGCTGATTATGTTTATGTCTTAGAAAAAGGACAACTTGTAAAAGATGGGACACCAGAAAAAGTCTTTCAAAATGTAGAGTGGTTGCAAAACAAGCAATTGGGCGTTCCTACTGCAGCTGCATTTGCTAAACGTTTGGAAAATGCCGGAATGGTTTTTGACAAATTGCCTCTTACTGCAGAAGAATTGGCAGATGAACTAGTGGCAAGAGGAGGACAAGCAAATGATGAATAAGCTGATTTTAGGTAGATATATCCCAGGAAATTCACTGATCCATCGTTTAGATCCTCGGGCAAAATTGTTGACCAGTTTTTATTTCATAGGGGTCATTTTTTTCGCCAATAATTGGCAAAGTTATTTACTTTTAGGTTTGTTTACACTTTTTTGTATCTATTTATCAAAAGTTGACTTTGGTTTTTTCCTACGTGGTGTTCGACCATTATTGTGGTTGATATTATTTACTGTTGCTTTGCAAATTTTATTTACCTCTGGCGGACAAGTGTATTGGCAGTGGGGCGTTTTTCAAATTACAGAGTTTGGCGTTCAAAATGGTATTTTTATCTTTTGTCGCTTTGTGTTGATTATATTCATGTCTACCTTACTAACATTAACAACCCCTCCACTGGAACTTTCAGATGCGATTGAATTCATTTTACGTCCCTTAAATGCAATCAATTTTCCAGTTCATGAAATTTCTTTGATGCTGTCTATTGCCTTACGTTTTGTGCCCACGTTAATGGATGAGACTGAAAAGATTATGAACGCACAACGTGCTCGCGGTGTTGATTTCAGCGAAGGAAATTTGATCCAAAAGATGAAAGCTGTCATTCCACTGCTCATTCCTTTATTTGTATCGAGTTTTAATCGTGCGGATGATTTAGCCACAGCGATGGAAGCTCGTGGTTATCAAGGGGGAGAAGGACGGACAAAATATCGCATATTGCACTGGCATAAAAAAGATACTTTTTCTGTTTGTGCGTATGCCTTTTTAACCCTTGCGCTAATATACTTAAGAGCTTAAAATAATGGAGACAAAAAGTAGACTTTTGCTTATTGTCTCTTTTATTATGAAGGAGGAACAATGGTTCGTTACAAAGCAATTATTGCCTATGATGGTACAAATTTTAGCGGTTTTCAAAGTCAAATCAATGGACGGACGGTTCAAGACGAATTAGAAAAAACATTATCTAAAATCGCAAATCAAAAAATTAAAATCAATGGATCTGGACGTACAGATGCTGGCGTACATGCCTTAGGACAGGTCATTGATTTTGCTTGGCCTGTCAAACGTCCATTAGAAAAACTACGTTTTGCATTAGATACGCAAACACCTGTAGACATTGCAGTGAAGCAGATAGAGCTGGTGGAAGATAGTTTTCATTCTCGTTATTTAGCTAAAGAAAAGACTTATGAATTTCGGGTAGATATTGGGAAAGCTCGTAGCCCTTTTCGTCGGTTTTATAGTAGTTATTATCGTCATGAGTTAGACTTGGGACGAATAAGAAAAGCTCTTCCGGATTTTTTAGGTTCTCATGATTTTACTTCCTTTTGTTCCATAAAAAGTGAAGTAAACAATAAAAAACGCACCATCTATGAAGCAAAGATGGAAGTTAACGATGCAGGTGATGAATTGTTATTTACCTTTCGTGGAGATGGTTTTTTATATAATATGGTTAGGATTATGGTAGGGACCCTGCTGAAGATTGGCAATGGACGTATTTCTGAAGATGCAATACCACGAATTATTGCTGGATGTGACCGTAGTTTGGCTGGCCCCACAGCTCATCCGGAAGGCTTATACTTAAAAGAGGTTAAATACTAATAAGAAGATCAGTAAGGATTTTGTTAAATAGTTTATTAAAATAAGAGGTGTACTATCGCTAAATAGTACACCTCTTA
>NZ_JAKEIT010000017.1 GCF_021474685.1 Tetragenococcus halophilus | reverse complement strand
TATTAAAACAAAATATATTGGAGTAAATTTTGCGGATATTTATAGAAGAAGAGGCGATTATCACATAGAGGATCATTCTCCTCCATATATCAATGGTTATGAAGGCGTTGGAGAAGTTGTTAAAATAGGAAAAAATATTAAAAGTTGCTCTATAGGGGAAGATATTTTGTTTGTGGATGTTCCTTTCGCTAATGCAGAACTGGTATCAGTACCAAAGGAAAATATTATAAAAATACCCAAAAATATGAATATAAAGCTGGCAGCTAGTATAGGTCTGCAAGGTTTAACTGCCGAATTTTTAGCCAATGATTTGGGGCAAAATGTGAGAGGAGATAAAGCCTTTATCTACGGGATTAGCGGTGGAGTTGGTCAAATTCTATCTCAAATATTGGGAGCAGACGGTGTTGATGTCTACGGGCTTACTTCTTCAATAGAAAAACAAGAAACTGCATTGAAGCAAGGGGCAAGGGAAGTATTTTTAAAAGAAGAGGAATGGTTTAACGATGTTCAAAATTCCTTTGATACTGTTTATGATGGTGTAGGCATTACTGTTCAGCAGAGTATTGATTTGACTAAAAATAGAGGTAAAGTTGTTCTTTTCGGTATGGCAGGGGGTACACCGCCTCAAGTTAATTTAATTGAACTACTTACAAAATCAAAAAGTATCTTAACTGGAGACTTATGGGATTATTTGACAAGCTACGAAGAAAGAGAAGAAAGAAGCAAACGATTATTTCAATATTTTGTAGATGGTCAAATTACCATTAGTGAACCAACTATTTTTAGATTAAGAAACGGCAAAGATGCTCATGAATTTTTAGAAGCTGGAAAGAATATTGGCAAGGTTTTATTAACTCCTTAGAGATACATTTTGGTATGAGATATTTTCAAAGAGAACAAGAATAGAAGAACTGATCATTTCATAACAAAAGTAGTGTATTCCTGCCATAGTAATCTTAGCGTAAATTTTTGATTACTATGAGAGGAATTTTTATTTTGCTTAAAAGTATAAATAGCTCCCCATTCTCTGGCAAGAAAACAAAAATATTTTTTTATGATAAGTTCGAAAAAATAAAATAAAATCTTTTTTTATATAAACGAAATGTATCAATAAAACTAACCTAATACCATTACTGTTTCTTCCGTTTTTGTTTAATAAACTCAATATAATCCAAGATATCTTCCATTTCATCTTCTGAAACACTATCTCCCATATGCTTGGCTACGGTCTGGCTTTTACTTTCAGGTAAATCATATTCTTTATTTTCTCTTCCTAATAGATAATCAGTAGAAACAGTAAAGACGTCAGCGATTTTTTCTAGCTCGTTAGTAGAGACTTTTCTTGTGCCATTTTCAATTTTATTCATCGCTGATTTGTCCAAATTAAGTTTTCTTCCTAATTCTACTTGTGTCCAGTTATTTGATTCTCTTAGATTTATAATTCTTCTAATCAAAGAAGTATCAGACATATTAAGCGCTCCTTTCGTTGCTAATTACGCAAATATAATAACATGGTTTCTAAAAGTGAAATAAGCAAGTTTCGATATTTGATAAATTATAGTTGACGTTGCTAAAAAAGCAATGTAATCTAAAGGTAGTAGTTGCGCTAAAAGAAACTTGTAATATTTTTCGGGAAATAGAATTGGGAATATAGCAAATTTTGTGAAAATAGGGAGTTGCTGAAAAAGAAACAAAAAAAGAAAGGAGTTTATCATCTAAAATACTTATGCGTTTTTCAATAAACGATAAATTAATAAAATGGAGGAAAGAACAATGACAGAAGAAGAGAATCAATTATTTACTGAAGTTTTTAAGAGCGGTTTTGAATTAGACGGTTTAGTTCAAAATTTAGATTTTTTAACTTTCGAACGTTTTCCAGGTACGAGTATTACAATGAAAGATATTGAAGCTTTACATGGTTTGACAGCAGCTTTTTCAGTTTTATCAAAAAAACATATTAAAGATATTACTACTCTGAATGAATTACATTAAATTATTCTGGAAAAATTTGTCTACAATAAAAAGACGTGTTCTTTAGCGATTGACGGAATATATATAAAAGGCTAGGATTTAACTATAGAATTAAAACCTAGCCTTTTTTGAGGAGGCGCTGTTGTGCGTATAAAACCAAAAGATAAGAGAAAAGTTGCATTAGTGGGAAACTCTGATCCTAGAACGAACCTCCAAGAAGTTTACGATATAAAAGAGATATTAGAAAAATTGGGTTTAGACGTTATACTTAGTCCAACTTTGCAAGAAAATACGCTTTTTAATACTGGTGAAAAGGCTGAAATTATGAATCAATATTATGCAGATGATTCGATAGAAGCTATTTTTGATATCTCTGGAGGTGATATCGCTAATGGTATTTTAGATAAGCTAGACTATTCACTTATTCGGAAGCAGAAAAAGAAATTTTATGGTTATAGTGATCTTACAACAGTGTTAAATAGTTTAATAAGTCAGAGCAATCAAGAGGTAGAATTATTTCAAGTAGCAACTTTACTGTGGGATGCTAGTGGAAAACAAATTGATAAATTTAAATCTTCTTTTTTTGATGGCGCAAAGGATTTGTATCAAACTAGTTGGGAGTTTTATCAAGGTAATGAGATAGAAGGCGAAGTTATTGGTGGAAATATCCGTTGCTTTTTAAAATTAGCCGGAACAAAATATATGCCTGATCTAGCCAACAAGGTATTGTTTTTAGAAAGTCATGGTGGAGGAAAAGAAAGCTTATATTCCATGTTTTATCAGTTAAAAGGATTAGAAGGTTTTGATAAGATTGCTGGAATTTTATTAGGTACTTTTATTTCTTATCAAAAAAGTTATGAGCAACCTATTGAAGAAGTACTTCAAAAGATTTTGCAAGATGATGATTTACCGATTGCAAAAACAGAAGAGATTGGACATGGCGCCAATTCTAATGCATTAAAATTAGGAGAGTATATGGAAATAAGTCACTTTCATAAGTAAGGTTTTATTGTTAATTTAAAAAGGAGGAAGTAAGATGGCAGTTGAGCTAACAAAAGCAGAAGTAACATTAGAAAGTGGATTGAAAGTATCTTGTAAATCTAGAGGTTTTGAAATTACGCTAGATGAACCTGAAGCTGATGGTGGTACCAACACTGGAATGAATCCAGTAGAAGCATTATTAAATTCTTTAGGCGCGTGTTTAACCATTGTGGCAAAGTCTTTTGCAAGAGTTAAAAAAATCAACCTAAAATCGTTTAAGGTTGATCTGGAAGGGGAGTTAGATTCAGATGGTTATTTGGGAAAAAATCCAAATGCTAAAAAGGGATTTTCGAAAATCAAGACAACTTTTCATGTTGAAGCAGACAATACAGTAGAAGAGATCAAAGATTTTATTGAATTTGTCATTCAAACATGTCCAGTTCACGATACCATCGTAAATACGCCAGATTTTGAAACAGAAATTGTGACTAAATAATTTGAAACAAATTTTTGTGTTTGTTACTATCAAAGTGAGAAGTTGTTAGTTTTTGCTAACGGTTTTTTCGATTTTTAGGAGTGATAAAATGAATGCGTTGTTAGGGACGTTATTTTTGTTAGGAATTATTGGTACATGGTATTTTGTAAAGAAAAGACCTAATAAGCAGTATCGTAATATTTCACTTGGCATAGCATTAGTTGCTGCTGTGCTTATATGGCTTGTTCCAAGTAGTTATTTTTACTTTGTTAGCGATAATAATATGACTAAACAACCAGTTGAAAAGGTTATAAAGAATGGACTTAAAAACGAAAATTTAAGTCAAAATTTTGTAGGAGAAAATTAAAAAATATTCTGGAATTAGTGTAACATTTTGTTTCAAAATTTATGAAAAAAGGTGTTCTATGTGGCTGGTAAAAAGAAAGGTACAATGTATCCTTTAAAGGTTTTAGGTAACTTAATGGGCTGGGTTGTTATTTTTGGCTTAGTAAGATGGGCTATTAAAAATAAACGTGCTAATAAAAATGCTTGAAGCTAAAATAATATTTAACTAATAAAAAGGTTTTCCCATTAATTTTGGAAAACCTTTTTATTGTTTTGTTATTCATTTTTTGGAATGTTCTGTTGATTTTTATCATATTTTAGCAACAAGCCTTATTCTATTTTAAAACGAATGCGTTCAGTTGCAGTCGGAATTTCATTTTTCATTTTCTGCCAAGATCCACCATTATATTTTTCATATTGTTTAAAAACAAAAGGAAGTCCTTGCGCAATTTCGGGATTAAAGGAATTCATTAAATGAAAATGTAAGTGCGGCTCGGTAGAATTTCCGCTATGGCCAACTTTTCCTATAAATTGTCCTTTTTGAATTTTATCACCGATATTAACAGTAATTGAGTCTTTTTGTAGATGGGCAAACACGGCATAGACATTATCTTTTCTTTTTAAAATGACATAATTACCAGCGATTGACTTCAATCCATCTTTTTTAGGACTGAAGAAGAGGGAATTACGAATAGCTGAAGTTTGATCGTTCAACCAAGAAGCTGTTTTTCCATCTGCTATACTATCTTCAACTGTCACAACTTCAGCTGTGAAAGGAGCGTAAACAGCTTTTCCAAAACAGTAATAATTCTCTAAAGGAATCCCTTTTGTAAAATAATCTAGTTTTCTTTTGTCGTGAGTAGGGTGTTCTGCTTTTTGCCAATCAACCTGTACAAAATCAAAAGCGTACCTTAAACCAAATTTATCTGTTCCGTGACTAGGAACACGATCTGCTGGACTCACTTCGACAAACCATTGGCCACGTAATGGAAGTTCAATAGATATTGGGCTCTTATACATTATGTTCTCTCCTTCTAAACTGACAGTGAAACATAGAAATTTATAAAAAGTTAAAAGCTAGAAATACAGAAGAGATAATACTTATAAAACTATGGGTCAACCAACTTGGTAAAATTGAAAAACAAATGGCTTGAATTTAGTATCGAATGAATCGCATCTCTCATAGCATACGTGTTATATAAAGTATAGCAGGAATGATGAAATAATTGAAATTAATATTGTTCAGACAATTAAAGTTCAAAGCGTATTATGAGGAATTCTGATTTAGCTAATTCTAATTTTTGTAATCGTTTTCAAAAATGAGTGATAATTAATTGAGCAAAGTGGTGATTATTGCTAAAATGAAATAAAGAGTCGAAAATTTATGCAGCAAAAATATCAACAATCTTTTCATTTAATAAAAAATCGTTTCTCAAGCACAGTCGTGTAACCTTAAGTAGTCAAAGTATTTGAAAATCTTTGCTAAAATACTCTGTGTTATGATAAGAAAAGAAAAACAAACAGAAGAGGTGTCCAAAAGTGGAGATTTATATTATAGGCGCATCCTTTGCAGGAATAAGTTGTGCTTTACATGCCCGTAAATTATATCCAAATGCAACAATTACGATTATTGAAAAAAATACAATGGTTGGTTTTTTGCCGGGTGGCTTATTATTATACTTACAAAATAAATTTGAAAAGCTAAGTGATGCAGTATTTGTTACAGAAAAACAGTTAGAAGCACAGTCTATCAATGTAAAACTATCAGAAGTGCTACTA
The DNA here is from genome assembly GCF_021474685.1 of Tetragenococcus halophilus. GTDB lineage: Bacteria > Bacillota > Bacilli > Lactobacillales > Enterococcaceae > Tetragenococcus > Tetragenococcus halophilus_B. The sequence continues at coordinate 45,746 of NZ_JAKEIT010000017.1, read as the reverse complement.
GATTGTCATCCAGAAAAACATGAAATAACTACAAACAAAGGTAATTATCATTATGACAAATTGATTTTAGCTAGTGGTTCCGAGCAAAAATCAATGAATATAGGTTTGGAAGATGATGACGAATGGGATCCTAGTTTTAAAAATTATGATTTGTCTAATAAGATTTTAGATCAAATCCAAAATGCTGAATCCATAGCAATTATCGGAGCTGGACAAGCCGGTATCGAAGCAGCAAGTACTTTTGTTGATTTAAAAAAGACGGTTCATTTAATCGAAGCGATGGACTATCCGCTATTTAAATACTTCGATCCAGACTTTTTAGTTCCTTTTTTATCTACATTAAAACAACAGCCAAACTTACATTTTTACCTTAATACAACGGTGACTGAAGTGGCTAAAGATAAACAGTATGAAATTTTACTCGATGGTCAAACAGTTGTCAGTGATTATGTGATAACAACAGTCAATGTACATCCTCAATTGGCGGCATTTACTAAAAAATTTCAACTGCATAGTGATAATACAATTCAGGTAAATGATTATTTAGAGACCTCTGCAAAAGATGTCTTTGCTGTAGGGGACTTGATACATAGTCCTTTTCAAATTAGGGATGAAAGTGTTTATTTACCACAAATTAATCACGCGACTCGTTCTGGTGTTATCGCAGCTGAAAACCTGTTAAAACAAGAAGTGAAATTTACAGGAGGCCTACGTACTATAGGAACAAAAGCCTTTGGCTGGTATTTGGCGAGTACAGGCTTGATTGAAGAAGAGGCATTTGTTTATAAAAATGAAATTGCAGTGAAAAATTTTACTCAGCCGTTTTCATTGACAGATAAAACAACGATTTATTGTAAAGTAGTTTATGAAAAGTCTTCAGAAAAGTTATTAGGTATGCAGTTACTATCAAAGGCAGATTGTTTGGAAAAGATCAATACTGCAGCGCTAGCTATTGAAAACAAGATGACACTAGATGAATTAATGCAAAATGATTATTTTTTCCAAGCAGAATTTACTAACGTAATGGAACCTTTAAATAGAATCAATCTAGAAAGTGAGGATCGTCATGCGTTTTGAAGAATTGCTAGAAAAAAAAGAAGCAAAGCAAGTTTATCTAATCAAGCAATTGATCATCGCTGGCGGACAAATGAATGTTCATGAGATACGTAAAGTCTTAGAACTAACGAAAAAATCAATCGATAATTATATCGAAGAATTGATAGAGGATTTCAAACCTTATGGTAAATGTTGCCAGCTAACTTATGATGGCGCAACGATTACCTTTTCAAAAACCCCTGATTTTTCTATTGAAGAATTTGAAAAAGCTTTGTATTTAAATTCGCCTAAGTATCAAATTTTATTGGCTTTATTAGAAGAAAAAGAAATAAGTCCTGTTCGCTTGTCCCAAGAATTGAAAATTAGTGAATCTTCTTTATCTCGTAAAATCAGAGATTTGAATAAAATATTGAAAGAATTTGACTTGCGTATTTGGCAAGGAAAACTAATGGGAGAAGAAAGTCAGATTCGCTACTTTTATTTTCAATTGTTGTGGTATTTAAAACAAGGTTATGCCCAAATTTCTGCAAGAGAATCACATATTATAGAAAATATCGAACGTGGCCTTAACTTAGAATTTATGTCAGTTGCTAAACAGCGTGTTCTTCTATGGTTACGGGTAACTAAAAAAAGAATGACCATCCCTGATCCGCAATTTAAGCAATTTAAAGAAAAATTTGAACCTTATAAAAGAGATCCGCTCTACTTGAAACTACTACCTATCATTCGTCGTTCTTTTAGTTTTTATGCTGTGGAACTCAAAGAAGAAGAAATCATGCTTCACTTCGTATTTTTAACCGGTATGTCGGTGCTTTCTCAAAAGGGCTTTCATGCTTACTCTCTACAACGTTCAAAGATGACGCCAACAGCCTGGTGTGATTCGATTATTTTAGAAACAATCTTACGGATATACGGTCCAAAAAATATTCGTAAAGAGTTAGAAGAAACTTGCTATTATCATTTATCACAAATACATTTGCGACTTTATTTTTTCGTTGGAGATGTCGAAGCATATGATCGTAATAATATTTGGCAGCTAGAAGAAACACTTTCAACCAGTAATATCCAGTCACATGTGAATCAGTTATTGGAACTTTCGGCAAAAGAATTACAACCTCAATCAAATGAGCAGAATAGTTTGTGGGCGATGACAGCTATTAAGTACTTAAGTGTGCTGTCGATTATTGATATCCGTGTCAACCGCGAAGTGCGTGTGGGTATTTATTTGCAACTTGATGAATTATTTAAAGAAGCAACTAAAAATATGTTGACACTACAGTTAAATAGTCTGAATGGAGTGATAGTGGAATCTTTTGACGAAGCTAAACATTATGATTTAGTTATTACAAATACTGAACTTGATTTAGATACTAAAATTTATCGAATTACTGAACTAGGTTCAGCTTATGATCTAAAAGAAATCAAAAAGTTAATCCGTCAAGCTTAGCGCAAACGCTGTCAAAATAAGATTTTGTCAGAAATTCCAAAAATTTGAAAAAAAATGGGAAAATAAAGCGTTTCATAGGCGTTAGTATTAGAAATGTAAGGAAAACGTATACAAAAAGGTATACATAAAAAATAAAAGGAGCGTTTTTTATTATGGCAGAGAAAAAATATGTTATGGCGATAGATGAAGGAACAACAAGTGCTAGAGCGATTTTATTTGATAAAAATGCCAATGAAATTGGCAGTTCGCAGAAAGAATTCACGCAGTATTTCCCGGATTCTGGTTGGGTTGAACACAATGCCAATGAAATTTGGAATGCTGTGCAAGCGGTTGTAGCTGGCGCATTAATCGAATCAGGGATTCATCCTAGTGAAGTTGCCAGTGTGGGGATTACTAACCAACGTGAAACAGCAGTTATTTGGGATAAAAATACAGGCCTTCCAATTTATCATGCTGTTGTATGGCAATCACGACAATCATCAGATATTGCTGAACAATTAATCAACGATGGCTATAAAGACTTTATCCATGAAAAAACAGGATTAATTATTGACCCTTACTTTTCTGCTACTAAAATTCGTTGGATCTTAGATCATGTAGAAGGTGCGCAAGAAAAAGCTGAAAACGGCGATTTATTGTTTGGTACAATCGATACTTGGTTGGTTTGGAAATTAACCAGCGGAAATGTCCATGTAACAGATTATTCAAACGCTAGTCGTACGATGTTATATAACATTCACAACTTAGAATGGGACCAAGAAATTTTAGATCTATTAAATATTCCTAAGGCGATGCTGCCAGAAGTAAAAAGTAACTCAGAAGTTTATGGCTATACTGAAACTTATCATTTCTTTGGTAGTGAAGTTCCGATTGCTGGAATGGCAGGGGACCAACAATCAGCGTTGTTTGGTCAAATGGCTTTTGAACCTGGTATGGTTAAAAACACCTATGGTACTGGGTCATTTATCGTTATGAACATTGGAGAAGAACCTCAATTATCTGAAAATGATTTATTAACAACCATTGGGTATGGTATTAATGGCAAAATTTATTATGCTTTAGAAGGGAGTATCTTTGTTTCAGGTTCTGCGATTCAATGGCTACGTGATGAAATGAATATGGTAGAAACGGCACCTGAATCAGAGGAAGTTTCAAAAAGAGCTAGTGGTGACGATTACGTTTACGTAGTTCCAGCCTTTACTGGTTTGGGCGCGCCTTATTGGGATTCTGGCGCTCGTGGTGCAGTATTTGGTCTGACACGTGCGACGAGTCGAGCAGACTTTGTTAAAGCAACACTACAATCGATCGCTTATCAATCTAAAGACGTTATCGATACCATGAATAAAGATACAGATACTGATATTCAACTTTTGCGAGTAGACGGTGGTGCTGCTAACAACGATATGTTGATGCAATTTCAATCAGATATTTTAAATATCGAAGTAGAACGTGCGGCTAATCTTGAAACAACTGCGCTTGGTGCTGCTTATCTAGCTGGTTTAGCTGTTGGTTTCTGGAAAGATATGGAAGAGTTGAAAGGCTTGAAAGAAGAAGGAAAGACATTTAAACCAAAAATGGATGATGAAAAACGCGAAGACCTCTATGCAGGATGGCAAGAAGCCGTTGAAGCCACTCGAGTATTTAAACATCGTGCAAGGAAAGAAGGATAATTAATGGTCTTTTCATATAAGACAAGAAATGAAGAAATACAAAACGTTCAAGATGAAGAACTAGACTTACTTGTAATTGGAGGAGGGATTACCGGAGCTGGCGTTGCTGTACAAGCCGCCGCTTCCGGTATGAAAACCGCATTAGTTGAAATGCAAGATTTTGCTGAAGGAACTTCTTCTCGTTCAACAAAATTAGTCCATGGTGGTATTCGTTATTTAAAAACATTTGATGTAGAAGTTGTTAACGATACGGTGAAAGAACGTGCAAATGTACAACATATCGCACCGCATATTCCAAAACCAGATCCAATGCTTTTGCCTATTTATGATGAAGCTGGCGCAACATTTAATATGTTTTCAGCAAAAGTAGCGATGGATTTATATGATCGTTTGGCAGGCGTTACTGGCAAATTTGCTAATTATACATTAAATAAGTCAGAAGTGTTAGAAAGAGAACCTCAATTAGAAAAAGAAGGTTTGCAAGGTGGCGGTGTTTATCTTGATTTTCGCAATAATGATTCACGCTTAGTGATTGAAAACATCAAAAAAGCACATGAAGATGGTGCTCGAGTATTAAATAAAGTCAAAGTTGTTAAAATTACACATGATCAACAAGGTATGGTCAATGGCGCTGATGTTCAAGATGTCATTAGCGGTACGAATTTCCATATTAATGCTAAAGTTGTGATCAATACTTCTGGACCATGGACAGATGAAGTACGTGATTTGGACAAAAAAGATGACTTATCTGATCAAATGCGTCCTACAAAAGGTGTTCATTTAGTTGTGGATAAAGAAAAATTAAATGTTCCACAACCAACTTATTTTGATACAGGTGAAAACGATGGTCGTATGATTTTTGTTGTTCCTAGAGAGGACAAAACCTACTTTGGAACAACGGATACCGACTATCATGGTGATTTAAAACATCCAAAAGTTACACAAGAAGATGTCGACTACTTGTTAAGAATTGTTAACCGCCGTTATCCAGATGCTAAAATTAGTTTAGATGATATCGAAGCTAGTTGGGCAGGATTACGCCCATTAATCACTACAAATGGCGGTTCGGATTATAATGGTGGTGGCGGCAGTGAAAAACTTTCTGCTGAAAGTTTCAATAAAGTAGTAAACACCACAAAAGAATATTTAGAAGACAATGCTAAAAGAGACGATGTCGAAAAAGCGATCCAAGAAGCAGATAGTGCACAGGATAGCGGAGAAGTTGATCCATCACAAATTTCTCGTGGAAGCAGCTTGGAAGAAGCTAGCGACGGTTTAGTTACCCTTTCAGGTGGTAAAATTACTGACTATCGTTTGATGGCAGAAGGTGCTTTGAAGAAAATTAATGAGAAGTTAGATAATCAATTTGACTTAATTGACTCTAAAGAATATCCAGTGTCTGGCGGAGATATTGATCCTGATAATGTTGATGAAGAAATTGAAAAATTAGCTAAACAGGCACAAGATAAAGGATTAAATGAAAAAGATGCTCTTTACTTGGCAAATCTTTATGGCTCAAATTTACCAACAGTATTGACTTACGAGGAACCAATCAAAGGGTTAAGCCAACGCGATAGTTTTTCATTAAATTATGCGTTAAATGAAGAACTTGTGCTAACTCCTGTAGATTACTTTTTACGTCGTACAAACTTTATTTTATTTATTCGCGATGAGTTAGACGCTTTAGAACAACCGGTGCTTGATAAAATGGCGGAATTTTATCAATGGAGCGCTGAGGAAAAAGCCAACTATCAAAAAGAATTGGCTGAAGTAGTGGCAGAATCAGATTTGAAAGAGTTGAAGGAGGACTAATACCGTGAGTGATAGTTTACAAATATTTAGTGAATTTTTAGGGACTGCTGTACTAGTTTTACTAGGTGACGGCGTTGTTGCTGGTGTGAATTTGAAAAAGAGTAAAGCAGAAGGTGCAGGCTGGATCGCTATTACCGTAGGTTGGGGAATGGGTCTGGCCATGGCGATTTATATTTGTGGTTTTATGGGACCCGCACATATTAATCCAGCTGTAACAATCGCTTTTGCGGCGATGGGCGACTTTTCCGCTAGCTTAGTTATACCGTTTATTATTGCACAAATATTAGGTGGTATTTTCGGTGCAGCGCTTGTATGGTTAGCATATATGCCATTATGGAGTGAGACAGATGACAAAGATGCTATTTTAAGTTCATTTGCAACCGGACCCGCTGTACGTAACCTAACAGCTAATACGGTAACTGAAATTATTGGTACATTTATTTTAGTTATGGGCTTACTCAGCTTGGGAGAAAATTCTCTATCTGATGGGTTTAATCCACTTCTTGTAGGACTTTTGGTACTTTCTATCGGTCTATCACTTGGTGGACCTACCGGGTATGCAATCAACCCAGCCCGCGATTTAGGACCAAGAATTGCTCACCAAATCTTACCAATTGCCAATAAAGGAACTTCTGATTGGTCTTATTCATGGGTACCAATTGTTGGACCTATCGTTGGAGGACTTGTAGCAGCTGGTGTATTTAATCTTATTCCATTCTAAAGACAGTTTAAGCAGGGAAAGTCGGAAATGGCTTTTCCTGCTTTTTTAATGGATTTTATTTAAAGAGGAGCAAGCCGATGAAAATTTAACGTTGAATGAGCGGCGTTAGCACAAAGAAATGCAAAAGTTATGAGATTAATCTAGTTTAAGGACATTACTTTGATAATGTCATGCGCTAACAGCGGCGATTCAACAATGAAATAGCACAAAAAAAGAACTTATCTATCGTGGTAAGTTCTTTTTTTATTTTTATAGTGACAAATTGTCACTTACATGCTATACTGATTTCTGGTGACAAATTGTCACTTAGTTTATAACCTTTCAGTGACATTATGTCACTGAAGTTATCATTTTTCTTATAGGAGGAATCCAGATGTTTTTAGCACGAAAAGAAATGCGCTATTCTAAACTACGTTTTGGCTTAATCATCGGTATCATGGTATTAATTGCTTATGTAGTTTTTATGCTCTCAGGTTTAGCTAGAGGGCTAGCTGAAGAGTTTAAAAAAGGAGTCGAAGATTGGAATGCGCAGGAGATCGTTTTATCAGAAGAAGCCAATAAAACCCTAACTGCTTCTCAATTAACAAGAGATGACCTTAATGATGTCGCAGATAGCCCTAAAGCCTCTATCGGCTTATATAGTGGTGCAATAAAAGGAACACAACAAAATATTACCATTTTTGGTACGCAAAAAAATGCATTTTTAATTCCTAAACTTACACAAGGAAATAATCTATCAAAAGAAAATGAAATTCTCATTTCGCAAAACTTAGCGGATACTGGCTATCAGATAGGCGATAAAATAAAAATCGGACAATACAATCAAGATTTAACAATCGTTGGCATTTTTCCTGAAACTTATTACACTGTATCTCCTGTTGTCTATACCGACTTGGATACCTGGACAGAATTAAAGTTTGGTAACCAATCCTTTGCTGAGGATAAAGATAAGCCCATCAATGCAATAGCTACAAAGGAAAAAGCAACAATCGAGGATCAAAACGATGACTTTGATGTCTTATCAACTTCAGAATTAATTGATAATATTCCTGGGTATTCTGCGCAAAATCTTACACTTGATGCGATGATATATTTCCTATTCATAACAGCAGCTGCCGTTATCGGGATTTTCATGTATGTCATTACGTTGCAAAAAACTTCGATTTTTGGCGTATTAAAAGCACATGGAATTCGGAACTGGTTTATCGCCAAGTCATTGATCGCACAATCTTTTATGGTTGGGATCATCGGTGTTGGAATTGCTATGTTTTTGGCGTATTTAACTAGTTTGATTTTACCGACTGCGATGCCCTTTGCAATTATTTGGAGTCAGTGGTTACTGTATAGTGGTGTCTTAATTCTTGTGGCAATTATCGGGGGTCTATTCTCTGTTCGTACGCTCACTAAAGTTGATCCAATTACTGCAATAGGAGGATAAAATTATGGAAGATATACTTAAAATGAAAAATATTACAAAAAAATTTGGTAGTGGTCATACAGAAGTTACTGCATTAAATGACATTAATTTTACGGTGAAAAATGGAGAATTCGTTAGTATTATCGGACCTTCTGGTTCTGGAAAGAGCACTTTTCTAACGATCTCTGGTGGTTTGCAAAGTCCGTCTTCCGGAGATATTTTACTTAATGGTACTTCTTTTTCAAATTTAGCGGAGAGAAAAAGAGCAGATCTACGATTTAAGGAAATTGGCTTTATTTTACAAAGCACTAACCTTGTTCCTTTTTTAACTGTTCAAGAACAGTTTACTTTGGTGAATAAAGTTTCCAAACATAAAACGTCAGATCAACAATTAGAAGAGTTGCTAAAATCATTAGACATTTATTCTCTGAAGAACAGCTATCCACGAGATTTGTCTGGTGGTGAACGCCAAAGAGTGGCGATCGCTCGTGCCTTATTTAATAAACCAAGCTTGATTTTAGCAGACGAACCCACGGCAAGTTTGGACACAGATCATGCTTATGATGTGGTGAAATTATTAGTAAAAGAAGCCCATGAAAAACAAAAGGCTACAGTAATGGTGACACACGATGAACGTATGGTGCAATGGAGTGATCGAACATATCAAATGAAAGATGGACAGTTATTGGCTGATAAATAATTTATCTTTTAGCGACTCGTGACAAAAAATTTAGATGCAGGTATACTGTAAGTAACGATTGCTTAAAGGAGATAAGATAATGCCAAAAGAAACGTTCCAAAATTTGCCAGAAGAAAAAAAAGAACATATTGAAAGTATTCTATTAGACAAATTTTATAACCAACATATCAGCCAAGTAAAAGTTTCTGAGATTGTTGATGCAATGCAAATGTCTCGAGGTGCCTTTTATAAATATTTTCAAGATTTAGAAGATGCCTATACTTATCTTATCCAAAGATACACTATTCAAATCCATGGTGATATCTTAACTTCAATCAAGCAATATAAGCAGGATTTCTTTCTTGGTATCGAAAATTTTTTAGTACAATGTAATAAACTTGATCGTGACAGTTACTATTGGCATATCTTACGATTACTTACCCAAAATAACCAGGCGCTTACAGCTAAACGAAAGCCTTTAGCACCTGATTCTCCAATGCTTACGCAATGGCTAGGTTTACTTGAACAGAATCATTTTTTAATCGAATCTCATGACGAAGCGATAAGCTTTTTATACTTTATCATGTCCCTTGTTATGAATACTCTTACCAACTGTATTGTCAACAATTGGAGTAACGAAGAACTTGTCAAAGATTTTCGCTTTCGAAAAAAATGGATAACCCAAGGTATCAAAAAAGAATAGCTATAATTACTTTTTAGACGAGAAAGAAAGACACTTCTTCTTGTCTTTTTTAATGTATTTTATTTAAAGGGGGGCAGGCCAATCAGGAAACAGCGTTGAATAAGAAATAATAGCACATAGAAATAAAAAAAGAACTTATCTACGCGGTAAGTTCTTTTTTTAGTAATTTAAGTTTTTCTTAGTTAATCAATTTTTAGTAACATTGCGTTGATCGCTACGATAATTGTACTTAGTGACATCACAATCGCACCAACTGCGGGACTTAAGATAATGCCGATAGGTGCAAGAACACCAGCTGCCAATGGAATAGCTACAATGTTGTAGCCAGCGCCCCACCAAATATTTTGTACCATTTTACGTTGTGTACGTTTAGCTAATGTTAAGAAGTGGAGGATGTCAGCTGGGTCGCTTTTGACCAATATCACATCGGCTGAGTCGATAGCAACGTCTGTACCAGCACCGATTGCTATACCGATATCTGCTCTTGCCAAACTAGGCGCGTCATTTACACCGTCTCCGACCATCATTATTGTTTGGCCGTTATCGCGATAATCTTTTACCATTGTTTCTTTATCTTCAGGCATTAATTCAGCGTGAACATCATCAATACCTAATTCTTTTGCAACAGCTTGAGCAACTTGTTGGTTATCTCCTGTTAACATAACAGGTTTGATTTGTTGTTCTTTAAGGGATTGAATCATAGATTTAGCGTCTGCTTTGATTTGATCACCTTGAGCCACTAGACCAATATTTTTTTCATTAATGAGTAAGAAACTGACCGAATTTCCTTGTCTTGATAATTTATCAAAATTATCTTGATCGTAGTCGATCGATTGTTTATTCAAATAAGAAACACTAGCGACTTTAATATCCTTTCCATTAACGGTTCCTTCTAGCCCAACGCCTGGTAAGTTATCGACATCAGAAGCTTCCGGAATATCCAAGGATAATTCTTCTGCTTTATTTAAAATCCCGACAGCTAGTGGGTGACTAGAATTTTGTTCTAAAGCTGAAATATAAGTGAGTACTTGATCTGCTGTATAATCCTCACTAAATGAACGATAGTCATTTACCGCAAAGTTACCTTCTGTTAAGGTACCCGTTTTATCCATTAAGATAACATCAACTTTTCTAGCCGTTTCTAATGCTTCGCGATTTTGTAATAGCAAACCGTTTTTAGCACCTAGAGAAGTTGAGCGGGCAATCACTAGCGGAATTGCAAGCCCTAATGCGTGCGGGCAAGCAATAATAAGCACTGTCACCATACGTTCAAAAGCTGTGCTCAAATCTGAAGTGATCAACCAACCGATAAAAGCGAGAATACCAGCTGCTAGAGCAACATAGAATAACCACTTAGCAACTTGGTCTGATAGAGTTTCAACTTTTGATTTTTCATTTTGTGCATTTTCAACAAGAGTCATAACTTGAGAAAGATAGCCTGATTCACCAGTTCCGGTGACTTCAACTGTAATAGTGCCAGATCCGTTAACAGAACCACCGATAACAGTATCTTTTTGTTCTTTTTCTACATCTTTAGCTTCACCAGTAACCATCGCTTCGTTAACACTGGTAGTTCCCTTTAATACTGTCCCATCAGTTGGGATTTTTTCCCCTGCTTTGATCAATACATGTTGACCTTCTTGTACGTCTTGTAAAGAAACGTCTTTGGTATCTCCATTTTCATCAACAACATGTGCAGTATTTGGTAACAATTGCGCCATTTCTTCTAGGGCGTTTCCAGCATTACTTACTGCATTCATTTCAACCCAATGACCTAGTAACATAATAACGATCAATGTGGCTAGTTCCCAGAAGAAATCCATCACATGATCGATTTGAGGGATAAAGTTATTTGCGATAAAAGCATATAAACTGTAAATATACGCTACTGTAATCCCTAAAGAAATTAACGTCATCATTGCTGGTTGTTTTGAGGATAGTTCCATTTTTGCACCTTGTAAGAATGGCATTCCGCCATAAAAGAACAAGATTGTGGCTAAGATCAATACGAGCCATTCCGAACCTGGAAATTGGAATTGAAAAGGTAAGTCCATTCCCATCATCGGCGACATTAAAATAATTGGGATAGTTAAAATTAACGAAATAAAAAATTTTGGTTTTAAATTTCCCATATGCATGGAATGATCCATTCCAGAATGTCCGCCATGTTCATGGTTGTGTTCCATTGCTGCGTGATCCATATGTTCATGATTTTCACTCATTACGACTCCTCCTTATTTTTAGAATACACATATAGTGTAGCATTGTTGATTACGTTTGTAAACGAAAACGAACGCTTCTAAAAAATTGTTTCAAGACAAACCGTCCAGACCGCCAGCGCCGCCGTTATGTCCACCAACTAGATGGCTACGAGCAAGGCTGCGAGCACCTTCTAACTTGCTAGTCGCATAAAAAATGGAATGAAAACCATATTTTGCTCGAATTTTATCGATGATCTTATCTAAGCGCTCTTCGTTTACATAAGTATCTACATCTTCAAATAAATCTATTTCCCGAGCCTTGATATAAGTCAATTTAGAATAGGAGATACCAATATGACGAATCGCTTGTCCCTGATAGTATTTGCGAAATAAACGTAGGCAATGCGCTTTTAATTCTTTATTTGTATTGGTCGCAGGGATTTTCATCTGATGGGAAAAATCACCATCTGTCTCATCATAAGCTGCACCGATATAAAGATGTACACATGAGGTGAAATAATCATGACGACGAATTCGTGCGGCAACTTGTTCTGCTAATTCGCTGATAACGATCTCGATTTCACGCTGCTTGGTATAATTTTTGGGAAGTACCTGACTATTACCGTAAGATTTTTCTTTAACGATAGGTGGGGTTTTTGCTAAGATAGTTCGATCGATACCATTGGCATGATGATAGAGCTGTTCACCAATAACGCCAAATCGATAATAAAGTAAATCAATATTTGAATTAGCCAATTGTTCGATGGTATTAATCCCTATTTTGGCCAACTGTTTTTTCGTACGCGAACCAATCCCCCAAAATTCTGTCATAGGATGAATTTGCCAAACTTTGTTTTTTACATCCTGATAAGTCCATTCGGTCATATAATTATTTTCTTTACGATACTTGGCTTCTGTATCTAAAGCTAATTTTGCTAATAAGGGATTATCACCAATTCCTACAGAGAGAATCAAACCTGTTTTTTCATAGATTTCTGTCTGGATTTTTCTAGCCATTAACCAACGCTTTTCTTGTCGTGATAAGTTTGGATTTGGAAAAAATAAATTTAATGAATGAGTGATATCCAGAATAGATTCGTCAATGGAATAGATCAATAAATCTTCCGGAGCTACATATGTTTTAAATAAATTATTAAGTAGAACATTTTCTTTAATATATAACCTCATCCGTGGAGGAACTTGCTTTAATAAAGGATGATCAGGCAAATTATCAATTCGCGAGACATTAGATATTCCCAATATTTCTTTGGCTTTAGGCGAAGCAGCCAAAATCAAACCATTGCCAGTATTATCAGCATGGCTAGCCACTACAAGTAATGTTTCTAAAGGGTCCCAACCATGATAAATACATTCTACTGTAGCGTAAAAACTTTTTACATCAATAAATAAAATATCACGTAAGGGTTCTTTTTTATAATCAAAGGAAACCAATTCCATCACCTGCTTTCAACTATTATTATACGAACAAACGTTCCTGTTTGTAAAGGGGAACTTAATTTTGAGAAAAAGGATGGTAACGTTTTACTTTGTTATAATGCTTAGTCATGGTACACTTAAAATGTAGCATATAAATTATGTAGGAGGGGAATAATATATGGCAAAAATTGGAAGAGAATTATTAGATCGTTTGTCAAATGAAGGAGTACAAGGTCCATTTGTTACAATTATGATAAATACAAATGTGACTCCCCAGGGCGTTGAAAAAGATCAGTTAAAGATCAAAAATTTTATGAAAGAAGCGAAAAAACGCTTTGATAAACGTTATCCAGACCAAGATTGGGAACCATTCCAAGAAAAATTTGACGATTTATTAAATGATAGAACATTTTTCCGTGATGCAACCACAAGTGTTGCCATAATTTTGACTGCTGAAGAAACTTATATTCATCGTTTAAGTATTCGAGTTGATGATCAATATTATGTCGGTGATACACCTTATCTACTGGCTATTATCAAAAACGCGCAATTTAACTACCGTTACTATTTAATGGCGTTAAATCGTAGTTCGATGAGTTTATATTTTATGAGTAATAAAAAACTCTCAGAAGTTGAACTTCCAGAGGATGCACCGACTGATTTAGAAACAGCACTAGGAACTGAACTTACTGGTGGTGACGCCGATTTCCGTGCTGGTTTAGGCTATCATAGCGGGAACCCTAAAGATGAGGAAGTAGAAATCGATTGGAACAATTATTATCAAGCAATCGATAGCTTCTTGCGTAATGAGGTTGAAAATGAGGAAAAAGTACCACTTTATCTTTTTGCTCTTACTGAAAATCAAACTGCATTTAAGAAAAATGCAAAATACAATTATTATGACCCAAGTATTGCTATTTCTCGTTCGCCAGCGCAACTTTCTACCCAAGAAATAGAAGAGGCTACAGGTCCAATTACCGAAGAATTATCAAAAAGAGAAATTGAAAGTTATCAAAAACTGATGAATCGCAAAAGTTTTGAACAAGTGGCTGATATTAAACAAGCTGCGGAATTAGGTCGAGTAGATCAATTCTTTATCGCAACATCTAATTTACAAGAAAACTTTGGTGAGGATCCTGAGGCTGAATATGATTGGCGTCAAGTACTAAATACAATTGCTCGTGATGTATTACGTAATAGCGGAGATGTATTTGTACTAGAACAAGAAGACGCTCCTGGCGAAAAGAGTTTATATGCCACATTAAGATATTAATTTGTTACTAAATCAAAAGATAACAGTTCTATTTAGAGCTGTTATCTCTTGATTATTGGGCATAAAAAGTAAATAATAAAAATCTTTTTGCAAAAAGTTAGTTATTTTCTAATTTATGTGTTATACTATGAAATGTAGTTTTTGTTACGTAATTTATGGTAGCTTGTTTCATCTAAGAACATCTTCCAAATATTCACTTAACAAGGATTTGCAAAATATGTGTTTATACACAAGGAGGATTTTTTTACATGGAAACAGGAACAGTTAAATGGTTCAACGCAGAAAAAGGCTATGGCTTTATCACAGGTGAAGATGGAAACGACGTATTCGTTCACTTTTCAGCTATCCAAGAAGAAGGTTTCAAAACTTTAGAAGAAGGCCAATCTGTTAACTTCGATATCGAAGAAGGACAACGTGGACCACAAGCTACTAATGTAGTAAAAGCTTAATTTAAAAAATCAAGCATAAAACGGGGCAATTGCTGCTCCGTTTTTTATTTTATCTAAAATAACGGTAGTTTTCATTAAAAAGAAGGGAAGTCGGGAATACTTCCCTCGAGTTTATCTAAAAAGAAAGTAGGTATTCCAAACTTCCTCTGATTTTACTCAAAAAGAAGGAAACTTAAACACACTTCCCTTCTTTTTCATAAAAAATTGCGTTACCCAAAAGACAAGAGCAGTTCAGCTTATAAGTTGCTTTTGTTTGTCTGTTAGTGATTTCCTTCATTGGTTTTTCGGTGGTTCTGTATTATAATGCAGGAAGCAAAGAAAAGGTGAGAAGTAATGAATACCACTTATGCAATTGTAGATATCGAAACAACCGGAACAGATCCTAAGACGGATCGTATTATTCAGTTTGGTTGTGTGCTGGTCAAAAATGATGAAATCATCGATCGTTTTGCAGTAGATATCAATCCAATTAAAGCAATATCAAAACAAATTCAACACTTAACGCATATTTCAAATAAACGTGTGAAAAAAGCACCATATTTTGAAGATGTCGCAGCAACCATTTATAACTTTCTAGCGGATACAACTTTTGTTGCTCATAATATCCACTTTGATTATAATTTTTTAAACCATGAATTAACACGTTGTGGTATGCCTGAGTTACAAATTCCAGGTATTGATACCGTGGAATTGGCGCAAATCTTTTTACCCACACAGGTTAGTTTTCGTTTAAATGATTTGGCTGAAAGTTTAGGCTTACAACATGATTCACCGCATCAAGCAGACAGTGATGCTGAGGTAACAGCTGCTTTATTATTACATATTAAAGCAAAGATGCAGGAATTGCCGCTGGTAACATTAGAAAAAATCACGCAACTAAGTGAGGTAACCAGTAAAGAAACAAGTATTTTTATCAAACAAATTACAAAAGAAATGCAAACAAAACTGCCGCCTTTAGCACCATCATTAGAAGTTATTGATGGTATTGCTTTGCGTAAAAAAGAAGTTCCACTGTTTGATGAAAACTATTATGAAAAGCCTTATCCTAAAACGAAAAAAGAAAAAGTAAAACTTTATCAAGATAAACTATCTTATCGTAAAGAACAGGGGCAGTTAATGAATACTGTTTTTCGTCACTTTACTGAAAGTACAGAAAAGAATTTATTGATTGAAGCATCAACAGGTATGGGAAAAACGATCGGCTATTTATTACCTGCCGCTTTTCTAGCAACACCAGAAAATCCTATGGTGATCAGTACTGTTTCGATTTTACTGCAGCACCAGTTGATTGCTCAGGACATTCCTTTGTTAAATACCTTAATTGAACAACCGCTTTATGCAACAGTTGTGAAAAGTAAAAGTCATTATATCGACTTGCAGCGCTTTAAGGCTACTTTGGATGCGCCTGTCCAACAGAAACAATATGCTTTATATCAAATGGGGATTTTAGTATGGCTGACGCAAACGATGACAGGAGACTTGGATGAATTAAATCTAATTCGCCTAGATCATTTGTTATTTCAAGAAATTAGTCACCGTGGCATTGCATATTTGTCTGAGCAACAGCCGCTTTACCAAGAGGACTTTTTACGTCATTTGCAAAAACGGATGGCACAAAGCAATGTTTTGATCATAAATCATGCTTTCTTAGCACAAGAAACGCAGCGAGCCCAACCTTTATTACCGAAAAGTCGCTACCTGCTTATTGATGAAGCACATCACTTGCCAGAAACCATGGAAAAAGTATCCAAGCATTACCTTGATACACCAGCGTTTCAACGCAGAGTCAATCAATTTTATGACGATGATCAGTTGTTTGGCCAAATAGAAACAATGCTAGAAGACCAAACTGAAAGTTTGCGATTGTTTCATTTATACCAAGAAGAACTACAAGCGATAATCGAATGTCAAGAAGATCTTTTTGCCGAATGGTTTGAAGAGTGGCCAGTACAAGAAGAAATTATCTTACAGGCAGAACAACGTCAAAACTTGTCCGTAAGTTGTGAGAAAACTATTCAGCGATTATTACTGTATTATCAAGAGTTATTGGAGATTCAGTCACAATTGAATGAGCAGATGAATAAAATAAGCGATGCTTGGTTGGATCGACAAAGAATTTATTTTGGCGAATTTCTTTCTTTTTATGAAGAAATGAAAGCTCAGGCCTCTTTTATGAAAGACTGGCTGACTAATTGGTCCTCTCATTATGTGCACTGGTTGTATTTATATGGAAATAAGAAAACAGCACGTATCCAGCTCATTGATTTCCATGCGGCAATTTTACCGAATACTTCTTGGTATGATCGTTATGAAAAAATTATTTATATGGGTGGTACGCTGAAAGTTCCTAAAAACAGGAACTATTTCGCTAAAAAATTAGGTATCCCTGAGGCGCCGTTAAAAGTAATTCCACAAACCTATGATTATACTAATCAAGCTAAACTTTTAATTGCTAAAAATGATATCAATGTAAATGAATTAAGTAGTGATGTTTATGCAAGCTATCTGGCAGAAAACTTAACAGTACTTTTTGAAGATATGAATCAACCAGCTTTAGTTTTATTTACCTCTCATGAAATTTTGCAAAAAGTATATAAAAAAATTCATCAACATTTTTTAAGTAAAGGTAGAGAAATCTTGGCTCAAGGAATGGGCGGGAGTAAAGAAAAATTACTTAAACGATTCATTCAATCTAAACAGTCCATTTTATTTGGCGCAGATAGCTTCTGGGAAGGTGTCGATTTACCAGGAGATGCATTACAGTTATTGATCGTAACGCGTTTACCTTTTGAAAATCCACAACGGCCGCTTATTAAAGCTAGGAATTATTATTTAAAAGAGCAATCACTTGATCCTTTCTCACAAGAAAGTTTACCTAAAGCTGCGTTGAAATTACGGCAAGGATTAGGCCGTTTAATCCGTTCAGAAAATGATAAAGGATTGATGATTTTGTTTGACCGGCGTTTAATCACTAAAAGTTATGGTAAACGATTGGAAAAAGCACTGCCAAAAGAACTACCTATTCAAGAAGCCACGGTTAGTGAAATGAAGCAAGTAATAGACGAATTTTTAGAAAAGCAATAAATTTTGTATAAAAATGGTACAGTTTCCATCTAACTTTTTGTATAATAGGGATTAGCTAAAAAGAAAGGGTGCGTTTAAAAGTGCCGGATAATGAAAAAAGAGAAAAACAGAAAGTCACTGTTTTATTTGTCATCAGCATGGTTTTGCTTTTCATTATTTTCTTTTCTATAATTTTTTATATTCGTGCTTCACGTCCAATGCGACAAGCAAAAAAAGAAGCAGTAGAAATTGCCGAAGAATATGCGGATATTGATACCGTCGATAATTTTTATTGGTTTAGACGTAATGAAAACTATTTTACGGTAATGGGGAAAGATAAAAATGACCAAGCACTGGCTGTGATTATTCCCGAATCAGGAAATAAAGTAACAATTGAACAGCAAGATGACGGATTGACCGAACTAGAGGCAAAGCGGGCAGTGTTACAAGAACATGAAGATGAAAGCATTGAAAAAGCAAGCTTAGGCATGGTAGATGACACACCAGTTTGGGAAGTTGTCACTACTGATGATGAAGATAGTAAGGATAGTAATTATTACTTACTCCAATTTGAAGATGGAGAAGAAGTCGATGATCTTCAGGATATCTAGCTTGTAATTAGAAAGGGATGTATGTACATGAGATTTTCACAACGATCCGAGAATTTAGAGCCTTCAGTAACTTTAGGGGCTTCAGAAAAAGCAAAACAATTAAAGGCGCAAGGTGCTGATGTATTAAGTTTAACTGTCGGAGAACCAGACTTTACCACGCCAGTTCATATCCAAGAAGCTGCTGTGGAAGCAATTCGTTCTGGAAAAACGAGTTTTTATACGCCTACAGCGGGGATTCCGCAGTTAAAACAAGCCATAGTTGCTTATTTGAAAAAATATTATGGACTAAGCTATGATACATCAGAAACAATGGTAACTGATGGTGCGAAATTTGCACTTTATACCTTGTTTCAAGCAATTTTAAATCAAGGGGACGAAGTAATCATCCCTGTTCCTTATTGGGTAAGTTATGGGGAACAAGTAAAATTAGCTGCCGGGACGCCTATTTTTGTTAAAGGTAAGGAAGAAAATCAATTTAAGGTGACCGCTGAGCAATTAGAAAAAGCAACTACTAAAAATACCAAGGCAGTCATTTTAAACTCCCCTTCAAATCCAACAGGTATGATTTATAGCAAAGAAGAACTTGAAAAAATTGGAGCGTGGGCAGTTGAGCATGATATATTGATTGTTTCTGACGATATTTATGGACGGCTCGTTTATGATGATAATGTATTTACACCCATTGCTACTATCTCTGAGAAAATTCGTCGCCAAACATTGATCGTTAATGGTGTTTCTAAATCATATTCGATGACTGGTTGGCGTATTGGATTTGTTGCTGGTGATAAAGATTTGATTAAAGCAATGTCAGATATTGCTTCGCAGTCGACAAGTAATCCAGCAGCCGCTAGTCAATATGCTGCAGCAGAAGCATTAAATGGTCCACAAGATTCTGTCGAGGAAATGCGTAAAGCTTTTGAAGAGCGTATGAAACGCATCTATCCATTATTATTAGAGATTCCTGGATTTAAATTGCAAAGACCGCAAGGCGCTTTTTATTTCTTTCCTAATGTAAAAGAAACAATGGAAATCTGTGGTTATACTGACGTAACTGACTTTACAGAGGCTTTATTAAATGAAGCTCATGTAGCTACTGTTACAGGCCAAGGTTTTGGTTCCAATGAAAATATCCGTATCAGCTATGCAACAGATATGAGAACGTTGGAAGAAATGGTGAAACGAATAAAAGAATTCGTAGAGAAAAAACGACAAAATTAAAAATGTTAAATGTAGTATATAGAATGGAGAGACACAATTGGAAAAAATTCAAATTATCGATGCCAATAAGCATATAGGTGAAGTTGTAAAAATCGGTGCTTGGGTAGCTAATAAACGCTCTAGCGGGAAAATCGCATTTTTGCAACTACGCGATGGTACAGCTTACTTTCAAGGTGTTGTCGTAAAAAATGATGTTTCTGAAGAGATCTTTCACTTAGCAAAAGAATTACCGCAAGAAACTTCAATTTGGGTTACTGGTGAAATTAGAGAAGATAGCCGTTCAAAGTTTGGCTATGAATTAGGTGTACAAGATATTGAAGTGGTTGGCGAAAGTCATGATTATCCTATTACTCCTAAAGAACATGGGACAGAATTTTTAATGGATCATCGTCATTTGTGGTTACGTTCTTCTAAACAACATGCCATTATGCAAGTACGCAATGAAATTATTCGCGCGACTTACGAATTTTTCAATGATCGTAATTTTACCAAAGTAGATCCGCCTATTTTAACTGGATCTGCACCAGAAGGTACGACTGACTTATTCGAAACGAATTATTTTGATCAAAAAGCTTATTTATCACAATCAGGGCAATTGTATATGGAAGCTGCCGCAATGGCTTTTGGTAAAGTATTTTCCTTTGGTCCAACTTTCCGGGCGGAAAAATCCAAAACACGTCGTCATTTGATCGAATTTTGGATGATGGAACCGGAAATGGCTTTTATGCACCAAGAAGAAAGCTTAGAGATTCAAGAAGAATATGTAGCGTTTCTAGTACAAAGCCTTTTAGATAATTGCGATTACGCTTTGCATGTTTTAGAGCGGGACCGTTCAGTACTAGAGAAATATACGAAACTACCTTATCCAAGGATTTCTTATGACGATGCAGTAAGTATGTTAAAAGAAAATGGTTTTGAGGATATTGAATGGGGCGAAGATTTCGGCGCTCCGCATGAAACATTTATTGCAAATTCATTTGATCAGCCGGTATTTATTTTAAATTATCCAAAAGATACAAAACCTTTTTACATGAAACCTCATCCGACAAGAGATGATGTTGTGATTTGTGCTGATTTGATTGCTCCAGAAGGGTATGGCGAAATCATTGGCGGTTCCGAACGGGCAACTGATTATAATTACTTGTTAGAACAAATCAGAAATTATGGTTTGGATGAAAATGAGTATTCCTGGTATCTAGATTTACGTAGATACGGCTCTGTCCCACATACAGGCTTTGGACTAGGGTTAGAAAGAACAGTAACTTGGTTAGCTGGGATCGAACACGTGCGTGAAGCCATTCCATTCCCACGCTTGTTGAATCGGATTTATCCGTAAAAAATGAAAATTTTGCTTAAACCTCGGAGACTTTAGCTAGTCTTTGAGGTTTATTTTTTATTAAATGGAAAGTATTTCCATTTAATAAAAGTTCATTATCGTTATTTTTAGCATACGGTTGTTGATTCCAATTGTTTTCTCTTTTATAACATGCTACGATTAAAAAAACATGGTGTCGAGAATAATAGTAAAAATTTATGAGGAGAGTTAGTAAATGATTTATGCAGGTATATTGGCTGGCGGTTCGGGTTCTAGAATGGGAAATGTTCCTTTACCTAAACAATTTTTAGATTTGGATGGTAAACCGATACTTATACATACGATAGAAAAATTTCTTTTAATCAATGATTTCGATAATATTATAATTGCAACACCTAAAGAATGGTTATCTCATACTAAAGATATTTTAAATAATTACAAAATTAATGATGAACGATTAAAAGTTATTGAAGGTGGTAGTGATAGGAACGAAACAATAATGAGTATTATAAATTTTATTAATAATCAAAAAGAAATCACTGATGAGGATGTCATTGTTACGCATGATGCTGTTCGTCCATTTCTTACACATAGAATTATAGAAGAAAATATCGATAAAGTATTAAAATATGGGGCGGTAGATACAGTGTTGGCGGCAACTGA
This sequence comes from Tetragenococcus halophilus, assembly GCF_021474685.1. GTDB lineage: Bacteria > Bacillota > Bacilli > Lactobacillales > Enterococcaceae > Tetragenococcus > Tetragenococcus halophilus_B. Next base: position 24,011 of record NZ_JAKEIT010000017.1, on the reverse strand, counting down.
TACAATAGTAACTTCTAAAGATCATGAATTTATCTCCTCTATCCCTGTTCGTGATGAAATGTATCAAGGTCAAACACCGCAATCGTTTAATATCAATTTACTTAAACATAACTATGATAAACTTTCAGAGACGAATAAAAAAATTCTAACTGATGCTTGTAAGATCTTAGCAGTTTCTGGAGAAAAAGTTAAATTGGTTTCTGGTGAATTATTTAACATCAAAATTACTACTCCTTATGACTTGAAAGTTGCTAATTCAATCATAAAAGGAGGAATAGCTAGTGATTAATCAAGTGTATCAATTAGTTTCTCCGCGTCAATTTGAAGTGACTTATAACAACGAAGATATCAACACAGATCAAGTAATTGTAAGACCTTTATATCTTTCTATCTGTGCAGCCGACCAACGTTATTATACTGGTAGTAGAGGCGAGCAAGCATTACGTAAAAAGTTACCTATGTCACTTATCCATGAAGGTGTGGGAGAAGTTGTTCATGATAGCAAAGGAGAATTTTCTATTGGAACAAAAGTAGTTATGGTTCCCAATACGCCTGTAGAAAAAGATCAAGTGATTGCTGAAAATTATTTGTCTAGCAGTAAATTTCGCTCTAGTGGTTACGACGGGTTTATGCAAGACTATGTTTTTATGCGACGGGACCGGGTGGTTACACTACCTAATGATATTGATCTTAGTAATATCTCTTTTTCCGAATTAGTTTCTGTAAGTTGGCATGCAATTCAAAGATTAGAAAGAAAATCGAATAGCTACAAAAGAACTTTTGGAATATGGGGCGATGGTAATTTAGGCTATATTACAGCTGTTTTAGTAAATAAAATATACCCTGAAGCAAGTATCTACGTTTTTGGTAAGACGGATTATAAATTAAGCCGTTTTTCCTTTGTAGATAAAGTTTTTCATATCGATGAAATTCCTGCAGATATAACATTTGATCATGCGTTTGAATGTGTTGGCGGTAATGGAAGTGAACCTGCAATTAACCAGATAATAGATCTAATTTCCCCAGAAGGAAGTATAGACTTGCTTGGCGTTAGTGAATATCCAGTTCAGATCAATACGAGATTGGTTTTAGAGAAAGGAATTACTCTAATTGGTAGTAGTCGAAGTGGTACTAAAGACATCCAAGGAGTTGTAAATCTTTATCAACAACATCCTGATATCGTGGAAAAATTATCATTACTGAAGGGTAACGAATATGAGGTTCGGTCGATAAATGATATAATCAACGCCTTTGAATCGGATTTATCAACTTCTTGGGGTAAGACAGTGATAAAATGGACGCTATAAATGTGATAAATAAAGGAAGGAAGTTATTAGGTTTTGGTTAGCAGTAAAATTATAATTGATGAAATTTATTGGGATAGGATACAGCTATTTATAAGTGGTCATGCGGAGAACTTAGATATCTCTCAGAGTAATTTTATTTTACGAAATTTAATGGAAACAAAAGCATTGCCTGCCAATGAAACACAAACTAATGGTGATGATTTTCTCTGTCGTTTTGACGTAGCCATCTTAGATGACGGTTGGTATTTGCCTTCAGGGCAATATTTACTAGTAAATCAACAAGAGCTAGATTACATTGCACAGATTAACCCTAAATTTCTTGATAGCAAGCTGTATGTTCTTACAGAAGAACAATTAGAGAAGTATGAAGAAAAGGAAACCAAAAATGGTAAAAATAATTACTTATTAGATCGTTATACTGAGGTTTTTAGACAAGGCGGAAATTCTAAAAAAAAGAAATATACGGTCAAACCCAAGATTTCCGAGGAAGTAAATGAATTTGTTCTAGATGTTAAATTTGACGGGGTACCTAAAGCACGTAAGAGCGCTTTGAGTAAGAGAATAAAAGCTGTTAAAAAAAGATATAATAAAGTTTCTTTTAAAACAAGAAGTTTCTTTTTTCATTCTATTTTTAAAGGTTCAAGAATGATGCATACAAAAAAGGGCAATTCCGTATTATTTACTTCAGATTCTAGAGAGAGCATGTCTGGTAATTTTGAATTTGTCTACAATGAAATGCTACAACAAGGCTTAGATAAAGAATATAAAATCCATCAGATTTTTAAACCGAATATCACTGAACGGCGAAGTTTTATTGATAAATTTCGTTTTCCTTATTTATTGGGTAAATCCGATTATATATTTGTTGATGATTTTCATCCATTAATTTATCAATTAAATTTTAAAAGTATGCAAGAAATTATACAGGTATGGCACGCGGTAGGAGCTTTTAAAACCGTTGGATTTAGTCGGACGGGGAAAAAGGGTGGCCCTTTTTTCGATTCCAAAAATCATCGAAATTATACGAAAGCTTATGTTTCTTCAGAAACTGATGTTCCTTTTTATGCAGAAGCTTTTGGTATTAAGGAAGAATCTGTTATACCAACTGGTGTTCCTCGTACAGATATACTTTTTGATAAAGAGTATGAAAGAAAGATTGTGAAGAAAATAAAAACTGAACTTCCCTTTATCGAAGGGAAAAAGGTAATTTTATTTGCGCCAACGTTCCGTGGAAATGGACATCGTACTGCGCACTATCCTTTCTTTAAAATTGATTTTGAAAGGTTTGCTCGTTATTGCGAAGAAAATAATGCTGTAGTCCTTTTCAAAATGCATCCTTTTATAAAAAATGAATTAAATATTCCTGAAAAATACGAAGATTATTTTTTTGATGTATCAGACGTCAGAGAAGTAAATGACATTTTATTTATTACAGATATATTGATCAGTGATTATTCTTCGTTAATTTATGAATTTGCCGTCTTCAAAAGACCGATGTTGTTTTACGCTTTTGACTTAGAGGATTATATTACTTCTAGAGATTTTTATGAGCCTTATGAAACTTTTGTTCCTGGAAAAATCGTGGAAACTTTTGACGACTTAATCACTGCTTTAAAAGAAGAGGATTTTGAGCAGGAAAAAGTTCCAAAATTTTTGGATAAGCATTTTAAATATCAAGACGGTAAATCGAGCGAAAGATTAGTTGATCATTTATTTTCTGAACAAGCAGAGGAAAAAAATAAAGATGTAGGAGAAATCTATGGTTAAAAAATATTTAATACGTTCTGGCATAGCACCCACTGATATTAAAACGGCAGAGGATATGGTAATAAATACAAGAATCGGCGGCAATGTTGGAAATTTAATTTATGCTTTTTCAGTCTACCGTAGTTTAACAACTGAAGACGTAGAAATTACTCCTGACAATTATCGGATTAACGAAAATGATGCAGAAAAAATTAACAAGACATATGACGCCTATATTATACCTTTGGCAGACGCTTTTAGAGAACCTTTTGTTAAAGACCTTAAAGGTTATACGAAATTATTTAAAAAGTTAAAAATACCAATTATTGTCATAGGGGTTGGTTTAAAAGCGCCATTTGAACCAAATCTAAAAGAAGGTTTCCCTTTTGATAAGGAAGTAAAGGAATTTGTCAAAGCAGTGTTAGAACACTCAACTACTATTGGTGTTCGTGGACAAATTACAGCTGATTATTTAACTTCATTAGGGTTTAAAGAAGGAAAAGATCATACAGTTATCGGTTGTCCTTCTATGTATAGTTTTGGCCCTGACTTAAATATTCGTGATACGACGATAACAAAAGATTCGTTGGTCGCTCTTAACGGTTCAAAATTATCGCCAGATAATGTATTGAAATTTATGGAACGGTCGTCAGTAGAATATCCTAATTATTACTTTATCCCACAATGGCAAAAAGAATTAAAAATGACTTATTTAGGGAATGAAAAGTTAAAAAAAGATACTGATCATTATCCTGTTGACATAACACATAAATTCTATAAAGAAGATAGAGTTCGCTTTCCGATCAATGCAAAATCTTGGATTGATTTTCTAAAAAAACCAGATTTAGCTGTAGGTTCACGTTTACATGGAAATATTACTGCTACGATCGCTGGTACACCTAGTTTGCTTATTCCAAAAGATGCGCGGATGAGAGAGTTAACAGACTATCATAATTTAACACATGTTTGGGCCAATAAGATTACTGACGATACTACTTTAAGTTCGTTGATTGAAAAAGTTGATTTTCATGCACCCGAAAAAGTTCAAAAAGAAAATTTTGAACGATTTCTTCAATTTCTCGAGCGAAATGAACTTGATCATATTTATCATTATGATAAACCAGCGCCACTAGATGCTATGCTTGAAGAGACGAAACTTCCTGAATTAATTAGACCGATTAATCAGTTAGAAATAAATGAGTTAGCCGATAGGTTACAAGGTTATGAGAAAAGAAGAGTAGATGGGCTAAAAAGAGTAAAGGATAAAAATAAACAATACGAAACAAACGAACGAAAAGATAAGAAAAAAATAAAAGATTTAGAAAAACAAAATGAAGATCTCAAAAATGCATTGGATAAGGAAGCATCCAGTTTTATGCATAAAGTTGGAAATGTTTTTCGCAAAAATTGATATAAAATAAGAAGTCGAGGCTCTTTTTGTATAGTATTAATAGCTATACAAAAAGAGCTTTTTTGATAGTTATAATATATCTTAGTTATTGAATTAAAAAGTGTATCATCTATATTTTTTCGATAATTGGTATATACGTTAAACAAGTAAAAGGATAAAATAATATCTAATTTACAGGTTGAAAATAAAAATATAGACGTTATTGGTATATATCTATTAAAGAAATTTAGCTTTTTAAAAACTTTTTTTATTAAAAGTCTTGTATGTTTAATATATACATGTTATGTATATATTATAGTAATGATTTTATAAGTTTATTTTAGGGGGTAAAACTGATGAATCTAATAGAAAATATTCAAGTGGGGGAACGCTATAAAGTTCAGCCAAGACATTTTCATCGTACCTTTATCGGAAATGTAAAAAGTGTAGAAGGTCCGACGATTGTTTTTGAAGTGGAAAATTTTGATCTTGTAGATCAGGAAAAAGTTGATGAGAGTCGATTGGTTACGGTAGATATTTCAGATGTTAAATACTCAATGAAAAATAGTTACTTCTTTAGTTAATTATTTGCAATTTTTTCATCTCAGGTTATATAAATTACTAATCTCCTAAGTCTTTTTCGTTAATGCCTAAATACTCCTCATAAAAGAGTATTTAGGTAATTTTTTATGAACAAAGAAACTAAAACTTGTAATTTTCAAAAACGTTATTATAATAAGAAAGGTATTATTAATTGAAAAAATGAAAAAATAATAGTAACTATAAAAAACGTAAAGGAAATCGGTTATGAAAAGTGTTTTAGTTAGTAACAAAAATAAGGTAATCTTCTCTTTGGTAATTATTTTTATTGCTTCGATCCTGTTACAAGCAGTACAAATTTATAATAAGAATTTATATCTCGGTTATGACTGGATTTTTCACTATAATCGTTTCTATGATACGGCTCAACAAATTAAAGATGGAAACTTCCAGTACTTTATTTCAATGTATGGCTTTTCGCAGTCCGGGCGGATTATTAATGCAGTGTACGGACCAATGTTTGCCTACTTTAATGGCCTTCTGTTATTGGTTTGTCGTTCGTGGTTTAACTATCAATTACTTACGAACTTTTTGATTACTTTTTTTTCCGCTGTCAGTATGTTTACTCTTCTTATAAAAAATAAAGTAAGGGTGCTTATCTCTTTAATATTTTCAATAATGTATTCCTCCTTTTATCTTATTCAGTCTTGGTCGCTTAATCAGTCCTTTGGTAATTGGGGAGCTATTGTCTTGCCCTTAGTGGTCTTAGCAGCGACAAGATTTTTAAGAGAAAATTACTCAAAAAAAGATTTGGCATTTTTAGCTTTTGTTATGACACTAGCTATTCAAATCCATGTTTTGACAGCACTTTTTTCTGTGTTTATTTTAATTCCCTTTTTCGTGATTGGTTTTGTGCATTCAAAAAATAAAAAAACGCTTTTTACCTACACTTTTATTGCTGCTTTAGTCACAGTGTTTATGACTGCTAACGTCTGGTATCCACTATTGGAAGTAAATGTAGAAAATCAACTTATGAGACCCGCAGTTGTTTGGGATATGGAGGATGCAGCACTTAAAATTGATTTACTTACACCTAGCAAAGAACTTTCACCGATTGTTTTTTTGTTATTCGTTTTTCAATTTTTTATGTCTATTTATAAAAGATTAAGTAAAGTTAATCTTTTAATAACAGCTATAGCTTTTATTTGGTTCGTTTTGTCAACTAAAATTTTCCCTTGGAATGACATTGCAGATAGTTTTCCCAGCATCTCCATCATACAATTTCCGGGGCGCCTTTTGCTGCCAGCAGTAGTTTTAATTATCCTAGCGTTGAGTCTTTCAATAGAAACAATATCTTCTAATGAGAAAAGAAAGATAGACAGCCGTATTTTAATCTATCCATTTCTATTTTTAATGCTTATAGGCGCAGTTAGAAATCATATTGATTTTTCAAATGAGCGAGAAGAAATTTGGCAAACAGAATTATTTTCTTCAACAAAAAATGTTATTTTTGCAACAAAAGATCCTAAAACTTTGGAAAAAGCCTTTAAGTCAAAAGATTTAGGTGAGCCTTTACGTTTAATAAGTAAGAGAAACTCGGACTATTTGCCAGTAGATGATAAAGACCTTGCTTATGATAAAGATTTTCATCCATACGGGAAACAAAAGCGGTCGATTATTGAAAATCCTATAAACGAAAAGTTAACTAAAAAAATAAAGAATAATCAATTAATACTTTCGTGGCATTCCAATGGTGAGAAAACCTTATTACCCTTAATAAATTATAAACGCACTAACGTTATTTTAAATGGCAAAGAGCTAACGAATTCGCAAATAAAAACCAATGACATTGGAGCATTATTAGTTCAACCAAAGAAAGGAAACAATACTGTAAAAGTTACTTATAATACTTCTTTTTTATTTTACTATATGTTTTTTCTTTCGATACTATCGTGGATTCTTTTCGCGCTTTGGGTAATTATAAAAAAATTTAGAAGTTAAATACTAATAAATTGATTTTTTGTTATTTTACTATTACAATGTTTAGGTTAAAGAAAAAATACGTCTGAAAAGAGTGATTATATGGACTTTTCGATCGTCATCCCGTATAAGGATAGTAGTACAAGGTTTTTAAAGTACTGTATTGAAAGTTTAGAAAACCAAATTTATAAAGACTTTGAAGTGGTTTTTATTCATAACCAATCAGCTTTTTTAGAAAATTATCTAGAAAAAAGTAATTTAAATTACCGTATAATTGAAGATTCATCAGAAACAATACCCAACTTTCGTAATGTGGGGATTCGAGCGACGGTTGGCGAATATATACTATTTATGGATGCAGATGATTTTTTACATCCTAATGCATTGATTTACGCTAAACAAATGATCGATGAAAATAGGAATTCGATGGACATTTTTAAACTCAGAATAACTAAAATCGATTTGGATAAGGCGTCTGCCTTAAGATTAGAAAAGAAACCATTTTATCGTAGCTCTACTTCCAATAATTTAAGTAAATGGTTAAATGATAAAAATTTTCAAACGACTAACGAGAATGAAATTATAGAAGATTTATTTAACTATGATGTGATTCCTCATAATTTTAGTACTTTTACTGCTGATCAATATTTTGCAAAGTTGAGTTATCATCTAAAAGCACATAGTTTTATTATAAGAAGAGATTTTTTACTTGAAAATGAGCTGTTTTTTGATACTCAGAATGATTTATATGCAGATATACCGTTTTTAGTTCGTCTGTATAATATAGTTGATACGATACAACAAACATCAACAAAATTATATTATAAGTCAATTCATAATGATCCAATCAATGAACCTTCTGCGTCACAAATCGAACGAGAGGATCGACAATTAAAAAGAGTTCAAGCTTTTTACGAAGCTGTACAAATAAGTGATAATGATATCATTACAAAAAAGGTAAAAAATGCTGCTAAAAATTATTACCTATATAAGGTCGTAACAAATGACTCATTTAAAGTATCTTTTGAAGACATACTTCCAATTTATCAAGAACTATATCAGATATTACAAATTGAATCAGAACCAATAAATATCAAAAAAAGGCATAAACCTGAAATTAATAGTATTAAAAGAGGTAATTTCAAAACTGCCTATCGATTGGGCAGAAGTCGCGTAGTCGCTTATAATACCTTACGCTTTATGAGTCCTAAAAAGAAACGTTATAGACAAAAAAGTATTCAAAAAAATATTTTCTTCAAACTACCGATCAAAAACCAAACGATTTTATATGAAAGCTTTTTGGGTAGAAACTATTCTGATAGTCCCAAAGCTCTTTTTAAATATCTATTACAAGAAGAACCTGATAAATGGAAACATATTTGGGTTTTAAATGATAAAGAATTAGTTAAAGATTCGCCAGAATTTCAGCATTCCAATGTTAAAGTCATTACACGTTTTAGTTGGCAGTATTTTTACTATGTGACAGTTGCAAAATATTTTATTTTGAATATGCGCCAACCTAATTATCTGAAGAAAAAACAGGACCAAGTAATTTTGTCAACTTGGCATGGCACACCTTTAAAGCATTTAGTGTTTGATATGGATAATGTTACTTCAGCTAACAAAAATTATAAAAAAATATTCTATGAGCAATCTAGAAAATGGGACTATTTAATTGCTGATAATAAATATAGTGAAAATATCTTCACCAGTGCTTTTATGTACCCGCGCGAGAATATTTTAACCTATGGCTATCCGAGAAACGATATTTTGATTAACCATACGGCAGAAGATGAGCAAGAAATTAAACAAAGATTAGGTATACCATTAGATAAGAAGGTTATTTTATATGCTCCTACATGGCGTGATGATGAATTTCATTCTGTAGGGAAATATAAATTTACTTTGCGGTTAGATCTTGAACGACTACGTGAAGAGCTGGGAAATGAATACGTCATTATCCTACGTATGCATTATTTTATTTCTGATGTGTTAGATTTAAGTAACTTCGAAGGCTTTGCATTTGATTACTCAAAATATAATGATATTAACGATTTATTTATCGTAAGTGATCTTTTGATTACAGATTATTCTTCAGTCTTTTTTGATTTTGCTAATTTAAAACGTCCTATTTTGTTTTATACTTATGATTTGGCAAAATATAAAGATGAATTACGTGGGTTTTATATTGATGTGTATAATGATTTACCAGGTCCGTTGTTGTATACTTCAGATGAGGTAATTGACCGAATAAAAAACATTAAAACAGTTATGTATGAATACGAAGAGAAGTATAAAAGTTTCTATGAAGAATTTTGTGCGCTTGATGACGGCAAAGCTTCACAGCGTGTAATAGAGACAGTCTTAGAAGAATAAACATTTATTTTGATGCCTAGAAACTCCAAAAGAAAAGTTTCTGGGCATTTTTAATAGTTGTTTTCTTATAATTTTGAATTGAAAGATTTCTTTTTCAATTATTTTCAGTTAAAATAATAAAGAACAAGGTATGGTAATAAAGTCAGAACTTTTAGCAGGTTACTTAAAAATTTGGAGGCTAATAGTCTATGAATAATATCTACATGGTGTTTTTTGATTTGGGATTGAATAAAGGCGGAATGACCTCTGCTGTCTTAAATAGAAGTCGGTATTTTTATAAAAATGGTTATCCGGCAGACATTGTTACCTTTGATTATAAATATAATTATTCTAAGGTCGTTAAAGAATTGAAAAAAAGTGGAAAAATGTATTCAGAAACCAAATTATTTAACATGTTTGATTTTTTTGAATCGAGGTCTTTAACAACTCATAATGAAAAAAATCAGTTCTTGTATGACTATTATGATCATTTGTTGAACGAAAGCTTATGTATAGTACAAGATGAAAAAATCTCCCGGTATTTTTCTAAAACAACAGGTGAATATGTGCTTTATAAAAAAGGAAATTTTGAGACGGGAAATTACGTTTTAGATCGATTTGAAAATAGTCAAAGAAAAGAAAGAGTCTATTACAGGAAGAACGTGCTAAAAAGAATCAAAGAGTATGATTATAAAAATCGTTTAATTTCTGAGCGATTTTTTGATAAATTGGGCTATCCATTTTTAAGAAGAAATGTTAATCGAGAGACAGGTAAAGTTGGGAAAATATATCTTTTGACCGATAAAAAACAATTTGAAAATAGTTCTGAATTATGTTCTTACTTTTTAAGCGAATTAATAGAAGATCGTTCTGAAAATATTATCATATGTGACGGTCCAGGAAGTTTTCCTAAAATTTTGGAAGCAGGATTTACTCATGTAAAAAAATATGCATTTATTCATACAAATCATATTAATGTGAAAAACAAGGAAAAAAACAAAGAGACATATATTCTAAAAAATGGAGATAAGTTAGACGGCGTTATTGTATTAACGGAGTCTCAGAAAAATGATATAATTAGAGACTATAAATTACACAATGTTTCTGCTATTAGTAATTTTATTGAAATACCTGATGTAGTTAGCAACACTGGTAACGATAGGAAAAAAATAGTGGGTATGGTTTCTAGATTAGTTGAAAATAAAGGCTTTGATTATCTTATTGAAGTAGCAAAAATTGTTACTAGTGTTTGTCGTAATGTGTCTTTCAATATTTATGGTGAAGGCGAATATCGCGCAAGGGTTGAAGAATTGATTCAAGAGAATGATCTGGAAAATAATTTTAAGTTGATGGGCTATACTACTGATCCCAATAAAGCCATAAGTGAGTTTGATTGTGTGGTTTCTACTTCACAAATAGAAGGGCAAGGTTTGAGTATTATTGAAGCGATGCTTCAACAAAAGCCCGTTGTAGTATTTAATGTAAGATATGGTCCTTCAGATTTTATTAAACACGAACAAAACGGTATTCTAATTGAGAATAAAGATACAGAAAAAATGGCCAATTATATTATATATTTGTTAGAAAATGAAGAGACGGCCAGAAAAATGGGCGAACAAGCAAGAGAAGATATTATAAAACAATATCGACCTGAGTTGATCATGCAACAATGGGAAAAAATACTTGATTTACAGTGAAATGAGTTTTAAATAGATTGAATTGATTAGGAGGCAGTTTTGTGAGCAATCCGCTTGTTTTAGCGAGCAAAGAAATATATCTTCGGCTTGTTCATTCGGTTAGTAAAAAAAGTAAAATAAAGAATAATAAAATAGTGTTTCTGCTCAGTTTTCCTTCTGCTAGTCAGTTAGCTTTACAAACATTATTTGACAACTTTTCGGAAGAGTTGGTGATTTGCTATACAAAAAGCGGTAAAAAATTAGCATCTTATTATCAAAAAAAGGGCTGTCTCACTTACAATATTGATGATTTTCCAGTATTATTAAAAGACATTGTTCCAATGGTAAGCAATAGTCAGCTGCTTTTTTGTGATAATTACTTCGCTTTTTTAGCCGGAATTAATTTTCAAGCTAGAACAAAAGTAGTGCAATTGTGGCACGCAAACGGTGCGATTAAGACTTTTGGTCTTGAAGCAGCATATACAAAAGAAGTTTCTAGAAAAGACCAGCAAAGATATTTAGAAGTATATAAAAAATTCACTCATTATGTTGTGAGCTCACAAAAAATGGCGAATATTTTTGCTAAAAATTATCGGCAAAAAATTAATGAATTGTCTTTTGGTTACTTACCTACGGATCTTTATTTTGATAATGATTGGGTACGTAATGTAAAAAAAGAGTTTAGAGATAATATTCCAACGAAGAAAAAAGTTGCACTATATGTACCAACATATCGAGAAAATAAAACAATAACACCACTAGATTTTTCCGATTTAGCGAATCAGTTAGGCGATAAGTGGCAAGTTCTGGTAAAAGCACATCCACATGATAATGACCTTTATCAACAAGTAAAAAATGAAAGTAAAATAATTTCTGATTTTAATGGGCTAGACTTGGCACAGATATTACCCTCAGTTGATTGTTTGATTACAGATTATTCTTCTATCCCTTTTGAATACTCTTTAGCTAATCCTGAAGGAAAGATGGTCTTTTTTTGTTTTGATTATAAGCAGTATAATAAAGAAGTTGGTATTGAAGAAGGATTTGAAGATTGGGCTCCAGGTCAAATCGTAACAACTCAAGAGGAGTTAATTTCTGCGATTCAATGTTCTTCTACGCAAGATTTTACTTCATTTAATCAGATCTGGAACGAATACGCGCAAGGAGATGCGTGTAAGCGATTGGTAAGGTGGGTGGAAAAAGCATATGACAACTGAAAAAATCATGGGTTTTCCTGTAGATATTATCAATTATGATGATGTGATCGATGACCTACCCAATTATCTACAAACTGACAAGAAAATGAGTGCTATCAGTGTGAATCCACAAATTATCATTGAAGGGCAAGATTACCCGGAAATACAAGAATTTGTCAAAAAAAGTACACATCGAATTCCTGATGGTATTGGCATTGTATTAGTCTCGAAGTTAACTGGTGGACAAATCAAAGAGCGTGTTGCCGGAATCGAGTTGATGTTTCGGTTTTTAGACTATGCAAATGCTTATAAGAAAAGCATTTTTTTATATGGTGCAAAACCACAAGTAGTCTCTGATGCTGCTGAGCAAATAAAAAAAGACTACCCTAATTTAATTTTGAGTGATAAAATCGACGGGTATACAAATTTTTCTGAAGAAGAAGTTGTTGAAAGAATCAATAAAGTTAAACCAGACTTTCTATTCGTCGCTTTAGGTTTTCCTAAGCAAGAGGAATGGTTGGCAAGAAATATTGAATGTTTAGATGTTTCAGTCTTTCAAGATGTTGGTGGAAGTTTTGATGTATTAAGTGGTCACGTTAAACGTGCACCGCAATTTTTTATTGATACTCACTTAGAGTGGTTGTATCGTTCATTAACGGATCGTAAAAGATTCAAGCGGATTTTACAGCTGCCAGTGTTTGTCATTAAAAGTTTATGTTGGAAGGTTCGTACAAAAGATGATTAAAAAGATTATTAGTAAAGTATATAAAATTATTTTTAATATCACGGCTACAGTTTTTCCTGTCCGTAAAGATATTGTCTTATTTGAAACGTTTAATGGAAAACTTCCTTCAGATAATCCGTACGCGGTTTACCAGGAATTAGTTAAACAAGCAGATAAGGCAAATTTATATTGGGGGATAAAAAAATCCCTTATAAAAGAAGCAAAGCAACAATTTCCTGAGCTAAATCTTATTCCTCGTTTTTCAGTTAAGTGGTTGTGGCTTACTACTCGGGCGAACTTTTGGGTGTTTAATTCGCGTATGCCTAATTGGTTAAAGAAAAATAAGGATACCATCTATGTCCAAACTTGGCATGGGACGCCTTTGAAAAAATTAGGAGCTGATATTCAAGATGTAGCGATGCCAGGAACTAATACTGAGCAGTATAAAAATAACTTTATTCGTGAAGCCAATCGTTGGGATTACCTTATTGCCCCTAATGAATATTCTGAAAAAATTTTTAAGCAAGCTTTTCAATTTCAAAATAATGTATTAGAAATTGGTTATCCTCGTAATGACGAGTTAGTGAATAATAAAAATAATCAGAAATTGCAAGATGAGTTGAAAGAAAAAATCATTGGTAAAAAAAGCGGTAGAGTAATTCTTTATGCTCCCACTTGGCGTGATGATTATTTTATTAAAAAGGGAAGTTATAAGTTTTACATGCCGTTTAACTTAGAAAAAATAGTAAACTGCTTAGATAAAGATGATATCTTAATTATTCGTCCGCATTATTTAGTTGGTGATTCAATTGATATTAAAGGTTATGAAGATCGAGTGAAAATATGTATAGATGAAAATATAAATGAACTTTATTTAATTAGCGATCTACTAATCACAGATTATTCTTCTGTAATGTTTGATTTTGCAATACTGCAACGACCAATGTTATTCTATCCTTATGATATGGCGCATTACAAAGAAAAATTGCGCGGCTTTTATTTGGATTATAACGAAGTTCCAGGGCCAATTGCAGAAGATGAAGAAAAATTGTATGAATTTATTCGTAATTTTGTTTCGCAAGGGCAATTTTCAGGATATGAGAGTAAAAAAGAACGGTTTGAACAACTATTTTGTAGTTGGGAAAACGGGGAAGCTTCACAAAAAATAACTCGTTTGATATTAGAAGCTAGGGGTTTATAAAGTAACTTTAATATTGATAGTTTAACAAAATTGTTACTGAGAGAATAACGTAATAATTAAAATATATTTGAAGGTGACATTACTGTGTTGAATAGTTTGAAGCGTAATTTAAGAAGAAAATTTGAATTGTATGATCTTAAATCAAGTAAAGAAATGCTCATTATGCAATTTAGTTTATATAATTTTATTGCTTTTAATAATAAAGATTTTGATATAAAAATAAATGATCATTCTGTTTCGTATAAATTTAAAAAAGTTTCTAAAAATATCGTAGAAGCTCAAATAGATAAGCAATATATAAAAAAAGATGAAAATATTATCGATTTTTATTATAAAAGCCAAAAATTATGGCTAGCTTCTCCTCAAGGTTTAGAAGAAAAATTTGAGATAAATGATAAGATATACATAAGCAAAGTTAATAAAAATCTTACGTTAAATCGATATAAAACTAACCCTAACTTATGGGGAGATATTAAATATAATATAAGTACAGGTAGTAATAAAATTTTATTGAAGAAAAGGCTGATCCAAAACAGATATTTTTACGATAATGATGAATTTTACGAAATATCAATCGAAAATGGTTATCCTGTATTTTCTTTAAGTATGTTAGATAAAATTTATGAGGGTAATATTTTTGACATAATGAATAATAGCGAAATAGCTGAAGAACTTGTAATAACAAATGACCAGTATTTTACGATTAGTGATAATTTTGAAGCTAAGACTTATCAAAATTCGAAAAAAGGTATTTCTATTTATATTAGAGCGAGAAATCATTTTGTTATGAGTACATTTCAGAGAAATGACGACTCATACAGTTTTACGATAAAGTATAGTGATGAAAAAAAACTACTAAGTATAAATAATTTATTTGTTAATATTTTTGACTCTGGACTATCAGTAATAAAATTATTTCAGCTCCCTTGTAAAGTTGAAAAGCATTCTAATAAGGTTGTTTTTTCTATCAAAAAGAATTTACTTGATGATTTATTTATTAGTCCAATTCAAGAAGCTAACTTTTACGTTGGAGATAATGAACCAATTGCCAGGGTTTTTGCTCCTAAAACAAAAAAATCAAATGTTTCTAAAGGAAAGTTTAGAGAAGCCGTTATATCTTCGCCTAAAAGGGTAAATTTAGGCATTTTGGGCTCATGTTATACAAGAAGAATGTTTACTTCTTCTGATTATTTTAACCCTGATTGGAAAAGATATTTTAAGGTATTAGATACGCAATTTCAATCATCAATAATCAGTCTTATTCAAGATAAAGTGACTGATTTTGATGAAGCTATTTTTACAAATTTACCAAAATCAGTACAGAAAAGTATTGAATGTGAATTTAAGAATAACTATTTTAAAAAATTATCATCGAAAAACCCTGAATACTTAGTTGTTGACTTATATGGTGATGTAGATAGAGGAGTAGCTGTATTAGAAAATAACAAAATGGTTACTTTTACGAATTATCTTGAATACAAGTGTAATTATTTTGACACTCAAGCAAATTATAAGGTTATAAGTTCTTTTGACAATTTCGATGAATATACAGAGATGTTTAAAGACGCTTTAATAAAGTTAAGAGAGGAAGTAAATAAATATCTTCCACTTACAAAAATAGTGGTAAACAATTTTCATTTGGCAAGTTCCTATTTTGATAAAAATGATGTAAAAAGAGAATTTGATAAAAGACATAATGAAATTGTTATTAAAAATAATATAGCAAAATTATATTTAAGAATGTTTTTATATTATTTTCCTGACGCTTTGATTTTACAAGATACAGAAGAATACTTAGCTTATGAGAATTCTCCAGATGGTTTAACATATAACCACTATGAATCTGGTTATTATAAGTTTAAACTAAATAGGTTAAAAGATTTACTAGTTAAATAAATGATAAAAATCATATTGAGAAAACTCATTTTTCTAAAGCTGTTATAAATTGTCGCTAACAACTTTAGAGTTTGTATTTATAGAAATAAAAAATATATTTGTACGTTTTATATAAAATTATGTACAAATTAGTTTAAATAAGGAGGAACCATAGTCATGAGAAAGATACTTGTAAGAGCAGGAATGTCTCCGCTAGATACTTTCAGTGCAGACGAAATAATCCGGAAGAATGCTATTGGGAATAATGTAGGTAATTTAATGTACGCTTATAGTATCTTCAGGAATTTAACGACTAAAAACGTGGAATTAGTCCCTGACTATTATAAAGTCGATCCTGATGAAGCTGAAATGATAAATGAAACTTATGATTCTTATGTAATCCCGTTAGCAAATGCTATCCGCCCAAGTTTTATTCCTACCCTTAAAAGATATACAGCCCTAATCCAAAAACTTAAAATTCCGGTGTTTGTTATTGGTATGGGAATGGCTTTTTCTTATGAACCAAATATAGAACAAAAAAGACCATTTGATAATGATGTCAAACATTTTGTAAGTGCGGTATTAGAAAAATCTAATATTATAGGGTTAAGAGGACAAATCACGTCTGATTACCTTTCTTATTTGGGTTTTAAAGAAGGAAGAGACCATATGGTAATTGGATGTCCTTCAATGTATACTTTTGGTAGCAATATCAAAATTCGCGATGTCAATCTACACAACGATTCTTTGATAAGCATGAATATGACACCTAAAGCCGATCAAAAAGTATTAAAATTTTTAAACGGCCTTTCTGAACAATATAAAAATTTAGAATTTACGCCACAGGATTTAGACGAAATGATTTTAGCTTATTCTGGAACTCCTTTTTTGGGTAACGCTGTTAATTCGAAAGTTAATAATTATCCCAATAGTTTAGATGCAGATTTATATAAAAATAACCAGGTTAAGTTCTTTCTATCAGCTCCATCATGGATTAAACATATGAGAAATATTGATTTAAGTGTTGGGACTAGATTACATGGCAACGTTGCTCCGATTCTTGCTGGTACGCCAAGTATAGCGATTCCTATCGACGGAAGAATGAGAGAATTAACTGAGTATCATAATTTTCCTCGAGTTCCTACGAACGAAATAAGAGAAGACATGACACTAGAAGAATTATTAGAACAAGTTGATATACATTCTGTCGAAAAAAATCAAGAAAGAAATTATGATAATTTTATTAACTTTTTAGATAAAAATAATATTGATAATGTTTACCATTATAATATGGACGGATTGAATACGCCGTTTGACGAAAAACTTGAACAAATTGACTTAAAATCTCCCCTTACACCGATAACTTCTTGTAATAGTGAGGAAATGAGAGAAAGACTTCAAAAGAGTTTTGATATTACTATGAAAAAGCAAGAAAAAGAAAAAAATAATAATGGAAGAAAAATCAAGGCCAATAAGAAAACCATTTCAAATTTGAAGAAAGACTTAAAGGAAAAAAATGAAGAATTAGATCAAAAAACAGATGAACTATTAAAAAGGGATAAGCAAAATAAAGAGCTAGATAGGCAAAATAAAGAACTAAAAGTTAAGGTTCAAAATATAGAAAATTCAAACTTGTGGAAATTGACTAAACCATTGAGGGGCTTCAAGCAAAAAATTAATAGGTGATTTACAAATTTTAAAAACGGCTTCTTAAAATCAGTATTTTTAAATTTTGAGAAGTCGATTTTATTTTAAAGAACGCTATTTATATTGAACCATTTAAATTTTTATTGTATGGTTATCATTGTTATTGTTTTTATAATTATTTTTGAGTTTATAAAATTACAAGTGTTCAACGATGTTTTACATATTATTAGAAGATAGTGTAATTCATTATTATTTACAGACATTAATAATTGGAGGCACGAAAAGTGAGAGAAAAAATTCAATTGGTCTCGGTTCAAGGAGAAAATATTATATTTGATAAACCAAGAGAACTAATAATTGATAATGCTTTTCTTTTAGATGAAAAAAGACGCAGGATAGATGTTGAGACTGTTTCCCAAGAAGATAATTTAATTTTAAAAAACCCGGAAGAAAAAATGGAAAAAGGGGTGAATTACTCTTTATGGCTTAATAACTATCAAAAAGCAAGTGAAAAGAGTATTCTTACTGGCGTAAACAAATTAAGCATTGAAGGAAACGCTAACTCTATCATTTTTAGAAAACATGATGATGTTAATTATCCAATTAATCCCGAGTACATATTAGAAAGTGATATTCCTGTTACACTAGTGGATTTTGATGAACATAATTTATCATTAAAAATATATAATCAAGAATTAACAAAAAGAAACGTAGAAGGCTTTTTTGCTATGAACGAGGAAACAGAAGAGGAGAGAAGAATTCCATTTTCTTTTTTCATAGATACTTTCGCAATAGATTTATCTGAAATATTACCTCAAGGGCATTGGCAGTTAAAAGTTCTTTACAGATTAAATGAGACTTATTTAATGGATACCATTGTTGAAGGAGATCCTTCTCATTATAATAAATCTTCATTTATTGGCTATGTAGGACAACATCAAGGTAAGCATCAAGGTATTTACTTTAGACAGAATAAACTTATAGTCTGTTCCCTTTTCATTGAGAATTTTTTTAAGGCAATTCCGGTAGATGAAAGAGAAGATATACTGATGGAGCAAGTGCTTGTTCATGATAAACCTAAGAAAGGTCTAGAAATAAGTGTCGTTAATGAACAGTTTATAGATAGTCAATTAAAGGAAATTATTTTTGTTTCAAGGAAAAGTAAAAAACGCGTGAGAATACCTACAGTAAAAATGATGAATGGTAATATTTTTGTGCCTTTAACTGCAGAAAGTTTACAAGAAGTTGGTAATAATCGTTGGGATTTAGAAGCGTGGTTTGTTGACGGAAGAAAATCGAAATCCGGAAGACTACAGGTTATGAGATCAACTAATAATAAATTGACTTATTTGAATACTTCTATTGAAGATTATTCGATTATGGTCTATTCCACAATGAATAATTATATCGCGATTTTAAAATCTTCTGGTGCTGCTGTGTTTAAAGAGCAATATAAAATAAAAACTAAATTGTTGGATATAACTAAAAAGAATAAAAATGGCTTTTCCATGAAAGCTCAAGTTAAGCAAGATGGTAATGTAACTATAAAAAATATTCTTTTAAAATTACGTTCAAAAGACACAGTTAAATTAATTGAAACAAAAGATACTGTAGTAGAACAGATAAAAGATCGTACTTTTTCTGTTCAAGGTTCTTTTTTGATGGACTGGGACAATAATTTCTTTCCTTTATATTGGGATGTTTTTATAACGGTTATGGATAAGAATGGTAACGAAGAAAGAATACAAGTAACAGACGCCACTTCAAAAATAAAAAAACAGGTAAATAAAGATTACTTTAGGAATGCTATATTTACAGAGGATAAGATTTTATATCCCTATGTAACATTGAAAAATGGCATAGCATTTATGATGCGTGAGAGGGAATACTATGAAAATAAGAGAAATAAAGTAAAAGAAAAATTGGCGTATATTACCTATTTACTAATGAAACCATTCTACTATAGTAATAAAGACGTTTGGCTTGGATTCGAGAAATTTTCTTCCACCGCACAGGATAATGGTTATGCTTTTTTTCAATATGTAGAAAAAAATAAATTGCATGATGATTTTTATTTTATTTTAGATAAAAACTCTTCTGATTATGAAGAAGTAAGAAGAGAAAGCAATAATGTAGTACCCTTTATGTCTTTTAAGTATTTTTTGCTAGTTTATGCAAGTAGGTTATTAGTTTCTTCAGAGAACAAACGACATGTATATAACTTGCGAATTCGCACAGGTCTTGTTCCTAGAAAAATAACGAGAAAACAAAGTGTTTTTCTTCAACATGGAGTAACCGCATTAAAACAATCGAATGTTTTCAAAAAAGCCAAAGGAAGAGGAAACTTTAATTTAGTTATTGCAACTTCTGACCTGGAAAAAGAAATTATTCACGAAAATTGGAAATATGAGTTAAACGAAATAGCAGTAACTGGCTTTTCCAGGTGGGATAAATTATTTGATAAATCAAAAAATAGAGAAAGAAGAAAAATTTTTGTTATGCCGACTTGGAGAACTTGGATGGAAGATATGCCCAAAGAAGACTTCAAAAGGACAGACTACTATGACAATTATATTAATTTTTTAAATTCAAATGAACTGGAAACTATATTAGAAAAGTATAATTTACAATTAGTATTCTTTTTACACCCTAAATTTAAACAATATATTTCTGAGTTTTATTTAAATAGCGATCATATTTCTTTGAAAGGTTTTCAGAGTATAAAAGTGAATGAAGAAATTATGGAAGCCTCTTTAATGATTAGCGATTATTCTTCAGTAACATGGGATATGTTTTTTATGAAAAAGCCAGTATTATTCTATCAATTTGATTATGAAAAATATGAAGAATATGAAGGAAGTTATATAGATATGGAAACTCAACTATTTGGGGAACGAGCATTGAATAAGGAAGAACTTATTCAATTAATAGAGGAGTATGCTAAAAACAACTTTCAACTAAAACCATATTTTGAAAAATTGCATGAAGAATATTATAAGTATGCCGACCATAATAATTCAAAAAGAATTTTTGATGCAATTAAGGGGTTGAATTAGGAGGAAAAAATGAACTATATTGAAACAAACTTTCAAAATGGGAATAATGCATTTATAGTGTCGACTGCATTGGCAGACAAAATAGAATCTGTACAGATAAGTGATAAAAATGTACCATTTATGAAATATGTGTTAGATGAAGACAATACAGAAGTAACGCTTGAGTTTAATGAGAGTTTTCCAATAGGTATTTTTTTTAATTTGAATTTCTTAGATAAAGAAAACCAAATTATGAAATTTCAAATAGACACAGAAAAGTTAGTGCCTTTTTTCGGAGAAATACAAGGAATTCTTAAAACAGAAAACGACTGTGTTCAAATAAAATTTTTACGTTTTAATGAACTGTTTAAACAAATGAGAAATGCTCCTACTATATCAATACAAGGAATCTATACCTTAGACAAAAGAGGTTTGAATCGAAAGGCTATTAATTTTAGCTCTGAATTATTGGTTATTGCTACGCAAAAAGATATGTTAGTCCAACATATTGTCCCCTTAACATATGATGATAGTAGAATTAATATTTCTCCTAGTTATTTAACAGGTTTTTTCGATTTGGAGCTTATTCTTTTAGAAAACGAACATGTTTTTAGAATATCACAAAATTCTAATATGAATGAAGATTATGAATTACTAATAAAACAAAATCAAGATTATTTAGGCTCCTGGAACAAGGCAATCGAATATGAAGGTATTGAGGATGATAAATTATCATTTAGTATAAAAAAAGATTCTCCTATAAAAGAGGTTTTTCTTATAACCGATGATTTATTGTCAAAAGGTCAATGGATAGAAGAAACGCAAACTTTTATGGTAAATAATCTTGTAGCAGAAAATATGCAGACAGCATGTCTATTATTAGAAACAAATTCTGGTTTCTATACTAAAAATTTACAAGGTCTCAATATAGATGGAAAAAACGTTGCTTCAATTTATGTTGACTTAACAAAGTACGATTTTAATAAAAGGCAAATAAAAAAAGCTTCACCACTATCGATAAAGGATATTAGTATAACAGACACATCCTTACGGTTTTCTTTAAATGATACTGTTGAAAATCCGATTTATAGTGGGACGCCGTTTTTGTTAGTAAAGCAAAGAAAAAAGAATAAATTTTACTACATACATGGAAAAAGAGATTCAAACCATTTCGAATTTAATTTCTATTTTTTATTAGATGAATTGGAAAATAAGAATGGATTAAGATGGAATTTATTTTTAATAGATAATTCGAAAAGTAAAACCAGTTATCAACTTGGGATGTTTGAAGAATCTATTTTAGAAAAACCGGCACGTTTTTTGCAGCCTTTTAAACAAGCTTTTGAAAATAATTCGACTTATAAACAATATACAAGACCCTATATTACTGTAAATAATGAACTAGCTTTAGTAAAAAACACCGCTTCTAACCTTATCAAAGAGGAGTACAAGTTAAAAGCTAAAGTTGTAGGATTTAAAATGAAAAAGAATATAGTTGATTTACAAGTAGATGTAATATCACCGTATATTGATGATATACAATTAAGTGCTTTACAACTTATCCAGAGAAACAAAGATATGTTAGATGTTAGATCCTATTCTATAAGAAAGGTTACTAATGTTAACGGTAAAGCGACTATAGAAAGTACAATTGATTTGAAAAATTCTAATTTAACCCCGCTATATTGGGATTTATACATTTCAATTACTAAAAATAATAAAGAATATTATGTAAAAATAAGTTCTGTTACTCAAAAAATTGCTTGGGACGTTAATCAAACAATTTCTAAGTATCAATATAATGTGAATGATAAAGACATCGTGTATCCATATATAACTTTGTCAAATTATCTCTCGTTTACTTATAGGGAAAAAGAATTTTATGAAAATCGATATTATTTACTGAAAGAAAATTTGGCTTATTTGTATGTACAACTTTTTTATAAACATTTTGCTAAAAGAGAAATATGGTTGGCTTTTGAAAAGCTTGCAATTTCTGCTCATGATAGTGGCTATTATTTCTTTGATTATGTTTATAAAAACAACAAGCATGATGAATTTTATTATATCATTCAAAGAGACTCTCCCGAATTAGAAAATCTTGAAGATAAAAAAGATAGAGTTATTTACTTCATGACTTTTAAATATTTTGTTTATATGTTTGCTGCAAAATTGTTAATTTCTTCAGATACTAAACGGAATAGTTATAATTTAAAGTTGAAAAAAAGTAAACTTGCTAGGGCCCTTACAAATAAAAAATTGGTTTACTTACAACATGGAGTAAATGGGCTAAAAAGGGTACCTGATTTTCATAAAAATAGAGATGTTTTTGATTTGGTTATAGCTCCTTCTGAATTTGAAAAACAAATGATTGTTGAAGACTGGGGTTATGATGAAACAGAAGTTGTTGCTACCGGTTTGGCAAGGTGGGATGGTTTAATCGATAAGACTGATCAGGTTCCGTATAGACAGATTTTCCTAATGCCTACGTGGCGAACTTGGATGGACGGTATGGAAAGGGATAAATTCGTTGAGAGTGAATACTTTAAAAAATATAACGAGTTTCTTTCTTCTGAAAGACTTCATTATTTATTGGAAGAAAATAACGTAAAAATTAAGTTTTTCTTACATCCTAAATTCCGTGATTATATTGATTTGTTTGATAGCAGCTCTTCAAACATAGAAAAATTTGGTTTTCTTGAAACGCCTTTAGATGAAATGATTATGAAAAGTTCGCTAATGATATCTGATTATTCAAGTGTTATATGGGAGATGTTCTATTTACAAAAACCATGTGTTTTTTTCCACTTTGATAAAGACAAGTACTTAGAGTATGAGGGCTCCTATATGAATTTTGATACAGATTTATTTGGTGATGTTGCTTATGACACAGACGGATTAGTTAACATTATTGAGGACTATATTCATAATGGATTTGAAGAAAAAGAAAAATATGCAGAAATGAGAAATGATTACTTTACTTTTGCAGATTATCATAACTCTGAGCGTATTTATGAAGCTATAGAAGAAAATAAGGATTGGCTTGTGAGTGACTCATTGAAAATTCCTAAATTTAAGCTTAGCCATATCATTCCTTATGGTTTAAGAAGAAAGTTGTTAGACTGGAAAAATAGAATTTTGGCGTGAAAACATATATTTTTTCAGAACAGAATTACAAAAAATATTTATTTGGAATTTTTATTTTGTTATAATAAGTTTTAAAAGTGGAGGTTACTTTAAAAGTGCTAGTTAATAATACAATAATTAGTGAAAGTTATTGTATTATTAACCTATCACTTTTTTTATTTAGAAAATAAAAAATTTATAAAGTAATTTTCA
>NZ_JAKEIT010000016.1 GCF_021474685.1 Tetragenococcus halophilus | reverse complement strand
AAAGAAGTAAAAACTACAGCTAAAATTTTTTTAATACTTAATTTGTTATATTTTTTCATGTCATCTCTCCTCGTAAATTATGCGTTATAAAACCTACATCTTGTACACAATTGTCGTTTAACCTAGTTGAGCTCCTTTTAAGAGAAGCTGGAATGTTGGACCGATAAAGCGTCGTTAGAAATAATCACTTTTGTTTTGACAAATAGTTACCAGTAGCATACTTGAATTTTTTATCCACTAACTTGACTTATACAGTTCTACCTCCTTTTACATTATTTTTAGTTTTTTAAAGCAGTTTCTTTTTCCGTTACAATAGATGGCAGATAAACATTTTTAATATATGACATTGTCTCGAAAAAAGAAATAAATAAACCGTAACTGGTCACTACCACATAAACAGAGTAGCAAAATAAGCTTATTTTGTAAATCGCTTTCAAAAATTAATGAATATTATTTAATACATCAATATACTGTTTATAGGGTATATATAAAGCGAGTTAAAGGATGAAAAGTCTTTATTTTATCTATTATTTAATTGATCAAAATTCATTTGACATCTTAGTATAAACAGTTTAAACTTATATTGTGGTTATTACCAGTAGCGAGGAGATAGTTATGAAAAATACATCAAATGGTCAGCCTTTATATTATCAATTAATTGATTTTCTAAAAAATCAAATTGAAAATGAAATGGTTGTACATGATAAATTGCCATCTGAAAGAGAAATCGAAAAGAGATTTGGTGTTAGTCGTACTACAGTACGTTTAGCTTTGCAGGAGTTAGAAAGTGATGGTTATGTTTATCGTCATCACGGTAAAGGTACTTTTGTGTCTGAGCTATCTAATAAAACGGCTGATTTAGCTGGGGTTTATAGTTTTACTGAGCAGATGAAAAAAATAGGAAGAAAACCTAATACCCAAATTTTATCTTTTGAACAAGTTGAAGCTGATAAGCGAATTGCAAAGTCTTTGCAAATTTCGTTAGGAGATACAGTCTATAAGGTAAGAAGGTTACGTTTGGCAGATGATGAACCTTTAATGGTTGAGACTTCTTATTTACCTATAAAACCATTTTTGTCATTAGAAAAAGAACAATTAGAGCAAAAGCCTTTATATGATGTTTTTTCCGAAGATTTTGCACAAAAAATTCGTTTAGCAGATGAAGAATTTTACGCAAGTATTGCCGCAGAAGAAGATGCTGAAGTTTTAAGAATCCGTTCCGGTTCACCAGTGCTGCATTTAATTCGTCTAACTTATAATATGAAAAACGAGGTGATTGAATATACATTAAGCGTAGCTAGAGCAGATCAGTTTCACTATAAGGTTCGACACATTCGTAATAATGAATAATATGAGGAGGAGGAGCAATGTTTAAATCAACAGAAGAAGAATTAGTTAAAAAGGGTGCAGAAATTACCACACGCGAAATTAAACAACAACCCGAACTTTGGGAAGAGACACTAGAAATTTATCAAACAGCCAAAAAAGATATTGAAAATTACTTAGAAATTATAAAGAAAAATGCAAGCGGTAACAGAATTCGTGTAGTCTTCACGGGGGCTGGAACTTCACAATATGTAGGTGATACATTAGTGCCTTATTTAAATGCTAACGGTGATAATAATGCTTATATTTTTCAAAGCGTTGGCACAACAGATCTTGTAGCATCTCCTAACGAATATCTTTTTGAAGAAGAGCCGACACTTTTGGTTTCTTTTGCCAGAAGTGGCAACAGTCCTGAAAGTATTGCAGCCGTTGATATAGCAAACGCTGTGGTTGAAAATATTTATCATTTAACCATTACTTGTGCTCCAGATGGTACTTTGGCACAAAGGAGTGAGAATGAAGACAATAACTTTATGTTATTAACACCTAAAAGAGCAAATGATGATGGGTTTGCTATGACGGGTAGTTTTTCTTGTATGGCATTAAGTACTTTATTGATTTTTGATACAACTAGGTTTAGCCAAAAAGCAACTTATGTCCATACGATGAGTAATATGGGGCAAGAAGTGATTCAACGTGAAACTGAAATCCGGGAAATAGTAGAACGAGATTTCGAACGTATTGTTTACCTGGGTTCTGGTAGCCTTTCAGGGTTAACTCGTGAAGCGCAATTGAAAATTTTGGAACTAACAGCAGGAAAAATTGCCACTGTATTTGATTCTTCTATGGGGTTCCGTCACGGTCCTAAATCCTTTGTTAATGAACGAACGCTGGTTTTTGATTTTGTCAATAATGATCTATACACTCGTGATTATGATTTAGATATTTTAGAAGAAGTCAAGGACGACGAAATCGCATCAGGAGTTTTTGCCATTGGTCAAACAGGAGAACGTAATTTTTCTGGAGATCAATTTACATTTTCTGAAAAAGCACAGTTGTTGCCAGATGGATACTTAGCTTTAGCTGATATCATGGTTGCGCAAACAGTGGCTATTCTAACTTCTATCAAAGTAAATAATACACCTGACACTCCATCACCAAGTGGAACTGTTAATCGCGTTGTAAAAGGGGTTACTATTCATGAGTTTAAAAAATAAAAGTGGGGATAATATATGGTGAAAATAACAAAAGCTAAAAAAGAAAAGATGGATAAATTATCGACTTCGGATGGCGTTATTAATGCTTTGGCTATTGATCAGCGTGGGGCATTAAAAAAAATGATTAAACAACTTGGTGCTGAACCAAAGGACGAAATGATCGAAGAATTTAAAAGATTGGTTTCCCAAACCTTAACGTCATATACTTCAGCTATTTTATTAGATCCTGAATATGGGATAAAGGCAGCAAATGCCCGAGACGAAAAAGCTGGTTTATTATTGGCATATGAAGAAAGTGGATATGATACGACGAGTTCGGGACGTTTACCCGATCTATTAAATGATTGGTCGGTATTACGTTTAAAAGGTGAAGGTGCTGATGCGATTAAGTTTTTACTTTACTATGATGTGGATGAAGATGCACAGATAAATCATTTAAAGCATGTATTCGTCGAACGCTTAGGAAGTGAATGTGCTGGTGAAGAAGTACCTTTTTATTTAGAGTTACTTTCTTATGATGCCCAAAATGATGACACTAGTTCAAGAGAATATGCCAAAATCAAACCGCATAAAGTAATTGAAATGATGAAAGAATTTACAAAACCACAGTATCATGTAGATGTACTAAAGGTGGAAATTCCAGTAAATATGCAATTTGTTGAAGGTTATGGAAATGAGGAGCCTGTTTATACTAAAGAAGAAGCAGAGTCTTATTTTAAAGAGCAAAGTCTAGCAACAGATCTTCCGTTTATTTTCTTAAGTGCCGGAGTGTCGACGAAGTTATTTCAAGAAACATTAGTCTTAGCTAAAGAGGCAAACTCTACTTTTAACGGTGTTCTTTGTGGACGGGCAACGTGGAAAGATGGCGTTACTGCTTTCATAGAAAATGGCGAAAAGGGAGCCTTGGATTGGTTAAGAAATCAAGGTAAAGAGAATATTGAAACATTAAATCAAGTGGTAAAACAAACCGCTAGCCCTTGGCATGACAAAGTTGAAGTGGAATAGATGAACAATTCCGTCGATTAAAAAGAAAGAAGGCGTTATATGCTAGGAATAATAGTAACTGGTCATGGTCAGTTTGCCACTGGTCTTCAATCATCTGTGGAACTTATTGCAGGAAAACAAGAAAAATTTGAAGCAATCAATTTTGAAGAGGGGGAGAGTTCTGAGGATTTAAATAATAAGTTAAAAAAAGTAGTTTCTCAGATGGATAGCAAGGAAGGAGTAATTATTTTTACAGATATCCCAGGTGGGACACCATTTAATCAATCTATTTTATTATCACAAGAAGATAAACAAATTAAAGTTGTAGCTGGAGCGAATTTGCCAGCTATTATGGATGGAATATTTAATCGTAGACTAGAGGCGGGGACTTTTGTAGAAAAAGTCTTACAATCTGGAAAAAATGGTTTAGTCACTTATGAAGGTAAGAAGAAAAGTATAACAGAGGAAGAAGGAATATAAAAAGTGTATTATAATTTTATGGTGAAGATTGGACAGGTTTGTATTTAAATTTCAAAAATGAAAACGGTTCATTCGCAGCGCTAGAAAACTAATTAATAAGTGAAAAGAAAATAACAATTCGGGCATTTAAAATAAAACTTAAAGGAGGAATAAATATGGCCAATACGCCTAATATTTTACTAACAAGAATTGATAATCGATTAATTCATGGACAAGTAGGTATGACATGGACGAATACTTTAGGAGCAAATTTAGTTATTGTCGCCAATGATGAAATCGCAAATAATGAAGTACAACAAAATTTAATGGATATGGCGTTACCTGAAAGCGCAGAAAGTCGTTATTTTACGTTAGATAAGACAATTCGTATTATTCATAAAGCTGCACCACGACAAAAAATATTTATTGTCGTACGTACACCGCAAGATGCTCTTGCTCTGGTAGAAGGCGGAGTTCCGATAAACAAAATAAATGTTGGAAATTTACATTATGAAGAAGGGAAAAAACAAATTTCTAAAACTGTTTCTGTAAACGATGAGGACATTGAAACTTTTAATAAATTGCATGAAAAAGGTGTGGAATTGGATGTAAGAGGTATTCCAAATGAGCACGGTTTTGATTTAATGACAAAATTATAAGATGAATATCAGAATAACAAGGAGGGTAATACATGTTATTACAAGCGTTATTAGTGGGACTATGGGCTGGTATTGCTGGTATTGACCATTTTAACGGGTTAACACACTTACATCGGCCCATTGTCACAGGACCTGTTGTAGGGTTAATTTTAGGGGACTTGACGACTGGGTTGATGGCCGGAGCTACATTGGAATTGGTTTGGGCTGGAATGGTGCCTTTAGCTGGGGCACAGCCACCAAACGTTGTTATTGGCGGAATTGTTGGAACAGCGTTTGCTATCCTTACTGGTCAAGATCCACAAGTTGCAGTTGGCGTAGCAGTTCCTTTTGCAGTAGCAGGACAAGCTGTTATTACATTACTCTTTACTGTTATGTCACCGGTTATGCACAAAATGGATGATATGGCTGATGAAGCAAATACTAGAGGTATTGATCGATTAAATTACTTAGAACCATTAATTCTTTTTATTTTCTTTGGTGTAGTTGCTTTTCTTCCAATTTATTTTGGGGCAGCTCAAGCGGAACAATTTGTAACTTGGATACCTGAATGGATTCTTGATGGATTGAGCTTTGCTGGAGGAATTATGCCTGCAGTAGGTTTCGCAATGTTGATGAAAATCATGTTTAAATGGACATATGCGCCATTTTTTGCACTTGGTTTTGTAGCAGTCGCATATCTTGAAATGCCAATTTTAGGAGTGGCAATTGTTGCTACTGCATTTGCAGCTTATGATTATTTTATAGGCAGTTCATCAAAAGCAGCAACTGAAACTAGAACGAATCAGGATTTAGACGAAGAGGAGGATTATAGTGATGGAATCTAACAAGAACACAGAAACAGTCGATAATAAAAACGTAATTTCAGAAACTTATGAAAATCCTGAGTCTGAACAAGTGATTACAAGAAAAGATTTGAACAAAATGGTATGGAAGTCTTTAATGTTACAGGCCTCGTTTAACTATGAACGTATGCAAGCTGGCGGATGGGTATATGGTTTGATCCCAGGCCTTAAGAAAATCCACAAAAATGATCATGACCTGTCTAATTCATTAAAAGAACACATGCAATTCTTTAATACTCATCCATTTTTAGTAACCTTTATTCAAGGGATTATCTTATCGATGGAAGAAAATAAAGAAGAGCGAGAAACAATTCGTGGTATTAAAGTAGCTTTAATGGGTCCATTAGGTGGGATTGGAGACGCGCTGTTTTACCTAACATTACTTCCTATTACCGGGGGCATCGCTGCTTCACTATCTTCTCAAGGTAATATAACGGGACCGATTTTATTTCTTGTTGTATTTAACGCGGTGCACTTTGGAGCTCGGTTCTTTTTGATGCACTTTGGCCATAGAATAGGAACTGATGCTATTTCATCACTAAAAGAAGGCACGCAAAAGATATCTAGAGCTGCATCGATTGTTGGTTTAATGGTTGTTGGCGCCTTGATTGCCTCTTATGTTGATTTTAACCTTGATTGGACATTGCAAGCTGGGGAGATACCAGTTGATATACAAGAAGAAGTTTTAGATGCTATTATGCCTGGTTTATTACCATTACTTTTTACTTTCTTTTGCTATTGGTTATTGAAAAAGGGACGTTCTCCCTTAGTGTTAATTGGAATCACTATCGTAATTGGGCTTGTTGGTGGATTATTTGGAATAATGTAATAGCTTTTAATTAAGACGATATGCTCAAATTATTAGTGCTCTATTAAAGTTTCTCCTTACGTAAGTTAAGAAAACAAGTAGCTTGCGTGAGGAGGCTTGTTTATAATTAGAAAGATAGGAGCTAAGATATGATACTAACTATTACAATGAATCCATCAATAGATATTTCTTATCCGCTAGATAAATTAGTTATTGATAGAGTTAATAGAGTAAGCAATATTTCTAAGACAGCTGGAGGAAAAGGATTAAATGTAACAAGAGTGCTTCATCAACTTAATGAACCAGTTAAAGCTTCTGGATTGCTGGGTGGAAACTTCGGACAGTATATTCGAAAACGCTTGGATGAAGAAAGCATGAAGCATGATTTTTCTGAAATCAGTAGTGAAACAAGGAACTCTATAGCAATTTTACATGAGGGGAACCAAACTGAAATTTTAGAAAATGGTCCTGAAATAAACGAGAAAGAATTAAATACATTTTTTGAAACATATAAACGATTATTACAAGAAGTAGATATTGTAACTATTTCAGGTAGCTTGCCAAAGGGAGTGAAAAGAGACTATTATTCAATTTTAATCGAAGAAGCTAATAGGCAAAAAGTGAAAACTTTATTAGACACATCTGGAGAAACCCTCACTAAAAGCATACAGGATAACTCTAAACCTGATTTAATCAAGCCGAATGAAGAAGAAATTAGCCAAGTGTTAGGACAAAAGGTTGAAACGATAGTTGAATTACAAAAAGCATTAAAAAACGATCTATTTGATGGTATCGAATGGATTGTAGTTTCTTTAGGCGAAAATGGAGCGCTTGTTAAACATAAAAATAATATTTATAAAGTAGACGTTCCAAATATAGAAGCAGTAAATCCCGTTGGTTCTGGAGATTCAATATTAGCTGGATTAGCATACGGTATTTCCAATGGGAAAACACCTGAAGAAACTATGAAAATAGGTATGGTTACAGGTATGTTGAATGCAATGAATCAAAAAACTGGTCATATTGATATACGATATTTTGATGAATTATTTACGCAGATTTTAGTTGATAAAATTGACAATGAATAACGAATTAAGATAAGAAAAATCATCAAGAGAATGTGGAAATAGAAGAAAGATTATTGAGTAAAAATCTATAACTTATAAATTTGAACTGATAGACCAAACGAAAACTTAGTCTATCAGTCTTTATTACGTAAAGGTAATTTTCAAAAAGAACTACCTGGTTCAGTCAGAAACGCTTGCTCTTCATCACTTGATACTCTTTTTAAGATCGCGTTGCGGTGTGGATATCTACCAAAACGGTCGATAATTTTCTTATGGCGTTTTTCATAGTCTAAATATAGTTCTAAGCCTGGTTGATCAAATAAGCCTATAGCTGTTTGATGAATTTTTTTGGATTCAGAATGCATAAATGGCATTAACAAAAAACCAAGTTCATCTGGTGTTAGACTTTGTGCTTGTTCAGTTTTTAATGCCTCTTGGGACAAAACTAAGGCCATAGCGTCAAAAGCAAATGATTTTGCTTGTCCGCGATAAATATTGCGAGAAAACTGATCAAGTAAAATAATTTCTGCTAAACGACCTTGGATACTAGAACGCCAGCTGTCAAGTTCACCCTGGCTAGCTTGTAGATGCAGTTCTTTGAACCGCTCTGTAATTAATTGATCGATTTCACTACCACCATTGAATTGTTGCTCTGGGGCTAATTCATGAAACCAAAAAAGTAAAATTGTCTCTGGTGTTTGCATAAAATTCTCCTTTTCGTTAATTTTTTATAGATAGATTGTTTACGATAAATTTAAAATTAATGATCAGTTTATACTTAAATTTTAGCATAATTTACGTAGCTAAAACCATTAATAAAAAGAGATTATCTTATTATATAAATAAAATAAACTGCGCTTTCGCAATTTTATATGTTATTATCAATAATAAAAAGATAACGCTAACAAGCGGCGTTATTTCTTTTTTTATTAAAATGGGTGTAGAAGGTGGAGTTTTTGAAAGATAGCTTATTAAATTATTTAAAAAACCAAACAGCATTTCTTGATTTAGATACTTTGGATGAGTTATTTACTGCAAAAAAATTAGCAGAAATTTTTGGCGTAAAAAGAAATACGGTTAGTCATTATTTGAATCAACTAAATGATGAAGAAAAATTAGTTAAAATCAATTCAAGGCCGGTTTACTATTTTCATAAAGCAGCATTTGATCAACAATTTTTTCCTTTAAAATATTTCAATTATCAAAGTATATATGAGATAAAAGAAGAACAACCGCTATTTGAGCAAGAAAAAGATTTGTTTTCGTTATTGATTGGTTATAATCAAAGTCTCAGTCGCTCAATTGAACAAATAAAAGCAGCTTTGTCTTATCCTGATGGTGGTTTACCAGCGTTAATAACAGGCGATAGTGGTACAGGGAAAAGTTTTTTAGTCCAATTAATTTATCAGTACTGTTTAGAAAACGAAATGATTGATGAAGATGCGCCATTTGTGACTGTTAATTGTGCCCAGTATGCCAATAATCCGGAATTATTAACCAGTAACTTATTTGGTTATGTTAAAGGCGCATTTACTGGAGCGCAAGAAGACAAGAAAGGCGCCTTTGAAGCGGCCAACAACGGCATTCTCTTTTTAGATGAAGTGCATCGTTTGAATGCTGAAGGGCAAGAAAAACTATTTACTTTTTTAGATCAGGGCGTTATTTATCGAATGGGAGAAACGAATCAATCCATCCCGATTAATACAAGGATTTTCTTTGCCACAACAGAAAACCTTGAAAGCAGTTTTCTCACCACTTTTATTCGTAGAGTACCGATCCAGATTGAATTGCCTTCCTTAATGGAAAGAAATCGAACAGAACGACTAGAGTTAGTCTATTCATTTTTGTTAGCTGAATATAATAAAATTCGACGTCCAATAAAAGTGACGGGCCAGGTGCTTACCTTATTAACCAATGCAGGTTTTAAAGGGAATATCGGAGAGTTAAAAAGCAGTGTCAAAGTAACGGTCGCCAATGCTTTTTCTGAACAAAAGAAAAATGACACGGTAAAAATTACGGTTTATCATTTGCCTGAAGCCATTCTAAATGCTTCCAGTGCTAGTATTCAATCATTTGTACAAGAAGATGTCCTTTTTGATGCACACACAACTTTAGAACAACTGACAAAAAATAACCAACCGCAACAACAAAGAGTGCTTACTTCTTTTGAACGAATACTCACCGAATTTCAACAAAATAATGAACACTTGGAAAATTGTGAAGAACAATTAAAAACAGAGGTGGATCGTCTTTTTGATTTTCTTTTGTTTGAAACCGATCGGCAACAAAAGCATGAAACATTAATTTATTTGACACAATATATTCGAGATACGTTTAAGCAAATGGAAGCTTCTTATCAAATACGTTTTGATGGTAACAGTGTATACGCAATGAGTTATTATTTGTTTCAACAAGGAAACAGCCGTTGGTTCCCTGAAGATCCACAAATTAATCATTTAATTTATCAATTAGAACAGCAGATTGAACAGGCTTATCCTGCTAGTTTTCATTATGTGAAGCGAATTTTAGAATTGTGTCAGCCTAAACTTGATTTAGAAATTTCTTCAATGGATAAAATTATCTTGGCGATTTATCTTAAAAGGGCTGACTGGACAAAAGAAATCGGTATCCCCAAGGCAATTATTGTAGCTCATGGATACGCTACGGCTAGTAGTATTGCGAATGTGGCGAATCGATTTTTAAATAAAGATATTTTCGAGTCATTTGATATGTCTTTAGATGTCACTCCTCAACAAATTGCTGAAGAAATTTTGGACTATACAGAACATAATGATGTATCCAACGGGCTAGTTATTCTCGTTGATATGGGGTCACTAAAAGAAATTTATCAATATTTTCCCAAACAAATTACTACGCCGGTTGTCATTATGAATAATGTGACCACTCCTTTAGCCATTTCGATGGGCGAACAGCTGCAAAAAGATCTTTCTTTACAGCAAATGGTTGATCAATCTGCTCAGCAGACGCCCTTGGATTGGGAAATTGTTTATCCAGAAACAAATAAAATAAAAGTACTGATTACCACTTGCTTAACGGGCATTGGCACAGCAACTCAAATTTCGCACCTATTAGAAAAATCTTTGCCTAGCAGTTGCCAATTAAAAATTTTTCCTTATGAGTATCAATTACTTAAAGATAAGAAACAGAACGAAACAATCTTTTCCATGTATGATTGCTTAGGGATTATTGGCACAGCGAATCCGCATATTGAGGGGATCCCCTATCTTTCATTGGAAGAATTGATTTCTGGCAAAGAAAGTCATCAGTTAAGTGAATGGTTACTTAATGTCATGGAAGCTGAAGAAAACAAACGTTTCAATGAAAACTTAATTCGTAATTTTTCTTTAGAAAAAGTGATCGATTCTGTAACGATTCTTGATACGGAAAAAGTGATGCGCGAAGTTGATTTGTTTATGCGCGATTTAGAGCAGATTGCTGATATTACGATTAATAATGCCAAACGTGTAGCTTTATATGTTCACGTAAGCTGCTTAATCGAGCGTCTGATTCGTAATATGCCCATTGATACCTATGAAGGGTATGAACAGTTGTATCAGTGTCAAAGCAAAACGCTAGAACAAATTAAAATGGCGTTTAGTGTGATAGAAAAAGATTATAGTGTCGAAATACCTGATTCAGAGATTGCCTATATTTTTGACGTATTATTTGAAAACCTTGATGAAACCACTATTGATGAAGAATTTTAGATATTTTAAACGCATGCCACTAAAGTTGGCATGCGTTTTGCTTTTATAAAGGTGTAAGAGAGGTGAAGAGGTTGGAGAGGAAAATCATATTAGCTTCCCATGGAAAGTTTGCTTCAGGGATTTTAAGTTCATTGGAATTGATCTGTGGGAAAAATGAGGCAATCAGCGCATTAGATTGTTACATAACTGAAAACTTTGATTTAAAACAAACAGTGGATCAGTTAATGGCAGAAAATGCAGAAAAAGAACTGATTGTCATTACTGATTTATTTGGCGGAAGCGTAAATAATGAATTTTTACGTTATATAAAGCAGCCTAATTTTTATTTAATTACAGGATTAAACTTACCATTTTTGATTGAATTTTCAACTCAATTTGCAAATACAGATAGGATTGTTGAACTCATTATACAGACGCTTAACAGTAGTAAAGAAACGATTCAATTTTGTAATGAGAGCTTTAACGAAGAAATAGAGGAAGAAGAATTTTAAGGAGGAGGAAAAATTATGATCTTATTAACTCGCGTAGATCATAGATTGTTACATGGGCAGGTTGCTTTTTCATGGACCTCTCATTTGTCTGCGGATTGTATCTTAGTGGCTAATGATAAGGCTGCCACGGACGATCAACAGAAAACGATTATTAAATTAGCTAAACCTAGTGGTGTTAAATTGGTGATAAAAACGATCAATGATTCCATTGAAGCTTTAAATAGTGGAGTTACAGATAAATATAATTTATTCATAATTATAGGAAATATTGATGATGCTTATAAATTAATAGAGAATGTAGATTCTATTAAAGAATTAAATTTAGGTGGAACAAAGTTTGAAGAAGAAAAAAAATCGTTATCTAGTGCAGTGTTTGTAACTCAAGAAGAATATGAAAAATTACAAAAGTTGCTCTCGGATGGAGTGGAAATTTATACACAGCAGGTTCCCCGAGATAAAAAGAAAAAAATTGAGTAAAGGAGTTAGATGAATTTATGGACATATTTTTGATATTTTTAGTATCTATATTTGGTTATGCTGAGTATTTTTTATTTGGGCGGGGACAGACTTATCGTCCCATTGTAATGTGTGCTGCAACTGGACTTGTTTTAGGTAGCTTGAGTGAAGGGATTATTATCGGAGCTCAAATGGAATTAGCATTTATTGGAGTTCAGGAAATAGGCCTATCTACTCCTCAAGATATGGTTTCTGCTAGTATTATAGGAACTGGCATTGCTATCCAAACTGGAGGGAATTTTTCCACTGCAATTACCTTTGGCCTACCAATTTCAATGGTTGTCTTGTTTGTTCAAAATCTAGTATACGTGTTAATCTCTCCACTTTTTATTAAAAAATGCGAGGAAATAGCTGCAAGTGGAAAAACCAGACTTTTTAGTAATCTTTCCTTTTGGGGAGGGACATTACTCCACTTTGGACCATCGATGGTTTTAGTAACTTTAACTTTTGTTTTAGGAAACCAATTTGCCAATACGATTATTAGTGCGATCCCTGAGTTTGTGCAAGATGGTTTGGTAGTTGCTAGTCAAATTTTACCTGCATTTGGTTTCGCTATGTTATTGGAAATGCTTATGAAAAAAGAGGTTATTCCGTTCTTTTTTGTTGGATTTTTATTAGTATCTTACTTAGAAATTCCTATTATAGGGATAGCATTCTTTGGTGCTGCAATAGTAATGATTATGTATTTTCGCGACGAGAAGAAAGCAACAAGTACTGAGGGGGCGGTAACTGATGACGACGATTTCTAATAGTTTAACAAAGAAAGATTTGCGTAAATCTTTCTGGCGAACTTTTGCAATGGGCTCTTCTTGGGAGTTTAGTAGACAATTAGGTGTTGGCTATGCTTATGCTATGACACCATTATTAGAAAAGATTTATAAAAACCAACCAGATGAATTAAAAGAATCAATGGAAAGAAATACAGAATTCTTTAATGTTTCAAACTTTTGTTCATCAACAATAATGGGAATTACAGCTTCAATGGAAGAACAAAATGCAGTTGAAGATGATTTTGATACTAAAGCTATTAGTAACATTAAAGTTAGCTTAATGGGTCCCCTCTCGGCAATTGGTGATTCTTTAGTAATGGGAACGTGGAGAATTATATGCACTAGTATTGCAGCGACATTCGCTTTAAAGGGAAATATAATAGGACCGTTATTATTTATTATAGCTTATAATTTACCATGTACTCTTATTAGATGGTTCGGATTAAAGTATGGTTATTCAATGGGAATAAGCTTTTTTGAGAAAATAAATACTTCGAATGTGATTGATAAAATTTCATATTATTCGTCTATTTTAGGTATGTTAGTTATTGGTGCCATGACCTCAGATTATGTTGTGATGGACACGCCGTTAACCTTCGGGCAGGGCGATGCAAAAATGTCATTGCAAACTGATGTTTTTGATCAGATAGTTCCTGGGCTACTCCCATTATTAGTAACTTTTATAATGTATAAACTATTGAAAAAAGGAATAGGAGTTGGGTGGATTATTTTAGGTACTTTCGTTTTAGGAATTTTATGTTCTTACTTTAATATTTTAGTTCCATAAAAAATGATCTTTTGGAGGTTTTATAATGTTAGACGAAAAAAAATTAGTGGAAGAAATTACAAGCATGAAGGAAGAAACTACGAATATATTTTTTGTAGGGTGTGGAGGTTCATTCAATGACTTGTTCCCAGCTCATTATTTTGTTGAAGGTGAAAGTAAGCAACTTCATTCTACTTGCAAGTTCGCTAGAGAATTAACGTTGTTAAATCCACCTGCTTGGGGTGAGAACAGTATTACTATTGTTTTGAGTCATAGTGGAAATACTCCCGAAGCAGTAGAAGCTGCCAAGTTCGCTAAGAAGAATGGTTCGTTTGTTATTGCGATTACGAACGAAATAGATTCAAAATTAGCAGATAAGAATGTATCTGATTTCTTGGCCATTTATGAGTGGGGAGAGGATGCTTCTCATGTTGACCAACCCATGGGGGTCGTTTATAGGATTATAAATGAATTTTTACATCAGACAGAAGACTCTTATGAAAAGTACGAGGAAATGAAAAAAGGTTTAAACAAAATAGACGGAATAATAGAGAAAGCAAAAGAAGTTCAATTATCAGCTGCTAGACAATTTGCACAAAATTATCGTAAACAAAATTTCCTGTATATCTTAGGCTCAGGAGCAAATACTTCCCATGCTTATGGTTTCTCTATTTGCTCATTAATGGAAATGCAATGGATGGATTGTGCATTTATTAATTCTGCTGAATTTTTTCATGGTCCTTTTGAAGTTCTTCAAGATGATGAAGTGTATATTCAATGTGTAAATGTTGGACAAACTCGTGTGCTAGATACACGTTCTAGAGATTTCATAAAAAAATATAATGGACAGCTTGAAACAATCGATGCTAAAGATTTCGGTTTAGACACAATTGATGGGTCAGTGATTGATTATTTTAATCCCATGGTGTTTTATGAAATGGGAGTCCTCTACAGAGATCAGTTAGGCGAAAAAAGAGGGCATCCGACGGACGTTCGTCAATATATGGGGAAGGTCGACTACTCTTATGAGCCAATTATTTAAAATGAAATTGAAGAACAACAATGGATAATTTATTTCGTAAAGGGTTGTTGAACTTTTTATGATTGAGCCGTGCTCTGATTTCTGTGAAAAACAGTAAATTAGAGACGGCTTTTTTATATTTACGAATTATGGTATTTGGACGAAGATGGGACGGACAGTTTAGAATAAAAGGGATTTGTAAACAATAAGCTCTATTTTTTATTGTACGGCTATTATGTTAACATATGAACAAAAGCTAAATTCAAGGTGGTACTTATGGTTAGATTTCCTAAAAAATATCAGTTAAAAGATGGTACTTCAATACTTGCAAAAACGATCATCCAGGATTATTGGACAAAAGAAAGATCAGTTGTTTTTACGAAAGAGTTTGATGAAACTTTTTACTCGCTACCTTTGGGCCAATTTGCAAAAATCATCGCAAAAGATCCAGTTAAACAGGATATTGAACTGTATAAGGACCTGTTTAGAGGACGGACTGATATTTTTGCTAATAGGTACTACAATAAAAAACAACAGAAATATGTATATGGTCCTGTTTGTAAATGGCAACAAAGTAACGGAAAATCAACAATTCAAGTTGATGATAAAGGAAATCGTGTGTATGAAAGATTGGAAGATCGATTTTTGATGGCTCATTTAAATGGAAATAAATTTTTAGGTGTCTACCCCATATTAAAGGATGATACTTGCTATTTTTTAGCATTAGATTTTGACAAAAATGAGTGGCAAGCAGCAGCTAAAGCAGTAGCAAGAGTAAGCAAAGAGCATGGCTTAACTGCTTCTATTGAAAAATCACAATCTGGTCAAGGCGCTCATGTGTGGTTTTTCTTTGGCGAAGCGATGCCTTGTAAACTTGTTCGTCGTTTAGGAACATTGCTTCTAACACAAGCAATGACAGTGGAACCCAGTATATCGTTTTCATGCTTTGATCGAATGTTTCCTAGTCAAGATACTTTACCTAAAAAAGGTTTTGGTAATTTGATTGCTTTGCCCTTACAAGGAAGCCGATTTTTGGAAGGAAAAAGCGTTTTTCTTGATGAAAATTTAGATTCTTATCAAAATCAATGGGATTATCTTGCAAGTGTCTTAAAATATTCACGTGAAAAAGTTGAAAACACTATTAACCAGTTGGATGCTGAGAGTGAATTACATTACTATAAAGAAGAGCAACTGAAACCGATTGAGCTATTGGAGGAAATGCCTGAAGAAATGCTTGATTCCTTAGTAGTGTACGAAAGTAATGTTCTGACAATAAAAAAAAGTGAACTAACAAAAAAAGCAATTTTGAAACTAAAAGGGTTATCCTCTTTTCACAATCCAGAATTTTATCAACGGCAAGCGATGCGTCAATCTACTTACAATTATCCCAGAATTATTTCTTTGTTTGAGGAGACAAAAGATGAAATTTATATTCCAAGAGGGTTACAAAATCAATTAAAGCAAGTTGCTAATGAAATTCATGTAGTAGATAAGACGGTAAAAGGAAAGAAATTTAATGTAAATTTTAATGGTAAATTGCGAAAAGAACAGAAAGAAGCGTTAGAAGTAACAAAGAACCAAGACATGGGTGTTATTTCTGCGCATACTGGATTTGGCAAAACGATTTTAGCTTGCAAAATGATTGCTTCAAAAAAAGTAAACACGCTTATTTTAGTTCAAAATAAAAATCTAGCAGAACAGTGGAAGAGAGAATTAGATAAATTTCTTTTAATAAAGGATCAACCGTTAATTGAATATACTAAAAAAGGTAGAAAGAAAAAGAAAGATAAAATCGGGCAGATTTATGGTTCAAAATTTAAACGCAGTAATTTAGTTGATGTTGCGACATTTCAATCTCTTGTCAATAAAGATATGATGCAAGAAATCTTAGACCAATATGGCATGGTCATTATTGATGAATGTCATCACGTAGCTGCATTTACATTTGAAAAAGTAATAAAAAACTGTAACATGCAATATATCTATGGGCTATCTGCTACACCTAAGCGTAAGGACGGCCATGACCCAATTATATTTATGCGTTGTGGTGAAATTATCTGGCAAGCTAAAAAACAGGTTAAAGATAAGAAAAACAAGCAAGTTTTACTCCCGCGCTTCTTAACGACTGGTAATGAGTTTGGAGATGCTATAGCTACAAATGAAATTTATGAAAATTATCATTTAATTACAAGAAATGAAAAAAGAAATTCCACTATTATTGAAGATATTTTAAATAACATAAATGAAGGAAGACATATCTTAGTTATAAGTGAGCGTCTTGAACATCTTAAAGAGCTGTACAATCAACTACTCTCTTCTTCAAAATTAGAACATTCACTGAATATATATGAATTAAATGGGAAAGTAAAAGAGACAAAGAGGAAAGAAGTACTTACTAGCTTACAAAGTGAAAAATCCCCCTACGTATTACTTGCTACAGGAAAATATGTTGGTGAAGGTTTTGACTTGACCAGTTTAGATACTATCTGTTTAACAATGCCTATTTCTTGGAGTGGTCTCTTGCAACAATACCTTGGGCGGCTTCAAAGAAACCTAACAAATAAAAGTGAATTACGTGTATACGATTATGTGGATTTTATGATTCCAATGTTTTCAAATATGTATCAAAAACGCTTGACAACTTACCGCAAATTGAATTACGAGGTGTCTCTGGATGAAAACAGTCAAGAAAAACATTCGGAAATCTTTACTAGCGAAAATTATCTTACACCATTAAGTAATGATATTAAAAAAGCGAAAAGTCAGGTTACTTTATCTACACCATTTTTAAATAAAAAGCTTATTGAAGAACTTAGTAAGATAAAAGATGCTCATGCAGAAATAGTTATATGGACGTCTGACCCGAAAACATTGCGTGCTGCGCAACAGAAAAGGCAGAGTGAATATCTTACAAAAATGGAACAAATAGGAATAAAAGTGTACAAGAGTAGAGTAAAACTGCAAAACGTTTGTATTATTGATCAAACGATTGTGTGGTATGGATCGATTAATTTTTTAAGTTATGCTAAGGAAGAAACTTCGGCACTACGTTTAACATATCCAAGTGTAGCAAGAGAATTTTATCAAATGTTAACAAAAGTGTAATGTAAGTTGGATAACCTCTTGACTAGAAAAATTGTATTGACATCTTTAAGGCACCGATTTCATGTAAATATCATTTAGAACATTGCAAAGAGACGCTATCTTGCAATGTTCTTTACATAACAGGCCACTACA
Source organism: Tetragenococcus halophilus (assembly GCF_021474685.1). Lineage (GTDB taxonomy): Bacteria > Bacillota > Bacilli > Lactobacillales > Enterococcaceae > Tetragenococcus > Tetragenococcus halophilus_B. Next base: position 37,114 of record NZ_JAKEIT010000016.1, on the reverse strand, counting down.
TTATTAGTATAAGGGGATTTATTTAAATATCATAACTTACTCGAATCGCTTTTCCAATAACTTTCATGTTTTCTTCTTTAGTAACAATAATGGGGGCATAATCTGGGTTTTCTGCTAGTAAAAGAATAAAATCGTCTTGTTTTCTAATTTTTCTTAAAAATAGCGTTGGATCATCATTTAAGGTCACAGCCGCAATTTCTTCATCATCAACATTATTTTGTTCTTTAATAAGAACAATAGCTTCTTTGGGGATCATTGGTTCCATACTAATATCGTTCATTTTAAAATAAAATAATTGTCCTTTTGGTAAACCAAAAGAAGTAGTGGGGTAGTAGGTTTTAGGGCTTGCTTCAGCGATAATAGTAGAGTCGTTTGTAATTGATTGTATAACAGGAATATTTGCAATTTCTTCAGAATAAGTCTGTTTTTTGCCGTATTCTAAAATATAATCTGCACTGACATTAAAGGCGTTAGCAAAATCTTCCATACGATTTAAAGGGAATTTTCTTTGTCGGGTAAAATATTTAGAAACGGCTGATTTTGCCATACCAACACGTCGTGCAATTTCGCTAATTGAAAGGTTATTTTCTCTTTTTAGACGATCGAGTATATCCATAATTTCATCATTTGTTTTCAATTAAATTCCCTCCCTGTATTTTACATAATAACATTGTTCTTGAAAAAGAACAATAAAATAATAAAACGTTGACAAAAGAAAACGTCAGTGCTATGATGAAAGTGTTCTCAAAAGCGAACGTACGTTTGGAAAAATTATTTTAGAATGGAGGTCTATAATGAAAAGATACGAATTACGAAAAGAAGAGACAAAGCAAAGACTTGATGCCTTAGAAAAAAGACGGGATGATTTTTATAGCCAGATGGGAGAGATGGAAAATGAAATTGAAGATATGTGGACAAAAGCCACTGAAATGCAAGAAAAACTTGTGAACTTCAAGAAAAAAGGCGATGTTTTAGACTCTTATATGGAATTTTTGGAAAATCAGTTAGTTATTGAAGCCTTGGAGGCACAATCTTATTCTATAGAAAATTTTGATTTGGCTGAAAAAGATCGTTTAATGGTGGTCCTACGCAGAGGAGAGGATATTTTATTCGATTGGTATGTTCAGAAAAAGAAAGAAGGTTACGAATTTAACCAGATTGAACCCTTGCATAAGATTTTAAAAGAAGATTATGAAGACTACTATAATCAGCGAATAGAGGATGAAGATACTTAAAAAAGCATAGCATTTTAAACAAGTGACGAACAAATGGTATACTATTTATAAAGAAAGAGAAAGGAGCTTATATATGAAGGTACTTGTAGTAGGTGCAAACGGAAAAGTTGCTAAATGCTTTGCAGATTTAACGAAAGATTATTCAGATATTGAAGAAAAAGCAGTGATTCGTGATGCGAGCCAAAAAACTTTTTTTGATGAACGTGGTATTGAAACTCAAGTTTTGGATATTATTTACAACTCTATTGAAGATTTTGCCGAAGCGATGAGTGATGTTGACGCAGTTGTTTTTAGTGCAGGTGCTGGTGGTAGCGGTTTAGACAAGACGGTTATGGTTGATTTAGATGGTGCAATTAAAATTATGACTGCTGCTGAGCAGGCAAATGTTAAACGTTTTGTGATGGTAAGTACTTTCCGTACTGGACGTAAGCAAATTGCTAAAGGAATCGAAAATGATGCGCCACTGAAGATTTATACTATTGCAAAAAATTATGCAGATGAATGGTTGAAAAATCGTACTGAACTTGACTGGACAATTATCCATCCTGGCACATTAACAGATGAAAAGGGTAATGGAAAAATTCAAGTTGGTATGGGTCTTAAGCATAGTGAAGTGCCTCGTCAAGATATCGCTCAAACAATATTAGCTTCTTTACAAGATGATTCAACAATTCGTAAAGAATTTGAAGTATTAGCAGGAGACGAGCCTATTAGTGAGGCAATAAAAAATGTATAGTTGACATTATTACAGTTATAAAAAAAGAAACGACATTTTGCCGTTTCTTTTTTTATAGCTTTATTTAATCTAACGTCTTGTTTTGATATCTATATTGGAGCTGTTTTACTTTTTCTGAAAGAGAATCATCAGGACCATCTACTTCAGTATCATTAATAACTTCTCTGATTGAGAGTCCTTTTAGTCGTCCACTTTCCATGCCCATTTCTTCGTTCCATTTTTTTAGTTGTTCGGTTGAACTTGCATAAACGATACGTCCGAGTCCAACGAGTCCGTGTGCCGAAGCACACATTGAACAGTGTTCGCCGGAAGTATAGACAACAGCATTTTTGCGTTCATCCTCATTTAGATTTTTTGCTGCCCACTTTGCGATTTCAAACTCAGGATGGCGAGTATTATCTCCGTCAGAAATTCTGTTGTGATCCTCAAATAAAGTTACCCCATCTTGTGATACTAAGATCGATCCAAAAGGTGCATCTCCTTTTTCTAATGCAAGCTCTGCTAATTCCACACAGCGCTCTAAGTAACTTCTATCGACTTGATTAATCATATCTACTTCTCCTCTCTAAGTCTTTATAAAGTGCAAACGTAATTTCTAATTATATTCTATTATACTTTAGAAAAAGAAACGAGAATATATTTGGTTAAGTTTATTGCTTGTTTTTTCACAAGGCCTAAATTTTAATGAAATTCCGCTTGACAAATGAATGGTTGTTCATGTATACTTTAATTGAACAAATGATTATATATTCATATAAACGCTTACTAGTAAATAAATGAATGAATAACGATAAAGGAGATGCATGAATATGGATAAGTCGCAGGATTCAGTTATGGATAAATCTAGCGATTACCAAGCAAAAGAACCTAAACATTCTGGACATTTACAGGGTGAAGTTCCCATGTATTTTATAGGTGTTGCTGCCTATTTGTTAGCGGCTTTCGGACCGTTTTCAACTTTAGTTGCTAATTGGTTATTTGTAGCTGCAGTTGTTTTTGCAGGTTCTCATATCATAATTGAAGGTATTGTGGATACGATAACAAATACAAAAGAAGAAAAAAGATTTTATCCAAACGTGCATCTGCTAATGACACTAGCTGTTTTAGGAGCGATGTTCATTGGAAGTTTTGATGAAAGTGCGATATTAATATTAATTTTTGCGGGCGCTCATTTTCTTGAAGAGTTTGCTGAAGAAAAAAGTAAAAAAGAAATTACAAACTTACTGAAGTTAAATCCTACCCAAGCAAGATTATTGCAAGTAGACGGTTCGACAAAGTTAGTTGATGTGCAAAATGTAACTGTGGGCGATCAACTGAAAGTTTTGCCAGGTGACCAGATTGCGACAGATGGTTTTATTATTAGCGGACATACGACAATCGATGAGTCTTCTATTAATGGAGAAAGTATGCCCAAAGAAAAAGTAGAAGCAGCCGAAGTATTTGCCAGCACAATCAACGGACAAGGCACCTTTACTATGCAAGTAACTAGAGATTCTTCGGATACTGTCTTTGCTAATATATTACAACTAGTTGAGCAATCGCAAAATAATCTACCTAAAGCGGCAACTGAAATACAAAAAATCGAACCTGTGTATGTTAAAACGGTTCTTCTTATTATTCCTTTATTTGTTATTTTAATGCCTTTTTTAATTGATTGGACTTGGCAGATGAGTATTTATCGAGGGATTGTCTTGTTGATTACGGCGTCTCCTTGTGCACTAGCAGTAAGCGCCGTGCCAGCCACTCTTTCGGCTATTTCAAATTTGGCTAAGAAGGGTGTTTTATTTAAAGGTGGAGCTTATCTGTCGAATTTACAGGATATTAAAGCAGTAGCCTTTGATAAAACAGGTACACTAACCAAAGGAAAACCTGTTGTGACAGATTCCTATTATATAGACGAAACAAAACAAGCTAAGTGGCAACAAATTATTACAACAATGGAAGAAAGCGCCAATCATCCGTTAGCAACAGCAATTTTAGATGCATTTGGTAAAACACAAGCGCTTGAAATGTCAGTAACCAATGAAATCGGGCGAGGAATTGTTGCTAATTACAATGGAAATGACTATCGAATCGGTAAGCCTAGTTTATTTAATAGAACCAATGAAGAGATTCTTGCAAAAACTGAAGCACTTACTTCAGCGGGGAAAACGGTTGTTTATTTTAGTGAAAACGAAGAAGTCGTGGCACTGATTGCGTTAATGGATAGAGCAGATGAAAAAGCAGCTGCAACGGTTGCTTATCTAAAAGAGCAACAAATAAACACATTGATGATCACAGGAGATGCAAAAGTAACCGGAGAAGCTGTTGCTCATGCTTTGGGAATCGATGATGTGTTTAGTAATATCTTACCTGAAAATAAAGCAACTGCGGTCACCTCTTTGCAAACGAAATATGGTAAAACTGCGATGATAGGTGATGGTATAAATGACGCTCCTGCCTTGGCCCAAGCTGATATTGGTTTTGCGATGGGAGAAGGTACAGATGTTGCAATTGATGTCGCAGATGCGGTAATTATGCAAAATGATCTGCAGAAATTTGAATATGCTCACAAGCTTTCTAAAAAGCTAGGTCGAATTGTTTGGCAAAATGTTATTTTTGCAATGGGTGTTGTTTTATTATTAAGTGTGTTAAATATTGTTGGTAAAATGGATATCGGCATTGGCGTTTTAGCGCATGAAGGAAGTACGCTTTTGGTATTACTTAATGGCTTACGTTTATTGTTTCCATTGAAGAAAAATAAAAGTACGCTAAATTCGAATGAAGCATAAACAAACATTAAATGTAAAAAAATTGAGAAAATCAACCAGCCTGTCCCCTTCGTTTTGTGTAGCAGCTGAAAATGAAAGCAAAAACGTATAATTTTTGACAAACGTTGAGAATTCAACTAATATCAAAAGTGAAGAAGTAAAGGGGCGTTTGTTATGGATCTTATGTATCCTTCCATTACTGTGAAGGAGTTAAAAGAGATATTGCAAAATGAAGCGATTACCATATTAGATGTACAGGAAACAGAAGATTTTGAGAAGTATCATATTGAAGGTGCAACGAATTTACCTATTGGTGAATTTGTGACTGAAGCCGAAAATTTGCGTAAAGATTTAACTTATTATGTCATCAGCAAAGCTGGTGTACGAACAGTTCGTGCTTGTGATTACTTAGCAAGTTTAGGCTATGATGTTGTAAACATTCAAGGTGGTTTGAATGCTTGGCAAAATCTTAATAATAGTTGAATATTTAGGAGATCCGAATGGTTCTAATGGGCATTCGGATTTTTTAAATTACACAAGGAGGTGGACTGATGACGGGCGATTTATCGATTTATGAAATTTGTTTACGTATGTTACTGGCAGGTACTTTTGCAGGGTTTATTGGCTTTGACCGAGAGTTTAAAAATAGGCCGGCAGGAATACGGACGCATATTTTAGTTTGTATTGGTGCTGCACTTATCGCTATGATCCAAAAAGAAATTACAAATACTGCTTTAGAAATTGCCAGAGATAACCCCGACTTTTCTGGAGTCATTCGCGCGGATGAAGCTCGTTTGATTGCCCAAGTTGTTAGTGGTATTGGCTTTTTAGGCGCCGGGACTATTGTTGTTACTAAACAAGTCGTCCGTGGTTTGACAACCGCTGCTTCACTATGGACAGTGGCGGGCTTAGGTTTGGCGATTGGTATGGGGAACTATCGTATTGCAATCGTGAGTTTTGTGATGATTATGATTGTTTTAACTGTATTAAAACGTGTGATTAATATCCCGACTTTGAAGAAAATTGAGATTAGTTTTGTACATAAGACAACGACAAAAGAGTTTATAACGGATTACTTTGAAGAAAAAGATATTGAAGTAAAAGATGTTGATTTTGAAGTGAAAAAAAGAGGAGAAAGTCGTGTCTATACCAACGTTTATACTGTTGAACTACCGCGTTCGTTATCTTACCAAACAGTGGTAGAGGATTTATCTATGCATGAAAATATGGTTCGCGTTCAATTAATCAGTGTATAATGAACTAACTTCTTATTAAAAAAACGATCAATCTTAAGAAAATGGGAAAGTTTACTTTTATGGTAGACTTTCTTTTTTTATCTAAAAGTTTTGTTCATCATAATTTCACAAGTGTGTAAAAAATTGGAATACCTGGTACTTTGCTTGATGATGTTATTTTTTTTTGGTAAGATTATTTATGGATATTATTTGTCCTTCAAAGGAGAAATGGTCATGAGGTTAAAAAGAAGTCTAGAAGAAGCAGTATATGTTCTTCTTATATTAGCGAAAAAAGAAGGAGATAATCCTGTAAAAAGTTATCGGATCAGTAAACAATTAGGCGTCTCAGATTCTTATCTGAAAAAAATATTGCGTAAATTGGTTCTAGGCGGTGTCGTTAACTCAACCTCAAGTAAGGGCGGAGGATTTAAGTTAGCAAAACCAATCGAGAATATTTTTATGATCGACGTTTATTATGCTATTGAAGGAAAAAATTCTTGTGTGCAGTTGCGAAATTTAGCTGGTCAAGTTTTTTCATCTTATGATGAGTCCAAAAAAGTTGAGGACAATATGTTTGGACTCTTTAATGAAAGTGAGCAATCATTTTTAAATAAACTGGCAGATTATCCTTTGGTTAAATTAATGCAATAAAGACTATTTCGGTATCCTCTTAATAAATAGAGGATTTTTTAGGACTTTGTCTAAACTACGAAAAGGAGTGTGACAAATGAGTGTCGATGCGATCCAACAATTAGCCAAAGCAGAAGAACAAGCAGATGAGCTGCTTAATGAAGCAAAAAAACAAGCGCGTAAAGAGCAAGAAGAAAGCGATAAAAGGATTGCTCATTTTCAAGAAGAACAAGATGAAAATGAAGAAAAGCGTAAGCAAGAACTGCGTGAAAAGTTCGACGAAGAGTTCCGTGGTATTAAAGAACCCTTGATGGAAAAAACACAAAAAGAAGTCGAACAATTGCAGACAATTTCGCCAGAAATGCGAGAAAAAGCGCTTGGTCTTATTATAAATAAGGTTGTGAATGAATATGGCAATTGAAAAAATGCAAAAGTTTAATTTGATTACTTTTTACAATAATCAAGATGCCGTAATGGAACAGCTCCAAGATTTTCAACAAATCGAGTTGTTTTCAGCTAGTAAATTTAATAAACAAGCCAATGCTTTTTTTAGACAGATGCAAGAACATCCTGAAGCTGACAAAATTGAAGATCAAATCGGTAATGTAACATGGGCAAGAGAATTTTTAACGCCATATGTAGAAAAACCTAGTATGATTCAGGCTTTGCGAAAACCATTACGACATTATACGCTCAGACAACTTTCTGAACATGCCCATACTTTTGACTGGAAAAATATTTATTCTGATTTAAGGAAACAAGATAAACGATTACGTGCCATCGAGCAGGAAAAACAAGACTTATCTTTGCAAGAAGATGAGTTAAATAAATGGCAATACTTTGATGAACATCCTGCAGTTTTAGCTACCTTCAAAGAAACTATCGGCTTATTAGGCACGGTCCCTAATACTGAAATAAATCAGTTAAAAAAAGAGATGGGAAAAGAACAACTACAAAACGCTTACCTTGAAATAATACATCAATCATCAACAACATCTTATCTTTTGCTTCTTTTTCTACGAGAAAATCAAGAAGAAGTCCAAACTACACTAAGTGACGCTGGTTTTCAAGAATATGAATATCCTTATGAGGATAAACCGGCTGAGGCTTTAAGACAAGTCAAAGAAAAATTACATCAATTAGTAGAGGAAGAAAGATCTATTAAAGCGCGGCTAAAAGCGCAAAAAAATAATTATAAGGATTTAGGGTTGGTCGCAGAGTATTTGGATAGTTTATTTGTGCGAGTTCACTCTAATCAGTATTTATTACAATCAGAATATACAATGGACCTATCAGGCTGGGTACCAGCAAGACAAACAGAAGAATTAGATAGACAAATCCGACAAGTAGTCGGTAAGGACTACTTCTTAGAATTTGCTGAGGTAAAAGAAGAGGAATACAGCAATACGCCTGTATTGCTGAAAAATCACAAGCTCATTAAGCCTTTTGAAGCTCTAGTTGAAATGTATAGCTTACCGCAATACTGGGAAATAGATCCTACGCCTTTTATGATGCCTTTTTACGCATTAGCATTTGGACTAATGGTTGCTGACTTTGGTTATGGCCTACTTTTATTTGTAGCCAGTGCCTTGGCAAAATATTTTTTGCATTTTAAAGAAGGTATGAAACAAAATATCAATATGTTTCAAATTTGTGCGGTGCCAACAATGATGTGGGGCTTGGTTTACGGCAATATATTTGGTAAGCAATTTTCTTTTCAATTATTATCCACTGATTCAGATATTACAGAAATTCTTGTGATGTCCATGATTTTCGGCTTTATTCAAATTATGTTTGGATTAGGATTGAAATTTTATCTATTATGGCGTCGAGAAAGTGAAAAACTAAAAGCTTTGCTACAAGCAGGCTCTTGGATGCTCTTTCTAGTAAGTGCGGCTATGATTGCAGCTGGAATGCTACTTGTTCCAGAGACAAATTTGCAATCAGTCGGTATTACTTGCCTGATTATTAGTTTAGTGTTGGTTGTTATTGGCGGTAGCTTAGATGGCAATACAATTATTGGTAAAATAGGATCAAGCTTGTATTCAGTTATGGATATTACCAATTATCTAAGTGATTTAATCAGTTACACACGTTTGATGGCATTAGGCGTTGCTGGCGGTAGTATTGGTGCAGCTTTTAATTTGATTTTAAGCTACTTACCAACACCAGCGAAGTTTACTATCGGTATTGTGCTATTTATTGTATTACACGGCTTGAACATTTTCTTGAGTTATTTGAGTGCTTATGTACACGGGATTCGCTTACAATACCTGGAATTTTTCAATAAATTTTATACAGGTGGCGGACGCGCATTTAAGCCGTTTAAATCAAATGAGTCATATGTTCAAGTAGTCTCAGAACAAAAACAACAGCAGGGGGAAGAATAGAAAATGGAAAATTGGATAACATTCTTTTATGAAAATGGTGGCATTCTTTTTGCGGCCTTAGGGATCGCAATTGCGACAATCTGTGGGGGTATTGGTTCCACAATTGGTATTGGTATAACAGCTGAATCTGCAGCTGGATTGACAGCTGAACAACCTGAAAAATTCGGACAAGCTTTGATTTTAGAGCTATTATCAGCAACACAAGGTTTATATGGCTTTGTTATTTCATTTATGATCTTTTTACAAATTTCTGGTGATATGGCAATGCAAGATGGCTTGTATTTATTAATTGCTTCTTTACCTATTGCATTTACTGCAATTTGGGCTGGAAGATGGCAAGGTCGTGCAGCTGCAGCAGCGATGCAAATTTTGGCTAAAAAACCAGAACACGTGACAAAAGGAATTGTTTATGTAGCAATGATGGAAACATATGGGATCTTAGGCTTTGTTATTTCCTTCTTGCTTGTAATGAACTAGGAGGTATGAAATGTCTGATATCACAAATCTAACAGATAAAATTACCCAAGATGCACAAAAAAAGCAAAAGCAGTATATTAAAAAAGCGCAAAGAGATATAGAAAAAAATGAACAAAATAGAAAAAAACAAATTGAACAACAATTAGAAGAAAATGTAGAACAATTTGAAAAACAACGTCGTACAGAGTTGAGTTTGAAAGTATCAGATATTCATGTAAAAGCTCGTAGCCGCTTATTAGCTGCAAGACAGCAATTACTTAAAGATCTTTTTGCTGAAAGTTTAAAAAAAATGAAAGAAATGTCTGCAGAAGACTTTAACCAATTTGTAAGGACTCAGCTCGAGCAAGTACAACTTAGCGGCGATGTTGAAATGGTTGTAGGTCAAAATAGTACAAAATATGCAACAGAAGAAAACAAAAAGGTTTGGCAAAAAGCGACCTCATCTCAGATGAATTTATCAATAGCAGAACGTACAATTCCGAAACGTAGCGGTTTTTTGTTACGCCAAGGAGAGATCGAATATAACTTTACTTTTGAGGCAATGTTAGGCACATCTGAAGAAGAGCTGAGCAGCGAATTGTTAAACTTGATATTTGATGGAGAATAAGAGGTATCAAAATGGACGATATTCAATTTAGCACCGCTAATGTTAGAATTCGGACTTATGAGAGCGGGTTACTGACACAAAATACATTGGATCGGATGCTGGCTACCTCAGAAGCTGAAGAAGCCTATTCGATTTTACAAGAAACGACTTATGGCGACTTTATTGAAGATGATAATGAAGTTCGTGATTTTGAAGCAGTACTTATAGCTGAAAAAAAGCGAACCTTTGATTTAGTCTACAGTATTACACCGGTCAGAAGCATCGTTGATTTAGTTGCTTTGCAATATGATTATCAAAACTTAAAAGTCTTGGTTAAACAAGAATATACACAAGAAGATTTTTCTGAATTTCTAGTACCGATGGGAACACTTCCCTTGTCGACTTTAAAAAATCTAGTAAACTTACGACAAAGCAATGAAGTAGATCCTATAATGAATCAGTGCATACAAGCTGTTTTTCAATATATAGAAGATTATGAAGAGATCCAAGCTGTTGATATTATCTTTGATAATTATTATTGGGATCATATGATTAAGCTTAGTCGCAGCGAAAATGATAGCAATATCGAGCGATTGATTCAAAGAAATATTGATGTGTTCAATATTACAACCATACTTAGAAGTTATTTGATGGGACAAAAAAAAGGTTTTATAAATGCTGTCTTACAAAAGGGCGGTACTTTGAGCCCTAAAGAAATGGTAGATGAAATTAGCGTCTCGCTTGAAAACTTTATGAGCTATATGGAAGAAACAAATTATATGGATTTGTTAGCAGATAGTTATGATCAAATCATGGAAGAAAAAAAATTGACACAACTAGATTTAAATAGTGATAATTTTTTGATGCGTCGTTTAAAAGAAGAAAAAATGGTGCCTTTTGGTCCACAAGCTATTTTGGGATATCTTTTTGCAAAAGAAGTTGAAGTTAAAAATTTACGGATGATCCTTGTGGGTAAAATTAATAAAATCCCAGAAGAAACACTTCGAAGTCGGGTGCGTGAAAGTTATGTATAAAAAAATAGGAATGATGGGCGGAAAGGACTCGATCTTACCTTTTAAGGGACTCGGGATCGATGTCTTTCCTGTGACAGACTTAGACGAAGCAAGGCAACAAATTGAAGCAATGGCAGAGGATTATGGCGTTATCTTTATTACTGAACGTGTAGCCCAGCAGCTAGAAAATACCATTGCTCAATATGATGGACAACCAACGCCGGCAATTATTCCGATACCAAGTAGTACCGGAAGTTTGGATATTGGTATGGATCGTATTCATAAAAATGTAGAAAAAGCGATTGGAATGAATATTTTAGATGATGATTAAACAACAATTTGCAGTTAGGCAGGAGGAGATTTTTTGGCAGTAGGAACAATTACAAAAGTTTCCGGGCCTTTAGTTACTGCTAGCGGATTACAAGGTGCTAAAATTAATGAAGTCTGCAAAGTAAGTGAAAAAGGGTTAATCGGAGATATTATTGAACTAGAGAATGGTATTGCTTCTATCCAAGTATATGAAGAAACTGCTGGTATAGGACCAGGTGAACCAGTTGAAACAACGGGCGCTCCTTTATCTGTAGAATTAGCACCAGGTCTTTTAAGTCAAATGTTTGATGGGATTCAGCGACCTTTGGATACCTTTATGAAACAAACAAATAGTGACTTCTTAGAAAGAGGAGCAGAAATTAACCCGCTTGATCGTGAGAAAAAATGGAGATTTGTACCTAAACAAACAGTAGATGCACAGGTAGGTCCTGGCGATATCCTTGGGACAGTAGAGGAATCAAAAGCGATTGAGCATCGTATCATGGTGCCAAACGGCGTCTCAGGAACAATCAAAAGTATTGAAGCTGGTGATTTTGATATTACTGAAACCATTTGTGTGTTAGAAACTGACAGTGGTGAAAAAGAGCTTTCAATGATGCAAAAATGGCCTATTCGGACACCACGTCCTTCTAAAAATAAAATGACTCCTGGTGAACCCTTGGTAACTGGTCAAAGAGTAATCGATACTTTCTTTCCTGTTGCTAAAGGCGGAACCGCAGCGGTACCCGGTCCCTTTGGTGCTGGAAAGACAATTGTACAACACCAAATCGCTAAGTGGGCAGATGTAGATATCGTTGTCTATGTTGGATGTGGAGAACGCGGAAATGAAATGAAAGACGTTATTGATGAATTTCCAGAATTGATTGATCCTAAAACAGGAGAATCGATTATGCAGCGTACCGTATTGATCGCCAATACGTCAAATATGCCCGTATCTGCACGTGAAGCCTCTGTTTACACAGGAATCACGATTGCAGAATATTATAAAGATATGGGTTATAGTGTAGCTATTATGGCGGACTCTACTTCTCGTTGGGCAGAAGCGCTCAGAGAAATGAGTGGTCGCTTACAAGAAATTCCCGGCGACGAAGGCTATCCTGCTTATTTAGGTAGTCGGATTGCAGAATACTACGAACGTGCGGGTAGATTTTCTGTATTAGGAAGTGAAGGAGAGCGTGAAGGAAGTATCACTGCGATCGGTGCAGTTTCTCCAGCTGGTGGAGATATTTCTGAACCCGTTACGCAAAACACCTTGCGTATCGTTAAGGTGTTCTGGGATTTAGATGCTTCTTTATCGCAAAAACGACACTTTCCTGCGATCAGTTGGACGGAGTCTTACTCCCTTTATGATGATCAGTTAAAAGAATATATGGACTCTGTATTAGGCAGTCAGTGGTCTAAAATGGTGGATAAGGCGATGTCCTTGTTACAAGAAGAATCTCGTTTAGATGAAATTGTACAATTAGTGGGCGTGGATTCCTTATCGCAAAAAGATCGGATTACCATGAATACGGCCCGTTCTTTACGTCAAGACTACTTACAACAGAACGCTTTTGACGATGTCGATACCTTTACATCTCGAACAAAACAATTTCTCTTATTGCGTAATATCTTATACTTCCATAAGAAAACCCAAGAAGCGATTCAGCTAGGTGCTTATTATAGTGAATTGATGGATGGTACAACTCAAATACGTGAACGTATTGCTCGTAGTAAATACATTTCAGAGGAAGAATTAGATAAACTAGATACGATTTATAATGATATTGAACAAGTTGTTCAAGAAATTGTTGAGAAAGGAGGAATGGATTGATGCTAAAAGAGTACCGCTCCGTTTCAGAAATATCTGGACCTTTAATGATGGTAGAAAATGTTGAAGGAGTAACTTATGATGAGCTTGTTGAGATACGTACTGATTCCGGCGAAATTCGTCAAGGACAAGTATTGGAAGTTTCAGAAGACAGAGCTGTCGTACAAATTTTTGAAGGAACGAATAATTTAGGGGCTGAAGATAGTCGTGTCCGATTTTTAGGTAGGGGACTCACACTAGGCGCTTCGACAGATATGATGGGTCGTATCTTTGATGGCTTAGGTCGACCTATCGATGATGGACCTAAAATCTTGCCGGAAAAAAGGCTTGATGTAAACGGTGAAGCCATCAATCCAATGGCTCGTGATTACCCGGATGAATTTATTCAGACAGGTATCTCAACGATTGACCACTTAAATACTTTAGTCAGAGGACAAAAGTTGCCTATTTTCTCTGCCTCAGGTTTACCACACAAAGAGATCGCTGCCCAAATTGCACGTCAAGCAACAGTTCCAGGACAAGAAAGTAACTTTGCGATTGTCTTTGCGGCAATTGGCGTACCTTTTGAAGAATCGGAATTTTTCATCAATGAATTTCGTAAAACAGGGGCAATTGATCGTTCAGTTATGTTTTTAAACCTAGCAGATGATCCTGCAGTTGAGCGGATTGCCACCCCTAAGGTTGCCTTAACCGCTGCTGAGTACTTAGCCTTTGAAAAGGGAATGCACGTTTTAGTTATTATGACGGATATGACAAACTATGCTGAAGCGTTACGTGAAGTTTCAGCCGCTCGTCGCGAAGTTCCAGGACGAGGAGGTTATCCGGGTTATTTGTATACGAACTTAGCCAACATATACGAACGTGCAGGACGTTTGATGGATCGAGAAGGGTCTATCACGCAAATCCCAATTTTAACGATGCCTAATAATGATAAAACCCACCCAATTCCTGACTTGACAGGTTATATTACCGAAGGACAAATCATTTTATCAAGGGATTTGGATAAACGTAATATTAATCCGCCGGTGGATATTTTGCCAAGTCTTTCTCGTTTGAAAGATAAAGGAACGGGCGAAGGCAAAACAAGAAGAGACCACTCTTCTACAATGAACCAAATTTATTCTGCTTATGCTGATGGTAAAGATGCTAAAGAATTATCGACTGTCTTAGGCGAAGCGGCGCTTTCCGATACAGATAAAAAGTTTGCTCGTTTTGCTGATTTATTTGAAGAAAAATATGTAAACCAAGGTTTTGATACCAATCGTAGTATTGAAGAATCCTTAGATTTAGGTTGGAAATTATTAGCCACACTGCCAAAAGAAGAGCTCAACCGGATCAAAGAAGAAGACATCGAAGAATTTCTCCCAAAGCAAGAGGAGTTGGATGAATTATGGCAATAATGAATGTAAATCCGACCCGCATGGAGATGAATCGACTAAAGGGTCGATTATCAACAGCTTCCAGGGGTCATAAACTGTTAAAGGATAAACAGGATGAATTGATTCGCCAATTTACGAAACTGGTCAAACAAAACCAAGACTTGCGTAAGGAAATGGAAGAAACCTTACAAAAAGGTATGGAAGATTATGTTCTTGCTTCTAGTCGTACGCCGGATTACGTTTTAGGGGAAGCTTTTGCTATTCCTCTTGATAAAATTACTTTGGACGTACAAAGCAGGACAGTAATGAATATTGAAATGCCAGTCTTAAATGAAATTTATGATGATGAACAATCAGAAGATCGTTTTTCTTACGGTTTTATGTCAACGACTAGTGAGTTAGATCTGGCCTTAAATCATTTGAGTACAATTTTGCCTAAGATGCTTAAACTAGCAGAAGTTGAGAAATCTTGTCAGATGATGGCCGATGAGATCGAACGAACACGGCGGCGAGTGAATGCATTAGAATATATGATGATTCCACAGTTAGAAGACACTATTGATTATATAGAACGTACTTTAGATGAAAGTGAACGTGCTACATTGACTCGTTTGATGAAATCAATTGATGTGATCGAGTCTGAAGATTAATAAAAGAGTTACATCAACTTTATTGTAAAGTATGATGTAGCTTTTTTATTTACATAAACTGTGAGTCTGATACTTTGTTTCATAATTGAAGACTTAAAGGTTAAATATAGAAAATAAGACTTGCTTTGCTCTTACTGTTCATTATTTGAGCGAGCTATTTTAGTGAATGGACAATATTTTTTATTTTTATTGTTTATTCAACTAGCGAACGAACAAAACTTTCTTGTTCTATTGTTTATTCAGCTACTGAATGAACAACGTTCTCTGTTTTTATTGTTCATTCAACTAGCGAACGAACAAAACTTTCTTGTTTTCTTGTTTATTCGGCTACTGAACGAACAGCGTTTTTCTTTTTTAATGTTCATTCAACAAATCAATACATCATAATAAATAAGTCCCTCTTTTATATACAAAAACATAGTTTGATAATTTGCAAAGAGTACCTATAATTTATAAAATATAATAACCAAAGGAATTAGGTGAATAATAATGAAATTAGCGGTTCGTAAACGAAAAATAGGCTTAATCCCTATATTGGAAGTCGTTGGCCAAGATCACTTGTATACACCATTGCCATTGATTGTCTATTATCATGGTTGGCGGACGACAAAAGAATTGGTGCTGACGCAAGGAAGAAAGCTAGCTCAGCAAGGATTTCGTGTTATTTTACCAGACGCACAAAATCACGGGGAACGTGAAGCAGCGATTTCGCATGTCCCTTCCTTGACCTTTTTTCAAAGCATCCATAGTAATTTATTTGAATTTAGTTCTATCGTTGATTATTTCACGCAACTAGGACTTACAAACGGAAAGCTAGGTGTAGGTGGTGTTTCGATGGGCGGAATGACTACTTGTGCGTTATTAACTCAACATCCCGAAATTGATGTAGCAGCGTGTGTGATGGGCTCGCCTTCTTTAATTGATTATCGTAAACAATTAGAAGAGTCGTTTAAAAAGCGAAAGATTTCATTGCCGCAAGATTATGAAAAACTAACAAGCTGGATTCCTTACTATGATTTAGCTTTGCACTATGATGAAATCAAAAAAAGACCCTTGTTTTTCTGGCATGGGATCCATGATGAAAAAGTTCAATTTGTGCAAACAGACCGTTTTGTTAGAAAGAACCTAGGTTCTGAAATTACTTTTCATGCTGCTAATGAACGGCATATGGTTAAAGTTCCTACAATGGATCAAGTGACTGATTTTTTTGTTAATCATTTATAAAAGAAGATATTATGGTATACTACTAATAGAAAAATGCAGTAAAAATTTACTATTTAATAAATTATTGTTTTTTAACAAAATATGACAGAGTTGTTTACGGCGTCACAAGCGTAAATTTCGTTTTTTTCTACTCTTTTTCCTATAATATGTTTGTGAAAATTGAAGGAGGATATATAAGAATGGATTATCAAGTATTACTTTATTATAATTATACGCCAGTTGATGACCCTGAAGGCTTTGCTAAACAACATTTGGCTTTTTGTAATGACCTTGGTTTAAAGGGTCGAATTTTAGTAGCTGCTGAAGGAATCAATGGTACAGTTTCTGGGACGGTTGAAGCAACGAATGCTTACATAGAACATATGCACGCAGATCCTCGCTTTAAAGACACTGAATTTAAAATAGATGAAGCACAAGAGCATGCATTTAAAAAGATGCACGTAAGACCTCGTAATGAGCTTGTGTCACTACATCTGGATGATGATGTAGATCCAAATGAACTCACTGGAAAACATTTAGAGCCGGTGGAATTTAAAGAAGCTCTAGAAGACGAAGATACTATCGTTCTTGATGCACGCAACGATTATGAATATGATTTGGGTCATTTTCGTGGTGCAGTAAGACCAGATATTCGTACTTTCCGTGAATTGCCACAATGGATTCGTGATAACAAAGAAAAATTCATGGATAAAAAAGTGGTTACTTATTGTACAGGGGGTATTCGCTGCGAAAAATTCTCTGGTTGGTTATTACGTGAAGGCGTAGAAGATGTTGGCCAATTGCATGGCGGTATCGCAACTTACGGAAAAGATCCTAGCACTCGCGGTGAATTATGGGATGGTAAGATGTATGTATTTGACGAACGTATCAGTGTTGAAATCAATGATGTAGACAAACAGGTCATAGGCAAAGACTGGTTTGATGGTACACCTTGCGAACGCTATATGAACTGTGCTAACCCAGCATGTAACCGTCAGATTATTGCTTCTGAAGAAAACCAAGCAAAACATGCAGGTGGTTGTAGCTATGAATGTGCAGCCAGCGAAGATAACCTTTATGTAAAAAAACATAATATCTCCAATGAAGACTGGCAAGCTCGTTTAGAAAATTTTAAAGAAGAAGCAAAAGTATAAGTGTAGAGAAAATTACTCAAAAAACTTTCGTTACAGTTTTTTGAGTAATTTTAATTTTTAATGTGTTTTTTCTCTTGGTACTTCAGCTATTTTACGCTATGATGAAAAAACAAAGGAGGAGTTATTAGTGAAAGAAAAGAAGACATTTCATGTGAATGGCTATTTTGGATTATTCGTATTGTTTATTGTACTGCTATTAGGAGCTTACGTGTTCTTTCTGGGCGTTAGCAATGAGAGCGTCCTTGAAATCATTACGAGTATTGTGATTTTGATTATTGCTGTATTATTTATTAGTTCACTAACAATTGTGGGGCCTAATCAAGCAAAAGCTATTTTATTTTTTGGTAAATACTTAGGAACGATCAAATCCAATGGACTATTTATTACGACACCTTTGACGCAAAAAATAAATGTTTCGTTGAAAGTCCGTAACTTTAATAGTGCTCGTCTGAAGGTTAATGACTTAGATGGCAATCCTATTGAAATTTCAGCAGTAATCGTTTTTAGGGTCGTTGATACAGCAAAAGCATTATTTGATGTGGATCATTATCAGGATTTTGTTGAAATTCAAAGTGAAACAGCGATTCGTCATATTGCTTCTCAATATCCTTATGATACTTTTGGAGAAAATGACGTCACTTTACGCGGAGATACCAGTCATGTTTCCCAAGAGCTGACCAAAGAGTTACAAGATCGCTTGGAAGTTGCAGGTGTTGAGGTAGTCGAAACACGATTAAATCATTTAGCCTATTCGACAGAAATTGCCAGCGCGATGTTACAAAGACAACAAGCCAGAGCGATTCTATCAGCAAGGCAGACGATTGTTGAAGGCGCGGTTTCTATGACGCAAATGGCTTTAGAGCAGATTGAAAAAGGACAAGATATCCAGTTTACTGATGATCGTAAAGTGCAATTGATTAATAATCTATTGGTTTCCATTATCACAGATAATGGCACACAACCCGTGATTAATACAGGCGAATTAGGTGAAGAAGGCCTCTAATAAGGAGAAGCTGATGAAAAAATTATATATAAAACAAAAGGTATTTAGTATAGGGGAAAGTTTTACTGTGACTGATGAAAATGAACGCCCTTGTTACTTTGTAGAAGGTAGCTTTTTCAAATTACCTAAACATTTTTTAATTTATGACGATCATCAACATGAAATTGGAAAAATTACGAAGAAAACGCTCGCTTTGTTACCGAAATTTTTCGTTGAAGTAGACGGTAATGAAATGATTACACTGAAAAAAGAATTAACCTTTTTAAAATCTCGCTATACGATTTCCGCCCAGGAGATTGAAATCCAAGGAAATTGGTGGGATATGGATTTTACTGTTTTTGCTCAAGGGAAAAATATGGCAGAAATTACAAAACGTTGGTTTTCTTGGGGCGATACTTACGAGCTCACAATCCTTGATGAGTCGATGGAACGTTTGGTCTTATCTCTTGTGATTGCGATTGATTGTGTAAAAGCAGATGAAGCTGCTGCAAATAGCGGTGGTTCATAAGAATAAAAACGCATTTGTCTGACTAAATAAATGGTCAAAACAAATGCGTTTTTACTATGAGGTTTTCCCTTGTAATACTTTAGTAGGTAAGGTGTAACGAGGCGCTAGTTTTTTATCTGGCTGTGTGATCCTTTGTAATAATAAATCGACCAATAAATCCGACAATTCACCGATAGGCTGTTCTACTGTAGTTAATTGCGAGTAATAATTTTGAATAAACTGTGTGCCATCGTAGCCAATAATTTTTAACTGTTCCGGTATTTTGATATCTAATTGCTGACAATTGTCAATAACTAAAAGTGCTGTTAAATCATCTGTACAAACAAGGCCATCAATTGCCTCTTGTTTAAGAATCTCTTGGATACGCATATTTTTTAGCGTTAATGTATGTTCAAAAGATTCGAAACGAAAGACTTTTGCAGTTAAGTTTTTTTCTTGAACAAAATCCAAATACCCTTGCAAGCGATCGTTAGTCGGCGAGTCAGAAGCATTGCTTCCTGTGATAATCGCGATATTTTGTGCGCCGTGAAAGAAAAGATTTTCAGTCGCTGCATATCCGCCATGATAATTATCGCTACCAACAATTGGAATCCCTTCAGCTAATAGACGATCAAAAGAGACAATAGGCAGGTCCATTTGCTGGTATTCTTTAATACCAAGATTGTGTGCTCCTGCAACAATCCCGTCTACTTTGTTTGCCATCAACATATTTAAATAATTACGTTCTTTCTCTTTGTTATTTGCACTATTACATAAAATCGATTTATAGCCGCGTTCGAAAAATTTTGTTTCCAATTGCTCAACAAGTTCGCCAAAGAAAGGATTAGCCACTGTGGGAAAAATTAATCCAATCAACTGCGCTTGCTTTCCCTGTAAAGAACGCGCAAGAGAGTTAGGTTGATAATTCAATTCTTCCATGGCTGCATGAACTTTATCGATAGTTTTTTGGCTTAAAGAGCCATAGTGATTGATGACCCGTGAAACGGTTGTAGGCGAAACACCTGCAACTTTGGCAACATCTGTAAGCTTTACTGTCATAAGAAAATTCTCCTTATTTTTTTACCGCGCAGACCGTAAAGTCCAGAAATCTCCTGTATACGCTCCCTTTGTTCCTGCAAGAAAGATTCCTGTGTCATGGGTTTCAGGAAAGACACGCGTAGTGAAAACGTGACGTCCCTGGTTAACAAAAATTTCGCAGACGGATTGATCAGCAAAAATTTGTAAGTCAATCGACTGGTGATTTTCTAAAGTAACGGCCCGTGTTTGGCCAAAATCTTTATTTAACGGATAACGAAGTTGCTTACGGTCCAACTCTATTTTACCATGAACTGCATCAAAATGAAGGGCTAAATAGTGGCTATTATCGCTATCGGCAAATAAATATAAGCTGCCACGGCTATCTTCTTGCAAATTAAGATTTAATTCATAACGGTTTGTTTCATTGTTTGCCATTAAATTTTGGATGTTTTGTATATCACCCAGAAGTGCAGTCTTTTTATAACGTAAATTTTTTTGTTCAGCGACGGGTTGTTGCAAAAGCTGCCCATCTTTTATTTTCAGTTCTTTGACGATACTTAAACAATGCGCCCACCCTTCTTGATCTGTTGGATAAGACAGTTCAGGAAGACCGATCCAACTGATACTTAATGCTCTACCATCTGGTGCATTAAAGGCTTGTGTAGCATAAAGGTCAAAGCCACTGTCTAAATTATGGATAGGACTCGTATGCTCGATCGTTCTATTCCTTTCATCAAATGATTGTCCAATGACGTAAGTATTGGGATAAATATTTTGATAAGATAATTCATTTTTATCTAGCCCTTGCGGACAAAAAATCAAAACAGCTTGTTGATCAATAAAAATTAGATTAGGACATTCCACCATAAAGCCTAAAGATTGTTGAGTGAAGTTTAAAGGCCCCAAAAATTGCCAATCTTTTAAATCCTTACTTTTATAAAGAAGAACTTCTCCTTTTTCTTCTGTTGTTTGGGCTCCAATGATCATTAAATAGTGATCTTGGTAAAAAATAACTTGCGGATCACGAAAATTTGTTGTATATCCTTTAGGAGGGCCCGAGACAAGAGGAGTCTCCATTTTGTTGATTTGGTGTTTTTTATCCATATAAGCCCCTAGTTGATAAGTAGAGCGTTCCCAATCAGCGTTACGGACGTTTCCAGTATAAGCAAGAAGCAGTTGATCATCAATAGCTAAAGCAGAACCAGAATACACGCCGTGACTATCATACAAACTATCAGGTAAAAGACGGATGCCTTCTTCTTTCCAGTCCACTAAATTGGCTGAAGTTAGATGAAACCAGGATTTCAAACCATGCACAGGACCAAAAGGATAAAATTGGTAAAACAAGTGCCACTTGCCATTAAAGAAAGTAAAACCGTTTGGATCATTTAATAAACCAGTAACTGGTTGAATATGGTAATCTAAACGCCAAATCGATTGATTAACAGTTTTGTTTAATTGATCTCGATAATCTTTCCCCCATTTTTCATAAGGATGATAGCGTAATTTTCTTGTCCACTCGTTAATAAGATTCATTGTATTAACTCCTTTTTTAATAGCTAATTTTCTTAGCTTAAAGATAGCGTATTTCGAAAATTATGTCAAACGTATAACAATGAAGTAATACTGTAAACAGAAATGTTGTTTTCAATTTTTAAAAATTATTGTCATGCGTTTGACAATCATTGAAAATATATTGCAACAATAAATTTAGATTAGCGAAACATAAATGATGACACAAGTGAAAACAAAGAATTAACGTAAAAAATTATAGAAAAGGGATGTAAAAGATAGGCTTTACATTTATACTAAAGAAGAATAAGTAAAAATTTAAAGGAGAGAAGATAAATGTTATACGGAGCTATTGAAGCTGGGGGGACAAAATTTGTTTGTGCAATCAGCGATGAAACACTAACAATAAAAAAACGCGCTAGTTTTCCAACAACCATACCAGAAGAGACTATGCAAGCGGTTGTTGATTTTTTTGAGCCCTATAAAGAGGATTTAGCTGCTATTGGTGTTGGTTCATTTGGTCCTATTGATATTCATAAAGATTCAAAAACCTATGGTTATATTACATCTACACCTAAGTTGGCTTGGCAAAATTTTGATTTTGTCGGAACTTTAAAAAAAGTTTTTGATATTCCAATTGCTTGGACAACCGATGTAAATGCTGCGGCATACGGGGAATATGTTTTTGGTAATGGAAAAGATCAGTCTAACGTTATTTATTACACCATCGGCACTGGCGTTGGTGGTGGCGCATTACAGGAGGGACGTTTTGTGGAAGGCTTTAGCCACCCAGAAATGGGACATATGCTAGTGGTTCCTCATCCAAAAGATGCTTTTGCCGGCAATTGTCCCTTCCATGGGAATTGTTTAGAAGGGATGGCTGCTGGTCCTGCAATTGAGCAACGTGCTGGTCGGAAAGGCCAAGATATCCCGGAAGATGATCCAATTTGGACAATTGAAGCGGACTATATTGCCCAATGCGCCTACAATACAACTTTGATGTTTTCGCCAGATGTGATTATTTTTGGTGGCGGTGTGATGAAACAGCAACACATGGTGGAAAAAGTGCACCAGGCTTTTGAGCGCTTGTTAAAAAATTATGTGGAAACACCAAAGCTAGAAAATTACATTGTGACGCCATTCTTGAAAGATGATGCTGGGATCTTTGGTTGTTTAGCATTGGCAAGACAGGAAAAATTAGATACAAATTAAAAAAAAAGAGGGGCAATTACTGCTCCTCATTTTTATTCCTTGCTCCTTGTTCCATGACAAAGCTGTAAATAGGCCCTGCGATAACAAAAATAAGCCAGCTGTAACTCCAGCCCCCAGTAATACTAGACCCTAGAAAATAAATCACTACAATACATGGCCAATAGATTCTACGGAAAAAGTTGATAAAAGGTGCGTTTTTACCATAAGTTTCTTCGGTAGCTCTGGGGCCGGGTTCGTCTTCGTCAGAAATAAAATAATGACTTTTTGTCATTTTTTTAAAGCCATTATAAATAATGCTTGTATAAACGATTAAAAATACGCCAATACCTGCTATACCAAAAAAGGTGGAGACACCAACAGTATCAAGATGAAGGAATTCTGAAAAGAAAACAATAGAAGGAATGGCCAAGATACAAAGACCAATACCCAAAGATAACCCAGAACGAAAACTTTTTTCATAATTTTTCACCTGAGTACGAGCTTCTTTTTGTGTTTCTTGTGTTAAAGGACGATCTTCCAGAGTTTCAAATGTTTTGGAATACTTCATTCCCGCAGGAACAATGAGTCCTACCCCCAATGCAATAAAGATAAAGAAAAAAACAATGGGTAAGGCAGCGATAATTGATCCGTTATCAGAAAAAACCACAGTAGACAACGCTAAGCAGAATAACAAAATCCCAGAAGATACAGAGAAAGCAAAACGGCGAACAGTTGCCCAGAAGTCAAAAGCTTCTTCGATATCTATAGCGTCAAAAAATTCAGTGTCTTGTTCAGAGGAATCTTTTTTTTCCAGCTCGAGTTCAGCTAAAAGCTCGTCAATAGAGCCGAATTCGTTAATGACTGTACCAATGGCTTCATTTTCATTTTTCCCTTCTTCAATTAGTTCATAGTAATGGTCTTCCATGGTGGATAGTAAATCCTTTTTTGCTTTTTGTGTTTCTGCTGTTTTTGGAACATTTAAAAATAGACTATCCAAATAATTTCTAATGGTATTCATGGTTGGGCCCCCTTGTAAGAAATTCATCTACAACTCGTTTTGCTTCCTGCCATTCTTGTTTTTTTGCGGCGAGAACTTCTTTTCCATCCGTTGTGATCGTATAATAGGTTCTTTTTTTTCCATGAGTTAAGTCCCCTGGATAGGACCGAATAAATTTTTGCTTTTCTAAACGAGTAAAGGCAGAATAAAGCGTTGTTTCCTTGATCATATATAATTCATTGGTTCGAGTACGGATTTCTTTAGACACTTCATAGCCGTAAGAATCGCCTTCGTTCAAAATGGATAAAATGATCACATCATTATATCCGCGAATACTATCACTTGATATCATCGCCATTCTCCTTGGATTACTTTATCTATTGCAGTAATTATAAATGGATTACTACGACAGGTAAAGTAAAAAGTATATCGAATCAAAAAATCTGTGAAAACAATTAGATACTTCATTAAAAAATTATTAGAATTTTCAGAATCGATAAAACAGTTCCTTTTTAAAGCTTGTGAACTCTGCTATAATAAATCAAACATCTTGCCATAAAAAAGGAGTGTCAAACGTGACAATTTATAACTTTTCAGCTGGCCCTGCAGTCTTGCCTGGTCCAGTACTAAAAAAAGCACAAGAAGAACTTTTAGATTATCAAGGTAGTGGCATGTCAGTAATGGAGTTGAGTCATCGTTCCTCCTTATTTGAAGATATTATTACTGAAGCTGAGCATTTACTGAGAAAATTAATGGATATACCAGAAAATTACCATGTTTTATTTTTGCAGGGAGGCGCTAGTCTGCAATTTTCATCTGTTCCTTTAAATCTAGCACAAAATAAAAAGGCACTTTATGTGAATACAGGCTCGTGGGCCAAAAAAGCAATTGCGGCAGCTCAGGCGATTCCTTCAGTTAATACAAAAGTGATTGCAAGCAGTAAAGATAAAAATTTTACCTATATCCCACAAATAACAAAAGATCAAATTGATCAAGACGCCGCTTATCTGCATATTACAACGAATGAAACGATTGGTGGAATCAGTTATCAAGAAATCCCTGACACAGGTCGGGTGCCTCTTGTAGCGGATATGTCGTCCAATATTTTATCAAACAATTATCAGGTTAAAGACTTTGGCATTATTTATGCAGGTGCGCAAAAAAATATCGGTCCAGCGGGTCTTACTGTTGTTATCATACGAGATGATTTATTAAACGAACAACCGCTTTTTGCGCCCATGCTAGATTATCGTGTGCAAGCAGATAGTCATTCGATGTATAACACACCGCCAACCTTTAGTATTTACATGGCCAAACTCGTTTTTGAATGGTTACAGGATTTAGGTGGTATTTTGCAAATGGTAAAATACAATCAACAAAAATCCGGATTATTGTATGATGCTATTGACCGTTCAAATCTGTTTCAAAGCCCTGTAAATAAAAAGGATCGTTCACTGACCAATATTCCATTTTTGACAGCTAGTGATCAATTGAACCAAGAATTTATTAACGCTGCTCAAAGACAAGGGTTTGAAAATTTAAAAGGTCACCGTTCAGTTGGCGGTATGCGAGCAAGTCTTTACAACGCTTTTCCGCTTACAGGCGTAAAAAGATTGGTAGATTTTATGGAAGAATTTGAAAAAGCACACGGAGGAGATTAGCCTATGCATCAAATAACGACTTTTAACGCAATTGCCCCAGAAGGCATGGCACGCTTAGAAAAAGAAAAATACGCCATTAATGAAAATCAACACCCCGAAGGTATCATCTTACGTAGTAAAAAATTAGAAAGCTCTGATTTGCCTGATTCGGTTTTAGCTATAGCACGGGCAGGTACAGGCGTTAATAATATTCCGGTTGATTTATGTACAGAACAAGGGGTTGTAGTTTTTAACACGCCTGGCGCCAATGCCAATGCTGTAAAAGAATTAGTTCTGGTGAGTTTATTGCTTAGTGTACGACCGGTAGTACGTGGAATTAACTGGCTGCAACAACTAACAGGGTCCGATATAGCAGAACAAGCTGAAGCGCACAAAAAGCAATTTGCCGGACATGAATTGGAAGGAAAGAAGCTAGGTGTCATCGGACTAGGATCAATTGGCGCTATGGTGGCTAATGACGCTTATCGTTTAGGTATGGAAGTCATGGGCTATGACCCTTATGTTTCGGTGGATACAGCTTGGAGTATTTCTCGACGCGTTCATCGTGCTAAAGATATCAGCGAAATTTTTACTAGTTGTGACTTTATTACAGTTCATGTTCCTTTACAAGAAAAGACCCACCACTTAATTGGACAAAAAGAAATTGCTATGATGAAAAATTCGGCGCAGTTGTTTAATTTTGCGCGGGCTGAAATTGTCGATAATCATGCGGTAGTAGAAGCTATCGACGCTGATGAATTGGCTGGTTTTACAACAGATTTTGCCGATGAACAGCTGCTTCATCAAAAGCGTATTACAGTGCTTCCTCATCTAGGTGCATCAACGGCTGAGGCAGAAACCAATAGCGCAAAAATTGCTGTGCGTACTTTGAAAAGGTTTATTGAGACAGGAGTTATTAAACGTTCAGTAAATTTTCCTACGGTTGACATGGCTTTTCATTCCCCCTATCGTATCACTGTAATTAATCGAAATGTGCCGAATATGTTAGGGCAGATTTCAGCAGTTATCGCAGATTTTGAAATTAATATTGATAATATGATTAATCGTGGGCGTGATGATTATGCTTATACTTTAGTGGACATTGACGAAAGCGATGAAAATAAAATTGCCAATGTCGTAGAAAAATTAAGAGAAACCGATGATATTATTCGCGTTCGGGTTATTAAAAAAGAGGAGGTTCCTTATTAGATATGGTTGTTGTACGTCCATTTCGAGCGATTCGTCCCAAAGCTAGCTTAGCTGATAAAGTCGCTGAACTGCCTTATGATGTAGTAGACTCTTGGCAAGCTCGTGATTTGGCAGAAGGGAATCCTTATAGTTACTTTCATATTGATAAGGCTGAAATTGATTTATCCCAAAGTATTTCTCCTTATGATGCACAAGTTTATCAAAAGGCTGCGGCTAATCTAACCGCATTTTTGCAAAAGGGTTGGTTAAAAAAAGACATACAAGATCATTACTATTTATACCAATTAACGATGAATGGCAGAAGTCAGACCGGTTTAGTTGCTTGTACGTCGATTGATGATTATAGCGCCGCAAATATTAAAAAACATGAGTATACTCGCCATGAAAAAGAAATCGATCGGATGAATCACATACGTAGCTGTGATGCCAATACAAGTCCTATTTTTCTTAGTTATCGAAAAAACCAAGAGATTCAACAATTGATCCAAAATTGGCAGAAGACACATGAAGCTATTTATGATTTTACTAGTTACTATGAGGTAGAACATAAGGTTTGGTTGCTTGATGATAAAACAATTATTCAACAATTAGAAGAAGCTTTTACTGCATTAGATGCTTTATACATCGCAGACGGTCATCATCGAACAGAATCAGCCGTAAAAATTGGTTTAGAAAAAAGAGAAGAGCAGACAAATAGCATGGAAAGTGACTATTTCTTATCAATTTTATTTCCGGAAGATGAGTTGTTGATTAAAGAATATAATCGTGTATTGGATGTGAAGATACCGGAAGATTTCTTTGCACAGTTAAAAGAGAATTTTGTGCTAGAAGAAACCAATGAAAAAAGACCTGATAACGCTGCGAAAATGTGCATGTATTTAGAAGGAACTTGGTATAGTTTGCAAGTAAAAGAAGATAAAATACTAACAGATCCAGTCGCTAAATTAGATGTGTCTTTGTTGCAAGATCTATTGATTGCTCCTATTTTTAATATTCAAGACGTAAGAAGTGATCAGCGAATTGACTTTGTAGGTGGTATTTATGGTCCTCAAAAATTGGAAGAACTGGTTGATGAGAAAAAAAGAACAGTGGCGTTTTCTATGTATCCAACAAAAATGCAGGATCTCTTAGAAGTGGCGGACGCTCAAGAAATTATGCCGCCTAAATCTACTTGGTTTGAGCCTAAATTGTTAAGCGGCCTCTTTCTACATGATTTAGAGACAACAGCTAAGCCATAATTTCATATAAGTAACGAAAGATTATATTGGAAAATGTGTCAGTCGTTATCGGTAAAATTGGATAAAGAAATTAGAATCCGTTATTCAATAACCAAAAATTGGATAATGAAATCAGGATCCATTATTCAATAACGAGTAATTGAATAAAAGAATTGGAATTCATTGTTCAATAACAGGCTAAAAGGAATAAAATGAAGAAAATGAGTCTTAAAATTGATAAAATTGGATAAAGAAATTAGAATTTGCTATTCAATAATGGGAGATTGAATAACGAAAACGAGATGTATTATTCAATTCTTCGAAATTGAATAACGGAATTGAATTTTATTATTCAAAAACTCAAGCTGACAGAGTGGCTTGTGCTTGTACAAGCCAACAAAATTTGTTACACTTTTAAATAATTTAAAAGACAAAGGAGGGAACATAACAAATGGTAAGTATGATTAAAATAACAACGAGTGAAAATTACCAACGGTATCATATCAGTTTTAGTCATGCGATTGGTTTTACAGTGGCTGTTGACGGGAGAAGTGTATCTAAAAACAGTATAAATTTATTAAACCAATGACCATTTTGTATGTTTCTATTTTTACAATAAGAAAATAAATAACAAGGTCATGGATATTTTCATGGCCTTTTTTGCTGTGAATCACTACGATTCAGCGACCGAAGGGAGCTGAGAGTAGTTGATGAACAGTACTAGGGGAGCGAAGCGGACGTAGTTTCCGAAGTATTCGAATCGAAGCGTAAGCGAAGAGATGAACATTACTAGGGAGAGCGAAAGCGAGGCGTATTTTCCGTATTTATAAAAATCGTACGAATGGTCTTAAAAGGAGAAGACCATGCTTATACAATTAAATAAAATCAATAAAATTTTCAGTGGGACGCTACTTTTTGAACAACTATCATTTGCGATCAATGAACAGGAAAAAATTGGTCTTGTCGGAACAAATGGTACGGGCAAAACTACTCTTTTTCAACTCATTACAGGAGAAGAAGGGGCTGATTCTGGCACCATTAGTCGTAAAAAAGAGTTAAAAATTGGTTATGTACCACAAATTTTTGCTGAAAGTGATTTAACAGTTTCAAAGTATTTAGCAGAAAGTTTTGTCGAATTACAGAACTTACAACAACGATTACGCGTTTATGAACAGAAAATGACAGATGCATCAGAAGACTTGGACCATGTGATGAGTATTTACGGCAAGTTACAACAAGATTTTGAAGATGCGGGGGGTTACGAATTAGAAGATCGTATTATTAGTATGTTAAAGGGACTAGGCTTGGAAGATAGAATCAATGCTGCGATATCGACTGTTAGTGGCGGAGAAAGAGTCCGGGTGGAACTAGCAAAAGTGCTATTACAAGAGGCTGATCTTTTACTACTCGATGAACCAACGAATCATTTGGATTTAGCAGGAATTCGATGGCTAGAAAATTACTTAAAAACAACCAGCGCTGCTTATCTGGTGATTTCTCATGATCGAGCCTTTTTAGATCAAGTCACGGAAAAAATTGTGGAAATTGAGGAAGGTCGCTTGGTTGAGTATCCGGGAAATTATAGTCGTTACGTCCAACTTAAAAAAGCGCGTATCGCAGAAATCACGAAAGATTACGAGCTCCAGCAAAAAGAAATCCACCGTTTGAGAAAAATGATCCGTCGCTATCGACAGTGGGGTAATGAAGGCGGTGATGAAGCGTTTTTCAAAAAAGCAAAAGAACTGGAGCATCGCTTAGCTAAAATAACTGTCGTTAAACCTCCAAAACCGCCAAAAAAACGTTTAGAAAGTATTTCCCAAGCAAGCCGTTCAGGCAAAGAGGTCATTGTAGCTATGAATATTGGTAAAATGATAGGCGAGCGTTTACTATTTTCTGATAGTACATTTACGATTTATCGCGGCGAAAGAATAGCCCTCTTAGGAAAAAATGGTTCAGGCAAATCGACTTTGTTGCGTATTATTTTAGATGAATTATTGCCTGATGAAGGAAAACTCTCTTTAGGCGCGAGTATAAAAATAGGCTATTTGCCACAAAATATTACATTTGAACAGTCTAACCAGCGTGTATTGGCCTTTGTCAAAGAATTTTTACCACAAGAACAAAAAGCTCGCCAAAGGTTGGCACATTTTGGTTTTTATAGCGAGGATGTCGAGCGTCGCCTCAAAGAGCTTTCTGGTGGTGAACGCGTTCGTCTTTACCTGCTTCAACTTTTTCAAAGACAAATAAATTTGTTAATTTTAGATGAACCAACCAATCACTTAGATATCTATGCTCGCGAAGAAATCGAAGAATTATTGAGCGAATATACAGGAACACTTCTAGCTGTGACACATGATCGTTATTTTTTGCAAAAGAATTTTAATGGGTTACTTGTTATTGAAGAGCAAGAAATAAAAAAGGAAACAATGGATTTTTTGCATAATTAAAATACTCCGATTCAGTCATTTGCCACCAAAAATATAAGGATTGGAGGCAAGTTTGACGTTGTGCTCCCAATCAAAAATATATTGGTGGCACATCACAATATGTCCCGCCAATATATGAAAAAACGCATGAACTTAACAGCTCATGCGTTTTTTAGGAAATTATTCAGCTCGTAAAGCAATAGCGGCGTCTTTTTTGGCTGCCATTCGTGCGGGGATATGTCCGCCGATCATTGTCAGCACAGTACTTACAATAACCAAAATCAGGGCATGCATCGGATCTAGTTGGGCGACATTTTCTAAATCAGTCAAATTCAGCAAGACCGAGTTAATCGGAAATGTTGCCAGATAGGCGAGAACGACGCCTAATGTGCCAGAAGCAACACCTAAAATGGCAGTTTCAGCATCAAATACGCGCGTAACATCTTTTTTTCGCGCACCCAAAGCTTTTAATACACCAATTTCTTTGGTTCGTTCTAAGACTGAAGTATAGGTGATGATACCGATCATGATCATACTTGTAATCAGTGAAATGCCGGCAAAAGCGATCAGAACATAAGTGATAGCATCCATGATGCCGCCGGTTAAATCTGTCATCGTTCCCGCTAAGTCGCTATAAACGATTTGATCATCTTCATCTTTTCCTTCATTGTAATCATCTAAATAATCCAATATTTGTTCTTTATCATCAAAGTTATTAGGATAAATCATTACACTATAAGGAATTTCGCTAGCACCTAAAGCATCTAGCAAGTTGTCTTTGGCAGTATCGTCAATATCTTCATTGGTCATTACGTTGGTATCACTGTCTTCTTGTGCTTGAACAATGTCAGAATCTTTATTATTGTCGATAACTTTTTGCGCTAAAGCGTCACTATAAGCGATACCAGGAGCTAATAGATCCATAGTTGAAGATTCTTTATTTCGAATAACGCCTGAAATTGTCAATTCCTCATTATCTTCATTATCATAAACTTCATCTAAATCTTGATTTGGAATAAAGTTTCCAGTAGGTAACTCTTCATAAAACGCATCGTTATAGGCTAACTTAACTGTTGTACCTATGACATCGTCAAAAGATATTTTATCTCCGTCTTCTAAATCAAAACCTAGATTGTTTAGGGCGTTGATATTTGTTTCGTTATTTTCATCGACGACTAACACCACTTCATTGGTGTCTTCGGGAAAGTTTCCTTCTAAAAGGCGATAATTATCTTCTAAGAAGTTACCTTGGGTGTCATCTAACTGTTTGGGAAAAGAAGAAACGCCAATGCCCGTTTGTGCGGCCATCATTGACATCATCGATTCGGCTTGTGACTCATCTTCAGCTCCATTTGAAAATTTAACGACTTCCGGCTCGTCGTCAACTTCACGCAGTAAATTCATGTTTGCTAAACGGGTATAGCCGATATTATTACTCAAGGCAGGATTGATGTCATCAACATAGTCGATAAAATCTTGATCAATTTTATTTGTTCTTTGCGATCGATCTTCCTCACTGATCTTAGCAGTGACTTCTTTATCCTCAGGGAAAGTTCCTTCATCAGAACGCTCTTGTTCAAAATTTTCCGGGTCTTGCTCTGTGGTTTCTCGCGAGATTGTGACTGGAAATTGCGCTAATGTTTCTGACTGGGTTTGATCAATTTGCTTTTGGAAGCCGGTCGATAAAGACAGAACAATCGCGATACTAATAATTCCAATACTGGAGGCAAAAGCAGTTAAAAATGTACGTCCTTTTTTTGTACGAATATTATTAAAAGATAAACGTAGGGCAGTAAGAAAAGTCATTTTCGTATGTTTTAAATCAAATGGTTCTTTCTTTTTGCCTTCCACATGAGGATTTGAATCATCTGTCACTTGCCCGTCTGCAAAACTAATGGTTCGATCGGCATATTTGTTTGCTAAATCAGCATTATGGGTCACCATAACTACCAATTTATCCTTAGCCACTTCTTGGATTAGATTCATAATCTGAACGCTAGTTTGTGAATCGAGTGCTCCGGTGGGTTCATCACAAAGTAAAATATCCGGATCATTGGCAAGGGCACGAGCGATGGCGACACGTTGCATTTGTCCGCCCGATAACTGACTAGGTTTTTTATGCATATGTTCCGTTAGACCGACACGTTCTAAAGCTTCTTCCGCTTTTTTTCGACGTTCTTTTTTTGAAACACCACTTAAAGTCATTCCCAATTCCACGTTATCAATGATTCCTTGATGACCGATCAGATTATAGCTTTGAAAAATAAAGCCGATGGAATTATTACGGTAGGCGTCCCAATCTTTATCTTTAAAATCTTTGGTGGACTTCCCGTTAATTACCATATCGCCGGAATCATACTGATCGAGTCCGCCAATGACATTTAAAAGTGTCGTTTTCCCAGAACCACTTTCTCCCAAGATCGCAACAAACTCTTGTTGGCGAAAAGCGACCGATACGCCGTCTAAAGCTTTGGTAACAGTATTTCCAACTTTATATTGTTTTTTTATATCTCTTAGTTCGAGCATGTTCATTCTCCTTCAATTGGAAGTAATGAAAAAATTGTTTTCATTCATTTTCAAAGCCTAGCATAACTTTTTGAATAATTCAATGCTGACAGGCGCCAACAAGTATTCTTAAGCCTTTTTCAATAAATTCATTTGAGTGTGGTTAGCATGAGAAATAAAAATTTTTTCCATATAAAAAGTAGTGTATAATTAAAAATGTAAGCGTAATCTTTAATTGTTTTAGAAAGGGGTAAAATATGAACACAGCTGCTATCTATCATCGTCCCGAAAGCGAATTTGCCTATCTCTATGAAAAAGAAACACTGCATTTACGACTACGCACGGCAAAAAGTGACATTTCAAGTGTGCAAGTTGTGGGCGGAGATCCTTATTTAGTAGAGAAAGGACAAAGAGAAACACTAATTGACATGGTGAAAATTTTATCAACCGATCTTCATGATTACTGGTTTGCCTCAGTTAAAGCACCTTTTAAACGCCTATCCTATGGCTTTGTTTTAACAAGTGAAGATCATGTACAAGTCTTTTATGGAGATCAAGGACTATTTCCCTTAGCAAAAAATATTTTGGATTCTCCCAACTTATACTTTCGCCTACCTTATTTTCATGAAATCGATCGCTTTAAAGCCCCTAAATGGGTAAAGGAAACGGTTTGGTATCAAATTTTTCCTGAACGCTTTGCTAATGGGGATAAATCAAATGATCCAAAAGGTACGTTTCGTTGGGGATCGAAAGTTCCTGGGCGTCAGGACTATTTTGGCGGCGATTTACAAGGTGTTATTGATCATTTGGATTATTTAGAAGAATTGGGAATTAATGGTATTTATTTTTGTCCTATTTTTAAAGCTTATTCAAATCATAAATATGACACGATTGACTACCGTAAAATCGATCCGGACTTTGGTGATGAAAAAGTTTTTAAAAATTTGGTGGAAGAATGTCATAAACGTGGCATAAAAGTGATGTTGGATGCTGTTTTCAATCACATGGGAGACCAATCGCCTCAATGGCAAGATGTATTAGCAAAAGGAAAAGATTCAAAATATGCAGAATGGTTTCACGTTAATGCGTTTCCTGCAAGCTATAAAGAAAGTAATGATTTTGAAGAAGCGCATCAACTTACTTATGACACCTTTGCTTTTACACCTCATATGCCAAAACTTAATACCGCAAATCCGGAAGTCCAAGAATATTTATTAGATACCGCAAAATATTGGATTGAAAACTTTGATATTGACGCTTGGCGCTTAGACGTGGCGAATGAAGTAGATCATGCTTTCTGGAAAAAGTTTCGGAAGGTTTGTGATGAGACAAAAAAAGACTTCTATATACTAGGAGAAATCTGGCATTCAGCGCAAAAATGGTTAGAAGGCGATGAATCTCATGCAGTGATGAATTATGCCTATACTGACGCCATCATGGGCTATTTTGTTAAAAAACAACTTTCGTTAAAAGAAATGGTTTCTGCGATTAATCAGCAATTAATGTTATATCGTGATCAAACCAATCAGGTGCAGTTCAATGTCTTAGATTCACATGACACACCGCGTTTATTAACCCAAGCGCAAGAAGATAAAGAATTAATGAAGCAAGTGTTGGTATTTACTTACCTACAACCGGGTGTTCCTTGTTTATATTATGGCGATGAAATAGGCATGACCGGAGGCGCGGATCCACTCTGTCGTAAATGCATGGTTTGGAAAGAAGATGAACAGGACCAAGAACTGTTTCAGTTTGTTAAAAAGTTAATTGCTTTACGCAAAACTTGGCAAAAAATGATCAGCCAGGCAAGAATGGATTGGCAAGAAACGAATGAAGAAAACGGTCTTTTGATTTTAGAACGTAAATTAAATGGAGAAACACTTCAAGCAATTTTTAATACTGGCAAACAAGAAATGAATTTAGCAATAACAGGAGAAATTCTCTTTAGTCATTTAAGCCAACAAAAGGTAGAAAGGATCACTTTACAAGCAAAGGGGTTTCTTGTTTTAAAAATTTAATAAAAAAAAGCAAAAAAGACAAGGCACTATATGTAACGCCTCCTTGTCTTTTCTGCCTGAATAAAGGATATGAATCCAATACACATTGCGAAGAATCTTCCCCAAAATTCTTCTATATTAATTGTAGCTGAAGTATGGTCAATATCTCAAATAATATACTTTTAAAAAATTACTTTTATTAAAATAAAAAATTCAGTGGCTGCCCTTATGATTTTAGAAAAATTTCCTAGTCGAAAAGTAACATTTTTCTTGCTGTATGTTAGAATGGTTAAAATAATAAAAGCAAAAGGGAGCGGTCTTTAATGAACGATGGATATAATGTAGCAGTTGTTGGAGCGACAGGCGCTGTTGGAACGAAATTGATTGAGATGTTAGAACAAACAAATTTACCACTTAAAAACGTGAAACTACTTGCTTCAAAACGATCTGCGGGTCGCAAACTTTTATTTAAAGGCGAAGGTCTTTTTGTGGAAGAACTTGTTCCTGAAGCCTTTGATGATGTAGATATCGCCATTTTTAGTGCTGGTGGAAGCATTTCACAAAAATTTGCGCCCGAAGCAGTAAAGCGTGGAACAGTTGTTGTGGACAATACCAGTCAATATCGCATGGATAAAGACACTCCTTTAGTCGTACCTGAAGTCAACAAACAAGCACTAAAAGACCATCAAGGAATCATTGCTAACCCTAATTGCTCTACGATTCAAATGATGGTAACACTGGCACCTATCAAACAATCAGTAGGGATTGATCGCGTTATTGTGTCTACTTACCAAGCGGTTTCAGGAGCTGGAGCCCAAGCGGTTGAAGAAATAAAACAACAAAGTCAAGAAACGTTAGATGGGGAGCTTCCGGAAAACTTATCTGCGGAAATTTTGCCTGCGGCTAGCGATAAAAAACATTATCCATTAGCTTTCAATGCTTTAGCTCAAATCGATGAATTTGCGGAAAATGATTATACCAAAGAAGAATGGAAAATGGTGAATGAGACCAAAAAAATTCTGGAAGATAAGCAGATGAAAATTAGTGCAACTTGTGTACGTGTCCCTGTAATTACTGGTCATTCGGAATCCATTTATATAGAAACAGAGGACAAAATTAGCTTAACAGATCTACGCGCAACCTTAGAAAATGCTCCTGGAGTAACCGTTGAAGATGATACTAGTCAACAAATTTATCCGCAAGCTATCAATAGTGTAGGCAAAAAAGATACTTTTGTGGGCCGTATTCGTCAAGACTTAGATATCGATAATGGCTTTCATTTATGGGTCGTTTCCGATAACTTGTTAAAAGGGGCGGCTTGGAATTCTGTGCAGATTGCTGAAACGCTACATGAAATGAATTTAGTTCATGTATGAAAACGAAAAATTTCTTTACATTAATAGGTGGATATGGTAGTATACTTCAGTGAGTAAATTGCTCAACTATTACAATATTCCGCTGGGAGAGATCTCTTAAGAGTATTTGGGAATAAGGAGAATGTAAAATGGATCCATTGATTCAAGAAATAACAAAAGAACAGTTGCGCACTGATATCCCAGATTTTCGTCCTGGAGATTCAGTTCGTGTTCACGTAAAAGTTGTCGAAGGTTCACGTGAACGTATCCAAGTATTTGATGGTGTAGTGATCAAGCGTCGTGGTGCTGGAATCAGCGAAACATACACTGTACGTAAAGTTTCTAGTGGCGTAGGTGTTGAACGTACTTTCCCATTGCATACACCACGTGTTGACAAAATTGAAGTTACCCGTCATGGTTTTGTACGTCGTGCGAAATTGTATTACTTACGTAACCGTCACGGTAAAGCTGCACGTATTCCAGAAAGACGCAGAAAGTAAAACCTTAGATGATCTACTTCAATCTAAGCTTGCGAAAACCCTTGTTTATCAAGGGTTTTTTTGTTTGCCATTTTTTTAAAACAAGCAAAAACGATGACCGAATTTATCAAAAGTTGAGTCCAGGATGATAAAATCGAAAAAAATACCATTGTAGGCACTTCGATGTTAAAAAGAAGTTAGAACGCGTTACTTGACGAAATAAACTTAGGAGTACGATTGTATGAGACAAAACAAAAAAATTATTTGGAAAGGTAAAAACGATCTGGAATTAGCTTTATTAATTAATGACTTTATAGAAAAATATAATATTGTTACTACTCGAGATTATCAAAAATCTTTAACTAAACAGTTGATAATAGTAAGTTAGGTGAATTGAGATAAAAAGTAGAATCAATTAATTTACTTTTAATTCTGAAGTTTTATTTCTTGTAGTTTCCAAGCCCAAAAATAATTTAAATT
>NZ_JAKEIT010000015.1 GCF_021474685.1 Tetragenococcus halophilus | reverse complement strand
TGGTAAATGACCGTTAAGAAGTTTTGACAAACAAAATTTAAACATGCTAGGATACTTTATAATTTCGGTAAAGTAGTTTTAAAAAGGTATTTTAATTAATAATTGAGGAGAAATTATAATGTGTGCTATTAATAAAAAAGATATTCCATTTACAGTAGATCATGTGGGGAGCTTTCTACGCTCAGAAGGTATTAAAATCGCCAGAAAAGATTTCTTTAATGGAGATATAACGAAAAAAGAGCTACGGAATATTGAGGATAAAGAAATAGAAAAATTGATCGAAAAAGAAAAAAAGGTCGGCCTACACGGAATCACTGATGGTGAATTCCGCCGTACTTTTTGGCATTGGGATTTTTTAGAACATCTAAATGGCATAGAAGGTTACACCGCTGAGCATGGTCGTAATCAGAAACTTCTTGCTCAAGCAGCTCCTGATTATCATATTCGTGTTATTGATCGGGTTTCTTTTAATAAGGATCATCCTTTTTTAAATGATTTTGCCTTTTTAAAAGAGAAGTTAGGAAAGGATGAAAATGTCATTGCTAAAACTTCTATTCCTAGTCCTAATATGATTTTGCGTCAAGAGTTACTAGCAAATGATGATACATCAAGAATCCATCGCATATATCCGGATTTGACTGACTTTTACCATGATTTGGCACAAACCTATAAAGAAGCTATTAAAGCTTATTACGAGAAGGGTTGTCGTTATCTACAATTTGATGACACCAACTGGGCATTTCTAGCGGATGTAGATAAAAGAAAAGCATTACAAGAGCAAGGAATTGATCCAAAGAAAGTAGCTCGAATTTGTACTGAAATTATTAATGAAGCTTTGGAAGATAAGCCCGAAGATTTAACACTAACAACCCATATTTGTCGAGGAAACCATGCGTCTTCTTGGTTATTTTCAGGCGGCTATGAACCAATTGCTGAAGAATTGTTTGCCACAAATTATGATGGTTTTTTCTTAGAATATGATTCAGAGCGTGCCGGTGATTTTTCTCCATTACGTTACTGGAATAACAAAGATAGTAAAATTGTTTTAGGTCTAGTTACTTCAAAGTTTCCGGAATTAGAAAGTAAAGAAGAAATAAAGAAAAGAATTAAAGAAGCTACAGAGTACGTTCCATTAGAAAATTTAAGTATCAGTCCGCAATGTGGATTTGCTTCCTCTGAAAAAGGAAATCGTCTATCTGAACAAGAACAATGGGAAAAAATTAAATTGTTAGAAGAAGTCGCTGCAGATGTTTGGCAGATATAAAAATTAGTAAGGGGTGCAAAAAAGCAAGGCTTGACAAGCAAAATTTAAACATGCTATTATACTAACATTATATAAAATTCCCGTGATTTAGAGAGTAAACTTTAAACTTTCTCAGAGAGGCACTGATAGGTGAGAAGTGCTGATGGTAAGAAGTTGAAGATGGCTAAGGAGGAACTTTTGGCGATAAGTAGCTAAAAGCGGAAGGTTCTACCGATAAAAAGAACAGCCGATAAAGTAAGTGTTGGTTTGAGTGTTTAAAAGGTGGTACCGCGGTAAAGTCGCCCTTTTGTCAGTATTATGCTGGCAAAAGGGTTTTTTAGTATTTAATAATTTTGAGGAGGAGAGCATATGAGTACTTTTGAACAAGTAGAGATTCCATTTACAGTCGATCATGTCGGAAGTTTTTTGCGTCCAGAACGTTTAAAAACCGCCAGAAAAGATTATTTTAATGAAGAGATAACGAAAGAAGAGCTAAGAAAAATTGAAAACGAAGAAATAGAAAGGCTAGTCGAAAAAGAAAAAAAGGCCGGCTTACACGGAATCACTGATGGGGAATTTCGTCGTGGTTTTTGGCATCTAGACTTTTTAGAACGTCTTAATGGTGTAAAAGGTTATGTTCCTGAAGGGGGTTATAATCAGCAATTTCATGGGAAAGCGGCTCCTTCTTACAATATTCGTGTAACTGACCGAATTTCTTTTAATGAAGATCATCCATTTCTAGAGGATTTTATTTTCTTAAAAGAGAAAGTCGGAGATGATAAAGATACAATTGCCAAGGCTTCTGTACCTAGCCCTAATATGATTTTACGTCAGGAGTTATTAGCAAACGATGGTACAACAAAAATTTATGAAATATACCCTGATCTAAAGGACTTTTATCATGATCTGGCACAAACTTATAAAGATGTTATTAAAGCTTATTATGAAAAAGGTTGTCGTTACTTACAATTTGATGACACCAACTGGGCATTTCTAGCGGATGCAGATAAAAGAAAAGCACTACAAGAACAAGGGATCGATCCCAAAAGCATTGCTCAAATTTGTACCGAAATTATTAATGAAGCTTTGGCGGACAAACCCCAAGATTTAACACTGACCACCCATATTTGTCGAGGAAATCATGCGTCTTCTTGGCTATTTTCAGGTGGTTATGAGCCAATCGCTGAAGAATTATTTGCCACAAATTATGATGGCTTCTTCTTAGAATATGATTCAGACCGTGCGGGTGATTTTGCTCCTTTACGTTACTGGAAAAACAAAAATAGTAAAATTGTTTTAGGCTTGGTTACATCGAAATTTCCAGAATTGGAAAGTAAGGAAGAGATAAAATTAAGAATTAAAGAAGCCACAGAATATGTTCCATTGGAAAATTTAAGTATCAGTCCGCAATGTGGATTTGCTTCAACAGAAGAAGGTAATCGTCTGACTGAAGAAGAACAGTGGGAAAAAATTAACTTATTGCAAGAAGTTGCTGCGGATGTTTGGAAATAACAAAAAAGAAAGATAATTCAGTTTTTTATTGAATTATCTTTCTTTTTTTATTTGTACACGCTAAAATGCAAATAGATGAATGATAGTAAGGTGAAGAGCAATGAAGAAAATTTTGATTGTAGAAGATGATAATGATATCAATAACTTGTTAAACGACTTACTCGAAACTGATTATGACGTAACGCAAGCTTTTGCTGGGTCCGAAGCTAGGCGACTTTTAGTGGATGAAAGTTTCGATCTTATTTTGTTGGATTTGATGTTGCCAGGACTTAGTGGCGAAGAATTAATTGCTGAAATTCGTTTAACAAATGCTACGCCAATTATTGTTATCACCGCCAAAAACGAACCTAGTGTTTTATCTGAAGTATTTGAAACAGGAGCTAATGATTACATAGCTAAACCTTTTAATACTGTTGAAGTAACAGCCAGGATAAAAAATCAGTTGCGAAGTCGTACAATCGATGAAACTAACGGCACTATCCTAACGGTGGGTAAAATTAAAATGAACGATGAGACCCGTGAAGTTTATTATCAAGATCAATTGATTTCATTGACGCAAAAAGAATATGAACTATTAAAATGTTTTTTACAACATCCCAAAAAAGTATTTACCAAGGCAAATTTATATGAAACGATCTGGCAAGAACCTTATTTTGGGGATGATAATACCATCACAGTTCATATTTCTCGTTTACGTAATAAGTTTCAAGTATTTACAGATAAGGAAGTTATCAAAACTATTTGGGGTGTAGGCTTTCAACTAAATACTTAGTCAATTTAATACTTTTGTAAGATTTACGACAGGGTTTTGAAAATTCTCCTTACTAAGATAAAAGTATACTCAAAAAAGCTAAAGGAGAGTAAGTATGGAAAACCTACTGAGCACTCATGCTGTGACAAAAACTTATAGTAAACAAAACGCTTTGCACGATGTTTCCATTCATGTCAGGCCTGGAGAAGTATATGGACTGGTTGGCAAAAATGGTGCAGGAAAATCGACTTTATTTAAAGTAATAATGGGTCTTGCGGTACAAGACAGAGGCGAGGTGTCGATTTATGATCAACCTTCTATCGAAAATTTAGAAGGCTCTAAAAAAAATATCGGTTTTATGTATGGTTCACAGTTTTTTCCCTATCTAAATGCTCGGGAAAATTTAACTTATACTTGTAAACTTAAAGGAATCACAGATAAAACAGAAGTTGATCGTGTATTGAAATTAGTCGAATTGGATAAAGTAAAAAAGAAAGTTAAAACATTTTCTATGGGAATGAAGCAACGGTTGAATATTGCTAACGCCTTAGTCGGTAAGCCAGATTTAATTATTATGGATGAGCCGATCAATGGTTTGGACCCTCAAGGTATTGCTAGTTTTAGAAAGCTAGTGCAAAAATTGAATCGTGAACAGGAAATCACTTTTTTACTATCTTCACATATTTTGGGAGAACTAGGAATCATGGCCACACGTTTTGGTTTTATTCATGATGGCGAGTTGTTAAGTGAAATTGATAGAAAAACTTTATTAGAAAAAACAGAAGACCAAGTGATTATCAAGGTAGATAACCCAGAAAAAGCGGCCTATCTATTAGAGGAACAGCTGACTCCTTTAGATTATGTCGTTAATGGTGATAAGGAAATTATTCTTTCTGACCATATTGATGAAACAAATAAAATTGCAAAAATTTTAGTAGATGGTGGACTTGAATTATATAAATTAACGCCCCATCAACAAACTTTGGAAGATTACTATCTTTCTCTTATTCATCAAGGAGGTCAAGAAAATGTTTAATTATATTAAAGCGGATCTTTATCGGATTTTTCATAAACGAAGTAATCAGTTGTATTGGTTGATTTTGGCAGCATTATTTTTAACTTTTGTCATTTTTGGCTCGAGCAATGCTAATTTTGCTGATAACAAAAGTGAACTTACTGAGATGTATTTTTCCGTAGCAGTGATGCCTCTTACTTTATTTGGCTCTTTGGTTATAAGTCCTCAGTTTTATTATGCAGTTTATTTAGAGGAACTTAATAACAAAGGTTTTGTTCGTTTGTTTGGTTCAGGATTACGTAAAAGTGAGTATATTGTAGCAAAGATTATTAGCTCACTAGTTTATATGCTTGCTGTTTTTCTCTTTTTAGCAATTGCCTATCTTGGTGGCTTTGCTATACTTGCATTATTAAATAATGGGGCGCCCTTTTTTACAATAAGTCAAATCGAAGTCTTGCTTAGTTTAGTTGCCTATCTAGCTTTATTTACAATTGCTTTTTCTTCATTGACTAATATAATTACTTTGAAATGGCAGGGCGGTAATATTCCGTTATTTCTATTTTTCATTATTTCAAATGGTATTATAGGCAATCTTATTAGATGGATAAATCATGCACGAATTTTACGGAATTTTAATTTCAGTCCTTATTTACTTTCAACAAATACTGGAAAACTACAAGAGGCTTTGAGCAATGGAATTTTTTATGGACAACAAGGGCAACCTGGTAACCGACCACCAGGTGCACAAGCAGCACTGAAAACGATAGATTCAATTGGTTTACAGCCTTTTGTTATTATAGGTATTTATATTATTGTAACGACGGTTATTTCATTTTTTATATTGAAACACTCGGATGTCAAAGATAATTAGTAGGTGAGTTTTGTGATATGGATTTTGTACATTAGTATTGGAATTAACGTATTGCTGATCTTAGCTTGGATTTTTTACTATCGTGAATTAAAAGATATGATTTTACAAGTCAAAGCAATTAAGCAAGGAAATTCTCGTACGCCTTTGAAAAGGGTTGGTGTATCAAAACGTCATCTTCAACTAGTAGAAGAAGTGAACGAATTGGTAGACTCTTTTAATCAAACCTCAAAAGAAAATAAGCGGATGGCTAAACAAAGCAAGGAAATGATTGCTTCAATTTCCCATGATTTTAGGACGCCCTTGACCTCAATGATCGGATATATACAAATGATGGACAAAACCGGGATGAGTTCGCGTGATTTAAAATATTTAACTATTATTGAAGAGCGCACGCAGCTGATTTCCTCTCTTATTGATGAATTTTACTTGCTCAGTTTATTGGATGCCGATGACTATAAAATCCAAGAAGAAGCAGTTAATCCTATTACACTAATTCAAGAACAAGTGGCGCAGTACTATGAAGAATTAACAGCTACCTTTGATGATATTAATATTGATTTAACAGAGGAAAGAATCGTACTTCAGACAAGCCGTATTGATTTTGAACGAATTATACAAAACTTGCTTAAAAACGCCTTTACTCATGGTACACAGTACTTTCATATTCGTTTAGAAAAGCAGGAAGAACGACTACGCTTTGTTTTTGAAAATAAGATATTAGAAGATCAAAAAATGGACGTTACTCGTTTATTTGATCGTAACTATCAGAGTGAGCCAGCACGACAGAGAGATAGTTCAGGGCTAGGTTTAGCTATTGCAAAGCAGTTATCAGAAAAATTAAATTTTTCTTTGAACACGCAGTTACAAGGGGATTTATTACAATTTTACTTGGATATTTACTTAGATTCTTGGAAAATTCGAAACTTTTAAAATAGAAATATGTTATACAAAAACAGATAAGCATTTTTGCTTATCTGTTTTTTTGCATGTTTTCAAAATTTATTGCGGCACCAATTAAATTAGCGTTATTTTGATAATGACAGCTTCTCACTTCAGGAAGTATTTCGGCTACACCTTCCTTTGTTAATAATAGTTGTAAACGTGTTTGAAGCGCTTCGGCCAGTTCAGGACGTGCTGAAATACCACCACCTAAAATGACCATCTCCGGATCTAATGAAACCTGAATATTATAAAGTGAATCAGCTAGATGATTATACATGTCTGCAATGGCTTGAACAGCCCGCTTATCACCTGCTTCTTTTTGTTCAAATAGTTCGATCCCTGTGATTTTATCACCATATTGTTCTGAGAAACGTTTGGCGGTATTAACAGCTGTTCCATTATAGCTTAAAGTTTTTCCGTTTAGATTATGCATTAAACCCACTTCACCGCCAAAAAGATGAGCGCCTTTATATAAACGATTGTTAATAAATATAGCGCCTCCCACACCTGTTCCAATAACTACAAAAATAGCATTTTCTACATATTTTCCAGCACCTAGGGTCATTTCACAAATCCCAGCACAATTCGCGTCATTTTCGATAGCCACTGGTAAACCTAGGTAGGACTCTAATTCATCAAAGATAGGTCGTTGGTGAATATAAGGAATGGCACTAATTCCATCGATCCTGCGATTTTTGACATTAACAGCGCCTGGTGAACTAAAAGCTACTCCTGTGATTTGATTTTTGTTGAGTGTAATGATTTGTTTTAATTGAATTTGTAATTGTTCAAAGGTGGCTGGTGTAGCAAAGCTTCCTGTTTGATGGAGCGTTTGCTGATCCCATAAACCATATTTTATAGA
Source organism: Tetragenococcus halophilus (assembly GCF_021474685.1). Lineage (GTDB taxonomy): Bacteria > Bacillota > Bacilli > Lactobacillales > Enterococcaceae > Tetragenococcus > Tetragenococcus halophilus_B. The sequence goes on along the minus strand of NZ_JAKEIT010000015.1, from coordinate 54,646 downwards.
ACTACCACCCATATCAAAAACTGCAAGACTCATTGTTCTCCTCTTTTCTTAATAACCGTTATTTTGAGCAGTTTCTTTATACCAAAGACCACTTTTTTTCAAACTACGTTTAAAATCATCTCCAGGTTCTAAGCGGTAAAAACCATAACGATTACGATAGCCATTTAGCCATGACCAACAATCAATAAATGTCCAAGTATGATAGCCGAAACAATTACTACCTTCCTGAATCCCTTGATGAAGATAATCTAAATGTTCCTTCATAAAATCGATTCGATAATCATCTTGTATCATTCCATTTTCATTCATAAAACGTTCTTCATTGGCAACACCCATACCATTCTCACTAACATACCAGGGAAAGTTATTATATTCATTTTTCATCATCATGGCCACATCATAGATAGCCTCAGGATAGATTTCCCAGCCACGATAAGGGTTGATTCGTTTTTCCGGCCAATCATAAGGTGCATATAGATCTTCTGGATCTTGAGCTGGAAAATCAGGGCTTTCAGGCGCTTGTACACGCAAGGGTTGATAATAATTTAAGCCGATAAAGTCAACAGTATTTTCTTTTATTAAATCCTTATCAGAATCTACTGTTTCCGGCGTTAAATGATGCTGTTTAATTAACTGAATCAAAGCATTAGGGATCTGCCCTTTGACAGCCGGGTCTAGAAAACTTTTCATTGTTAATAAATCAGCGTTTTCTTTTGCTGTCTGATCAGCTGGTTGATCGCTGCGTGCATAAGCAGGAGTAATATTTAAAATAATACCAATACTGCCTTTAGGCATAACTTGGCGGAAGGCCTTTACAGCATAAACATGGGCCATCAAAGTATGATATCCGACTTGAATAGCTTTTTTGAAATCATGAATCGCTGGGTAGTGTGCACCGTTTAAATAACCACATTCAATATGAACTATAGGTTCATTAAAGGTTGCCCACGTTTTTACCAAGTCGCCAAATAACTCAAATGCAGTTTTAGCATAAAAAGCAAAAGCATCAACAGACTCACGAGTCTCCCAGCCACCTTTTTCCATTAGCCACATCGGCATATCAAAATGGAATAAATTAATAATTGGTTGAACATCGTTTGCAATCATATGTTCAAAATAATCACGATAAAAATCAACCGCTTCTTGATTGGTATGTTTACCATCTGGCAGAAGCCTTGCCCAAGAGATCGAAGTTCTAAAAGAGTTAAGACCGATTTCTTTCATTCGCTTGCAATCTTCTTGGTACATTTCGTATATATTAGATGTATTTTCAGGACCTTGTTGTTCGTTAAATTTTTCAGGATTTTTTTCAAACCAATAGTCCCAAGTCGTCGCCGCTTTTCCATTTTTTGAACTATGGCCTTCAGATTGGGGAGCTGATGTAGCTGAGCCCCACAAAAAATTTTTCGGGAATGTTTTCATAAGTTTTCCTCCAGTTTTAATTTTATACCGATAAACTCTGCTTGTTGTAAAGTAGAAATACTTTGGTGATCAAATAAGAGCGTTTCTTTTGTTTCCATATTGATTGCTTTTTTTATTCTTAATGGAAAATTTGTCAAATCTAATGAAATTTTTTCTCCTTTATTTTTATGAAAAGCATAGATATTATTTTTCTTTCTTGTAAAAAACCATTCTTTTTGTGTAAATCTTTGATAAGGACGAGTTTCGTAAATGCCTTCCCCATAAATCTGTAACCAATTCCCTAACTGGTTCATGATACTTTCTGCTTCTTTTGGTAACGTACCATCAGGTTTTGGTCCGACGCCTAAAATGATATTACCTCCTAAAGAAACAACTTGCACGACTGAACTTAAAATTTCTGTAAATGATTTATATTCATCGTTTGGTACATACCCCCAATTTTTTGCCAAAGGTATGTTACTTTCCCAAGCTTTTTTTGGTGGTGCTTCGGGAATTTTTCGTTCAGGTGTAACATAATTTTCGTATTTTCCACCCACTGCACGATCTACAATCAATAGATCTGGTTGGATTTTTCTTAATTCAGAAGCGATATCATCCATTGGTAGGTATTCATTATGAGTTGTATTTATCCACCCACCATCTAGCCATAGGATATCTGTCGGGCCATAATTTTTAACCAACTCTATTAGCTGATTTTTTACATATTGACTAAATTTTTTCCAAGTTTTTGGATCTTCCTTTGGATCATAGCTAGCATACCTTCCAACAGGCTTTTGTCCGTCTTTCCAGTAGTAAGGGGAATGCCAATCAGCTTTAGAGTAATATAAGCCTGTTGCTATATCTTTTTTATGAAAAGCATCTATAAGGTGTTTTAATATATCCGCTTTTGTACTTGTGTGAAAACTACTATCAGCAGCTGTAATTTTATAGTTACTATATTGCGTATCATACATATTAAAGCCATCATGATGTTTTGTAGTAAAAATCATATAACGAAAGCCAGCTGATTTTACCTTTTCTGCCCAAACTTGTGGTTCAAAATTTTCTGGATAAAATGTTTGATTCAACGCCCAGTAATCTTTACGTAAGGTGTCGATATCATTACGCCAGCTTCCTTTTTTTCTTGCCCAGTCATCTTCTTGAGATAATTGCCAAGACTCTACGATACCAGCCTGAGAGTATAAGCCCCAATGGAAAATGATCCCGATTTTTTGGTCTTGAAACCATTCTAATTTATCTTCAATTTGAGAAGATAAATTAGAATAGCCTTCTTGCAAAGCTGTTGTGTTTTCTTCAATATCTTTCCGAATTTTTGACATTGTTTATTTTATTCTCCTTACTGAATCACGCCATAAAATTTTATTTGGGATAACAAATTGTTTTCCTTCTAATGATTCTGTTTGTTGAATTTTTTTAACTATTTGTTTAGCAGCCAGCAGACTCATCTCAACTACTGGTTGACGAATAACTGTCAACTTAGGTTTGAAGATATCGCTTGAATCAAAATAATCAAAGCTAGCAAAGGAAAGCTCTTTTCCTAACAGAATGTCTTTTTCATAAACTGCTTGTAAAGAACCAAGTGACATATTGTAATTACAAATAAAAATTGCACTAATCTGTTGTTTTAAAAGTTCGTTTACTCCTGCATATCCACTTGCTTTTGAATAATCGCCATAGTATATTTTTGCATGATTTGAGATAGGAAGTGTCATTTCATTGAAGGCATCAAAGGCTCCTTTCAAGCGTTCTCTAGCGATATAGTCTTTTTGTAGACCAGCAATAACTCCAATTTTTTGATGACCATAAGCTATCATTTTTTTTACTACTTTTTTTGTACTCTGACGATTGTCCATTATAATTGAATCAATTTTAGGTAAATCTAAGGGTGTATTTATCGAAACAACAGGGATATCTAAGTCTTTAAATAGCTGTACTTCTTTCCATTCTGGTTCGGCTTCAAAGACAATTAAACCATCGACTTTTCTAGAGAGTAGAAATTCTAGTTTAGTTTCTAAGTGGCTTTTATTTTGGCGAAATCCACTAAATAGCATGCTGTAACCGAGTTTTTCCAATTCGTCTGCCAAAGTTGCAATCATTGATGCCGAAAAAGTACTTTGTGCATTATTTATTAATAAACCGATTGACATGGTTCGATTGCTCTTCAAGCCTTTAGCTGAGAAATTTTGTTTATAATCTAGTTCTGTAATTGCTGCCTCAATTCGCTTCATATTCGTTTCTTTTAACTTATGTCCATTTAAATAACGAGAAACGCTACCGACAGAAACATTTGCTAGTTTTGCAACTTCTTGAATGGTGGCCATTATGTTCCTCTTTCCTATAAGTTTTTTACTCTATATTTTCTCGCATTCCACGATTTGCTGCAAGTACAAAAGGCATATAAAGGAAAATATCAAGTACAAATAAAATAATTGAAAGCAAAGTAGCTGGAATATCTCCTGCTGTAGTTACCCAAGTTGTAACTATAGGAGGTAAGACCCATGGCGGAATAACTACACTTCTACCGACAAGACCTAAAACAGTTAGGGGGTAAGCGATAGCTAAGTTAACAAGTGATATTCCGATAAAAGGAATTGCCAAGTAAGGGTTCATAACAACAGGTAAACCGAACATAACAGGTTCTGAAACATTAAACAAACTAGGTAAGAGACCAATTTTAGCGATATTTTTATAATCTTGTCGTTTTGAGACCCATATAATAGCTATTAATAAAGGTAAAATTGCACCTGTCCCACCAAATAATGTATACATACCAATCCAAGGATTTGTCACAATATTAGGAATTGCGTCGCCGACATTAAATGCATCTACGTTTTGTTGAATAGCTGTTAACATTGGAGGAGATGTAACAGAGGATACAATATTTTGACCGTGTAAACCGAAAAACCATAAAACTTGTGTAAATATTTGAACAACGAACAAACCGACAGGGCTTTCCATCGCATTTTGTAGAGGAACAGAAATAATTAATTGAATAATATCTGGAATCGATTGCCCGGTTCCTTTAACAATAGTAAAAGTTACAATAGCAAAGATAGCGATTGTTAAACACTCAGGAATCAATGCATTGAATGATCCAGCGACAGCAGGAGGCACGCCATCAGGCATTTTAATTCGTAACTTTTCTTTACTTGATAACCTCACTAAGAGTTCAGTTCCTAGTAAAGCAGCGATGATTCCGACAAACATACCACCAGAAGAAGTAAGTGATTGTAAGTAGACGCCTGCAACTTCTACTGGTTCTTGTGAATCAACTGGAGTTACTTCATTAAATAAAGGAAACATGATCATAGCGAGTGCTAAACTCAAAATTCCAGCGTGTAGTTCACTGAGGTTTTCCCGCTTAATTTTCCCATTTGAAATATAATGATTTGCCATGCGATAACCGATTAAGAAAGTAACAAATATTGTCATAATTCCTAAAGTTCCATTGTTTACCATTAATGCTAAATCGGATAATGAAGATAAGTCCACATATTCGTTAACCGTTTCGTTTGAAAAAAGAAGCGCATTCAGTAAAATAAATAAGGAATTGGCAATAATAATAGGACTTATATCGACAAAACTATCTCGAATTGCCACTAAATGCCGTTGATTAGCCATTTTTGAAGCAAGTGGCATTAACCATTTGGAGATTCTTTCTGTTATAGACAATTTTTTCACACTTTCTTTATTATATTTTTGAATCGATTCAAAAATATAATATCATAAATTTTTTTAGTTGCAAGGGATTTCATTTAAAAATATATGACTATATTTTTAAATTTACTAAGGTTATCAGCTCTTACTAGAAGTAAAATATGAAGTATCTCACCTTGACATTTTCCTCAGTCTTGTCTATACTATTCACAAATCATATGTAAGGCAATGATAGAGAAGAGTAGCTGTTGCATTTGTTAAAAGAGAACCCGGATGGTGAGAAAGGGAGCAAATAATAGTCGGTGAAGATGAGCTCTGAGCTTTTTATTCAGTTGACGCTGGATAAACGGAAATAGCAGCCGATATACTGCCGGGTATCTAAGGTACCGTTGAGGCATTGACTGTAAAGTTTATGCAAATAAGGGTGGTAACGCGAAAGTCTTCGTCCCTTTGTTTATCATAGATGGTAAGCAAAGGGATGGAGATTTTTTTATCTCTAAAAAATTTTTAGGAGGAAGCTAAAATGGCAGAAGTAGAAAGTTTTACATTGGATCATACAAAGGTAAAAGCACCATATGTACGTTTGATTGGAAAAGAAAATGGTAAAAAAGGTGACGTTATTTCTAATTATGATCTACGTTTCTTACAACCAAATGAAAAGGAACTGCCAACTGCTGGCATGCACACAATTGAACACTTATTAGCTGATTTATTACGTGATCGTCTAGAAGGTATTATTGATTGCTCTCCTTTTGGTTGCCGTACCGGTTTTCATTTAATCATCTGGGGTGAATATTCAACAACAGAGGTTGCCCAAGCATTAACTGAATCTCTTAAAACTATCGCTTATGAAACAAAATGGGAAGATGTGCAAGGCGTCGATATTACTAGCTGTGGTAATTATCGTGATCATTCACTATTTTCTGCAAAAGAATACGCGAAACTTATCTTAGAAGATGGTATTAGCGACGATCCTTTTGAACGTCATGTAGTCTAGGAGGTATTGTTGATGTATTTTCCTGAGTTAAAAGAGAAGGTTGTTTTAGTCATTGGTGCGTTTCAAGGTATTGGAAAAAGCGTGTTGGAGACTTTTCAGAAAGAAGAAGCTACCGTTATTGCTTGTGACATTGCCTTTGAAGAAGTAAAGTTGACGAAAACTGCTACAGGTTTTTATAAAATGCATTTGGATATTTCCGAAGAAGAAGAAGTTATCCAATTAACTCAGCAATTAGAAGAAAAACATTTGGTACCTGATGTACTTGTTCATGTAGCGGGGATATCTACTGTAGATTTTCTCACTGAAAGTAGGACTATAGATTTTGATAAAGTACAAGCGGTAAATACGCGTGGTGCTTATCTTACTAGCAAATATGTAACAGCTTTAATGCAAACTCACAATAATAATGGTCGGGTAATTTTTGTTGCTTCACAGGCTGGAAAAAATGGCTATAAAGGTATGTCTGGTTATGTCGCATCGAAGCATGCAGTCCTAGGCCTATGTAAAACTTTAGCCTTGGAAGTTGCGCCTAACAATATCTTGGTAAATGCTGTTTGTCCCGGGATTGTTGAAACACCGATGAAACATAGAGAGCGTGTTGAAGGCGGAGAAATTCGAGGAATGTCTGCCCAAGAGGTGTTAGAAGAAGATCAGAGTCAAGTGCCATTGGGACGTACTGGGACTACACAAGATGTAGCCAACGTTATTTTATTTTTAGCAAGTCCGTTGTCTAGTTATATGACAGGACAGGCAATTAACGTAACTGGCGGTATGACGATGAACTAAAGCAGGAAAATAAGCGGAAAAAGCGGTAATTTGATATTTCCGCTTTTTTTATAAAATTTTTTAAGATATTTTTTGTTTACTCTAAAAAGAAGGCAACTAATGTAGACTTCCCTTCTTTTTTTATAAAATCGAGGGAAGTAAAAGCAACTCTCCCTCTTTTTATGCAAAATCAATGGAAGTATACTTGGCTTTTCTTCATTTGATGGGACAAAAGTAGAAGCAGATTTATCACTTAGCGATGTTTGGGATGATTAAACTAGACATATTTTTTTAAGCGTGTTAGACTTTTTTAGTTGAATAATTTTACAGTAAAGCTGTGGACAATTTTGTTCACAGTTTTTTTACGGGTTTTAGATTTTGTACATAGATAGGATAGGATAAATATTGTTGAAATTAGTTAATATCTCGCAACAATTTGGGGATAAGTTATTATATGAGAAACTAAATTTACAAATAAATACTGGAGAACATATTGGTTTGATCGGTCAAAATGGTGCGGGTAAGTCTACATTGGTTAAGATTATTACTGGGGAAGTTTTACCTGATGAAGGCTTTATTGAATTACCAAAAAACCAAAGTGTTGGATACTTAGATCAATATGTGAGAGTTGACGAACAGTTAACGATTTATGAGTTTTTAAAACAAGCTTTTGCAAAGGAACTAGCAGTGGAAGAAGAGATTGGCGAGCTTTACACAAAGTATAGCCAGACATATGATGATCTTTTATTAGAAAAAGCGGGGAAATTACAAACGAAATTAGATCAAAGTGAATTTTATCAAATGGATGCTTTGATTCAGGAAATGGCTGTTGGTCTTGGGCTTGATGTCTTGGGTTTAGATACTTTACTGAAAAATTTAAGTGGCGGTCAGCGTTCAAAAGTTATTTTAGCTAAATTATTGTTAGAAAAACCAGATATATTGGTATTAGATGAGCCAACGAACCATTTAGATGATAAACATGTCCAGTGGCTAACTTCATTTTTACAAAATTTCCCAGGGACCTTTTTAGTGGTTTCGCATGATCAGGAATTTGTAAACGAGATTACCACTCATATTGCCGATATCGAGTTTGGGACTTTAACGAAATATACCGGGAATTTAGCTAAAGCGTTAAAGCAAAAAGAAGCTGACCACGAAAATTACATGAAACGTTATGAAGCTCAAAAAAAGCAGATTGAAAAAACAGAAAACTATATACGTAAAAACAAGGCTGGATCTCGCTCTAAAATGGCCAAAAGTCGTGAAAAGCAATTGGCTAAAGTAGAACGTCTAACGCCACCTACAAATCAAATAAAACCCAATTTCAACTTTCCTTATAAAGAAATTGTTGCGACTTTTGCGGTAACAACACAAGGTTTAACTATTGGTTATGAGAGACCTTTATTAAATTCTATTGATTTAACGATTCGTTACGGGGAAAAAGTTGCTTTAAAGGGGTTTAATGGAATTGGTAAATCAACCTTATTAAAAACATTACTGGGTGAAATACCGGCTTTAGCTGGTGAATTCCACTATCCTGCTAACACGAAAGTAAGTTATTTTGAACAAGAATTAGTTTGGGAGTCACCTCTGCAAACACCATTGCAATACCTAGGTAATATCTTTCCGGATGCTTCCAATAAAGAACTAAGAAGACAACTTTCTCGTTGTGGGCTTAGCGATCAATTGGTGCAAGAGTCGCTTAAGTTATTAAGCGGCGGCGAACAGTCAAAGGTGAAATTAGCACAACTAACTTTGCAGACTAGCAATTTTTTAATATTAGATGAGCCGACCAACCACATTGACCAAAAGACTAAGGAAAGTCTACAGGAAGCCCTAGGTAATTACCCTGGTACTGTCCTAGTTGTTTCTCACGAACAGGAATTTTATGAGCCTTTTGTAGATCGAACCATTGATATAGAAAAACAAGAAAAAGGTTAAATCAAAGTAGCATAAGTTAGGTAAATCAGGTGGCCATGGCAATATTTTTTAATTCATCTGATTGATTGTTTGTACTACGACACCTATGAGTACAAATATAAGTCCTAAAACAGCGATAATACCTTTTTTCGAGACTTTTTTTCGACGGTTTCCGTGCCTACTAACAGAGGCTTGTTGGTCTGACCTTTGTCTTATTTGCTCCTGTTTAGCCAGACTAGGTAAAAACAGCGACATCAAAAGAAAAATGATACCAATCGTGGTAACACCAATGGCAAAGACGGTAGGTTTATTGATTTTTAAATGTTCTAGTAAAAAAGTAACAATTGGGTTGTCTAATAATTGTACTTCTGTTGCTTTTTGACTGGTTTCAGATGAAGTGAGGTTAGTTGATAAAACCAGACCTGGTTGATTATTTATTGAGTTTGCAGCTACCTCTTGAGTCAAGCCTGTAAAGCTAAGAGTAAGCATACAAAAGAAAGATAGATAGCATGAGCTAAGCAATGTTTGTTTAATTTTCAAAATAAATCTCCTTTATTGCAATAAATTGTTTATAATTTATATCGTTTATTTTACCACACTTTTAATCTTTGAATAAATGTTTCTACATCGAATTATTTGTAGCAAAAATGATCATTCGTTATAATGTAAGTAGAGGTTGAAAGATACCTATACAGATTACAAGGAGGAAGAAAATTATGAGTAAAATTGCAGCAATTATGACAGACTTTGTTGAAGATATCGAGATAACTTCACCTAAAGAAGCATTAGAAAACGCTGGGAACGAAGTTGTGGTTATTAGTGATAACGGAAAAGACCATGTAGATGGCAAACAAGGTTCCACAATTTCAGTTGATCAATCTATTGAAGATGGCGATGTTTCTTCCTTTGATGCACTATTAATTCCAGGAGGATTCTCTCCTGACCAATTACGTACAGACGATCGTTATGTTGAGTTCACTAAAAAATTTGTTGAATCTGGCAAACCAGTATTTGCGATTTGTCATGGACCACAAATCTTTATTCAAGCTGGTGTAGCTAAAGGTAGAACAATGACTGGTTTTACAACTGTTCGCCCCGATTTAGCAAACGCTGGAGCAAATGTAAAAGATGAAGAAGTGGTTGTCGATGACAACTTGATTACTAGTCGGACACCAGATGACTTAGATGCATTTAACAGAGAAATCGTTAATGCATTAAAATAACGAAGTGGTAAAGCAGGGGTTCTTTTTCGAATCCTTGCTTTTTTTATAAGGTGGGTATAAAAATGACATTAAAATTTATTTATCAAGATATTACTAAAATGAATGTAGATGCCATTGTGAATGCTGCTAATACACAATTACAAGGAGGTAGCGGCGTGTGTGGCGCTATTTTTAAAGCAGCTGGCTGGCAAAAGTTACAAGCTGAATGTGATCAATTAGCTCCCATAGAAACGGGAGAGGCTGTTGTCACTTCTGGCGGAAATCTCGCTGCTTCTTATATTATTCATACGGCAGGTCCTATTTATCAAAAAGAAAGTAAAAATGCTTCAGACCTATTGGCTGCAAGTTATCATAATAGTTTAAAAAAAGCAGTCGAAAAAGATTGTGATAGTGTGGCCTTTCCTTTAATTTCTACAGGAGTCTACGGCTTTCCGCAGGATGAAGCGGTAAAAATTGCTGTGAAGACAATCCGACAGTTCCTTTTAAAAAATGAACTTACTGTTTATCTGGTCTTCTTTGATGAAGCTTTGTTTACAAAAAGTCAGGAACTATTTCGCTAATTTGTAACAAACAAGTGTAACAAAATATGGAAAAACTAGGTTGGGACTTTTGTTTCAGCCTATTTTTTTATCTTCAAAATGAAAATAAATGACTTAAAATGTTATTTTTTTCACATTGAAAAAATGAATAATCCCACGCTGCATAATTTTCTCCATAAAAGTGGGTTGCTAATTTCATTGTTAAGTAAGCGCTTTTAAAATATAATGAAAATTGTCAAGGAAATGACGTGTGCACATAAAGATTATTCTTTGTTCGTTATTTTTTAAATGAAAATAATTTGGAGGGAAATACGATGAGAAAGATTAAAGTTTTAGTTGCTTGTGGGGCGGGGATAGCTACATCAACAGTTGTGACACAAAAGGTAGAAGAATTATTCAAAGAAAACGGCATGGAAGCTGATGTAGATCAAATAAAAATCTCACAAGCAGCTGGAAAGCAAGATGGTGCCGATATGCTAATTTCTACCACAGTATTACCACAAGAATATGATATTCCTGCCATTAAGGCGATGTCGTTTTTAACTGGCGTGGGCACAGAAGAGACAGAAAAGGAAATTATAGATACAGCTAAACAAATTAGCTGACATTTCTTGAAAGGAGCACAATATCATGGGAGCTTTAATGAATGCTGTACAAGCAGTTTTAGACATGGGACCGAGTGTTATGTTGCCTATTATTATCTTTATTGTAGGGTTGATATTTCGGGTGAAAGTTACTAAAGCAATAACTTCTGGTATTACAGTAGGAATTGGTATGATCGGGATCAATTTAGTTATAGATTTACTAACCAATACCGTTGGTCCTGTTGCCCAAGCTATGGTGGAGCGTTTTGGACTAAATTTAACAATCATTGATGCTGGCTGGCCGGCAATTTCCTCCATCACATGGGCGCAACCTATTGCAGGGTTGATGATCCCTATTATCTTAGTGGTTAATTTAGCTATGCTTGGTTTGAAATGGACGAAAACTTTGAATATAGATATTTGGAATTATTGGCATATGTCTGCAGCGGCAGCAACTGCCTATATTGTTACAGGAAGTATTATGATGGGGATTTTAGGCGGTATTTTGTATACTATCTTTTGTTTGATTATTGCTGATAAAACAGCGCCAAAAGTACAAGAATACTATGGTTTAGAAGGTATTAGTTTTGCTACTGGTTCGGCAGCCGGCTATGCTGTATTTGGAATTCCAGCTGCTTGGCTCATTTCTAAAATACCAGGTCTAAATAAAATTAATGTAAAACCTGAAACTATTCAAAGACGATTTGGCATTTTTGGAGAACCCATGATCATGGGCGTTATTATTGGGACGTTTTTAGCTATTCTTGGAGGTTATGATATCTCTGGTATCTTACAAACAGCTATGACAATGGGCGGTATTATGTTATTGATGCCGCGTATGGTAAAGATTTTGATGGAAGGACTTATTCCTATTCAAGAAGGCGCACAAAAAATGTTAAAAAGCCGTTACAAAGATCGCGAAATCTTTTTGGGGATGGATGCCGCATTAGCAACTGGTTCTCCAGCAGCTTTATCTACGGGACTTTTAATGGTACCGATTACTTTATTTATAGCAGTGATTTTACCAGGTAATCATGTATTGCCGTTTGGTGATTTGGCAACGATTCCATTCTTTGCGGCATTAATCGTACCTGGGCGTAACGGAAATATTGTGCATTCAGTCTTAGCTTGTACCGTTGCCGTGGTATTTGGTTTATATATGGCTACCAATTTTGCCCCGGTCATCACACAAATGGGAGAAGGCATCGTAGAGTTTCCAGAAGGAGCTGCTCAAATTAGTAACTTAGACACTGGCGGTAATATTCTAAACTGGATTATCTTAAAAGGCTCAGAATTATTCAATAGTGTATTTTAATTGAAAGGTCGGAAAAATATGCATGCAGCAGAAAATACCCAACAAAATATAAAAACAATGCAGGCTGTAACAAAAAGAGAAGCTGGATATGACAAAATGTCCCTTGAAACATTAGAAATTCCAGTTCCTAAAGAAGATGAAATCTTGATTGAAGTTGCTTATACAGGAATTTGTGGTTCAGATATCCATACATTTAAAGGCGAATATAAAAACCCTGTAACACCAGTTGTTTTAGGCCATGAATTTTCAGGGCGTGTCGCTCAAGTAGGAGAAAATGTTACGCAATTTAAGCCTATGGATCGTGTAACAAGCCAAACAACTTTTTATGTTTGTGGACAGTGTGCTTACTGCAAAAAAGAACAGTATAACCTTTGTCCTTACCGTAAAGGGATTGGTACTCAACAAGATGGATCGTTGGCAAAATACGTTGTCGCTAAAGAAAAATATGCACATAAATTACCGGAAAATCTAAGTTATGAAGGAGCAGCTATGTCAGAACCTTTGTCATGTTGCGTCCACGCTATGTATCAAAGAAGCCCTTTAGATCTTCATGATACAATTCTAGTTATGGGACCGGGGCCTATTGGTTTGTTCTTAGTCCAAATTGCGAAAGAAATTGGCGCAACAGTCATTGCTACAGGGATCTCAAAAGATAAGCAACGCTTAGAATTAGCACAGAAATTTGGCGCAGACGCGATCGTTGATACCCAAACGCAAGATCTAACAAAAGTCGTCAACCAGATGACAGATAATGTTGGCGTAACTAAAGTTTATGACGCTTCAGGCTCAGCTGTAGCCGTTAATCAAGCTTTGCCTTTAATGAAAAAAGGAGGAGATTTTGTTCAAGTCGGTTTATTTAAAGATAAGTTTGAAAAATTAGATGTAGAATCGATTATTCAAAGAGAAATTCATTATATTGGAAGTCGTTCACAAAATCCATATGACTGGCCAATTGCTTTACATTTATTAGCTAAAGGCGCCATTGATGTTTCTGCCATGGTAACAAAAAAATTTCCTTTAGAGCAATGGCGAGCAGCTTTTGAAAGTGTGATGTCTGGAGACGAGGTTAAAGTAATGATTCAATCAGGAGCAAGTTTTAGCTGAAAAACTGAGCCAGAAAACTTCTGGCTCTAATTTATTAACAAAATAGAGAATACATTTCGAAGGGGAATTCAAATGGAATTAGACGCAAGAACCAACCAACTATTTATCGAGATTTTAAACAACCCTGACGAAACTAGCACTTCTTTGAAAAAAAGACATGATCTAACTCGTTCGCAATTAAGTTATTCGCTACAAAAAGTAAATGAATATTTAGATGAATTAAATCTAGATCCAGTTACGCGAACGACTAATGGTCATTTTATTATATCAAAAGAAACAGCAGAAGAATTTGTTCAAAACAATTCGCAAATTACCAAGGATATGTATTTATTACCGGAAGAACGCGTTCAATTGTTGATATTAATGCTTTTATCAAAAACTGAACCCTTATCGATGAACCATTTTATTGTCGAATTGAATGTTAGTAAAAACACAGTTACCAGAGACCTTAAAGAAGTGGAGCCGCTTTTAGCCAACTATCAATTATGCTTAGAGTACCTGCGTTCAAAAGGTTATCGTATCAAAGGTGAAGAATGGAATCGCCGTCAATTATTAACTGATACAGTGAATACGGTTAATCAATTTATCAATAATGAAGCACTTTTGAAACAATATGGAGATATCACGCAGACACAATTAGCAGAATATAAAAGGAAAGTCAGCGTGCTAGAAAAACGCCTGAACTTACGCTATTCTGACGATAAGATAAATAATCTGCCAGTGTTGACTCTGCTGTTAGATCGACGCATTATAAGAGGGAAAAAGATTAATTATGATTTTGAATTAGACTATGTTGAACTACAGGAAACCAAAGAATATAAGGTGGTTAAAGAAGTATTTTTCCCAAAATATAAGGAAGAAATTAATGAAATTATCTATTTCACTTTACTTTTTTTATCGACGACGCTAACTCAAGTAGATGTTTTATCCAAAGGGCAATTTGAAACGATGCAATTAGCCGTTTTAAATATGATCGACCGTTTTGAAAAAGTTGCTCAGGTAAATATCGACGATAAAAATGAGTTGCTTAAACAGATTATGGTGCATATGCGTCCAGCTTATTATCGTATCAAATATAGTATGCACTTATCAGAAGTTGATATCACCAGACAACAAAGTCGAGAAGTGTCTTCTATTTTTTACTTGGTAAAAAAATCAATCAAACCGCTTGAAGAATTTTTTAAAAAAAGCATTTCAGATACAGAAATTTTTTACTTAGCCTTATTTTTTGGTAGTCATTTATTAGAAAATAATAGTACTTTATTACGTAAAAAAGCTCCCACTGCGGTGATCGTTTGTACAAATGGCATTTCAGTTTCCTTACTTATGGAACAAACATTGAAGGGAGTTTTTCCTGAGGTAGATTTTGTTTCTACGATGTCATTACGAGAGTTTTACGCTCAAGATGCTGAAGTAGACCTGATTTTTTCTTCAGTTCCTTTAGATATAGACAGGAGATATTTTTTAGTAAAGGATTTTTTGACGGATAAAGGAAAAATGCAGCTACGGCAAAGAGTAATGAATGAGACAGTGATCGGCTTAGATGAGACGTCACTGGCTGAAAAAATTGTTGCTAATGTGCTTCAGCAAGCAAAGGTAGACGATAAAGAAAAATTGTTTTTTGAAATATTAAAACTTTTAAAAGACAATACTTCAGAAAATGCTGTAATTGACAATGAGGAAAATCATTTTGATCAATTGATGCCCAAAGATGGCCTAATTATAGAAGAAAACGAAGTATCGTGGCATGAAGCTCTAGAACGACTTAGTCAGCCTTTAATCGAAGAAAACATGATTGAACCGCGTTATCTAACTGCTTTAAAACAAGAACTGTCAGAAATTCCACCCTATATTGTTTTTCGCAATCAACTAGCTTTACCACATACAGAACCAGAAAAAGGGGCACGTGGTGTCGCGATGTCCTTTGGGATTTTTAAAAAAGGAATTGTTGCCAAAACCGGTGAAACTATCCATTTTATTGTGCTTTTAGCTTCAAACAATAAAGAAAAACACGTCGATGCTTTATTAGAAATTATGGATTTAGCAGGTCGTGATACAGTTTTGGCTGATTTGTTAGCATGTAATGATAAAAGTCAGGTGTGGCGGCTATTACGCTTATATAGAATCAATTACTGGGGGTAAGTCAAATGGAGAAAAGGGTCACGGATTATTTAGAGTATTCCCCTATTTTGTTAGGAGAACGGTATCAGGATAAGAAAGAAATTTTTGATGCGGTGCATAAGTTAGTTTTAGAAAAAAATTGGGTCACAGAAGATTTTGCAGACAAGATTCTGGAAAGAGAAGAAACTTTTCCTACTGGAATTGAACAAGGAGAATTTGGTGTTGCTATCCCCCATACGGACCCTGAGTGGGTGAAAGAGGAGTTCATTGCATTAATTATTCCTGATCACTCCGTTTTATTTCAGAGGATGGATGATGCCAAGCAAGATGTACAAGCAGATTTTATTTTTATTTTAGGATTAAATCAGCCGCATGAACAATTAGCGATGCTACAAAATTTGATGCAATTAATCCAAAATACGGAATTGTTGCAAAACTTATACAAGCAAACAAATCCCGATGAGCTACTTTCACTTTTGAAAAAATATAATTTTTAAGAAACGCTTAAAAATACTCACAGATAGTTAAGAATAGTAATGACTTAACTATCTGTGGGTATTTATTTTTTTTCAATGCAAAATAATATAGGAGGGGCATTTTTTTGGTTAATAAATTGATAACGTAAAATGTTGTATTGTTCTTGAGGTAAGTTCTGACAGTAATGATCAAGCATAGTTAGTTCTTCTTTTCCGCCAGTATGTCCATAATAAGAAACCAGTACAATTCTTCCTTTATCAGATAAATGTTTAAGTAAGGTATCTAAAGCTTGTCTAGTAGTAGCAGGCAGGGTGATGAGTGTTTTGTCACTTTTTGGCAAATAACCAAGATTGAATATAGCCGCCTTTATAACTTCATCTTCAGTAAGATAATTTTCTATGTGTTCATGACCATCCTGAATTAATTCTGTATGTTCTATAAGTTGGTTGTCTATTAATCGTTGTTGTGTTTTTAATAAAGCTTGTTTTTGAACGTCAAATGCATAAGCTTTACCGTTAGGTTGAACAGCTTGAGCCAAAAACAAGGTATCATTTCCGTTTCCCATAGTAGCATCTACGACATGATCGTAATCTGTGAGAACTTCTTTTAATAAAGTATGGCTAAATTGTAGTGCATTTTGTAACATAATTATCTCTCTTTTCATTTTTATCCATGTTATAGTTGCTTCTTTTGTAAAACGCGAATAAGTCGTTGTTTACGATAAATAGGATAAGTAAATAATAGCCATGTCAAACTTTCACAATAGCCACCTAATATATCTGATGGAAAATGAACGCCTAAATATATTCTGCTGATACCGATGAACAAAATAAAAATAGCCAATAGTCCTTGTAAGCTAAGGCGCCAAACTTTTGTTTGAATAAATAATGGGACCAAAAGAAACAAGGAGCCGTAAAGTACCATGCTTGCAGTTGCGTGACCACTAGGAAAACTAAAGCTAGTTTCAACGACCATATGTTCTAATAAAGGTCGTTCGCGGCTGAAAAATAGTTTTAATAAAGGATTGACGATGATTGCAATGATAACAACATTACTAGCTAACCAAAGAGCGTCTATATATTTTTTCCCACGAATGAGAACCAAAAAAACCGCTAAAAAAAGTAGGGCAATGCTAACTGAATTGCCAAATTGGGTAATCCATAAGAAAAAACCATTCCAATTTGGAGAAAGACTACGAATAGCAGTAGTAATGGTGTCATCAAAGGGTTCTAACCATTCAGGATAAAATTTTACAACATAACTTAAAAAAGCAAAGATGAGGAAAGTACAGCTAGCGGCAAACTGCATATATAATTTTTTGTGCATACAAATTAAAACTCCTTATTTTTTTAACAAAAACAGTATAGCATAACTATAAGAACAGTCTAAAATTAAATTGCCTAACTTAGAAAATTTTTCATGTTACAACTAGATTAAAAAAATATTACGTTCGTTTTTTGCTTTGCTTATGAAAAATATTACATGTATAATTATTATAAATGTAAAAGTTTGGAGGAGAGTAAATGAGATCGTCTTTGACACGAAAAGAGCGCCGAAAGGTCCAGGAGCGCATGAGTTTATATGGGAATTTTAAAAAGGGTGCAACAGTTGTTGGGACAACTGCTGCAGCTGTTTCAGTGGTTACGCCTTTATTACCGCTAGATAACGTCTTTGCTGAGGAAGCAGATAGTAGTGTAGTAGCATCTTATGAATCAGAGGATGGGGCACAAGACTTTCAAAGCCAAACAGATGATCCAACTGTTGAAGAACCAAATGTTGAAGCTGAAAATAATGCAATACAAGATAACAGCGTAGAAGTTGAGGATGTAGAACAAGCAAAAGAACCAGCAGATAACGAAGTAGAGTACGATCAAGCTCAGCAATTTTCAACAGAAAAAGAGAAGTCGCAAGATCAAGCTCAACAAGAAGAAGGACAAGAACCAGAAGAAGATGTTCAACAAGAAGAACAAGCATTAGAAGATGAAGAACAAGATGCTGAAGCAGAAGAAGATCTTCCAGAAAATCCGGCAGAAGAGGCAGAACAATTACAAGAAATTGCTGGCCAACATCCAGGAGATCAAGGACCAGCAGAGGTCTCTGCTTTTTCCGCGCAACTTTCGCCGGAACCTTCTGCCTTTATTGAAGAGCTAGAGGCACATGCAGCACCTGTTGCCGAAAGTAATAATCTGTACGCGTCAGTAATGATAGCACAAGCTGTCGTGGAAAGTGGTTGGGGGTCAAGTACTTTATCGCAAGCTCCTAATCATAATTTATTTGGGATTAAAGGAAGTTACAACGGACAGTCTGTAACGATGCCTACACAAGAGTATATTAATGGTAGATATGTTACAGTTGACGCAGCCTTTCGTAAATATCCTTCTTATACTGCATCGTTTCAAGATAACGCTGCTTTATTAAGTACGAGTTTGTACAGCGGCGCTTGGAAAAGTAATACAAATTCCTACAAGGATGCTACAGCTGCTTTAACAGGTCTTTATGCAACTGCACCGAATTACAATACCGTGTTAAATGGCATCATTGAAAATTACGATCTAACTCGTTTTGATTCAGGAAACGATGGTGGAGTTATTGATACTGGTACGGGCGGTAACGAAAACGCCAACGAAAATAGCGGTGAAGATAATAACTCTGCCAACGATGATAATTCATCGAATAGTAACTCAAGTACTTATACAGTGCAAGCCGGCGACTCTGTCTGGTTGATTGCTGATCAAAATGGGATTACGATGAATCAATTACGTGACTGGAATAATATCCAGAACAATTTTGTTTATCCTGGCCAAGAATTAATCGTATCAAACGATGGCAGTTCAAATGGTTCAAATAGTTCAAATAACTCAGATGATTCAGGAAATTCTGGTGATAACAATAATTCATCAAGTAATGGTTCAAGTACTTATACAGTGCAAGCAGGTGACTCTGTTTGGCTGATTGCTGATCGAAACGGGATTACAATGAATCAATTGCGTGACTGGAATAATATCCAAAATGATTTTGTTTACCCTGGTCAAGAGTTAACCGTATCAAATGGCAATAGCTCAAATAATTCAAATAGTAATAGTTCAAGTAATTCAAATAGTAGCTCAGGTGGAAGCTACACAATAAAAGCCGGTGACTCTGTCTGGTTGATCGCTGATCGAAACGGGATTACAATGAATCAATTGCGTGACTGGAACAATATTCAAAACGACTTTGTTTATCCTGGTCAAGAGTTAACCGTATCAAATGGCAATAGCTCAAATAATTCAAATAGTAATAGTTCAAGTAATTCAAATAGTAGCTCAGGTGGAAGCTACACAGTAAAAGCCGGTGACTCTGTCTGGTTGATCGCTGATCAAAACGGGATTACGATGAATCAACTGCGCGATTGGAATAATATCCAAAACGATTTTGTTTACCCTGGTCAAGAGTTAACCGTATCAAATGGCAATAGCTCAAATAATTCAAATAGTAATAGTTCAAGTAATTCAAATAGTAGCTCAGGTGGAAGCTACACAGTAAAAGCCGGTGACTCTGTTTGGTTGATTGCTGATCAAAACGGGATTACAATGAATCAATTGCGCGATTGGAATAATATCCAGAACGATTTTGTTTACCCTGGTCAAAAACTTACTGTGAGCAGTGGTTCTTCTTCATCTAACAACAATAGCTCATCAAATACTCATCATAAAGTTAAGAGTGGAGATAGTTTATGGATGATTTCGCAAGAATATGATATTTCAGTTAGCCGTTTGAAATCTATCAATAATTTAAAATCAGATACGATTTTTATCGGTCAAAATTTAAAAGTGAGCTAAACTATTCATTAAAAACAATGGAAAACACGTCAAATGACGTGTTTTTTTCATTTAACGATTATAATTGAATTTATGCTACTTTTTTGATACTATATATACAGTCTATGAACATATGAAACAAAACTACTGTGGAGTAGTAAAAAGTTTTTCTTTTTAGAGAGTACATGGTTGGTGTAAATGTGCAAGAATACTTTTGAACTTGCCTTTTCGTGTAGTTTAAAAGCACATAGGGCGGCGGCCGTTAAAACGTTTGAGGCTGAATTTTTTCAGTAAAAATAGGTGGTACCACGCTTATTGCGTCCTATAGGAAGCTCATAGCTTTCTATGGGATTTTTTTATTTTTACAAGGAGGAGAGATTTGTGAAAACTTACGATCACAAAGCTATTGAAAAAAGATGGCAAAATTATTGGGAAAAAAATAATACATTTGTTACAACAGAAGATGAGCAAAAACCCAAAGCTTATATTATGGACATGTTTCCTTATCCATCTGGACAAGGTTTGCATGTAGGTCATCCAGAAGGTTACACAGCTACAGATATTTTAGCGCGCATGAAGCGTAGTCAAGGTTATAATGTGTTGCACCCAATGGGATGGGATGCCTTCGGGTTACCTGCTGAGCAATATGCATTAGATACAGGAAATGACCCAGAAGAATTTACTAAAAAAAATATCGAAGTATTCCGTAAACAAATTAATTCTTTAGGTTTTAGTTACGATTGGGAACGAGAAATTAATACCACAGATCCTGATTACTATAAATGGACCCAGTGGATTTTTACAAAGTTGTATGAAAAAGGTTTGGCTTATGAAGCTGAAGTGCCCGTGAATTGGGTGCCAGAACTCGGTACGGTTATCGCCAATGAAGAAGTCATTGACGGAAAAAGTGAACGAGGCGACTATGATGTTGTCCGTAAACCAATGCGACAATGGATGTTGAAGATTACCGCTTATGCAGATCGTTTATTAGATGACCTAGAAGATTTGGACTGGCCGGAAAGTATCAAAGAAATGCAGAGAAACTGGATTGGACGTTCTGTAGGGGCAAACGTACAATTTAAAATAAAAGATACAGACGAAACATTTACTGTATTTACAACACGTCCTGATACACTGTTTGGGGCTACTTATGCCGTATTTGCCCCAGAGTTGGATCTTGTTAAAAAAATTACGTCAGCTAAACAAAAAGAAACTGTAGAGCAATATATTGCAGAGGCTGCTAAAAAATCTGAATTAAGCCGTACTGATTTAGCTAAAGAAAAAACCGGTGTTTTCACGGGTGCTTACGCAATCAATCCAGTAAATGGGAATGAAATTCCTATTTGGATTGCCGATTATGTTTTATCTTCTTATGGAACTGGAGCTATTATGTCTGTTCCTGCTCATGATGAACGAGATTACGAATTTGCTAAGAAATTTGGTCTAGATATCGTTCCAGTATTAGAAGGCGGCGACATAGAAAAAGAAGCCTTTACAGAAGATGGTCCTCATATCAATTCTGGATTTTTAAACGGCTTAAATAAAGAAGAAGCTATTGAAAAGATGATAGCTTGGCTTGAAAAAGAAGGCTTAGGCCAAAAAGAAATTAGTTACCGTTTGCGTGATTGGCTATTTTCTCGTCAACGTTACTGGGGTGAACCTATTCCTATTATTCATTGGGAAGATGGGACTACTTCAGCTTTGTCAGAAGACGAATTGCCATTAGAATTGCCAAAAGCGGCCGATATTAAACCAAGTGGCACAGGCGAATCACCTTTAGCTAATGTAACAGATTGGGTTAATGTGACAGATCCAGTAACTGGGAAAAAAGGCCGTAGGGAAACAAATACTATGCCACAATGGGCGGGAAGTTCCTGGTATTTCCTACGTTTTGTAGATCCACATAATAAAGGCGCTCTAGCGGATTATGATCACTTGAAGAAATGGATGCCGGTAGATGTTTACATTGGTGGTGCTGAACATGCCGTATTGCATCTGCTCTATGCACGTTTTTGGCATAAGTTTTTATACGACATCGGCGTAGTACCAACGAAAGAACCTTTCCAAAAATTGTATAATCAAGGAATGATTTTAGGAACAAACAATGAAAAAATGTCAAAATCACGAGGTAATGTTATTAACCCTGATGACGTTATTGAACAATATGGCGCGGATACATTACGTCTTTACGAGATGTTTATGGGTCCTTTAGATGCTTCTGTTGCTTGGAGTGAAAACGGCTTAGAAGGTAGTCGTAAATTCTTGGATCGTGTATGGCGTTTGTGTGTTGATGAAGACGGGAAAATGCGTGATCGTATTACCACTATAAATGACGGTTCATTAACAAAAGTTTATAACCAAACGGTTAAAAAAGTCACCGAAGATTTTGAAGACTTACGCTTTAACACCGCAATTTCCCAGTTGATGGTATTTGTAAATGAAGCGAATAAAGCTGATTCACTTTATTATGGCTATATAGAAGGTTTTGTACAATTACTCGCACCTGTTGCTCCTCATTTGGGCGAGGAATTATGGGCGATCCTTGGTAATAAAGGAGGTATCTCTTACGTTGCCTGGCCAACTTATGACGAATCTGCTTTAGTTGAAGATCAGGTGGAAGTTGTTTTGCAAATTAATGGAAGAGTTAGAGCTAAAGTCCAAGTTCCAGCTGAAGCAACAAAAGAAGAACTGGAAGAATTAGCTAAAAATAATCCTAACATTCAAGAACATTTGGCAGATAAAACGATTCGTAAAGTAATTGTGGTGCCTAATAAAATTGTTAATATTGTTGTAAATTAAAGTACAATAAAAAAACGCAAGAATTCAACATAAGTTGATTCTTGCGTTTTTAAATATATAATGAAATAGAACAAGAAAAAATGAGAGCCGTAACGCTTATTGAACAACAAAAGAAGCTAGAAAACTTCTAGCTTCTTTTGTTACAATTTAATATTCTTTTTATTCAGCAGCTTCGTATTTAACGTCAATATTACCACTTACTGCTTTTGAGTAAGGACAAATATTATCTGTTTCTTTCAAATACTTCACAGTATCTTCTTTGGAAACACCATCGATTTTACCGATAATTGTTACTTCTAAATGAAGCGTAGTGTAATCATCTGGCAAATCTCCATATAAAGTTACTTCTGCACGAATTGAACGATCACGGTCACCTAAACCGTCACGGTCTAATGGGAATTGAATTGCTCCGTTAAAGCAAGCAGAAAATCCTGCAGCAAATAGTTCTTCTGGGTTAGTGTAACCTTTTTTATTTGTTCCAGATGTTTTTACTTCAAAATCACCGTTTAAAGATCTGCTAACACCTTCGCGTCCGCCTTCGTTAATTACTGTTGAAACAGACATTTTGTTGCTCATGAATTAACACTCCTTTTGTGTTTTTATGTTACAACTTCACTATAGTATAAAAAACAAAAGAAGAGAAATAAAGTGCTTATAAATTGACAATATAATAAATACAAATAAAAAAAATACTCTTAGTTTTTGTCTAAGAGTATTTTAACAAGCCTATTTTTTTGCACGTGCTAATCCTAGAAATAAAGTGGAAGTCGCCACAATTGGGAAAAACCACATTAATACAAAGCCATAAGGAACGGTAGAACGGGTATAATTTTCAATAGTTCCTTGAGCAAGAATAGCCGCTAAAAATTTCCAAGCAAAATAAGCAACTAAAAGAATAACGATAGTACCGATGAAAACTAATAATTTTTTGTGTTTAGCAGACATGAAAACGCTCCTTCAACTTATCTATACATTGATTATACAAGAAAAATTGCATAAAAATAAAGGCATACTCCAAAGAAAATAAAAATGTAATAAAAATGAAATAATTAGTTTTCAATGGGGTCGTTAATTAAACGTTTAATGATATCAAAATCACCTTCATAAGCGACTTCTGTTCCGCGATATTTCATCATCTTCTCGGTTCCTTTACCGGCAACGATGACTGTATCGTTTGCTTGTGCTTGTTTAAAAGCAGAAGTAACAGCACTGGCGCGGTCGAGCTCTAATTGAATATCAGTATCAGGATTTGTGATGGTGGTCTTTATTTCTGCAGCAATATCAGCGGGATCTTCAAAATCTGGATCATCACTGGTTAATATAGCAATATCTGCATATTCTGATAGTGCTTTTCCAATATCAGGTCGGCGAGAAATAGCTTTTCCTCCTGCACTACCAGTGACAATGATAATACGCCCGTTAGGTCTCAATTCTTGCGCAAATTGACCGATGGAATGAATGCTCAGATAATTATGAGCATAATCGATAAAAATGTAAGCCCCATTTGATTTTTCCAGTAAATTCATACGTCCAGGTATTTGAGTTAACGGTAAGCTTTCTTGGCATTTTTGTTTTGATACATTTGCTAATCCACAAGCTAAAATGGCTGCTGTGGCATTTTCGTGATTAAATTGCCCAAACAAGGCTATCTTATAGTCGCCACTAATACTTAGCATATCATTATTTTTCGCTGTTAAACTAAAACTGCGAGCCTCTTCTTTGCTTGATAAAAGATAAGTCCCTTCTTTATGCCCATAAGTGTATAAAGGAATTTGGTGATCGTTACAAGTTTTTTCTAAAACATCAAATTGATCACTTTCATGGTTGATCACCATCTGTTTACTGTTTAATAATAATTGCTTTTTACAATTAAAATAATCTTCAAATGTTGGATGCTCGATAGGGCTGATATGATCTGGACTAATGTTTAAAAAGATCCCAGTTTCAAAGGTTAGATTATAAACCCTTTTTGTTTTATATGCTTGTGACGATACTTCCATCACTAAATGTGTTAATCCATTTTCACAAGCAGTGGCCATCTGCCGATATATATCAAGCGCTTCAGGTGTCGTTAATTTTGAAGGAAGAAGCGTTGTGCCATCTAGAGTGGTTTCTTCTGAAGAAAAGAGCGCCACTTTTTTGGCAAATGCGTCATCCAATATTTTTTTGATGAAGTAAGCTGTTGTTGTTTTTCCCTTAGTCCCTGTAATTCCGATTTTGTACAATTTATCTTGGGGGTTATGATAAAAAGCTTGTGCCACAATAGCCATGGCTTTGCGAATGTCAGTAACGATTATAGCTTGTGCTGGTGTATCGTATTTTGTTTCGGAGACATAGACTTTTACGCCTTTATCCACGGCATCTTGTAAAGACGCTACTTTAAAATGGAGCCCCTTGCAAAAAAATAGGGTTTGTTCTGCTAAATCACGGGAGTCATAAGACAGATAGGTGAATTTTTGATCAGTTAGTTGTTCTTTGCTGTTTGCTTCTTTTAATAAATTTTTTTCTGCTAATAGTTGATAGAGCCCTTTAAGGGTTATGGAATACATAAGTTACACACACCTTGCTTTCTGGTAAAAACTTCTCAACCATTATAGCACAGGAGAAGAAAAACCGGTATTTTTGATAAATTTTTTTAATAAAAGAAGCTGGTTTTAAAAATCATTTGCGATTGCTAGTGTTTCGAATTAAAATAAGGGTTACGTATGAAGAAAGTTGGAGAAGATAATCATGATGAATAATAAAGACCCCGAAACACCAGAGTTAACAAATGAAGACAAGATGGCTCGCGGTTCTGCATGGATGACAATCGGTAATATCGGTTCACGCCTTTTAGGTGTCATTTATCTTTTGCCTTGGATTTATTGGTTAGGCGAGGATGCTTTGCCCGCAAACGCGTTATTTGGGATGAGCTATAATGTTTATGCCTTATTTTTAATGATTTCAACTGCAGGTCTTCCTTCTGCGATTGCCAAACAAGTGTCTTACTATAACTCGATAAATGAATATAGAGCTAGTCAAAAACTTTTTATGCGGGCTATGCAACTGATGTTAGGATTGGGTGCAGTTTTTGCAATTATTATGTATTTCGCGGCACCTGCTCTTGCGCGTTATGCTGGAGGTGGAGTAGAATTAATTCCTTCAATGCGTTCTCTAAGCGTGGCCATTTTAGTTATTCCGTTAATGAGTGTAATTCGTGGCTACTTTCAAGGCTTACAAAACGTTGCGCCTTATGCTATTTCCCAACTAGTTGAACAAGTAGCTCGCGTTGGGTATATGTTGTTAGCTACTTTTGTTATTATGCGCTTAGGAAGCGGTGATTATGTTGCCGCAGTGACACAATCAACTTTTGCCGCTTTTATTGGAGCATTAGCTAGTATTGCTGTATTGCTTTACTACTACAAAAAAGAAAAAGGACATCTGGATGTCTTAGCGGATATGAGTCCAGGAAATGTCAAAGTTAACACGACAAGGCTATTACTTCAAACCATTAGAGAAGCTGTACCGTTTATTATTGTAGGTTCGGGAATCACCATTTACAAAATGGTCGATCAATATACGTTTATTCGTACTATGTCTGGTTTTACGGAATATTCTGGTCAACAGTTGAAATCTTTATTCGCTTTGTTTAGTAGTAATCCAGATAAGTTAGTTATGGTTGTGATTGGTCTTGCCACTTCTTTAGCTACGGTGGGGTTGCCTTTAGTGACGGAAGCTTTTGCAAAAAAAGATCGACCTGCCTTAGCGAGATTGGTTAGTAATAATTTACAATTGTATACTTTTGTGATGTTTCCATCGACATTTGGTATGATGTTGCTGTCTTACCCATTAAATACACTGTTTTATCAACCGAATCGCTTGGGAGCTAATTTACTGATTGCCGTTAGTTTTTCTGGTTTATTACTAGGATTATTTATGCTTACTTCAAGTATGCTGCAGGGAATTTATAAAAATTCTTCCGCTGTGCTTTATTTTGTTATTGGTCTAGCTGTTAAATTTTTAACTCAATACTTAAGTATTTATATGCTAGAATCTTATGGGCCTGTAATTTCTACCATACTTGGTTTTGGGGTGACTTGTTATCTTAACTTACGTAAGTTACACAAAGAAACCGGCTTTAACGTTGGTTTAACTTTTCGCCGGATAGTATTAATATTTATGCTGTCTATGGTTATGATTGTTTTTGCTGCTATTACACGCGGAATTTTCGGGATGGTCTTCACACAAGAACGTAAAGTGCAATCTTTTATTTTGATTTTAATTGTTGCAGTCATAGGAGTAATAACTTATCTGTATATGACGCTGAAAATCCGATTAGCTGATAAACTTTTAGGAGCGAAAATGGCTTCATTACGTCAAAAATTAAGAATAAAATAGATACAAATAAGTTCGAAAATCGTTTTGGTTTTCGAACTTTCTTTTAAAAGGAGGATACACTTTGCGCTTAGATAAATATTTAGCAAATATGGATGTGGGTTCAAGAAAAGAAGTGAAGCAACTGATCAAAAAGAAACGAGTAGCTGTTAATGGTAAAACTGAAGTTTCAGATAAGTTTCAAGTCAATGAAAATGAAGATCGTGTCACTTTAGACGAAGAGGAAATTGTTTATCAAAAATACTTTTATTATATACTCAATAAACCTGCTGATGTTATCAGTGCTACGGTAGACGATTTTGAATTAACTGTTTTGGATATTTTTTCTGATCAAGATTTTCGCTCAGATCTTTTTCCGGTAGGTCGTTTAGATAAAGATACGAAAGGACTGCTTGTAATAACAAATGATGGTGCTCTTTCGCATCGCTTACTTTCTCCTAAGAAACATGTAGAAAAAGAATATATCGCTGAGGTTAAAGGAGTTATGACACCAAGAGATATTCAACGTTTTGCTGGGGGTTTAAAGATCGATAGCGATGAACTTTGCTTACCTGCCGAGTTGACGATCGAACAAGTAGATGAAGAAAATGAAGAATCGACAATACGTTTGGTGCTATATGAAGGTAAGTATCATCAGGTAAAACGGATGGTTCATGCTGTTGGAAAAGAAGTTATTCATTTAAAACGCATCCGTATGGGGGCATTGTACCTTGATGATCAGTTAGAAACTGGAGATTACCGAGAACTGACTGAGGAAGAAATAAAGTTACTAGAAAACAAATAAACTATTTTTACCAAAGGCCTGGCTTAGCTATTACCTCGATTTGTTCCTGAGTGAATGGGTGGAGGAATTTTATTTTATAAGCATGTAAAGCTAGGCGCTTTTCTTTTTTGTTTTGATATAGTGGATCACCTACAACTGGGTGTCCTATACTTGCTAAATGAACACGTATTTGATGTGTTCTGCCTGTGGCGAGCCTACAGTAGACTTCACTAGTCTGTTTGTGCACTTGATGAACTTTTACATAGGTAATAGCAGTTTTACCCTGGCGCTCATTTATGATACGCTTGCGTTTATCATGGCGATCACGGCCAATTTTTTTATCAATTGTACAGTCTTGTTTTAGCTTTCCCCAAACGATTGCTTGATAGTTTCGGTAGATTTTCTTTTCTTCTAGGAGTCTTCCTAAAATAGGGAGAACAAGGGGGCTTTTAGCAAACAAAATAGCGCCCGATGTTTCTTTGTCCAGACGATGAACGACATAAGGTTTTTCATTTTTTTCACCTAGGTAAGCACTTAGGTCATTTAAGAGCGTAGCTGTTTCCTCAGGTTGGTTAGGATGTGTCTTTACCCCGCTAGCTTTATTGACAACAATTAAATGTTCATCTTCATATAAAACTTCGATATTTTCTTTTGATCCAGCTTTTACTGTTTGATAGTTATAATCATCTTCTTCAATTCGCAAAGTAATAATATCATTAGCATGTACCATTTCATGAAATTTTATCGGTTGGTGGTTGCACCAGACATTTTTACGTGTTCGCAGAAAATGACGCACTTTTCGAGGAACAAGCCACTCGGTTTCTAGTAATTCACGAAGTGTTATTGTTTTTTGAAAAGTAGGTAAAGTGATTGAATATTCCATTGGTTTTCTTCCTTTCGCTTCATTATTGTATCATGTTTAATGCTTTTTTAATAAAAAAATAAGCAAATCCGCTAAGATAAATGATAAAATGTATGAGATTCATCAGTAAAAATACAACTCGAGCAGTATTTGAGAAAAAGGGAATTATGCTACACTTAACACCAGGAGGGAAAAGTAATGGATTTTCAGCGCTTTTTTAGCACGATAAAAAAATATTTATCGTCATTTTGGACATGGCTGAAACCATACCTTGTACAGTTTCATCACTGGCGCAAGAGGATTTGGAAGAAATATCATGTCAATAAAATATTACTACTACTTGGGTTGATTGTAGTTTTAATAATGAGTATCTATCTTTTTTATATAGCAAAAACAACCAAAGTACAAGAATTAAAAGCGGGCTTGCAAGAAGAGACCGTTATTTATGATAAACAAGAAAATGAAGCAGGAAGTGTTTCTTCACAAAAAGGGACATACATTGGTGTAGAAGATATGTCACCTTATGTAGTAGATGCAGTAGTTTCGACTGAAGATCGCAATTTTTATCAACACCGCGGTTTTGATATCAAAGGAATTGCGCGTGCGGGATTGCGCATGGTTGTTAGAAGAAATACATCTGGCGGTGGAGGCAGTACAATTACGCAACAATTAGCTAAAAACGCCTATTTATCGTTAGATCAAACTTTTAACCGTAAAGCCAAAGAGTTATTTTTAGCAATTGAAATTGAGAAAAATTATAGTAAAGATGAGATCATGTCTATGTATTTGAATAACTCTTACTTTGGTAATGGTGTATGGGGCGTGCAAGATGCAGCCAGGAAATATTTTGGCGTTGATGCAGCCGATCTTACATTAGGAGAGTCAGCTACAATTGCAGGTATGTTAAAAGGTCCGTCCTTATATAATCCTATTGATCATCCAGAAAATGCAAACAACCGACGTGATACAATTTTACAAGTAATGGTGGATAACGATAAAATATCAAAAGAAGAAGCACAGCAAGAAGAACAAGTCGCTATAAGTGATTTAGTCAATGATACTTATCAACAAGAGGATGAAGGTTATCAATACCCTTATTATTTTGACGCTGTCATTGAAGAAGCAGAAGAAAAGTACGATATTAAGGCAGATGACTTAATGAATCGTGGTTATAAAATTTATACTAATTTAGACACGAATTTTCAAAATGGTATGCAAGAAGTATACGACAATAGTAATAACTTTCCTGCCGATGCTGAGGATGGAACGATGGTGCAATCAGCTTCGGTAGCTGTTGATCCTAATACTGGTGGTATACAAGCCATGGTTGGACGTCGTGGAGAGCACACATTTAGAGGCTTTAATTTTGCTACAGATATGAAACGTTCTCCTGGTTCGACGATCAAACCATTGAGTGTTTATACGCCAGCTCTTGAAGCGGGCTATATGCCAGATAGCATATTAAAAGATGAACCACAAGATTATTATGATGCCAAAAATTTCAATGGCGAGTATGAAGGGGAAGTTCCTATGTATGAGGCGGTTGCTCGTAGTTTGAATTTACCAGCTGTCTGGATGTTACATGAGCTAGGAATAAATAAGGGTTATAACAAAACAAAAGAATTTGGGCTTGAACTAACTGATTCAGATAAATATTATGGACTGGCATTGGGAGGTTTGGAGTACGGCACTTCACCAGTACGAATGGCAGGAGCTTACAGTTCATTTGCGAACGGCGGTACCTTATATACGCCTCATCTGATCACAAAAATTGTGGATGCTAATGGCGCTGTAATCGTTGATAATACAAAGCCTAAGGGAGAAAAAATTATTTCTAAAGAGACATCTAATGAAATGACAAGTATGCTTTTAGGAACGTTTTCTAATGGTACAGCCTCCAGTGCTAACCCTTATGGATAT
This sequence comes from Tetragenococcus halophilus, assembly GCF_021474685.1. Lineage (GTDB taxonomy): Bacteria > Bacillota > Bacilli > Lactobacillales > Enterococcaceae > Tetragenococcus > Tetragenococcus halophilus_B. Next base: position 24,007 of record NZ_JAKEIT010000015.1, on the reverse strand, counting down.
ACTGTCGCAGGTAAAACAGGTACCACCGAAGCGGATTATGATCCCGACCAAAATAACGACCAATGGATTGTTGGATATACGCCTGATACTGTAATTTCTACTTGGCTTGGTTTTGAAGAAACGGATGAAGAGCACAACTTTAGCGGTACTAGTGGTGACGTTGTAGGTCAAGTCTTTAAAGCACAGGCGGAAAATATGTTGCCTTATAGTAATAATACACAATTTGACGTGGCCGATGCTTACGCAACTGGTGGGAAAGTAGAAGAGTCTTCTGAAACAGAAGAAGATTCTGAAGATGAGAGCGAAGATGGCTGGAAGCAAAATGTTGATCAGTTTACCGACGATGCAAGACAAGGGATGAATGAGTTTGGTGAACGTGTTAAAGAAGGTGGCAAAGACCTGATTCGAGGCTTTAAAGAGCGCTTTAATAACGATTAGCCAATCAATGTTGAACATGTTACAATAAAATAAATAAAGAAAAAGTGAGGAAAATTTTTATGGCAAATATTTACGATACTGCGAATCAACTGGAAAGAGAAATCCGAGAATTGGAGCAGTTTCAAGACTTAAGTGGTTCTTTCGCTGAATTGAAAAAAAACGAAGAAGCTTATCGTTTATTTAAGGAATTTCAAACTTTTCAACAAGAATTACAAGAAAAGATGTCACAAGGCGAAGATATGACAGACGAAGATGCGCAAAGAGCACAAGAATTAGCGCAACAAGTTCAACAAGAGCCTTTAATTAATGACTTGATGCAAAAAGAACAAGTTTTCAGTACAACTATCAATGATTTAAATCGCATTATTATGACGCCTTTAAGAGAATTATATGAAAGTTAATAAAAAAGGTTTTTGAGGAATTTCCCTCAAAAACCTTTTTTTATAGTCTTGTTTAAATTGTTAAGGCTAGATAAATTTAGCAAAGTTAGTTATTATGGATGTAATTGAGCTAGATATTTTTTGATTTTGCCAAAAGTTTCTTTAGCTTCAGTTTCAGTAAAGCCGTAAAAGAGTGTGTGTCCGTTTTTAAAAAATGTGATTTCAAAACTGCCAAGTTGTGTTTTTATTGCAATAAGATTTTTTGTATAAGTAATCTTTTGTTGTATACATAATTGTTCTATCTCTTCAAGACAAAGAGAAGAAAAAGTCGTTTGAAACACTTTACCACAAGTTTCGGTTAATTCTGAAGTAGTGGTATGACTTTGCTTTTTATTACACATCAAACAATCTGCTTGTTTACTTACTTGAAAAGAAGAAATTTTTAAGGACCATGATTCGACCATATGTAGGGTATGAAAATTTTTTAAATCTCCTACTAAGTATTGTAAGCAAAGTGAAATTTGGATGCTTGAAATCAATGGAACTATTGGCGTTATCACGCCGATAGTATCACATCCCTTTTTTTCTAATTGATGTAATTGAGGGAAAACACAGGATAAGCAGGGACCTTTGCTGGGAAAAAGCGGCATCACTTGTCCTGAAGTACTGGCAACAGATGCAAAGATGAAAGGCAAATTAAAGGCCAAACAGTAATCATTGATCAATCGTCTTGCTAAGTAGTTGTCTGTACAGTCTAAAATCAAATGAATTTTTTTATGCTGGTAGAATAAAGCGCTATCAAATCGTTCTTCATAAATATCAATTCTTGCTTCAGGGTTGATTTGTAGAAGTTTTTCTTTTGCAGCGGTTACTTTTGCTTTTTTTGCTTGAGCATCTTTTATTGTAAAAAGCGTTTGTCTTTGTAAGTTGGTCTCTTCAACAATGTCTGGATCAATTAAAATTAGATGTTGTACGCCGGTACGGACCAACTGTTCTGCAGCGTAAGTGCCTAGCGCGCCGCACCCTACAATCAGAATAACCGCTTGTTTTATTTTTTCTTGTCCAGCTAAGCCGATTTGGTCAACACGTATTTGGCGGTCGTAACGGTTCATTTTGCATCCCTCGTTTGTTAAATATTGAACTTCTTTTTTTAACATAGCATATATTTTTAGAAATGCAATCCCATTAATATCAGATAGGAGAAAGAATCATGGATAAATTAACTCATTTTAATACACAAGGTCATGCGAATATGGTTGATGTCAGCGGCAAAGAAAGGTCTGTGCGAAAAGCTAGCGCCCAAACAAAAGTGATCATGAAAGAGGTGACCTTACAAAGAATTAAAGATGGTGAAATAAAAAAAGGCGACGTGCTAGCAGTTGCACAAACCGCGGGCATTATGGCAGCTAAAAAGACTAGTGAACTGATTCCGATGTGTCACTTATTGCCTTTAGAAAAAGTAGATATTATTTTTGAGGATAATGAAAAAGATACCCTAACAATTACTTCTATTGTTAAAATGTCAGGAAAAACGGGTGTGGAAATGGAAGCGCTGACTGCCTGCCAAATTGCTGCATTAACCGTTTATGATATGTGTAAAGCAATGGAACGTAGTATGCAGATTACAGACTGTCATTTGTTAGAAAAAGAAGGGGGAAAAAGCGGTCATTTTGTATATAATAAACAATAAAAAAATATTGTTTAAAAAAAATCTTTTTTGGCTTATAATAGTGATAAGAAACACAAATGCTTTTATAAGTGAAATGTTTGCTGTGCTGTGAGAAAGGAATAAATGAATGGCAATTGTTAAATTACAATACGAACCAATCGATGTTGCTTATTTGTACCAAAGATTAAAAAATAGACAATACGGTGGTATTGCCGTATTTTCTGGTACTGTACGGGAGTGGACTGGTACAATTCAGACAAAAGAAATTGAGTATACAGCCTATCAAGAGATGGCAATAAAAGAGTTAGAGAAATTAACGAGTGAAGTGGAAAAAGAGGGTGCAAGTGCGATTGTTGTGCATCGTTTAGGTAGTTTAGCATTAACTGAAGAAGCGGTATTTGTAGGTGTTGCTGCCCCACATCGCAAAGAAGCTTTTGCAGGTTGTCAATATATTATAGATCATTTGAAAGAAACCGTTCCAATTTGGAAAAAAGAAATTGATACAGATGAAATTCGATGGGGAGGCGAATTAAGTGCAGACAAAAATTAAAGCGTTTGCTTATTTAGGAGAAAAATTAAATCACGAGGTAATCGTTGATTTACCTCTAAAAGTAACTAAAGTAGCTGTCTTAGAAGCAATTAAACAACAATTTCCGCAATACAAAGCAGAGATATCTGAATGTAGTGTTGCGATCAATCAAAGCTTTATTGAAAAAGAAAGCTATACAATGGATGATATCGCCGAAATTGCTTTGATACCACCAGTCAGCGGAGGGTGATTTTATGTTGGAACAACAAGCCGTCTTGCGTGATTCATTTGGTCGTAGGCATGATTATATTCGTATTTCTGTTACCGATAAGTGTAACTTGCGCTGTGTTTATTGTATGCCTGAGGAAGGGTTGCCTTTTTTCCCGGATGAGAGTGTATTAAGTTGTGCGGAAACCATCCAGATGGTAAAAAATTTTGCGCAGATGGGTATTAAAAAGGTAAGACTAACCGGTGGAGAGCCTCTAATGCGATCAGATATTATTGAAATCATTAAAGGGATCTCAGCGATAACAGAAATTGATGATATTTCAATGACTACAAATGGTCTTGCGCTGCCCAAGATGGCTAAAAGACTATATCAAGCTGGTTTGGATCGTTTAAATATTAGCTTGGATACTTTTGATAAAAAACGTTATAAAGAAATTACGCGCGGAGGAAATTTAGATCGTTTATTAAAAGGAATTGATACTGCAAGTCAGTTGCCCTTTAAAAAAATAAAAATCAATACCGTAGTTATAAACGGACAAAATGATCATGAAATCGCAGATTTTTTGCGATATACCTTTGACCATAATGTGAACCTTCGTTTTATTGAATTTATGCCGATACAACAAGATGAACAATGGGCAAAACAGTATCGCGGTTTAGATACAATTTTTAATGTGTGTCAAACAAACCATTGGGTATATGATCCAATTAGATTAGATGGCAATGGTCCTTCTGAAAATTATAAAATTAGAGGAGCAAAAGGAAGTTTTGGTCTGATCCATCCTATTAGTTGTAATTTTTGTGAAAGTTGTAATCGATTGAGAATTACTGCAGACGGTTATATAAAATCATGTCTTTATTGGGATGACGAAGAAAACATACGGGATGCTATTTTTGACTTTGATAGCTTTCGAGAAAAGATTCAACACGCATTAGCTATAAAACCGAAGAATCATGAAATGGCGTTATTAAATCAAGAACAAGTGAAAAATAAGAAACCAACATGGCGACATATGAGCCAAATCGGTGGCTAACTGATAGACGAGAGCAGGGTCCTCTCGCCTATTTTTTAAGCAATAACGTTAAAAATGCACGATTTCACTTGACTATTAATTTATAAGTTTTATAATTGAATAAACAAAATTTTTTTGCGCGAAAAAATAAAATTTAGCATAATATTTTTTGAAATAGTTTTTATGATAGTTAGATAGTTTAATGAAAGCGTTTTATAGGCGGTGTATAATGAATCCAAAAGATGTCACAGGCGTGATATTGTGCGGTGGAAAAAGCAAAAGAATGGGGTTTGATAAAGCGCTTATTAATTTTAATGGGCAGTATGTGTTGGAAGAAACAGCGCTGACTTTAAAAAAGATTTTCCCTAATATCTTGTTATTAACTGATCATAAACAAAAGTTTCCCACGCAATTGCTTGCTAACCATATATTTTTAGAAGACGAATTTATTCAAAAAGGGCCCTTGGGAGGTCTAGTCACTGCATTAAGGCATATTGACACGCCATATTTATTTTTAGTTGCTTGTGATATCCCTAGTATCACTGTGACAAAAATTAGCCAATTATTTGAATATGTTGAAGATGAACAAGTGATATTGTTTTCAGGCGAGAAACTTGAGACCTTGTTTGCCTTTTATCATCGTAGCTGTTTGCCACAATTCGAAAAACAATTAGCGACGGACGATGGAAAGATACGAACGGCTTTTGATTACTTGGACGTAAAAAAAGTTAAGAAGAAAAATATTGATATTGTAAATATCAATTATCCTGAAGAGCTAATTTATTGGGGACAAAGGGATTGAAAGAAGGAGAAGGATATGAACGGTTATTCGATTGAAGAAACAATGACTGCTTTTGCTAAAAAAGCTAAAACTAAAAGTCAGTTAACATTTGGGAAATTATTTTTATTAGGTATTATGGCAGGTGGTTTTATTGCACTTGGTTATTTAGCTTTCATCCGTGTTTCAGGAACAACACCCGAAGAATGGGGGAGTTTTTCTACCTTACTAGGTGCGATATTGTTTCCCATTGGTTTAATTGCTATTACCTTTGTAGGTGGTGAATTGGTAACAGGAAACGGCATGACAATGATGTTTGGTCTTTTAGAGAAAAAAATATCTGTCTTAAATGTCCTTAAAAATTGGTTGTTCGTTTTACTAGCAAATATCGTCGGTGGTGTATTAGTTGCCTATTTTTTCGGTCATATTGTGGGCCTAACAGAAGGTGATTTTGCAGCAAAGACTTTGCAAGTCGCCTTGGCAAAAACGGCAGATAGCCCCCTTGTTATGATTATCTCAGGGGTAGGATGTAATATATTTGTTTGCATGGCTGTATGGCTAGGAGCAATGAGCAAAGACTTTGTCGGAAAAATCTTTGGGTTATGGTTTCCTATTATGATCTTTGTAGTCTGTGGATTTCAGCACGTTGTAGCGAATGCGTTTATTTTACCTGCTGCCTTTTTTATTGGAGCAGATATATCACTTATTGATATGTTCAAAAATATTTTCTTTGTATTTATAGGCAATGAAATTGGTGGCGCTTTATTTTTAGCCGTTCCTGTTTATTTAACTAACCATGCCCTTAAGGAGACGCCGGAAGTAGCAGAAACCATACAAGAAACAACGGAAGAACGGGTGATCTAAGTGAGTGATAGTTTTTATGTGCCGAATTTGTTACAAATCGGGTCAACTGGAAGAAATAGTGGAAAGACAACGATTGCAAAACAAATCATTGAAAATGAAAAAAAGACACATACAATTGTTGCCTTAAAAATTATTACTATTAGTGGAAAACGCGGTGTATGTCAAAGAGGTGCTGTTGGTTGTGGTATATGTACAAGCATTTCCTCTGGTTATGAACTAGTAAAAGAACAATGTACACATGGAAAAAAAGATACGATGCAATTGTTAAAGGCTGGAGCTGAAAAAGTTTATTTATTAAAAGCGTTTGAAGATCATTTGCAAGAAGGTTTTTTGGATTTTTTAAAACAAGTACCAGCTGATGCAATGATCGTTTGTGAGTCCAATTCTTTACGAAAATACATAAGGCCAGGATTATTTATTATGATGGATAATCAAAAAAAGAGAGTTAAGCCCACAGCTCAAGCTGTTTATGAACTTTCAGATAAAAATTTTGATTTGTCAATGAAGACCAAAGAGATAGGAATAAAAAATACAGTAAAAGGAAGTTTTTGGGAAATAAAAGTTCTCCAAAAACTTTAAAAGAGGTGGATTTATAAAAATGACAGTATTGTCCGTAGACAGAAAAATGGAAATTATTGATTATTATAATAAAAATCCAGAGCAAGTATTAAATATACTAGTTGATATGCAATTTGAATCAACAGATGGTTATATTGATCAACAGACAGCACGCTTTGTAGCAGAAGAATTAAAAATCACTGAAACGCGCATATATGAAATGATTACTTTTTATTCTATTTTAAAAGAAATACCGCAAGCAAGATATGTTATCAAAATTTGTAATAGTGCACCTTGTCAATTTTCAGGTGGAAACTTTATTCGCAATGCTTTGAAAGAAATATTAGGCACCGAAGAAAACGAAACAACAGATGATGGTTTATTTATGTATCATGGTATACCTTGTTTTGGTGCTTGCACACAGGATCCTATGATCAAAATTAAGGATCGTGTATTCGGCAATTTGTCTATACAAAAACTGCAAACGTTAATTATAGATCTAAAAGCTGGTAAGTATCCGGATTTATATAGCGAGGAAAATTAAAAAATGACAAATAAAAAAGTTTTAACAACACGTTTTGAAAAAATGAATGATCCAACAGATGTACAAAATTATTGTGCTTTATCTGGTTATGAGGGTTTAAAAAAAGCATTACAAATGAAAAAAGAGGATATTTTAGAAGAATTAGAAGCCGCTTTATTACGAGGTAGGGGTGGCGCTGCTTTTCCTCTCGGGAAAAAATGGCGGCATTTGTTTTATTCACAAGGCAGTCCCAAATACATTGTCTGTAATGCAGACGAAGGAGAACCAGGGACGTTTAAAGATAAAGCATTGTTAGATTTTGATCCACTTGCTTTGGTTGAAGGTATGACAATTGCTGGTTATTTATTTGATTCACCACAAGGGTACATTTATATCCGTGGTGAATACCGTCATCTTCATGATCGGTTAAATGAGGCTTTGTTCAATGCCCGACAGATGAAGCTGTTAGGAAAAAATATCTTGGGGATTAGTGGTTTTGATTACAATATACGAATTATTTCTGGTGCAGGCGCTTATGTTTGCGGTGAAAATTCGGCATTATTAAACTCAATTGAAGGAAAGACAGGTCGACCACGCGTGAAACCGCCACATTTGGCTGATGTAGGATTATATTTAAAGCCGACTTTGGTTAATAATGTTGAATCTTATGCATGTGTGCCGTATATTTTGCGACATGGTGGAGAAGCGTTCAGATCATTAGGAACAAAAGACGGTGGCGGAACGAAATTAATCTGTCTAACCGGACATGTGAAAAATCGCGGACTTTATGAAGTGAATCTTGGTACGCCTTTACAGGAAATTTTATATTCAGAAGAATATGGTGGTGGCAGTAGCACTGGTCGTCCTTTAAAATTTATACATTTTGGAGGACAATCTGGACCTATCGGCAGTGTTAGTCAATTAGAAGATTGTATATATTCTTATGATGGAATGTGGGATAAGGATCTATCTGTTGGTTCCGGTGCAATCGTAGTTATGGATGATAGTGTTAGTATTATTGACTATCTTACGCAAGTCGCTGCATTTTTTACCCATGAATCCTGCGGGAAATGTACACCATGCCGAATTGGCACCTTACGTATTTTAGAGATGTTAGAAAAATTCCAACAAGGAAGAGGAATGCCTGGCGATATGCAACGTTTCCATGCCATGTTGACCCATGTGACACAGTTATCCGCTTGCGGTTTAGGGCAATCTGCTTCTACAGCGATTTTTAGCGCTATGCAAGCTTTTCCTGAAGAATTTGAGCAAGTAATTGATACAAAGGGAGAAAAAGTACAGGAGGTAATGTGGTAATGATGTCAACAGCCCCCACTGCTACAGTAACACTTTCAATTGATGATCAAGAAGTGACAGTCCCAAAAGGCACAACTTTATTAAATGCGGCAAAAGAAATTGGAATTGAAATCCCAACCATGTGTCATTTGAAAGAATTAGCTCCTGATGGGTCTTGTCGTATGTGTGTTGTTGAAGTAGAAGGTGGTCGCAAGGGCGGTTTAGTTACTGCTTGTACTGCCCACGCCCAAGAAGGAATGGTTATTCATACAAACAACAAAAAGGTATCTGATTCTAGACGTTTTGTCTTAGACTTACTTTTGAGTAATCATAAATTAGAGTGTTTTAGCTGTGCTCAAAATGGTGATTGTAAATTGCAGGATTATTCGATGGAATATGGTTTAGCTGATACGAGTTTTTCTGGAAAACGACAAACGCCAAATCAAATTGATGATACAAACCCCTTTTTCACTTATGATCCAGAAAAATGTATTATGTGTCGAGCTTGTGCCCGCGTTTGTCAACTGCGTCAAGGACGAGATGTAATTAGTATTTCTAATCGTGGTTTTGATACCAAGATGTTACCTTGTTTTGGTGAAGATTGGAAATTGTCTGATTGTGAATCTTGTGGAAACTGTGTCTCAGTTTGCCCAACAGGTGCATTATCTGTAAAAGATTCTGTAAAATTTAGAAAATGGGAAACCTCCAAAGTAAAAACAACTTGTCCTCATTGTGGAACTGGTTGTCAAGTGAACCTTTTAGTAAAAAATAATGTTATTGTAGGTGCAGAGCCTGCTAATGGACCAGCTAATAAAAATATGCTTTGTGTTAAAGGAAAATTTGCTTCCTATAAATTCGTTGCTTCGGGTGATCGATTACAAAGGCCGTTGATCAAACGAGAAGGAAAATTTGAAGAAGCAAGTTGGGATGAGGCACTTGAATTAGTTAGTAAAAAGTTTAAAGATTTAAAAAATAATTATGGTTCAGATAGTTTAGCTGGTTTTTCTTGTTCTCGTTCAACCAATGAAGATAATTTTATTTTTGAAAAAATGATGCGTACTGCTTTTGCTTCCAATAATGTGGATAATTGTGCGCGTGTATGTCATTCAGCTTCTGTTCATGGTCTAGCAAATACTTTAGGAAGCGGTGCAATGACAAATACGATCGAAGATATTACAACCGACGTTGATGTGATTATGTTAGTTGGTTCAAATCCTACTGAAGCGCACCCCGTGATTGGTTCACAAATTCGTCAAACAGTACAAAATGGAACAAAATTAATCGTTGTGGATCCAAGAAAGATTGATTTAGTAAAAAATAGTGAGCTACACCTACAAGTTAAAGCAGGGACGAATGTCGCTTTTGCAAATGGTATTATGAACGTTATCCTCAATGAAGGGTTAGAAGATGAGAAATTTATACAAGAACGGACAGAGGGTTATGAAGAGCTTAAAGAACTTGTAGCTGGCTATACTCCGGATGTTGTAGCAAAAATTTGTGAAATTGAAGAAAAAGATTTAATTCGCGCCGCAAGACTATACGCGAACGCTAAAAAAGCTCCGATTATATATTGCTTAGGTGTTACCGAGCATTCTACCGGTACCAAAGGAGTAATGAGCATGTCTAATATGGCTATGCTAGTAGGTAAACTTGGGCGAGCTGGTTGTGGAGTGAATCCATTACGTGGTCAAAATAATGTGCAAGGAGCCTGTGACATGGGATGTTCTCCTTTTGACTTTCCAGGTTATCAAAAAGTTGCCAATGAAAAAGTTAGGCAAAAATTTGAAAAAGCTTGGCAAACTTCACTTAGTTCAAATACTGGCATGACTTCTACTCAGGTACTACCAGCAGCCAAAAAAGGGGATATTAAGGGACTCTATATATTTGGTGAAGATCCAGTCGTTACAGATCCGGATGTTTCTCATGTACGAGAAGCATTAAAGAAATTAGACTTTTTAGTTGTACAAGAATTATTTATGACTGAAACAGCTAAATACGCTGACGTTGTTTTGCCGGGGGCCGCTTTTGCTGAAAAAGATGGAACCTTTACGAATACAGAACGTCGGATCCAACGTATTCGTAAAGCAGTAGATGCACCAGGGGAAGCTCGTGAAGATTATAAGGTCTTTTGCGATGTTGCAACTAGAATGGGCTATCCGATGTATTATGAGCATCCTAGTGAAATAATGGATGAAATTGCTTATTTAGTCCCTAACTTTGCTGGAGTTAACTATGAAAGACTAAAACAAGAAAATGGATTGCAATGGCCTTGTAAGAGCCTAGATGATCCTGGTACACCAATTATGCATGTAGGAGAATTTGCGCGTGGAAAAGGTTTGTTTAAAGCAATTCCTTATCAAGCTGCACAAGAGTTGCCAGACAATAAATATCCGTATCTTATGTCTACCGGGCGAATGCTGTATCATTATAATACACGCTCTATGACAGGCAGGACACCAGGGATCAATGAAATCTCGAATAAATCTTATATTGAGATCAACTCTGAAAGTGCGACACAATTGGGCATTAACCATGGGGATAAAGTAAAAGTTTCTTCAAGAAGAGGTTCTATTGAAACTTTTGCTAAAGTGGGAGACCGCGTTCGAGAGGACTCAGTATTTATGACTTTTCATTTTCAAGATGGAAATGTTAATGAAATTACGAATGCAGTATATGATGATATTGCCATTATCCCAGAGTATAAAGTTTGTGCTGTATCAATTGAATCGTTAGAAAATAAAGTCAGCGAAAGTCGATAAAGTTAGAAAAGAAGGGATTTTTGTGTTAGAACTTGCAGAAGCAGTAAAATGTTTGAAAGAAAATTTCCGTAAACAAAAACTTACTGAGGTTATTCCCTTAAGTAAAAGCTATGGGCGTATTGCTGCTTTTGATATCCCTTCTCCCATCAGTGTACCCAATTTTTCAAAATCAGCGATGGACGGTTATGCGTTATTTGCAGAAGATACGATGGCAGTAAAGCAAGAAAAACCAATAACACTATCAGTAATTGGTAGTGTGTATGCAGGAGACGATCCAACTAGTATAAATGCTGCAAGAAATACTTGTGTTCGTATTACAACTGGAGCAAAGATACCGCAGGGTTATAATGCTGTGATCAAACAAGAAAACACGACAAATGATAACAGTAAACAAATAAAAGTATTTACTGAGGTAATACCTGGCGAAAATTATATAAAAAAGGGTGAAGATTTAGTCACTGGAGAGCTTGTAATACAGGCAGGTACAATAATAGATAGTGAAATTATCGGTACGTTAGCAGCTGTAGGTCTTAAAAAGCTAAATGTGTTTAAGAAAATACGCGTTGGTTTGCTCGCTACAGGTAGTGAATTGCTTTCTCCCAGTGAAAGGCTAACAGCTGGAAAACTTTATAATAGCACTGTTTATACTTTAGCTTCTTATATTGAACGGTACAACGGTACTATTGTATTTCAAGAAAAGTGTCCGGATGATCCTACATATTTTGCTCATATTTTAAAACAATATGCAGGAAAAATTGATGTTGTTTTAACTACAGGTGGTGTATCAATAGGGGATAAAGATTTTCTTCCTCAAGGGATTAAAGCGTTAGGAGCAGAGGAAATTTTTCATTTTATTAAAATGAAACCGGGAACACCCGTGATGGCTTCTAAATGGCAAGATACAATTATTTTATCTCTTTCGGGTAATCCCTTTGCGAGTCTTATAAATTTCCACCTTTTTTATTGGCCGTTACTTGCTTACTTTTTTCAAAATAAACAATTTTTATTAAAAGAATATGATGCAGAAATTGCAAGTGGTTATCGAGAAAAAAGCAAGTTGACACGTTATATTCGAGCAAAATTAAATAATGGAAAAGTCACTTTACCAGCTAAGAAAAAACATTTAACGACGGGTTCTTATGATTGTATTGTTGTACAGCCGGAAAATAAAAAACTAGAACCCAATTGTTTTGTGAAAACCTATCTTTTACCTCGATAAAATGTATAAAAATATCCGAACTATAGACAGAAAGACATTCCAGCATTTTGCCAGAAGTTAGTCATAAATTTATGACTGATCGAAAGTCTTTTTAAATATAGGTCGGATATTTTTCTGTGTTTAATTAGCTTACAGTGTATTTTATTTCCAAAACTGATACCATTTTTTATTTTTTTGCTGTTTCAAAGAAGACAATTCTGTTTCCAGTGTTTCTTTTTCTTGCTGGATTGCTTCACTTTGTTGTAACTGTTTTTGCAATTGTGCTAATTGTTCATCTTTTTGTTGTAACTGTTCATCGTATTTTTCTTTATCGCTAGTATTTTCTTCTTTTGGTGCTTCAAGTGACAAATATTGGTGTAATTCTTTGATTAAATTTTTATCTTCAGCGTTTAATTGTTGCTGTTGATCAACTAATTTTTGCAATTGGTCAATTTGTTCATCTTTTTTACTTAACTGTTCAACAAGATAATCAAAAGATGGGTTAACTTGATTTTCCTCTTCTTGCTCTTCCTCTTTGCTTTCTTTAATATCGTCTCCTAGGTCATCAACAATTTTTTGAATGCCTGAATGACGCAGATAGATCGTGTTATTTTCTTTAAAGTAATCTTCTTCAGGAAGTTTTTTGTAGCGATAAATTATTTTATCACGAGATACATTTAGTTCATTTGCTAATTGCGTTAAAGTTTTTTCTGTTTCCTCTGCCATGTTATAAGTCCTCCATTATCACACTAATGCCTCAGGTACAACCTAAGGACTGCCTAGGTAGATTTTAGCATACTTTTCGTAAAAAAACGACGGTTAATTTTTTATAATTTTAATTAAGATAAGCATTTAAAATATTGAGAAACTTTCTGAGAACTTTTTTATGGTACATAAGATAAAATATACTAGACATTTAAATAGAAGTAAATCTTAGATTTTCTTAGAAATAAGCAGAATTTATAGGAAAGTATCTCATAAAAATTAACTATTTTTCCTTGTGTAATTTTCATCGGGCAAAAAGCGAAAATTTGTTCGCTTTTACTGACTTCTAAATAAAAAAATGCTAAAATAAAAGGCGAAAAGGAGGTCGCTAGTATGTTACGTTTTATTCATTGTGCGGATTTACATTTTGATCGTCCTTTTGAGGGACTTCACTCAGTTGCAAGTAAAACCAAGGAACTACCTAGGGAAAACGAACAGGTGCTTGCTAATATCGTAAAGCTTGCTATCGAGAAAAAAGTTGATTTTTTGCTTTTTGCAGGTGATACTTTTCATCAAAATCGACCTACCTTAAAAACTCAGCAACAATTTTTTCAACAAATGGAACAGTTAAACAAGGCAAACATTCCAGTTTATATGATTTTTGGCAATCATGACTATTATGAAAAAGAACGTTATTGGTTTGACTTTCCTTCGAATGTATATTTGTTTAAAGAAGAGAAAGTTCAAACGATCAGTGGACAAACGGATGCAGGTGAACGTTATTTTATCAGTGGTTTTAGCTATTTAAGTCCACAAATCAGTCAGAAAAAAGTTAATGAATTTCCTATAAAGCAAACAGATTATCATATAGGTATGTATCATGGGGATATGTCGAGTGATTATTTTGCGCCTTTTCAGTTGCAAGAAATGAAAAATAAAAATTATGATTATTGGGCGTTAGGACATATTCATGTTCCGACGATTCTTTCTGAAGAAGCTGCAATTATATATGCAGGTACCCCTCAAGGACATACCCAAAAAGAAGAGTCGACGGGCGTTAACTATGTCATGATAGATCAAGGGCAGGTTAATTGGCAAATAGAGGACGTTTCTGCAGTGAAGTGGGAACAAAAAGAAATTTCTTTATCAGGGATCAGCCAGCAAAAAGCTGTATTGGATAAAATAATCGAAGCCTTTCAAATATCGGAAAGAAAATTAGTTAAGCTACGTCTAAAGGATACTGACCTTTTACCGTCAAATTGGTTACAAGAAAAAGAAATTCTGGAGCTACTTGATTATATTAATGATTATTTAGATAAATATCAGTTTAAACAATTAGTTTATCAGGTAGATGTAGTCGAAGAACTAGCAGCTGAAAAAATTGTGTTACCAGCAGATAAAGAATTATTAGAGCGTTTGTTGGTTATATATCAACAATCCGATAAGTTTAATGAAACAATCAACGAACTTATATCTTATCCTTTAGCTACACAAGCAATATCAATGAAGCAATTACAGGAAGAAACTTTTAAACAAATACAAGAAAAACTAGAAAGTGAATTTAGTTGGAGGAAGCTAGATGGAATTAAGGAAAGCTGAAATCGCGGGATTTGGTCACTATCGTAATCAGATATTTGAATTTTTACCTGGTAACCAGCTTTTTTATGGCAGTAATGAAGTAGGTAAGTCAACGCTCTATCAATTTATTTTAGCCATGTTGTTTGGTTTCCCCAAAAAAGGTAGTAAGAAAAAAGATTATACGCCACGTGATGGTGCGGCTTATGGTGGGCGGCTTTGGGTAAGTATTGAACCTTACGGTGATATTTTAATTGAACGTTACCGTAAAGTTAATCGAGGAAAAGCCAAATTATTTATCGACGGAGAAGAAAAAGACGAAAAAATCTTGGCTCAGGTTTTGTCGCCATTAAATAAAGACGTTTTTCAAGAAGTCTTTACCTTTCAACAGGAACAACTCTCACAAATTGACCGCTTGCAAGAAAAAGAATTGCAAACATCGTTGATTTCCTTAGGTATTACCGGAAGTCAACAATTGATGGGGAAAATACAGGAGTACCAAAAAGAAAATCAGCAGTTATTTAAGCCCCGCGCTAAAAAATTGACTTTAAATCAACAATTAAAAGATTGGCAAGACCTAAAGGAGACAATTCAGCAACAAGAAGCTGAAGAAGAAAACGTACAAAAAGCCTATCAAAAAATTTCGCAATTTGATCAAGAGTTACAAAGTTTATCTGATGAACAAAAAAAATTGAAAGTAAAAGAAAAAGATTTAAACCAAAAAAAATCACACTGGTCACTATATGAAGAATGGAAAGAATTAGAAAAAGTAAAGGAAAGCCGTGTCTCAGAAAAAGCACAAAAAGAATTGCAACGCTTTTATCATGAGTATCAAAACCTTACTGAAAAAATTCAAAAAAAAGAAGATGAATTAGCTCAGCTTGAACAAGGACAAGAAACAGATCGTTACTTTTTTTATTTGGACCATGAAAAAGAGGTGCAAGATTTACTGCAGTTAGATGTTCCTATTATACGCTTTTTCGATAGGCAAAAGGAACTTTCCCAGGAAAAAGAAAATGTTGAACAAGTATTTTTTAAACTAAAGCAAAAATGGGGCTGGACAGAGCAACGGCCACCACAGGCTTTGCCATCTTCGATCGGATCTTCAATTGACAAACTAGAAGGCTTACATGAACAAATACGGCAAAAAGAAGCACAGCTTCAATGGTTAAAAGAAAGAAAACAGCACGTTGAAAAAGAAATTGATCAGCTAGAAGAAAAATATCCTGAATTATTAAGTACTACGAAAAATAAAAAAAATTATTCTCCCTTAATTTTAACTTTTGGAGGAATAATTGTTGTCGTAGGTTTATTTTTATCATTCCCCTTTAATTTGCTTACTTTCATTGTTGGTTTCATATTTGTGGCAGCAAGTTTGCTAAAAAATTATCAGAAGAATAAACCTTCTACTGACGTTAAACCAACTTGGCAAGAAAAATTATTGCAATCAGACGCTTATTCAGAGGAAATTTTAAATGAAGAAGAAGATTTAAAAAATTCACAACAAGAAGCACAAAAAATTGATAAGATGTTACAAACAACTTTGGGTCATAAAAATGTTGAACAAACTTGGCGGTCGCTGCTAAAAAGTTATCAAAAAGACCAAGAGGAATATGAAAGAGTGGTACTAGAGGAATCTTCTTTACAAAGTCAGTTGGCAGCGGCCAAAGAGGAGAAAACGGATTTAGAAGCTCGATTCCAGTTTTTAGCAGAATGGTTACCTTTGGCTGACAAAAATCTACAAGAAAAACAGAATATCGTGAAAAAATTTGCCGCTCAGATGCAAGAAACTAAAATGACGCGCTTACAACAGCCGAGTACCTTACTTGCACAGCAATTAAAGCAAACAAAAGAAGAGCGAGATGAATTATTTACTAGCAATGCTAGCTTACTGGAGACAGTCGGTTTAGAGCAACCGACTGAAATTCCTCTATGGATAAAACAATGGGAAAGCATGCAAAAAAAATTGAATAGAAAAGAGGAACTGGCTGTTATTTTGCGTCCCATTTTTCCTGAAGATATAAGTTATGATCAATTAACACAATACTTAACAAAAAATCAAAACAAGCAAGAAGAAAATCAAGAAACAATTAATCATTTACTGGAAGAAAAGCAGCGTTTACAGTTGCAAGTTGAATATTTACAAAAGAATGGTACTTTGGATATGCTTTATCAAGAAGAAAGTCGTATGCTATCTGAGATACACGAGACAGCTTTAAAGTGGAGTACTAATCGTTTATTAATTGCTTTTTTGAGTGATTTGGCGACTGAGCTATCGGAACAGCAATTACCACAATTGTTGAAGCAAGCTTCGTATTATTTTTCTTTGTTGACAAATGGAAATTACAAAAAAGTAACTTTGATAGAAGGGACCATAAACGCTGTTGCAGATGAAGAAACATTTGCGATTTACGAATTATCGACAGGCACCAAAGATCAGTTGATCATGTCAATTCGTTTTGCTTATCTCTTTATGCAAAAAGAACGTAATATTTCTCCGGTTATTATTGATGATGGTTGGTTGCATTATGATAGTATAAGAAAAGAAAACTTAGCTAAATTGCTTAATGAATTCGGTGATAACTATCAGGTAATCTGCTTGTCCTCTGATAAAGAAATGGTAAGCTATTACCAAGAGCTAAGACAAACTGTTATTAAATTTTAAGTAAAGGATGTGAAAAAGCGATACTTGTAGAACAAGTATTCGGCAATTGTAATGAAAAAAATACGTGATTTGGTTGTAGACGAAGATTTTCAAGGATTTGTATTAATCAAAAATGCAGACGTACGTACTGCTAAAAATGGAAAAACCTTTATTGCTTTTACTTTCCAGGATAATTCTGGTTCAATCGATGGAAAATTTTGGGATGCCTCTAGTGAAGAAATACAACGTTTTGAAGTTGGACGAGTTGTTCACTTGACTGGAAAAAGAGAAGTTTACCAAGGCAATCCTCAGGTGAGAATTTATAAATTGCGTTTAACAAATCCTGAAGAACCTAATGATCCAAACTTATTTATGGAACGTGCTCCTGTAAAAAAAGAGGCTATGGAAGAAGAGATCAATCAAGTACTCTTTGAAATTACTAATCCTCATTGGAACCGTATTGTACGTTTCCTGCTAAATAAATATAAAAGAGAGTTTTTTGAATATCCTGCGGCAAAGAAAAATCATCATGCTTTTGTTGGAGGTCTAGCTTATCATACGACAACGATGCTGCACCTAGGTAAAAGTTTGGTAAAAGAATATCCGCAATTAGATGGAGCATTGCTTTTTGCTGGAATTATTTTACATGACTTAGGTAAAGTGATTGAACTAAGTGGCGCTATGTCCACAGAGTATACAGTAGTGGGAAATCTTGTGGGACATCTAGTTTTAGTAAATGAAGAAATCACTAAGGCTTGTTTGGCGCTAAAAATCGATGAAAGTGCGGAAGACATTGTGGTATTACGTCATATGGTGTTAGCTCATCATGGCCAATTAGACTATGGTTCTCCAGTACGTCCTCGAATAATGGAAGCTGAAATCTTGCACCAAATTGACAATATTGATGCATCGATGCAGATGTTGACAAATGCAATTTCAAAAACAGAAGCAGGAGACTATACAGAGCGTATTTTTGGTATGGATAATCGTAGCTTTTATGTGCCTAAAAATTCTGAGTAAATCATAAATAATAAGGACCTAGGTGAAGTAACTCTGTTGAGTCTTTACCTAGGTCCTTATTTTATAAATTTAAGTTATTCATTACTGGAATCTTCAGTTTCAGTTGCTTCAGTCGATTCTTCTGTAGCAGAATCTGCAGTGCTGTTAGATCCCTCTTGCTTACCTTCAGCTGCATCAGTAAACTGCGTTAAAATGTCACTGAAAGCCTCATCTTTTACTTTTACATTGGCATCTTGTAATTCTTCACCAATCACTTTTGTCGTAAATTCTTGGTCGTTTATTTTATTGTCTGTGGCAACTTCTTGAATTTCGTCTTTATACTTATCCATATCGTCGCCCTTATCTTGATTTTTGTTCATTTTTAGAATATAATAGCCACTTCCATATTCTGATTCTACAGCAATTGGATCAGTAATTTCTCCGTCATCCATATCCCATGCTTTTTCTTTTACTTCGTCAGGGACCTCTTCAGCTGGAGTTGTGGAATCAAAATTTACTTTACCATCATCGTCTTTAGAAGGAGCAATAGAATTTTCTTGAGCAATTTTGCCAAAATCAGCGTCATCTTCATCCACTTGTTTTTTGATGTCATTAGCATCATCTTCAGAATTAACAGCGATTAGTTGAGCTTCAACTTGTGGATGATAGGAATCCCAAGCTTCTTTTAGATCTTCATCAGTCAAATCGACATGATCTTTTAACCCTTCTTGTAGTGCTAAGCTTTGCTTATAGGTTTCTTCTAACTCTCCGCGACTCATTTGCGAAGCTTCTAATTGTTGTTTTAAGGTATCTTCATCTCCAAAAGTGTCTTTAATTTGCTGATCTACCTCGTCATCAGAAACTTCATCGCCGTATTTTTCCATAAATACTTGAGAGATGATCATGTCTAACACAATTTGCTGGCTATTTTGATCGGTTTTTGCTTTATCGTAAAAATCGCCTACAGTGATTTTATCGCCTTTCATTGTTGCAATCTCATCATCAGTGTCCGAATCTCCTCCAGAACAAGCTGCTAAGCCAAATACACCCAATAAACAAGCTAATGATAAAATCATTTTTTTCTTTTTCATGTTTGTATACACTCCTGTTATCTATAAATTAAATATTAACAGGAATTACTATATCATAGTTCTTTTTCGATTGGAAAGCTTTGTCTAAAACTTTCCAATAAAATTCAAATAATCTACACAAACAATTTTTAGTTTTTATCCTCTGTAGCGTCACTGGACATCTCTGCAGAAAAATCAGCAATGTGTGTCTGTAATTTTTCTGCTTGCTCATTTGCTCGTTCAATCCGTGGTTCTGCTTGAAATTGAAAAGCTTCAATATCTTTTTGTAGAGAATCCATCACCGAAGGAATGGTTTCTTGGATCGTTTTTTGTGTATGACTCATTTCTGTTCCAAAATTTTTAACACTTTCTTGTAATTCTTTTGCTGAATCAGCTGCGTCATCCAATGAATCACTCACTTCATCTACATAATCTTTTAATAATTGTTGCGTCTCTTTACCGCTTCGAGGAGCCCACAGTAGTCCACTTACACTACCGGCACATGCACCGAAAAATAGCCCTTTTACAAAATTTTTTATCATATTAGCTCACCTGCGCTTTGATTGTTTGAGCGATTTGCGTCATTTCTTCTTTACTGCATTGTTCAGAATGATCACCGAAATGTATCGAAAAATCATCATCTTTTCCGTAACGAGGAATTAAATGTACATGAGAATGAAAAACCGATTGATAAGCAATTTCTCTATTGTTGTTGAGAATATTAATTCCTTGCATTTCTGGAAAAGCTGATTGTAATGCTCGAGCAATCTTTGGAATCCGTGTAAACAAGTCGGCTGACAATTGCTCATCGTATTCGAAAATATCACTAACATGCTTTTTAGGGATAACCAAAGTATGCCCTTTAGTAACTTGTGACATATCTAAAAATGCATAAACTTTATCATCTTCATATACTTTATAACTAGGGATTTCTTGATCTTTAATTTTACAAAAAATACATTCATCCATATGATGTGACCTCCTTTTTCTCTTATTCTTACTGTACCATATTTTTTTAAGGGATAACATAAATTCACTATTTTTACTGTTAATGCAGAAAAAGGCGCAATTTATATATTATTAGTTGAAAGAAAACGGATTTATCAGTACAATGGTTTGAGAAGAAACAAGGGGGAAATAAAAAGATGTCAGTTCTTACTTTAGCGGATGCTGCAAAACAAGTGACAATAGCTATAAGAGTAAAAGACCGAGATAAAATGATTGCATTTTATAAAGATACGATTGGTTTTGCTTTAAAAAGAGAAGAGAATACTCTAGCAATTATGGGAGTAAAAGAAAATGATAGACAATATTTATGGTTGGAAGAAAGCCCGCGGGCGGCGGAACATTTTGGGGAAGAAAAAAAACTAAAGCAATATACGATAGCAGTTTCTAATGCAGAGGAATTAAGTGATGTATACTATCGATTAAAACAAGCGTCATATCCTGTCGTGCAAACATCATATGAAGATAAAGCATACATACTAGTAGATGACCCGGAAGGCAATCGCTTAAAAATTATTGCAGATTTGAATGAAAAACAAGTAGAAAACGACGAGGAACTTTTAGCTTTGTCTACTCAAAAAGCTACTAAATTGTCCCAGGCTACTTTATTACAACAAATACAGTTGAATGTCACTGCTCCAGAAAAGGAAATAGATTTCTTACAAAACAATCTAGGATTTTACCTAGGTAATAATAATTCTACAACGCATTTATCTAAAAAGTCCGATCTTGAGATTGTTTTACAAAACTCTGACAGTCAACTAGTAGATATCGAAAGTGCTGAAGTTTTAGGTCTTGAAATTATTCGTTTTGTTGTTACTAGCGATGTATTAGAAGGTATTCAAAAGCATTTAGCTAAAATTGGAAAAGGTTTTTACATTGATAAGAAAAAAACAATTCTTACTGTTTACGATCCAGCGGGGATCGAATGGTGGTTTGTTCTTAAAAATGACAAGTAACACGCGTTTTTTGCGCGTGTTTTTTATTAAGAAGGAACAAAAAGGGGAAAATAATGTATCCGAAAACGCAAGAAAAAATTATCGAAGGTTGGCAGGAAAATATTTTCCCAGGTGTTGTTTACCGCTTTATTGAGGGAAAAAAGAAAGAAACAAAGGTACTAGGAAACGCAGCAATTATACCTCAAAAAGAAAAAATGACACAAGAGCATCTATTTGATGTAGCTTCTTTAACAAAGGTCATATGTACAACTACTGTCGTACTCCGCTTATTAGAAACCGGGGAAATCTTTTTAGAAGATCCTGTGCAAAAATATTTACCACAATTTCCAGATAAAAGGCTAAATTTACGTCATTTATTGACCCACACTGCTGATATTAATAGTTGGATCAACCAACGAGACCAGTTAACAAAAAGTGAATTAAAACAAGCGTATCTTTCTATACAAGCAGGAGATAAGCTAGGAAAAGAAGTAAAATATACTGACAGCGGCATGATTTTATTAGGCTTTGTTTTGGAGGAGATTTATCAAAAAAATGTTAGCACGATCTTTCAAAAAGAAGTATTAAATCCGTTAAAAATGACAAATAGTTATTTTTCTCCTATCCAAGGAACTAAAATTGTAGCTACAGAACAATTAAAGTCTGGAAAAATTTTAAAGGGAGAAGTTCATGATCCCAAAGCTCGTGTTTTAAAAGAACATGCAGCTAATGCTGGATTATTTACTACAATAGATGACCTTGAACGTTTTGTACAAATTTATTTGAACAATACAGAATTTTTAAGTGAGCAAACAATCAATGTTTTATTAAAGGATCATACACCGTTAAAAAACGGCGGCAGAAGCTTGGGGTGGGATCTAAAAAATAAGGTTTTGTTTCATACTGGGTATACTGGTACTTTTTTGGCCATTGCCCCCTTAAAAAAGCAAGCTTTTATTTTCTTGTCCAATCGTATTCATCCTAGAGATTGTAAAACAACTTATGTAAAATATCGTGATGAATTAATCAGCACTTACTTAAATGAAAAAGATTTATTCAACATGTTATAATAAACTAAAATAATTTAAACGAGGTGTATTTATGGAACCGTTGTTTATGGAACCAGTATTTCAAGAAAAAATATGGGGAGGAAATTCTTTACACTCAGAGTTTGGCTTTGAACTTCCAAGTGAAAAAATCGGTGAAGATTGGGCTATAAGCGCTCATCCTCATGGTGTTAGCAGGGTGCAAAATGGTCCCTTTAAAGGGCAAAAGCTTGATCAGCTTTGGCGTGATCATCAAGAATTGTTTGGTAATCAAGAAGGTGACGTTTTTCCTCTTTTAGTAAAAATTTTAGATGCTGCAGATGACCTATCAGTGCAAGTGCATCCAGATGATACTTATGCTTTAAAACATGAAGGTGAGTTTGGAAAAACTGAATGTTGGTATATTATAGACGCTAAACCGGGCGCACAGATTATCTACGGGCATACTGCCAAAACACGCGACGAATTGGCGCAAATGATTGAAGAAGGACGTTGGGATGATTTGTTGCACAAGGTTACTGTAAAAAAGGGTGACTTTTTTTATGTACCCAGTGGCACTATCCATGGGATTGGAAAAGGGATCATGATTTTAGAAACTCAACAAAGTTCGGACACTACTTATCGTGTCTATGATTATGATCGTAAGGATGACCAAGGAAATCGTAGAGAGCTGCACATTGGTCAATCAGAAGAAGTAACGACGGTTCCAGCAAGAGAAAATACCTTGAATATCTCAGAAAATAAACAGAGAAGCTCCTCTGTCATTACTTATTTACAAACAGAATTTTTTAATGTATATGAATGGCAAGTTCACGGTTTTTTAAAGTTAAAGAAACAGGCCCCTTATACCTTGGCTACGGTTACAGAAGGTTATGGAAAATTAATTGTAGAAGATAAGACCTATGAACTAACAATGGGAACAAGTTTTATTTTGCCTAACGACGTTGAAAGTTGGGAACTTCAGGGAGAAGCTACATTGATCGCTTCTGAACCAGGAAAAAATATCTAAAAACAAAAAATTACCTCGGTGAATTAGCAAATACCCATTTTTCACCGAGGTGTTTTTTTATTCTTAAAGGCAAGATAACAGTGTTATATTTTAATTATTAGACTATCTGTTAAGGTATACGTTTTTTGATAAACATTAATTGTTAAAGGAGCTCCTTTTTTTAGTTGGAGTTCAACTTTATCAGAAGAAACTTGGATAAATAATAAACTTGGATAAATAATAAACAAGATCGGTAATTAATATGAAAAGCGTAAGATTGCCAGGTCTTTGGCAACATTGGAGCAAAACTTAGTGTTTCATTGAAAGTTTTCATTTGAGCAAAGCCATGTACTATAGCAAGCCAACTGCCAGTCATAGAAGTAATATGAAGCCCGTCCTGCGTGTCATTGTTATAATTATCCAGATCTAAGCGTGCGGTTCGTTCATACATTTCTAAGGCTTTGTCAGCCTTGCCGATTTCTGCTGCTAAAATAGCGTGTACACAGGCAGATAGGGAAGACTCGTGGACAGTCATTGGTTCGTAAAAATTAAAGTTACGTGTTTTTTCTTCTAGACTGTATTGGTCACCAAAGTAATATAAACCTTGTAAGACGTCAGCTTGTTTGATAAAACAGGAACGTAAAATGCGATCCCAGGACCAGTGTTGGCTTAGCGGTAATTCCTCAGTCGTTAAAGAATCTTTTGTCATTAACTCTTTATCTAAAAAAGTATCATGCTGTACAAAAATCCCTAGATCTTCTTCTGTAGGAAAATACATATAGTCAACTATATGTTGCCACTTCT
>NZ_JAKEIT010000014.1 GCF_021474685.1 Tetragenococcus halophilus | reverse complement strand
CATATTAATGCACCACTAGTGACATAAGGTCTTGTCTTTTTTTTATCTCGCAAAACTTTTACGACGTGCTTTTTTGCGATTTTCATCAATCATCGCTTCTTTTTCTTCAATGGGTTCAATAACTTGTTTTTTAACTGACTGTACTAAACAAGCAGTTGCAGCAGTAGTTGCTAAAGAACCTACAATAAATCCAAGAGTAAACTTCTTCATTATTTTTCACCTCATTTATTTATCTTATCTTTATTATGAATGAAATGAGTAGATTTGAAAAGAGATATACTTATATTTCTTGCAGAAACTTTTGTCTTTTAGTTTTATTCTAATAAAAGATTAGTTCAAAATTTAGTCAATAGAATTTAATATGAAAGCACTTTAAAAATAGATTGAAATTGTTTACTAAATATTTTATAATAGTTTTACTAAAAAAATTTATCTCTAAAGCTTAATCCAGAGTGATTCATGAATTCATTTTAAAGGAGCGAAAAACATGGAAAAGGAAGTAAGAAAAGTTTTTGCTGAAGTTTTTGATCATCCGATACAAGGGACTTATTTTGCGCCAGGTAGAATAAACTTAATTGGTGAACATACAGATTATAATGGTGGTTATGTATTTCCGGTAGCAATTACGCTAGGCACATATGCTGCAGTCAAAAAACGTGAGGATAGTTTAGTTCGGCTCTATTCGGAAAATTTTCCTGAAAAGGGAATAATTGAGTTTACCTTAGAAGATTTAACTTATAAAGAAATAGATGATTGGGCAAATTATCCTAAAGGTATGCTATTTTTCTTAAAAGAAGCAGGTTTTTCTATTGATTCAGGTTTAGATGTTGTTTTTTATGGCAATATACCAAATAGTGCTGGACTTTCTTCTTCAGCTTCTATTGAATTGTTGATGGGTGTTATCCTAAAAGATTTATTTGAACTATCTATTACTACACTTGAGTTAGTCAAGTTAGGACAAAAAACAGAGAATCAATTTATTGGGGTCAATTCAGGTATTATGGATCAGTTTGCTGTAGGAATGGGACAAATTGATCATGCTTTATTGCTAGATACTAATACCTTGGATTATGAAGTGGTTCCAGCCGAATTTGGGGATTATGTTATTGCGATCATGAATACGAATAAAGCGCGAAAATTAGCTGATTCAAAATATAATGAGCGCCGTAAGGAATGCGAACAAGCTTTACAATACTTACAAAAAGAATTATCGATTCAATCATTAGGAGAACTGGAAAATAAAGACCTTGAGGCCAACTCAGCTTTAATTGAAGATGAGATATTGTTTAAGCGAGCAAAACATGCCGTGACAGAAAATGAACGAACTAAAAAAGCAAAAAGCGCTTTAGAAAAAGGGGATCTAGTTGAGTTTGGAGAATTGTTGAATGCTTCTCATGCTTCCTTACAAGATGACTATGAAGTAACAGGAAAAGAACTAGACACACTTGTAATTGCGGCACAACAGCATCCTGCTGTCTTAGGCGCACGAATGACGGGTGCTGGTTTTGGTGGTTGTGCGATTGCTTTAGTGAAGAAAACAGCCTGGCAAGATTTTGTAAAAGATGTTTCTCAGACATATTTGGACAATATTGGATATGCAACCGATATTTATCAAGCTAGTATTGATGATGGCGCTAGAAAGCTATAAAATGAAACAGATAATATTTATTGAAAATGACCAATTTAAGGAGAGAATCATATGACAATTTTAGTATTAGGCGGGGCAGGTTACATTGGCTCGCATGCCGTTGATCAACTAGTTAATCAAGGATATGAAGTGGCGGTTATTGATAATTTATTAACAGGACATAAGGCTGCAGTTCACCCTAAAGCTCACTTTTATCAAGGAGATATTCGCGATAAAGTATTTGTCGGCGAAGTATTTACAAAAGAAGATATCGAGGGTGTTATTCATTTTGCGGCTAGTTCGTTAGTCGGTGAATCGGTAGAAAATCCGCTAAAATATTTTAATAATAATGTTTCAGGAACCGAAATCGTATTAGAAGTTATGCAAGAATTTAATGTAAAAAATATTGTCTTTTCTTCAACAGCAGCGACTTATGGAGAACCAGAAGAAAACCCGATCACTGAAGAGACGCCAGCTAATCCTAAAAATCCTTATGGAGAAAGTAAATTAATGATGGAAAAAATGATGCGCTGGTGTGATGAAGCATATGGCATAAAATTTGTTGCGCTACGTTATTTTAACGTTGCTGGAGCAAAAAAAGATGCTTCTATAGGAGAAGATCATCGCCCAGAGACACACTTGATTCCAATTATCCTAGAAGTAGCTTTAGGTCAAAGAGAACAACTAGCCATTTTTGGTGATGATTATGATACTGCAGATGGTACTTGTGTGAGAGATTATGTTCATGTGGAAGATTTGATAGCAGCCCATATTTTAGCTTTGGAATACTTAAGAGCGGGAAATCCAAGTAATAACTTTAACCTAGGTAGTAATTCTGGTTATTCTGTAAAACAAATGCTAGAAGCGGCTAGAAAAGTAACAAACAAACAAATTCCTGCCAAAGTGGCGCCTAGACGTGCAGGTGATCCTGCTACTTTGGTTGCTGCTAGTGACAAAGCTAAAAGGATTTTAGGCTGGCAGCCACAATATACTAGTGTGAAAAAAATTATCGAAACAGCCTGGAATTGGCATGTGAACCATCCGGATGGATATAAAGAGGAGGAAAAATAATGATCAGTCAAACAATTTCTGACTTTACAAGCTTAGCTATCGCATCCGGTGGCTGGATGGAAATGGATAGGGTCTATTTACAAAACCGGATTTTAGGGTTGATCGGTGAAACTGAATTTGAAGAGCTTGAACCACATCAATCGCCGGAAGAATCGACAAAATTAATGGATGAGTTGATTGATACTGCTCAAAAAAATCAAGTGATTGGAAATTCTCTTTCGGAAAAAGAAATTTTTGGCGCGCAATTAATGGACTTTTTAACGCCGCCGCCATCGGTTGTTAATGCTTTTTTCGCACAGTTTTATGCTGAAGATCCTAAAAAAGCGACAGATTATTTTTATGATTTGTGTAAAACCAATGACTATGTAAAAACTAGAGCGATAGCTAAAGACATTGTTTTTCCCGTAGAAACTGAATATGGTAACTTAGAAATAACCATTAATTTATCAAAACCTGAGAAAGACCCTAAACAAATTGCTATGGAGAAAAATACTGAACAGCTTGACTATCCTAAGTGTCAATTATGTATGGAAAATGAAGGTTATAAAGGCCGCTCTAATTTTCCTGCAAGAACAAATCATCGCATTATTCGTATGAATTTAGACGGTGAGTCTTGGGGATTTCAATATTCTCCTTATGCTTATTATAACGAGCACTGTATTGTTTTATCAGAAGAACATCGTCCAATGGAAATTACGAAACAGACGTTTGATCGCTTGTTAAAGATTATTGAAGTGCTACCTCATTATTTTATGGGGTCTAACGCTGACTTACCGATTGTAGGAGGTTCTATTCTGTCTCATGATCATTATCAAGGGGGTCGCCATACTTTTGCCATGGATAAAGCGCCGATTGAATCTTCTTTTTCCCTTAAAAAGTTTCCAAATGTAACTGCAGGAATCGTAAAGTGGCCGATGTCTGTTATTCGTTTGCAAGCTAAAAACAAAGAGGAGCTTGCTAGAGCTGCTCATGAAACCTTTGCAAAATGGGCAGTTTATTCAGATGAACAATTAGATATTTCTGCTTACTCACAAGACGGCACACTGCATCATTCAGTAACTCCGATCGCTAGAAAAAAAGAGGACTTCTTTGAAATGGATATTGTACTTCGAGATAACAATGTTTCTAGAAAACATCCGGATGGGATTTTCCATCCACATAAAGATGTTCAACATATTAAAAAGGAAAATATTGGATTAATTGAAGTAATGGGGTTAGCTATACTACCCCCACGTTTGAAAACTGAACTAGAAGAAGTAGAAAAATATTTATTAGATGAAGAAAACGAAATGGCCTCTTATCATAAAGAATGGGCAGATTCTATTAAAACGAATCATCGTTTAACAAAAGAAAACGTCAAAGAAATCGTCCAAAAAGAAGTTGGCCTAGTATTTAAGCGAGTGTTAGAAGATGCCGGTGTGTTCAAAAGAGACGAACAAGGACAAGCAGGCTTTAAACGTTTTATCGATGCCCTTTAAGTTTTAAGCAAGGAGGAGAAGCTTTTGGCAACTATTAAGGATATAGCAGATAAAGCAGGAGTTTCTCCTGCCACAGTTTCGCGGGTTTTAAATTATGATACACAGTTATCAGTGGGGGAGTCTACTAAAAAAGAAATTTTTGAAGTGGCTGAAAGTTTGAATTATACAAAATATAAGCAGAAACAAAGTTCGCAAATAACAATACGATTAGTCCAATGGTATAACAAGGAAGAGGAACTAGAGGATCTGTACTATTTAGCCATTCGATTGGGAATTGAAAAAAAAGCAGAAGAGTTAAATGTCCAATTGCTTAAAGAACCACTAGAGCAGCTATCTGAGACTAATGTACAAGCGACGATTGCACTGGGGAAATTTGATCAGAACCAAGTAAAGGAACTTGAAAAACGTTCTGAGGTCTTATTACTTGTAGATTCCACTGGAACAATTCCGGGACACAATGCTATTGTTATTGATTTTGAGCAAGGCGTCAAGTTAGCCATTGATCATTTTATCCGTGAAGGGCACCAAAAGATTGGTATTCTTTCAGGGATTGAATATACTAAAGAAAGTCAATACCAGATTAAAGATCTTCGGTTGAAATTTTTTAAAGAACAATTGCAACAACTAAAAATGTATCAAGAAAAGTATCATATTGAAGGTAGTTTTACTGTTGAAGGTGGTTATCAAGCGATGAAAGATTATCTGGCCTCAACACAGGATATACCAACAGCTTTATTTGTTTCTAGTGATGCATTAGCTATAGGGGCGATGCGTGCTATCAACGAACGAAGGCTTTCAATTCCAGAAGATATTTCGCTGATCGCATTCAACGACTTGAGCGTATCGAAATATGTGAGTCCAGCGCTTTCTACTGTCCGTGTTTATACAGAGTTTATAGGAAAACTAGCGGTAACGACTATGCTAGAATTAGCAAAAGAAACAGCACCGGTTGCTCGTAAAATTACAGTCGAGACGGAATTGATATTACGGGAGTCAACACTGTTAAGTAAAAATCTTTAGATGGTTGTTAATTTATGTACTTAAATGAATATACAATAGTGTTAGTCATCAAACTTAGTATTTTCGAAGGACTAACGCTATTGTATTTTTTGTATGATTACATCTTCAAAGATCCCTCGCTTATTCCTGCAATAAAGTATTTTTGCAAAGAAATAAAGAGGAGGATCACTGGAATAATTGCTAATAATAGTCCGGTTAATGCTAGTTCCCACTGTGTGGTGAATTCACCGAAAAATGAATATAATTCTAACGGCAATGTACGCATCCCCTGTTGATTAACCACTAATGAAGGTAATAGATAATCATTCCATATCTTCATTCCATTTAAAATAATAACGGTTACAGTGGTGGGTTTTAAAATGGGTAAGATTACGCGAAAGAAAATGCTCATACGACTTGCGCCGTCAATGTTTGCTGCATCATCTAAATCGGTTGAAATACTACGCATAGCGCCGTAATAAAGATAAACAGACAAACTGACCGAAAAACCAATATTCATGATAGTTAAGCCTGTACGGTTTAATAAATTTATTTGTCCAAAAAGATTGATTAAAGGAATCATGATCGCTTGAAAAGGGATCAACATCGTAACTCCACAAAAGTAGTAAATGAAGGTACTTAATTTTGAGTTGCGGCGGTGCAACACATAAGCAGCCATAGCACTAAATAATACAGTTAAGCCCACACTAGCCACAGTGATAATCACTGAATTGCTAAAACCTGATACATAGTTCATAGCTTGGAATGCATTGGGATAGTTAGCAAGTGTGATTTCTTCAGGTAAGCCAATGACATTAGAGAGAATTTCGGTACGTGTTTTAAATGAATTAATAAAAATTAAAAAGAAAGGATATAACCAACTGAGTGATAATATGGTAGCTAAAATGATAAGCAGTAATTTATTGAAGTCGAGTTGTTTTTTCATATATCCATCTCTCGCTTTCTAGTTAAGTTCAATTGAATCACTGTTACAATCGTTACAATAATAAAGAATATTACCCCTTTTGCTTGGGCATATCCTTGGCTATATTCTTGAAAAGCTGTGTTATAAATGTTCATTGCCAACATTTCTGTGGAACCAAAAGGCCCACCATTTGTTAAAGTTAAGTTTAAGTCGTAAAGTCGAAAAGCATTTGTCAATGTTAAGAATAAGCTAATAGTAAAAGCGGGAGCTACTGTAGGAAACTTGATATACCAAAACATTTGCCAAGCATTGGCACCGTCCATTTTGGCTGAATCAAGTACGGTTTGACTAATCGAAGTTAAAAAAGAAATATAGATCAGCATGACATAGCCGCTCATTTGCCATACAAAGACAATGACTAGTGCCCAAAAGCCAGAAATACTAGTTGCTAGCCAGTTGTCAAAAAAACTGATACCAGTTGCACTTCCAATAGCAGAAAAAGCTTGGATGAAAATAAATTGCCAGATAAATCCTAAAATTACACCACCGATTAAATTAGGAACAAAGAAAGTAGTTCGTAAAAAAGTAGCAAATTTCCCTTGAATCGTTGTCACTAATAAGCCAAGACCTAATCCGATAATATTGACTAAGATAACCGAAAAGATCGAAAACCAAAAGGTAATATTCATACTCTCTAAAAAGCGCTGATCACTGAATAACTCCTTATAGTTCGTTAGGCCAATAAAGGACATCGTTAAGCCATTAGAGTTGGTAAATGAGGTATAAATACCGTAAATAAACGGCAGAACGATGACAAGAAATAAAATAATCAACACCGGTGCTAAAAATAGCCAATAAGTTTTTTTCATGTTCTTGTAATGGTTCATTGACATCATCTCCTACAAAAATAATGAGTTAATCAACAGTTTGTACTTGTCTCATTTGTTTGAAATCTGCTGAGGTTCGCTTTGTTAATTCTTCCCAAGAAAGCTGACCTGCTAGGTATTTTTGGAAATTAGGTGCTAAGGATGCTCGTAAAAAACCATAAGGCTCTTGTTTGTAAGTCATAGGCGCAGCTTTATCGTCTAAAACTTCCTGATATAATTGGCGGGAGACCGGCGCAGAAATGTCATCAATATCAACATCTTTTGTCGGTGGAACTAATTGAAATTCCTCAGAGACGATTTCTTTTCCTTTTTCGCTTGTATATAGGAAGTTTAAAAATTCAACCGCTGCTTGTGTTTCTTCTTTGGGTTTTGTTTTGTTGATACCGATTACCCAATTGGAACCAGCGACATTTCTTCCTGGCAAATCATCATCAGCAAATACCGGTAAAATCCCTAATTTTTCTTGAACGAATGAAGGGTCCATATCATCTAAAGCAGGAACGATCCAATTTCCCTGATGGATCATAGCGACCTCATCATTAAAAAATAAATCTTCTACAGAATGGGGGTTAGTCATGGTGATTACTGGTTGTACGGTGTGCTGATTGATTAAATCGGTATACTCTTTCATACGATCGCCATTTTTCCAATTTAGTTCTTTTGCGTTAAAGGCGACATTGTTATCATCATCAAACTCTGAAGCTGCAAAGTTGGCAAAAAAGTGGTTGGCCACATTTTCGTCTTCGCCTTCATAAGCAAATACTTCAGCTAGACCTAGTTCTTCTTTTTTATCCTCTAATGTCTCAACGACTTGTTTGAAGTCAGCAAAACTCTGTATTTCTTTGGGATCAATACCAGCTTTAGCAAAGATTTTTTTATTATACATAAAACCAAAACCCTCAATACCCATAGGTAATGCTAAAATCTCGTCATTTAACGTTCCAGCTCCTAGAAGTTGGGGGAGCATTTCGTCTGTAAGTTTGAGGTCACTTACTTCAAGTAGATAGTCTTTGTAAAAATCAACATCTGGTAAACCACCCAACATCATCATTGTTGGCGCATTTCCTGAAGTAAACTTTGATAATAATGCAGCGCCACCATCTCTTGAAGTTACAGTAGTAATGGTGACTTTTACATTAGGACTCTCTTTTTCAAAAGTTTCGCCCGCATACCGCAAGCCTTCAGCAATTTCTGATTTTTGATTAAAAAATTCAATCTCTACTTTCTGCTTATCCTCGGAACGATTGAAAAAACTAAAACCACTTAAAAATAAAAAAATGAGACTGATAAAAATACTGAATAAAATTTTTTTCTTTTGTCTCATATTATTTTCCGCCTTTCTTTTTTTAATAAGAAAACTGATAAATTAAAAATAATGAGTTTATAATATAATTTTAACGCTATCTACTGATCAAACACTAATGAATGCGCTTTATATTTAATTGAAAAATAACGTATAAGTTTTGAAAAAGCTATCAAAACAGTTTCCGTTAACATATTAAATTTTCATTAAGAGAAAATTAACTTATCATTTTAATCCATTAAAAGTTCTACTATTTTTTACATTTCATCCCAGGTTGTCAATCCTAGTTTCTTTTACAAATTCGTGATAAAATATGTAAGGATTTTAAAAGAAGGGAACAGACAAATGAAAGTACTGGCAATGGACACATCTAATCCGACGATGGCAGTTGCTATTATGGAAGATCAGAAAATTTTAGGGCAATTACAAACGATGGTGAATAAAACGCATAGTAAAACGTTGATGCCAGCGATAGATTTTTTAATGAAAAGTGTTGGTTTAACACCTGCTGATTTGGATCGTATTGCAGTTGCCCAAGGACCGGGGTCTTACACAGGTTTACGCATTGGTGTGACAACAGCAAAAACATTAGCAAATACCTTGTCTATAGATTTGATAGGTATTTCAAGCTTAAAAATTATTGCGGCAAATTGTATCGATGAACAAGATTGGATTGTCCCAATTTTTGATGCTCGTAGAGAAAATGTTTACGCTGGAATCTATCAATGGAAAAATCATAAACTAATAAATATCTTAGAAGATCAGCATATTTCCCTTGAGAATTTATTGGATCAGTTAAAAGATCAACCATGTCGCTTTGTGGGAGCTGATGTAAAAAAATTTCGGCCACAGATTTCTGAAAAACTTCCTTTGGCAAAGATTAACTCGATTGCTCAATGGGACTATCCTAATGGCGTAGTGCTTAGCCAATTAGCGCAAGACGAAAGCCCCGTTAGTGATATCCATCAATTTTTACCAAATTATCTGAAACGTGTAGAAGCCGAAGAAAAATGGTTAAAAACGCATCAAAATGGGGTGCAAAATTATGTTGAAAAGATTTAGATCTGCATTCTCAACTTTCCATCACAAAGAGCGTTATGTCACGCATGAACAAGAAATAGCGGATAAAAAATTTACAATACGTGAAATGAGCACAGAGGATATTAAAGAGCTGCTTCAATTAGAGCGGACAGTTTATGCCGGCGAGCTGCCTTGGACACGTAGCGCTTTTTTAGCAGAATTGTATTCACGATATGCTCATTTGTACCTGTGTGTCTTATACCAAAATAAAATTATTGGCTTTGTTGGCAGTCGAGCTTCTTTAGACGATTTACATATTACACATATAGCCATACACCCAGATTTTCAAAAAAATGGCATTGCTTCATTTTTGTTGAAAGAAGTTGAGGCATTTGCTTATAGACAGCATTGTCAGACGATTTCATTAGAAGTGCGTATAAGTAATATCGATGCCAAAAGACTGTATCGTAAATTAGGTTATGAGGCTAAAAAAAGGATGGCAAATTATTATAGGATAGGAAATGAAGACGCACTTTATATGGTAAAGAGGGTTAAGTGATGCGTTTAATTAATGAATGTTTTTTTCCACCAAAAAAATTAGCGCAGCAGCTATTTGCATTGTCTAGTAAAAGTTTTGCCGCAGGTTCTCCCTGGACAGAAGAACAATTTGAAGCAGAAATCCGCAATAAGCATTGTGGGTATTTGATCCTTGAAGATAAAGAGATTGTAGCCTATCTTTGTTATCATCAGTTTTTAGATGAAATGGAAGTCTTTAATCTGGCGATTGCACCCGATGAACGAGGAAAAGGTTATGGACATTTTTTGCTGCATCATTTAAATCAAATAGCTTTAGCTGAACAGGTGGAACAAATTATTTTAGAAGTAAGAATATCCAATCAGGCGGCGCAAAATTTGTATTTAAAAAATGGTTTTAATCAGACAGGTCGTAGGACCAGATATTATTCAAAACCGCTAGAAGATGCGTTAGTAATGGTAA
The DNA here is from genome assembly GCF_021474685.1 of Tetragenococcus halophilus. Classification (GTDB taxonomy): domain Bacteria; phylum Bacillota; class Bacilli; order Lactobacillales; family Enterococcaceae; genus Tetragenococcus; species Tetragenococcus halophilus_B. The sequence goes on along the minus strand of NZ_JAKEIT010000014.1, from coordinate 52,780 downwards.
AAAAAGTGAGGCCAGAAAAAGATAATGAGCGAATTGATATTAGGTATTGAAAGTAGCTGTGATGAAACAAGTGTTGCTGTTGTTAAAGATGGTAAGACGATTTTAAGCAATATTGTAGCTTCACAGATTAAAAGTCACAAGCGTTTCGGCGGAGTGGTTCCAGAGGTCGCCAGCCGTCATCATGTAGAACAAATTACCCTGTGTATTGATGAGGCCTTACAAGAAGCACAAATAGATAAAAAAGAACTGACAGCTGTGGCCGTAACTTACGGACCAGGTTTAGTGGGCGCTTTGTTAATTGGTGTACAGGCAGCTAAGGCCTTTGCTTGGGCGAACAATTTGCCCTTGATACCGGTAAATCATATTGCAGGGCATATTTATGCAGCGCGCTTTGAAGAAGAATTGCAGTTTCCTTTACTAGCTTTAGTTGTCAGTGGCGGACATACTGAATTAGTTTATATGAAAGAAGACGCTTCTTATGAAATTATCGGAGAAACTAGGGATGATGCAGCAGGAGAGGCTTATGATAAAGTTGGCAGAGTCATGGAATTGAGTTATCCAAGCGGTAAAGAAATTGACCAGTTAGCCCATTTAGGAAATGACAATTACCATTTTCCGCGTGCGATGTTACAGGAAGATAATTTTGACTTTAGTTTTAGCGGACTAAAAAGTGCTTTTATTAATCTTGTTCACAATGCCCAGCAACGTCATGAAACATTATCGCAAGAAGATCTAGCTGCTAGTTTTCAAGCAAGTGTGGTTGAAGTGTTGGTGAAAAAAACAATACATGCTGCCAAGGCTTATCCTGTTAAGCAGTTGGTATTAGCAGGAGGGGTAGCTGCTAATCAAGGTTTGCGCGAAACAATGAAACAAAAAGTGGAAGAACAATTACCTAATTCTACTTTAGTTATTCCAAGCTTACGTTTATGTGGAGATAATGCGGCGATGATCGCAGCAGCAGGACAAACTGAATTTAATAAAAATAACCTAGCGGATTTAAGCTTAAATGCTTGTCCGGGCCTAAGTTTCTAGTTTTTCCACAAGCGATAGAACTTTAATTAGTCTAAGAATAAAATAGTTGAAAATATAGTGAAATTATAGTATACTGTTTAAGGTTTCAAAAAAGAGACTAAATCCACATCTTATCGTGATCAGTGAAGTGGTGCTGATACTGTTCAGTTCTTCAATGAGGCGATCGATAGGAGAGGAAAATAAAACCACATGGAGGAATTAAAATGGCAGTATTAAGTATGAAACAATTACTAGAAGCCGGCGTACATTTTGGTCACCAAACACGTCGCTGGAATCCGAAGATGAAAAAATACATCTTCACAGAAAGAAATGGTATCTACATCATTGACTTGCAAAAAACAGTCAAATTAGTAGATGCAGCTTATGAATATATGAGAGAAGTCGCTGAAGAAGGTGGCGTTGCTCTATTTGTAGGTACGAAAAAACAAGCACAAGATTCAATTAAAGATGAAGCAATCCGTGCCGGTCAATACTACGTTAATCATCGTTGGTTAGGTGGAACTTTGACTAATTGGCAAACTATTCAAAAACGCGTAGCACGTCTAAAAGATATCAACCGTATGGAAGAAGATGGTACTTTTGACGTACTTCCTAAAAAAGAAGTTGTAGGATTGAATAAAGAACGCGATCGTCTAGAAAAATTCATAGGTGGTATTGCTGATATGCCTAGAATCCCAGATGTTATTTACATTGTGGATCCTAGAAAAGAACGTATTGCCGTTCAAGAAGCGCATAAATTGAATATCCCAATTGTTGCAATGGTTGATACTAACTGTGACCCAGATGAAATTGATGTTGTTATCCCTTCTAACGATGATGCAATCCGTGCCGTTAAGTTGATTACTTCAAAAATGGCTGATGCATTGATTGAAGGTAACCAAGGCGAAGATGAAGTTGCGGAAGAAGATTTTGTAGACGAAGAAAATGTAACTGCAGAAAACGCTCCTTCACTTGAAGAAATGGTAGATGTAGTCGAAGGTAATAATCAATCAGCTGAATAAGATTGAATAGCGGAGCTGTTTCAAAGGCTGGGCGAAAAGCTGCACTCTCCTTTGAAACAGCTTTTTTTCAAAAATATTTTATAAAGGAAGCAGGAGGAATAATTAAATGGCTAATATTTCAGCAAAATTAGTAAAAGAATTACGTGATAAAACAGGCGTCGGTATGATGGATGCTAAAAAAGCACTAGTAGAAGTTGAAGGCGACATGGAAAAAGCTGTCGACTCTTTGCGTGAAAAAGGAATGGCTAAAGCGGCTAAAAAGAGTGACCGCGTGGCAGCTGAAGGACTAGCTTCTGTTGCTATTGAAGGAAACACAGCTGCTATTGTTGAAGTAAACTCAGAAACTGACTTTGTTTCTAAAAACGATAAATTCCAAAATCTGGTAAAAGAAATTGCCGAAGTTGTTGCAAAAAACAAACCAGCTGATATGGATGAAGCAATGAAGTTGGAAACTGGCAATGGCAATATTGAAGCAGCTTTAATTGAAGCAACCCAAGTGATTGGAGAAAAAATCAGCTTCCGTCGTTTTGAAGTACTTGAAAAAACAGATAATGCTGCATTTGGTTCTTACTTGCATATGGGCGGTAGTATTGCTGTTTTAACTGTTGTTAACGGCACTACTGATGAATCAGTTGCTAAAAACGTAGCTATGCACGTAGCAGCAATCAACCCTCGTTATATCGATGAAAGTCAAATTCCAGAAGATGAATTGGCACATGAAAAATCTATCTTAACAGAACAAGCACATAGCGAAGGCAAACCAGAAAAAATTGTTGAAAAAATGGTTGAAGGCCGCTTGAACAAATATAAAGCAGAAATCTGTTTAGTTGATCAACCTTACGTAAAAGATCCTGATATGACAGTTGAAAAATATGTCAGTGGACAAAACGCTACAGTCGATACTTTTGTTCGTTATGAAGTAGGCGAAGGTATTGAGAAAAAAGAAGAAAACTTTGCAGACGAAGTAAAGAGCCAAGCTAACCAATAATCGTTAGTTCCTTAAAAATAGGAACGCATGCAGATGCGCTCCTATTTTTTGTGAGCTGCGTGTGTTAACAAATATAAAATTATTCAAAAAAGGTTATTATTTAAAGCAAAAAAGTAAACAAGCGTAATTTTTCAACTGCGCAAATACAATGAATATGCTACAATGATAACAGAGAATTTACGGAGGAATCGTGAGGATGAAACCAAAATATCAACGTGTGGTACTAAAATTGAGCGGTGAAGCATTAGCTGGCGAAGATGGCTTTGGCATCAATCCGCCAACGATCCAAAAAATCGCTGAGGAATTAAAAAAGGTTTACGAGTTAAATGTTGAATTAGCTATTATAGTTGGCGGTGGAAACATTTGGCGAGGACAAGTTGGTGCCCAAGTTGGCATGGAACGTGCACAAGCCGATTATATGGGAATGCTAGCAACCGTGATGAATGCTTTAGCATTACAAGATACTTTGGAAAACGTGGGTGTACCAACACGGGTGCAAACTTCTATTGAAATGCGCCAAGTGGCTGAACCTTATATTCGTCGTCGTGCTGAACGACATCTTGAAAAAGGAAGAGTTGTTATTTTCGCTGGTGGTACAGGGAACCCTTATTTTTCAACGGATACTACAGCTGCCTTGCGCGCTGCCGAAATTAAAGCAGATGTTATTTTGATGGCTAAAAATAACGTTGATGGTGTCTATTCAGCAGACCCTAAAGAAGATGAAACAGCTGTTAAATTTGAAGAATTGACGCATTTAGAAGTTATCTCAAAAGGGTTGGAAGTCATGGATTCAACCGCAAGTTCTTTAAGTATGGATAATGATATTCCGGTGGTAGTATTTAATTTAAATAAAGCTGGCAATATCGAGCGCGCCGTCATGGGTGAAAATATCGGAACAACTGTAAAGGGGAAATAACACATGGCAGATAAAGTTTTTCAACAAGCAAAAGAAAACATGGAAAAAGCCACAGATAATCTGCAATATCAGCTTGGACAAATACGTGCAGGTCGTGCAAACGCAAGTTTATTAGATCGTGTAAATGTTGTCTATTATGGTGTACCAACACCGTTGAATCAACTAGCTTCTATCACTATTCCTGAAGCACGAGTATTGATGATCAAGCCATTTGATAAAACAATGCTAGCAGAAATTGAAAAATCGATTTTAGCTTCAGATGTTGGTATCACGCCAACTAACGATGGTTCAGTCGTTCGTTTAGTCATTCCTCAGCTGACTGAAGAACGTCGGAAAGAATTAGCAAAAGAAGTTGGTAAAGATGCAGAAACAGCAAAAGTGTCGGTAAGAAATGCTCGTCGTGAAGCTATGGATGAATACAAGAAACAAGAAAAAAATAGCGACATTACCGAAGATGACTTGCGAACTGCTGAAAAAGATATGCAAGATTTGACAGACCAATATATCAAAAAAATTGAGGATATATCTTCTGATAAGGAAAACGAATTATTAGAAATGTAAATCTTACTTTAAAAAAACAGAACTGTATCCGGTTCTGTTTTTATTTTGCTGTGAATCACTACGATTCAGCGACCGAAAGGGAGTTGAGAGTAGATGATGAACAGTACTAGGGCGAGCGGAAGCGAGGCGTAGTAACCCTACTCTCCGAATCACTACGATTCAGCGACCATAAGGAAGCTGAGAGTAGATGATGAACAGTACTAGGGGAGCGCAGCGGACGTAGTGTCCGAATTAACCGAATCACTACGATTCAGCGACCAAAGGAAGCTGAGAGTAGATCCTTCAAGGCCTTAGCGACTTGTCGCTTAGACCTTGATGAGATCGAAGCGTAAGCGAAGAGATGAACAGTACTAGGGCGAGCGGAAGCGAGGCGTAGTAACCGTACTTTCTTTTATGAAAAACCGGAAATAAGTACGAAGGAAACGAGAAATCTATGTTGAATGAGTGCTGATACCTCAAAGTAACAGGAAATCTTTGTGCTAGCAAAAGAGCAAGGATTATAATTTCAGTGATCATGTTCTTTCATTTTAAGTGTATAGTAATTTTTAAAAAATTCTTTTGTTCTATTAATATTTTCAATCATATTTTCAATTATTATAGGCAATGAGTTTGTTTATTGTTATAATAAGAAAGATAAAATTTTATGTCTTTCCCATACATCTAGGGATGAATGAAGTTAGGAGATAAAAACAATGTTGCGTTTTTTTCCAGAAAAAAATAAAACTTTTCAAGAAGAACAAGAGTACACATTTGATTCAGAATTACCTGTGCCCAAACATATAGCAATTATTATGGACGGTAATGGACGTTGGGCGCAAAATCGCAGGTTACCACGGGTAGCTGGGCACAAAGAAGGTATGGAGACAGTAAAAAAGATCACAAAGCACGCTTCTTATTTAGGTGTTAAAGTATTGACACTTTATGCTTTTTCAACAGAAAATTGGAAAAGACCTGAAGAAGAAGTCAATTTTTTGATGCAACTACCGGTTGACTTTTTTGATACTTTTGTGCCAGAGTTAATGAAAGAAAATGTTCGTGTAAATGTAATGGGAGAATACGATGTCTTACCAGCGCATACACAGGATGCAGTAAATCGAGCGGTAAAGCAAACAAGTGAAAATACAGGAATGATTTTAAACTTTGCTTTAAATTATGGCAGTCGTGCAGAAATGGTTTCGGCAGTAAAAAATATCGCAACGGATATTACCACAAAAAATATTGAAGTTGAGCAGATCGATGATGATTTTATCGCTGACTACTTGATGACAGGATTTTTGCCCAAAGAAGTTCGTGATCCGGAAGTTCTAATACGCACCAGCGGAGAAGAACGTATCAGCAATTTTTTATTGTGGCAAATCGCTTATAGCGAGCTACTATTTACAAAAGAGTTATGGCCGGACTATAGTGAAGCCTCTCTTGAAAACTCGATTGCAATTTTTCAACATCGAAATCGTCGTTTTGGCGGTTTGAAAAACAAGGAGGAAAATAAATGAGACAACGGGTCATTACAGCGGTTATCGCGTTGGTACTTTTTTTGCCCATTATCTTTTTTGATTTCGGTGGAATTTCAGTACAACTATTAGGAGCTTTGCTAGCAGTCGTAGGTGTTTACGAACTCTTTAGGATGAAAGGCTTAGCAATTATCAGTTTTGAAGGGATATTATCAATTATTGGCGCACTCGTGTTAGTATTACCCAATAATCCGTGGTTTTCGTATTTGCCTGATACAACGGATAAGTTAATCTTATTTTATTTCATTGTTATGCTTTTACTAGGGGTATCAGTGATATCGAAAAATATGTATACTATTGATGAAGCAGGTTTTCCTGTATTAGTTAGTTTATACGTAGGTGTTGGTTTGCAAAACTTTGTAGAAGCAAGATCTACTGGTTTATTGCTACTTTTGTTTGGGCTTTTTATTGTATGGGCTACTGATATCGGTGCTTATATGGTAGGAAGAAAATATGGTAAACGAAGTCTTTGGCCAGCGATATCTCCTAATAAAACTGTTGAAGGTGCTATAGGCGGTATTTTAAGTGCGCTGTTTATCGCAATTGTCTTTTTGATTATTTATCCAGGAAGCCTTTATTTTGAATACGGTTCTTTTATCATGCTTTTTTGGACAATCATTTTATCGGCGGTCGGCCAATTTGGCGATTTAGTCGAGTCAGCGATTAAAAGACATTATCAAGTGAAAGATTCAGGTAACATTTTACCAGGGCATGGCGGCATTTTAGACCGCTTTGATAGTATGTTATTTGTTTTCCCTATTATGCATTTGATTGGCTTATTCTAATATTAGAAAAGTTACTGAGCATTTTCGAAATGATCGGAAATGCTTTTTTAAATTCTTATTACAATCAATCTCATTGATTGTTAATTACATAAGATGTGATAAAATAATGAGTAATCTTTGAGATACTTTGAAGAAAGAGAGGAAACATACCATGAAGACATTGATTACGTTTTTAATCGTCTTCTCAGTAGTTGTGGTAATACATGAATTTGGACATTTTTATTTTGCTAAGAAATCGGGCATTTTAGTCCGTGAATTTTCTATCGGCATGGGTCCTAAGCTATTCAGCCACCAAGCTAAAGACGGTACGACTTATACCATACGAGCCATACCGATGGGTGGTTATGTTCGGATGGCAGGCTATGAGGATGAAGAAGAACTAAAAGCTGGAATGCCGGTATCTTTGGAAGTAAATGAGAACAACGAAGTCATTAAAATCAATACAAGTTCAAAAGTACAGTTAGAAAATGCGATCCCTTTGGAAGTGACTCGTTATGATTTGACTGAGGCACTTGAAATTACGGGATTTGTTAATGGAAATGAAGATAATGTAGCAAGCTATTCGGTAAATCATGAGGCAATGATTATTGAAGAAGATGGTACGCAGCTGCGTATTGCCCCAAGTGATGTACAGTTTCAGTCTGCTAAGTTATGGCAAAGAATGCTGACAAATTTCGCGGGACCTATGAACAATTTCTTATTAACGATTGTATTATTCATCGCCATTGTATTTTTACAAGGCGGGGTTCCTAATGAAGATTCCACAGTACTTGGTGAAGTCGATCCTAACGGCGCAGCAGCAACAGCCGGTTTAAAATCGGGGGATGAAATTGTAGCTATCGACCAAGAAGAAGTATCAAGTTGGCCTGAATTGCAACAAACGATTCAACAACAACCTGATGAAGAGCTATCTCTTGAAGTTAACCGAGATGACCAAACTTTTTCTGTAGATGCAACGCCTGAAAGCGTAGAATCGGGTAATCAAGATATCGGGCAATTGGGCGTACAGGCATCGCTTAAAACTGGTTTTTGGGACAAAGTAGTAGGCGGTGTGAAAGAAAGTTGGGACATGCTTGTCCAAATTTTAGCTGCCTTAAAAAACTTGGTAACTAATTTTAGCTTGGATCAATTAGGCGGACCAGTTGCTATTTTCCAAATGTCTGATCAAGCTGCTCAACAGGGCGCTATGACAGTCTTACTTTTGACCGCTATGATATCAGTCAATTTAGGAATCGTGAACTTACTACCCATTCCTGGTTTGGACGGTGGAAAATTACTACTTAATATAGTCGAAGCGATACGTGGAAAACCAATCAGTGAAGAAAAAGAAGGGATGATTACCTTAGTAGGTTTTGGTTTGTTGATGTTATTAATGGTATTAGTCACTTGGAATGATATCCAGCGCTTTTTCTTTTAAACCTAGGCCCTTAATTTAGACAGATGGACCGGTATTTCAAATTAATATAGTAAAGAAAAGCGTTGTTTTAAATGAGGAGTGTATTATGAAACAATCAAAACTTTTAATTCCAACAATGCGAGAAATTCCCAACGATGCAGAAGCTAAGAATTTACAGCTACTGTTAAGAGCGGGTTTTATTCGACAAGTATCAGGTGGCGTTTATGCTTATTTACCTTTAGCTACTCGTGTATTAAAAAAAATGTATGCGATCATTGGTGAAGAGTTTGAAAAAATTGGTTCTGTAGAAATCAAAATGCCCACATTGTTGCCCTCATCTTTATTAGAAAATACTAGTGAAGTTAATTATGACGATAAAGCTTATAATTTAAAAAATCGTACAGGAAAAGAGTTTGTTTTAGGCTCTGCTTATGAAGGGCTAATTAGCGAGTTGATCGGTGATGAAATTTCTTCTTATAAACGATTACCATTAACCCTTTTTCAAATTGCGACTAAATATCGTAATGATAAACGTTCACGCTTTGGTTTATTGCGTAGCCACGAATTTATCTTAAGTGATGCCTATTCTTTTCATGCAACAGAGGAAAGTTTAAATGAAATGTATCGCGCTTATCAAAAGGCCTTTGAGCATATTTTTGAACGTTTAGGCGTTAAAGTAAAAGGTCTATTGGGAGATAGCCAAATTGACGAACAAACCGATGCTTTTGAATATATGGCTCTTTCAGAGTCAGGAGATAAAATTGGTGCTTTTTCAACGGGAAGTAATTATGCAGCTGATTTGCAGGCAGCAACAAGTGCTTTTATTTCAAAAAAATCTCACGAACCTAACAAGGAAATTGAAGAAGTTACTTTTGAGAAAAAAGAAACTCTAGAAGAAGCAGCACAAGCTTTATCTATTCCTTTGCAAAAAACAATTAAGGCGCAACTTTATTTAGCAGATGATAAGCCGGTTCTTGTTTTAGTTCGAGCTGATCAGAAAATCAATGAGCTAAAGATTAAGAAATATTTAGAAGTAGCACAATTGATCGCTGCCGATGAAACACAAAGCCAAGCGTATTTTCAAACATCTCTAAGCTATTTAGGTCCTGTCGATGTGCCGGATGATTGTAAAATCTATGCAGATTTACAAGTCCAAGATTTGGCAAATGCTTTGGCAGGCGCAAATGAGGAAAATACTTATTTGAAAAATGTCAATCCTGATAAAGATTTTCCGGTGGACCAATATGCTGATTTACGTTTAGTGCAAGAAGGTGATACCTCACCTGATAATTTAGGGACTTTGGAACTAAAAAAAGGTGTCGAAGTCGGACGTATGATAAAGGTCGGTACTTATTTTAGTGAAAGATTGAAAACAGCTGTATTAGATGAAAATGGACAACATGTACCAGTGCAAATGGGATATTATGAGCTGGGGATCAGCCGTTTATTAGCGACGATCGTAGAACAAAATAGCGATGAAGAGGGGATTAATTGGCCAGCAGAGATTGCGCCTTTTGATTTGCATATTGTGCAAACGAATATGGAAGATGAAGAGCAAACAGCGCTAACGAATAGCGTGGAAGAAATGATGTTAGAAGCTGGTTATCAAGTTTTAGTAGATGATAGACAAGAAAGAGGCGGTGTGAAATTTGCTGATGCGGATTTAATTGGCTGTCCAGTCCGTATTACTGTTGGTAATAAAGCCAATGAAGGAGCTGTCAGTATTAAATTTAAACAAACGCAAGCAAAAATTGAAGTAAAAAAAGAAGAATTAGTTTCAACACTTGCGATTTTACTGAATTCTGAAGGCTAATAAGAGGCTGTGACATAAGAAAATAACCGAACTATATTTGATAAGTTTTGTTTAGCAGAAATTTACGATGAGCGTCTATTAAAGCGTAAAACAATCTTTTTATAGTTCGGTTGTTTTGTCAGCAAAAGATCTTATGAAGTAGTCACTTTCATTGTCTTTTTAAAACGCGTATACTAGTAAAGAAAGATTGTTACATTAAGGAGTGTATAAATTTGTCAAAGGAAGAAGAAACATTTGAAATTCTCTTAGATCAAATCCAACTTGATGAAACTATGCGAGAAAATCCTTTGATCAAACAAGGAAAAATCAAACAAGTTATTGTCCATAAGCAATCGCAAAATTGGACCTTTGTTTTAAGCTTTGCAAAAATTTTACCAGCGATGATCTATCAAAGTTTTCGTCAAAATTTAGAAATGGCTTTTCAAGATATTGCTTCAGTTGATATGGTCATTGAAGCAGAGGATAATCAATTTGATGAGCAGTTATTACAGGAATACTGGCCACTGATACTAGCAGATCAAAAATGTGCAACACCATTTGTACAACAAGTATTAAAAAGTCAGCAACCCTTTATGGACGGTTCAAAAGTTATTCTGCCGATTTCTAATGAAGCAGTGATACCCAATTTGCAGCAACAGTATTTGCCTATGGTAGAAAAAATTTACCAATCTTTTGGCTTTGCCAAATTTCGTATTAAACCAGAATTTGATCAAAAACAAGCAACTGAAAATAAAGAACAGTTGGAAGCTTTTCAAAAAGAACAACAAGAAGCGTTTATGCAACAAGCAGCAGAATCGATTGCTTCGCATAAACAACAAAAGAAAGAGAAAAAACAAGAAAGTCAGCCATTGGATGGCCCGATCGCACTAGGAAGAAATATTTCGCAAGATGAATTAATTACACCTATGGATAATATTTTAGAAGAAGAGCGTCGGATGACGATTCAAGGTTATGTTTTTGACAAAGAAGTTCGTGAACTTCGCTCAGGTAGACAATTGTTGATTTTGAAAATTACTGACTACACTTCTTCTTTTGTTGCTAAAAAATTCTCAAATGGCGAAAAAGATGAACAAGTCTTTGAAGCGATCCAAGCAGGAAGTTGGCTAAAGGTTCGTGGTAGTATCCAAGAAGACACTTTTATGCGGGATCTAGTGATGAATGCGCAAGACTTAGTTGAAGTCAAACATGAAAGTAGGAAGGATTACGCTAAAGAAGACGAAAAACGAATAGAACTTCATTTACACTCTAATATGAGTACGATGGATGCTACCAACAGCGTTAGTGAATTAGTAAAACAAGCGGGAAAATGGGGACATAAAGCAGTCGCTGTGACTGATCATGGTGGCGTTCAATCATTTCCAGAAGCACACCAAGCAGGCCAGGATAACGGTGTGAAAATTATTTATGGTGTTGAAGCCAATGTAGTAGATGATGGTGTTGCAGTCGCCTATAATCCTCAAGACGTTTCTTTGTCTGATGCAACTTATGTGATTTTTGACGTGGAAACTACAGGACTATCGGCAGTTTATGATTCAATTATCGAATTAGCAGCGGTCAAGATGCATAAAGGAAATGTAGAAGATTCTTTTGAAGAGTTTATTGATCCTGGTCATTTTCTATCTAGTACAACGGTTAACTTGACCGGTATTACTGATGAAATGGTGAAAGGCTCCAAATCTGAAGAAGAAGTACTGCAAGCTTTCCGAGAATTTTCTGAAGGGTGTGTTTTAGTAGCTCATAACGCTTCATTTGATATGGGATTTTTAAATATGAGCTATAAGCGGAATAATATTGCTGAAGCCTCTAATCCGGTAATCGATACTTTAGAATTAGCGCGTTATCTATATCCGGAATTTAAGCGTTTTGGCTTAGGTGTATTGACGAAAAAATTTGGCGTATCCTTAGAACAACATCATAGAGCGGTCTATGACGCTGAAGCAACGGGGCACTTAGCTTGGATTTTTGTAAAAGAAGCGATGGAAAAACATGAAATGTATCTACATAAAGATTTGAATCGTCATGTAGGAAGCGCCAATTCAATCAAAGCTGCTCGCCCTTTTCATGCTTCGATTTTGGTTAAAAACCAAAAGGGATTAAAAAACTTATTTAAATTAATTTCAATGTCGAATGTAAAATACTTTCACGATAAACAGCCGCGCATTCCTCGTTCTGAACTTGTGAAGTTTCGTGAGGGTTTAATGATTGGAACGGCCTGTGATAAAAATGAAGTTTTTGTTGCGATGATGCAAAAAGGCTATGAAGAAGCCAAAGAACTCGCTGAGTTTTATGATTATATTGAAGTAATGCCTAAAGCTGTTTATGCTCCTTTAATCGAACAAGAATTAATCAAAAATGAAAAAGATTTGGAAGACATCATTGCCAAATTGGTAAATATCGGTGAAGAATTGGACAAACCAGTTGTTGCTTCTGGAGATGTTCATTATATAAACGAAGAAGAAGCGATCTATCGTAAAATTTTGATCAATTCAATGGGAGGGGCAAACCCATTGAATCGTCATACTTTACCTGACGTTCATTTCCGTACCACAGATGAAATGTTAACGGAATTTCAATTTTTAGGAAATGAGAAAGCTAAAGAAATAGTGGTAGATAATCCTAATCAATTAAATGACAACTGCGAAGTTGTCATTCCAGTAAAAGATAAGTTATATACGCCCAAAATTCCAGGATCAGAAGAGGAAATTACCGACTTAAGTTACTCACAAGCAAAAAAACTTTATGGTGATCCATTACCTGAAATCGTTGAAAAGCGTTTAGAAAGAGAACTTGAATCGATTATTGGAAATGGCTTTTCTGTCATCTACTTAATCTCACAAAAATTAGTGTTAAAAAGTAAGAAAGACGGCTATTTGGTAGGCTCAAGAGGATCTGTTGGATCTAGTTTAGTGGCGACAATGACAGGGATTACTGAAGTAAATCCGTTATCACCCCATTATTATTGCCCAGAATGCCAGTACTCGGAATTTTATGAGGATGGCTCTTATGGTTCAGGTTTTGATATGCCGGAAAAAGATTGCCCGAAATGTGGGACTCGTTTGAAAAAAGATGGGCACGATATTCCTTTTGAAACTTTTTTAGGATTTAACGGCGATAAAGTACCCGATATTGATTTGAACTTTGCTGGTGAATATCAAGCTGAAGCTCATAATTATACCAAAGTATTGTTTGGTGAAGATTACGTTTACCGTGCAGGAACAATTAGTACGGTAGCTGATAAGACGGCTTTTGGTTTTGTTAAAGGTTATGAACGAGATTACAATTTAAACTTTAGAAATGCAGAAGTGGATCGTCTAGCTAAAGGTGCTAGTGGCGTCAAACGTACGACCGGTCAGCACCCGGGCGGGATTATTGTTATTCCAGATGATATGGATGTTTATGACTTTACGCCAATCCAATATCCAGCTGATGATTTGAGCGCAGAATGGCGTACGACTCACTTTGATTTCCACTCTATTCATGATAATGTTTTGAAATTGGATATTTTAGGACACGATGATCCTACAGTCATTCGGATGTTACAAGATTTGTCGGGCATTGATCCGCTAACAATTCCGACTGATGATCCTGAAGTGATGCGCATTTTTGAAGGAACGGAAGTATTAGGTGTAACTTCTGAACAAATTTATTCCAAAACAGGAACATTAGGGATTCCTGAATTTGGGACGCGCTTTGTTAGAGGAATGTTAGAAGATACCAATCCAACGACTTTTGCGGAATTGCTACAAATTTCTGGTTTATCCCATGGTACTGATGTTTGGCTGGGAAATGCTGACGAGCTGGTACGTCAAGGAATTGTTGATTTAGCGCATGTTATCGGTTGTCGGGACGATATTATGGTATATTTAATGCATGCCGGCCTTGATGCTGGAATGGCTTTTCAAATTATGGAACATGTTCGTAAAGGTAAAGGAATTCCAGATGAATGGCAAGCGGAAATGAAAAAAAATAACGTTCCTGACTGGTACATTGATTCTTGCTTAAAAATTAAATATATGTTTCCTAAAGCCCATGCTGCAGCTTATGTCCTAATGGCTTTGCGGGTTGCTTATTTTAAAGTATATTTTCCTATTCTTTACTATTGTGCTTATTTTTCAGTTCGCGCAGATGATTTTGACTTAGTTACCATGTGTAAAGGAAAAAATGCGGTAAAAGAACGAATGAAAGAAATTACCGATAAAGGAATGGACGCTTCTGCTAAGGAAAAAAATCTCTTAACAGTACTTGAGTTATGCAATGAAATGTTGGAACGTGGTTATGAGTTTGGCATGATTGACTTATACAAATCTGATGCTGTTAACTTTGTTATTGAAGATAATAAATTGATCGCACCATTTCGCGCTGTGCCAAGTTTAGGAACAAACGTAGCCAAACAAATTGTAAAAGCACGGGAAGACGGACCGTTTTTATCAAAAGAAGACCTTGCAAATCGTGCGAAGGTTTCAAAAACACTAATTGATTATATGTCTGATAATGGTGTTTTAAATGATTTGCCAGATGAAAATCAATTATCTTTATTTGATATGTTGTAATAAAAAAGCTTTGACCGCTGGGTTAAAGCTTTTTTAGCATTAACTGTGTGCTGCTAAGCACACTAGATTTTAAAAGTAATGCGATTAATTTCTTTTAAGATCATTGATTTTAAAAAATGGTGTGCTAGTTTAACTTGTCCTTAAAATTCTAATATAAGATAGTTTTTCTATGTTAAAATAAATAGGAAGTGTAAGAGGGAGTGAAAAGATGTATACCGTCACAAGTATCCGTAAATTAAAGGGTATTTTTTATCAGGTAACGATTGATAACCAAGAGAAAATTAGAGTTTCAGAAGACTTATTGGTTCGTTTTCGTTTATTAAAAGGCAGCGAATTATCAGAGGAAAAGCTAGCAGAAGTAAAAGAACAAGCCAGCTACGATTATGGTTTGCAAGAAGCTTTAAATTATATTAGTTATCAATTGCGTACAGAAAAAGAAACCCGTACTTACTTACAAAAAAAAGAGATCCCATTAGAAGATCGTCATAAAATCGTCGCTCGTTTAAAAGAACTTGATGTTTTAAATGATAGAACATATGCGATGAGTTATGTGCGTACGCAAATTCGTTTAAGTGATAAAGGACCGTCTAATTTATATCAACAATTGCGTAAAAAAGGAGTACAAGATGATCTAATTGATGAAGCGCTGGAATTATATACGCCAGAATTACAGGCAGAAATTGCTGCACGCACTGCGGCAAAAGGTGTAAAGAAAATTCGCGGTAAGAGTTATCGCGAAACTTTACAGAAATTGCGAATGAACCTGACTAAAAAAGGTTTTAAACAAGATATTATTCAGCAAGCTATTGACCAACTTGAATATGAAATGGATGAAACTCAAGAATGGGAAATATTACAAAAAGAAGGACAGAAGTTACTACAGCGAGATCGTTCAAAAGATAACGGCAAGAAAAAGATGAAAATCAAGCAAAAGTTGTATCAGAAAGGATTTACGACAGACTTGATTCAACAATTTATTGATAAGGAAGAATTAAATGAAGAGTAAGATGTGGGATCAATCAACGATACAAGCCTTTCAAGCAAACTTGTTAGATTGGTATTATAAAAACAAAAGAAATCTACCTTGGCGCGCGGATACCGATCCATATAAAGTATGGATTTCAGAAATTATGCTGCAGCAAACGCGTGTAGATACAGTGATTGATTATTATTTACGATTTATGGAAGAATTTCCTACAATTCAGGATTTAGCCGAAGCTGATGAAGAAAAACTATTAAAAGTTTGGCAAGGATTAGGCTATTACTCTAGAGCTAGGAACTTAAAAGTCGCAGCAAATCAAATCCAAGAAGATTTTAATGGCGAATTTCCTGATAAAGTTGAAGGAATTCGTAGTCTAAAAGGCATCGGACCTTATACAGCTGGTGCGATTGCAAGTGTATCTTTTGGCTTGCCGGAACCCGCTATTGATGGCAATGTGATGCGAGTCATTAGTCGTCTTTTTGGTGTCGAAGAAGATATTGCTAAATCAAGTACCTATAAAGTGTTTGATGGTATTCTTCGTGCAATTATTTCACACGAGCATCCTGGAGATATGAATCAAGCTTTGATGGAAGTTGGAGCGACAGTTTCTACACCCTCGGCTACTGAATGTCCTGCCTGGCTTAAACCGTTTTGTTATGCTTGTGCGCATGACGCTCATGATAAGTTTCCGGTAAAAACCAAGAAGGCAAAACCTAAAGATGTTTATTATTTGGCTGCAGTTATTGAAAATAATGCGCACGAACATTTATTGATTCAACGTCCGGAAAATGGTCTGTTAGCAAAAATGTGGCATTATCCTTTAAAAGAGGTTGACATAAAAGAGTATCAAGAGTTAAAACAATATTGGCAAAAAGAAGACACAAACCAATTAACATTGGATTTGGTCTCTGAAGATGAAGTACCAGATATTTTTAGTGAGTGGCCAGTAGTATGGCAAAAAAGACATCTTGGTGAAGTGACTCATACTTTTACTCATTTAAAATGGCATATTCTTATTTTTTACGGTCGTACACAAAATGATTTTTCGCCAGAAAATGGCAAATGGCTAGATGAACAGTCTTTTTCAACCCTTGTTTTTCCCAAAGTGCAGCAAAAAATTGTTCAACAGTTCAATAAAACTCATAAATTTAGAGGACATTTATAGCAAACAATTAAAATTATTGCTATAATAATTATGGTGCCGGTGTAAAACACCCAAGCAAATACGAGTTTCGTAAGGTGAGGGTTGCTATGAGAATGCCTAAAGAAGGCGAGTTTGTTAGTATTCAAAGTTACAAACATGATGGCAATTTGCATCGAACGTGGCGCGATACGATGGTATTGAAAACTAGCGAGCAGTCGTTGATCGGATTAAATGACCATACTTTGGTTACTGAATCAGACGGCAGACGCTGGGTCACCCGCGAACCAGCTATTGTTTATTTTCATAAAAAATACTGGTTCAATATAGTAGCAATGATACGAGAAAAGGGGGTTTCCTATTATTGTAATCTAGCTTCCCCGTTTGTTTTAGACGAAGAAGCGCTGAAATATATTGATTACGATTTGGATATCAAAGTTTTTCCCGATGGTGAAAAACGATTGTTGGATGTGGACGAGTATGAACTACATGGTAAACTGATGCATTATCCAAACAATATTGATTACATTTTAAAAGAAAACGTCAAAATTTTAGTTGATTGGATCAATAATGGAAAAGGACCTTTCTCAGAAGGGTACGTCGATATATGGTATGATCGCTACAAGCAATTGTCGCATAAATAAAAAGCTGCCGATTTTTCGGCAGCTTTTTAACGTTAAAGAAGATATATTTTTTTGACGGATATGGATAGCAGAATCAATTTTTAATGAACAACGACATAGTATGAAGAAAGTTAGCAAACTTATGTTGAATGAGTAAGGATAGTACGTAGAAACGAAAAAACAATGTGCCAATGAAGAGGTCTTGTAAGTTTTATAATTATTTATCTGGTATCACAGCTATAAATCAGTAAGAAGCAATTATAATACTTGTTTTATTTTTTTAAAATAAATTTTTTGTCATTGTAATATGCTCCATACCTGCATCCCAAAAGATGTCTCCTTCTTCTTGATAGCCTAAATTTCGATAAAAGTTTTGCGCACTGATTTGTGCGCCTAAAGTCATTTTTTGATAATCATGATTACTTGCATAGTTTTCTGCTTCTTGCATAATAACTTTTCCATAATGATGTTTTCTAGCTTTTTTCACAACAGCCATACGTTGTACTTTGATAGTATTATTATCAGAAGGAAGTAAACGAACAGTGGCTAGGGGTTCACTTTGATCATTATATAAAACAAAGTGAATTGCTTGTTGTTCGTTTTCATCAATTTCTCTTTCGACAGGAACTTGTTGTTCCTTTATAAAAACTTCTTTTCTAATAGCTAATGCATCAGCATAGCTACTACTTTGTGTATCTTTTGTATGAATTACGCGCATTTTACCACCTCGATAAAATTATATCTTTTTGCTGAAAAATTGGCTAGTTAAAAATTCCGAAAACAAAAGATAAATATTTTTGTAATGTGAATCGGTTTTCATTGAAATGAAAAAAGCTTTGTGGTAGCATTTTATTGTGGTTGAAAACCACGTTTTTTTTATAAAAATTGAAAATCTAAGGAGCGAATGCAACTATGAATGCTGACCCCGGGAGTCAGTCGCTGATAGCCCAGCTGTTGTTATTACTTGTTTTAACAATAGTGAATGCTTTTTTAGCAGCATCAGAAATTGCTGTGGTTTCGATCAACAAAAGTCGGATCGAACGACAAGCCGAAGAAGGAGATAAAAAATCTCAGAAACTTTTACGCACGTTAAAAGACTCAACGAATTTTTTATCGACTATTCAAGTTGGAATCACATTAGTTAATATTTTATCTGGTGCGTCGCTAGCTTCACAATTAGCACAACGTCTTTCTCCTTATTTAGGTGGAGGAGCTGCTGCAACAAGTATTGCACATATCATTATGGTTATGCTTTTAACCTATATTTCGATTGTGTTTGGTGAGTTATATCCAAAACGTATCGCTATGAGTAAGACCGAAGAGGTAGCAAAATTTGCTTCTGGTATTATTCGTGTTATCGGAAATATTGCAAAACCATTTGTATGGTTGCTATCAGCATCGACAAATCTACTCGCACGAATAACCCCAATGGAATTTGATGACGAGGACAGTAAAATGACGCGTGATGAGATGCGTTATATGATGGAAACTGAAGGTGTCTTTGAAGATGAAGAGTTATCTATGCTTCAAGGTGTTTTTTCATTAGATACTAAAGTAGCACGGGAAGTGATGGTACCTCGTACGGATGCTTACATGGTTGATATTAATGACAATGTAGGTGAAATCATCGAAGATATCTTAAAGCAAAATTATTCCCGAATTCCGATTTTTGATGAAGAAAAAGATAAAGTTATTGGCATTTTACACACAAAAAATTTATTAAAGGGAGCATATAAACAAGGTTTTGCTAATATTGATTTACCTACTTTATTACAAGAACCTTTATTTGTTCCAGAGACGATTTTTATTGATGATTTATTATATGAAATGAAAAAGACACAGAGCCAAATGGCAGTTTTATTGGATGAATACGGCGGTGTAGTTGGTATCGTAACACTAGAAGACTTGCTAGAAGAAATTGTAGGCGAAATTGACGATGAGTCAGATGAAGTCGAAACGCTTTATAAGAAAGTTTCGGAATCTGAATACATTATTCAAGGCGGTATGCTGATTGAAGAATTCAATGAAGCCTTTGATACCAATCTTCATATGTCTGATGTAGATACCATGGCAGGTTATTTGATTACAGCTTTAGGAGAAATTCCTGAAGAAGGTGAAAAATTAACTTTTGAAGTGGATAATTTAACCTTGGTATCAGAACAAACTGTTGGACCACGTGTTTTAAAGATTCGCGTCATCTTTCATGATCCAACAAAAAAAGATGAGGTAGAACCTGAAGAAGACCGGCGCTTTTTCCATAAGGAATTTGCAGATGATGAGCCTAGACGATAAAAGAGGTAGGATCTTAAAAGGTCCTGCTTTTTTTATCTCAATAGGAGCGCTGGCTATTTTTATTTATTTTTAGTTTCTGAAATGATATACTGGTCAAGTTCATACATAAAAAATTATTGATAAGTAAGTCTGAAACGAAAGGAGAGACTGTGAGAATAGCAGTCTTGCAGTATAAGAAATGGATAAACAAGAATTAAAAAAAGAAGTCGATTCTAGACGCACCTTTGCGATTATTTCTCACCCGGACGCAGGTAAGACGACCATTACTGAGCAACTTTTGCTTTTTGGTGGTGCGATTCGTCAAGCAGGTACGGTTAAAGGGAAAAAAACAGGAAATTATGCGAAATCCGATTGGATGGACATTGAAAAACAACGTGGGATTTCAGTAACCAGTTCGGTAATGCAATTTGACTATGAAGGAAAACGTGTAAATATCTTAGATACGCCAGGACACGAAGACTTTTCTGAAGATACTTATCGTACATTGATGGCTGTTGATAGCGCGGTCATGGTGATCGACAGTGCCAAGGGAATTGAAGCACAGACGAAAAAACTTTTTAAAGTTGTAAAACAAAGAGGAATCCCGATCTTCACTTTTATTAATAAAATGGATCGCGATGGTCGTGAACCACTAGAATTATTAGAAGAACTAGAAGATTTACTTGATATTGAATCTTATCCTATGAATTGGCCTATTGGAATGGGAAGAGGATTAGAAGGGATTTATGACATTCATAATCAACGCGTAGAATTATCTCATCCAAAAAATTATGATGGTCAGCGTTTCCTTTCATTAGATGACAATGGAGATATTGCTACTGAACATCCACTAAAACAAAATAGCGTTTATCAACAAGCACTCGAAAATGTTGAATTGCTACAAGAAGCTGGCGATGACTTTGATTTAGAAAAAGTGGACCAAGGCGAGCAAACGCCCGTATTTTTCGGTTCTGCGTTGACTAACTTTGGTGTGCAAACTTTCTTAGAAGCCTTTTTAGAATATGCACCTAAACCTCATGCCCATAAAACTAAAGAAGAAGAAAAAGTAGATCCTTACGAAGAAGATTTTTCCGGATTTGTATTTAAAATCCAGGCAAATATGAATCCTGCTCATCGCGACCGCATTGCCTTTTTACGTATTTGTTCAGGAACTTTTACTCGTGGAATGGATGTTACCTTAGAGCGAACGGGCAAGAAAACAAAATTAAGCAATGTCACCCAATTTATGGCCGATGCGCGTGAAAATATTCAAGAAGCAGTAGCTGGTGATATCATAGGTATTTATGATACTGGTACTTATCAAGTAGGAGATACTCTTTATGAAGGAAAACTCAAAGTGGCTTATGAAGACTTACCCGTTTTTACCCCAGAATTATTTATGCAGGTAAACGCTAAAAATGTAATGAAACAAAAGTCATTTTATAAAGGCATACGCCAGCTAGTTCAAGAAGGGGCGATCCAAATGTATCAAACCTATATGACTGATGATTTTATTATCGGTGCTGTTGGGCAATTACAATTTGAAGTTTTCCAATATCGTATGAGAAATGAATATAATTCTGAAGTGATTATGAAGCCGTTGGGGCATAAGATTGCTCGCTGGATCGATCCAAAAGATTTAGATGAAAAGATGCATTCCAGCCGCAATATTTTAGCCAAAGATCGTTTTGGTCAACCGTTATTTTTATTTGAAAATGAATTTGCTATGCGTTGGTTTAAAGACAAGTATCCCGATGTTGAATTGAAGAGTTTATTATAAAATACAAAAACAGCTTAAAAAGCACAGTTTACGAGAAAGACAGTACTTTTTAAGCTGTTTTTTAATGTAAAAACTAGGAAGTTTCACTTATTACTTTTGGAATAGAGATCTCAACAATGGCATCATCGTCATTATCAACTTCTGTGATGTCTTCTTCATTATAGGAATCTGGAGAAAGTTTTTTTAAGAAATGTTCCCTGATTTCGTTGATTTCTTCGGAACGGATGGCTCTTTTTTTGTTTATTAATAAAAGTTCATTATGTGTAGGAGCCTCAGTGTATACAATCGAAATATCTCCAGCAGTGTAGACTTTTACCAACACCGCATCTGTATGTTCTAACTGTTGCTTGACAAGTCTTGAATGACTATTTGTAACATTTACTAGCTTCATATTGTTTCACCTCACAGTTTCTAAAACTAAATTTCCCTTTGTATCTATTATATTTTTAATTAAAAAAAAGATAAAGTATAAGGTATTAAAAAAACTGGAAAAGTACAGTTAATGTACTTTTCCAGTAAAACAGTGGACTTATATTTATTTATTTTCATCTTCTTGTTTATTTTCTACATAGACACTTTCTGCTGCTTCAATTTTAATTTCTCCATTGTCGTCAAGAACTGCTTTGAGTTCTGAACTTCCTGGATTATCAAGATAGTATTCAGCGATGCCGTCTTCAATTTGTTCTTGAATTGTACGACGTAGTGGACGTGCGCCCATTGCTGGATCGTAACCTAATTCAACCAATTTCTCTTTTACATCTTGTGAGACATCAATATGAATTTTTTGATAGGAAAGCATGTTGTTAACATCATCAAGCATTAGAGAAACGATTTTCATCAAGTTTTCCTTGCTCAATTCTTTAAATTCTACAATGCCGTCAAAACGGTTTAAGAATTCAGGGTTGAAGAAGTCTTTTAGATGACTCATTACTGAATTTGTTACACCTTCACGGGCAGGACCGAAACCAACATTGGCCTCAACATTACCTGTACCAGCGTTACTTGTCATGATAATGAGCGTATCTTTAAAGCTTACCGTACGTCCTTGAGCATCAGTTAAGCGTCCATCTTCAAGTATTTGCAAGAACATATGCAATACATCAGGATGTGCTTTTTCCACTTCATCTAATAAGATCAAGCTGTATGGGTTACGTCGAACTTTTTCGGTCAATTGACCAGCTTCTTCATAACCAACATAACCTGGCGGTGAACCGATTAGTTTGGATATACTGTGTTTTTCCATATATTCAGACATATCAAAGCGAATCATCGAATCAATAGAACCGAATAATTCATAAGACAATTGTCTAGCAAGTTCTGTCTTACCGACACCTGTAGGTCCTACAAATAAGAAGGAACCAATTGGACGATTTTGTTTTCCTAATCCTACTCGATTGCGTCGAATAGCTTTAGAAACTTTATCGATCGCTTCATTTTGACCAATAACTTGTTTTTTCAAGTCGTCACTTAAGCTACGTAATTGATTTTGTTCTTTTTCTTTTAATTCACCTACCGGGATACCTGTTTGTTGTTCGACAATTTGTTCCATTGTTTTTTCAGTGATTACCGGCATTTGTTCATCATTTACTTGTTTTTCTTTCATTTTTTCAAGTTTATTGATTTGATCTCTGTAGTAAGCAGCTTTTTCGTAATCTTCTTCTTTGGAAGCTTGGCTTTTTTCTTTTTGCGCATCTTCTAATTTTTTATCGATCGTTTTTGGATCAACGTATTGAATCGTCAAGTTTTCTCTAGAACCTGACTCATCCAACAAGTCGATTGCCTTATCAGGTAAGAAACGATCTTGAATATAACGATTTGATAAATCAGCTGCTGCTTGGATCGCTTCATCCGTATATTTTACGTGATGATAATCTTCATAGCGTGGTTGTAAACCTTTTAAAATCGAAACTGTTTCTTCGATTGTTGGTTCATCTACGCGCACTGATTGCATACGACGTTCTAACGCAGCGTCTTTTTCAATGGTACGAAACTCATTTAAAGTTGTTGCGCCTACCATTTGCAGATCGCCACGCGCTAATGCTGGTTTTAAGATATTGCCAGCATCCATACTACCGTCACCAGCTGTACCAGCACCTACAATTTCATGGACTTCATCAATAAACAGGATGATATTTTCCGCTTCTCTGATTTCGCTGATCAACTGTTGCATTCTTTCTTCAAATTGTCCACGAATACCAGTTCCTTGCACAAGAGAAGCTACATCAAGTCGTACTACTTGTTTGTCCATCAATTTTTGTGGTACATCGCCATCGACAATTTTTTGTGCTAAACCTTCAACGACAGCTGTTTTACCGACACCAGCCTCACCAATTAAAACTGGATTATTTTTTGTACGACGGTTTAAAATTTCGATGACGCGTTTAATTTCATCATCACGCCCCACAACTGGGTCGATTTGACCCTCTTTGGCTTGTTGGGTGATATTAATTCCATATTCACCTAAAAGACCAGATAAACCGGAATTGTTCGAGGATTGACCGCCATTTCCGTTATTTCCACCACCAGCTTGTGTTGGAGGTGTTTGTGAGTAATAGGAATTACCACCTTGCATTTGAGACATTTGACGGAAGAAATCATCTAAATTCCCAAAGCCAAATGGATCTTGTTGCATACCTTGCATGCCTCCCATTGGGTTTTCTTGTTGATTTTTTAATTTTTGATAACAATTTTGACAAAAGTCGATTTGTCGTCTTTGTCCACCTACATTTGCATATAAATGAATGGTTGCTTCATTTTTTCCACAGTTTTGACAAAGCATCAAATCTCACAACCTTTCTTTATGTTCAAGTTCTTTTATCTTTATAAAAGGTAAAGGAAAAAGTCAAAAAACATTGACCAACTTTGACCTTTCAAATTCTATTATACAATCTTTACTATATTTTTCAAGGATTTGAACTGGAAAAGCGAAATTTTCTTAAAAAGTTTTATCTTCTTATTATTAGGAAAAATTTTTACTGAAAAGTTGAGTAAAGTCGAATAAAATAACTATTAAAAAATAAATATCTGATAAATAGTTCTTGTAAAGCTTGCAGAAATTTTTCTTTTTATTATAATTTTTTTAGGAAGATAAAGGAGAGAAAAAATGACACAAGAAACATTTGTTGAACTATTACAACAATTAAAAGATGGTAAGATCGATAAGTTAACAGTTGAACAACCAGACTTCTTAGAATTTCGTAATGCTTGGCTATCTTTTAACGACCGAACGTCTTTTGTAGGGGAAGCAGGCTTACAAGGGACGATCAGCTATAGATACGAACCAAGTGAAAAAGAAGCTTGAATTTTCGCTTAATTCTTCGATTTGTGGTGGAAAATGGTTGTCTAAACAGCAAAAAAATGGTAATCTTATCAATTGAAAGGGTTATTCACTGCTTTTTTTATTTATGCTTAATTTTAGAAAACCCTCACAAAATTTGATAACTCAAAGGAGATCGATCGATATGGAAAAGAAAGATTTTAATGTAACTGCTGAGA
Source organism: Tetragenococcus halophilus (assembly GCF_021474685.1). Taxonomy (GTDB): domain Bacteria; phylum Bacillota; class Bacilli; order Lactobacillales; family Enterococcaceae; genus Tetragenococcus; species Tetragenococcus halophilus_B. The sequence continues at coordinate 27,935 of NZ_JAKEIT010000014.1, read as the reverse complement.
CAGGAATTCACGCACGTCCAGCAACTTTATTAGTACAAACTGCTAGCAAATTCAACTCTGATATTAACTTAGAGTATAAAGGTAAATCAGTAAACTTGAAATCTATTATGGGCGTTATGTCCTTAGGTGTAGGCCAAGGTTCTGACGTTACAATTTCAGTAGATGGTGCTGATGAATCAGATGCAATGGCAGCAATTGTAGAAACAATGAAAAAGGAAGGATTGTCTGAATAATGTCTGATATGCTAAAGGGAATCGCGGCAAGCGATGGAGTAGCTGTTGCAAAAGCCTACCTGTTAGTGGAACCAGATTTAACTTTTTCAAAAAAGAATGTCGAAGATACTGAACATGAAAAAACACGCCTTGACGAGGCATTAAAAACTTCCGAAAAAGAATTGCAAAAAATTCGCGATAATGCTGCTGAAACTTTAGGGGAATCAGAAGCACAAGTTTTTGACGCTCATTTGATGGTTGTTGATGACCCTGAAATGACTGGTCAAATCAAACAAAATATTTCAGATAACAATGTAAACGCTGAGCAAGCATTAAAAGATGTTACTGATATGTATATCGGTATGTTTGAAGCAATGGAAGATAATTCCTACATGCAAGAACGTGCAGCTGATGTTCGTGATGTGTCAAAACGTATATTGGCTCATTTGCTAGGTGCAACTTTACCTGATCCTTCAATGATTAACGAAGAAGTTGTCATTGTTGCTCATGACTTGGCTCCTAGTGACACTGCACAGTTAGATCGTAGATATGTTAAAGCTTTTGTTACAGATGTCGGAGGACGTACATCTCACTCTGCAATTATGGCTCGTTCTTTGGAAATCCCAGCAATTGTTGGGTCAAAACAAATTACTGATTTAGCTCATGAAGGCGATATTATCGCTGTAAATGGTATTGAAGGAACTGCTGTTGTTAATCCTACAGAAGACCAAAAAGCAGAATATAAAGAAGCAGGTCAAAAATTTGCTGAACAAAAGAAAGAATGGGAAAAGCTTAAAGATGCTGAAACCGTTACTGATGACGGCAAACATTTTGACTTAGCAGCAAATATCGGTACGCCAAAAGATTTAAGTGGGGTTCATAGTAATGGCGCTGAAGCTGTTGGTTTGTATCGTACTGAATTCTTATATATGGATTCTTCTGATTTTCCTACAGAAGAAGACCAATTTAACGCTTATAAGAAAGTGTTAGAAGGTATGGATGGCAAGCCTGTTGTAGTACGTACAATGGATATAGGCGGCGATAAAGAGCTTCCTTATCTGGATCTTCCTGATGAAATGAATCCATTCTTAGGTTATCGTGCATTGCGTATTAATCTTTCACAACTAGGTGAAGGAATGTTCCGTACGCAATTACGTGCTTTATTGCGTGCTTCAATATATGGTGAGTTGCGAATCATGTTCCCAATGGTAGCAACCTTGCAAGAATTCCGTGCTGCTAAGAAAATATATAATGAAGAACGTGAAAAATTAATTAACGAAGGCTATGGTGTTTCTGACTCAGTTCAAGTAGGTATTATGATTGAAATTCCTGCTTCTGCAGTTTTAGCTGATCGTTTTGCTAAAGAAGTTGACTTCTTCAGTATTGGAACAAATGATTTGATTCAATACACAATGGCAGCAGACCGTATGAATGAACAAGTTTCTTATCTTTATCAACCATATAACCCTGCAATCCTACGTTTAGTTAAAAACGTAGTTGATTCAGCGCACAAAGAAGGCAAGTGGGCTGGTATGTGTGGAGAAATGGCTGGTGACCAAACTGCGGTTCCATTATTAATGGGCATTGGTTTAGATGAGTTTTCAATGAGTTCATCTTCTATTTTGAAGACACGTAGCTTAATGAAAAGATTAGATACGACAAAAATGCAAGAACTTGCTGATCGCGCATTAAACGATTGTGATACAGCAGATGAAGTAATAGCGTTGGTTAATGAATACGCTGGTTAACTTCTTTGATTGAAAAGACCAAGACATTTGATTGTCTTGGTCTTTTTTTGCGTGTGAATCACTACGACTCAACAACCAAGGGGAGTTGAGAGTAGATCCTTCAAGGACTTAGCGATTTGTCGTTTAGACCTTGTTGAGATTAAAGCGCAAGCGAAGTGATGAACAGTACTAGGGGAGCGAAGCGGACATAGTGTTCTTTACTTCCCGCTTTTTAGTTAAGATGGGCAAAAACAGCAAGAGATGGATAAAAAAACAGACAAAAACATTATCCAAAAAATATTCTCAAGCCGATCGTTCTTTTATAAAAAAACCGAGAAGTTTATCTCGGTTTGGATGTTACTTATTCCTCTGTTAAGATGAGCTTTTTTAAATTAGAAAATCTTGGTAGAGGCGTAAAACATTTTTATTAAAAATTTGATCGACTTGTTCACTAGAAAAGTCTGATTTTCTTAAAGCATCATAAATCGTGGGTAAAATTGTTCCGTCTGGTAGGTCTTGATGAACGGGAATGCCATCAAAATCAGAACCTAAACCAACGGATTCAATCCCGCCTACATTATAAAGATGGCGAGCATGACGACAAATCGCATTGATTAAAGAACCTTTTTCTTTAGCATCTTGTAAAAAGTGATCGGAGAAATTGATACCAATCACACCACCGCGTTCAGCTATCTTTTTAATAAGGTCATCCGGCAAATTACGATAGTGGGAATGAACTTTACGTGCATTAGAATGGCTAGCAACAAAAGGTCGATCAGTGTATTGTAATACATCCTTAACCAACGCATCTGAACCGTGGGAAACGTCAATGATCATTCCAAGTTCATTCATCCGCTGAACGATTTCAATGCCTTTATGGGTCAACCCTTTTTGTGTTTTTTCAGTGAGTTGTTCATTACCATCAGCAAAAACGGCATTAGGGTATCCAATCTCATTTGGGTAATTCCAAGTTAAGGTCATCATACGCACACCTAAGTTGTAAAACTCTTCTAGTTTTTCAACACTACCTTCAATAGGCGCGCCTTCTTCCATGGTTAAAAGAGCACTCATTCGTTCATTTAAGCCGTTGTCTAAAATTTGCTCATAACGAGTGACTGGACGGATTTCTTCTGTATTTTCATCCATTTCATTATAGAAACAATCAATCATTGCCTTAGCTTCTTCATAAGGTGAATCAACAGCTTCTTTATCAAGAAAAATGGCGAAATTTTGTAATAAATAATCACCTTGTTGCATTTTCGGAATATCTAGTTGAAAATTATTTTTCTTTAAATGTCCTGGTTCATTTATTGGTGACTGGTAAATTTTCATAATCGTATCACAGTGCATATCTACAACATTCATAAGCTAACCTCCATTTTTAAGCATGTGTGCTACTTTAAAGATATCATTTTTTGAAAAAAGAAACTAGTAAAATAAAAGCGGTTTTTAGAAAGTTTACTTCATAACTGCTTTAAATAATATCTTGCAAATACAAAATAGCATTGAATTATTTGTTCTAAGTATTTAATCCAGCATAATTTAAGCCCTTAGTTGGAGTTAAGAATAACGTAAAATATGATATACTGTAATTGAAAAAAGAAAGGGGAATGAATCCTTGAAAGTGCTTCTTTATTTTGAAGGACAAAAAATGCTGGAAAAATCAGGAATCGGACGTGCGTTTGAACATCAAAAAAAGGCATTGGAAAGTGCTGGAATTGATTATACGACTGATGCTAGAAGTAAGGATTTTGATATCTTACATATCAATACCTACGGAATAAATAGCCGAAAAATAATAAAGCAAGCTAAAAAACAAGAAAAAAAAGTTATTTATCACGCGCATTCCAATGCGGAAGATTTTAAGAATTCATTTTTTGGAGCGAATACAATTACGCCATTATATAAAAAATACTTAGTCAGTCTCTACGCCTTAGGTGATCGTTTAATCACACCGACGCCTTATGCTAAAAAGGTTTTACAAACATATGGTATTCAAAAACCTATTGATGTAGTATCTAATGGTATTAACCTGGAGCAATTTCAACCAGATGAAAAAAAAGAGGAAGCATTTCGTGAGTATTTTAAACTAGCATCTGAGCAAAAAGTGATTATTTCTGTCGGACTTTATTTTCGGCGTAAGGGGATCGTTGATTTTGTTGAAGTGGCCAAACGCTTTCCCCAGTATAAATTTATTTGGTTCGGTCATATCTCCTTATATTCAATTCCCAAAGATATTCGCCGTATTGTACAACACGATCATCCCGATAATGTAATCTTTCCTGGTTATATCAAAGGTGATATCATTGAAGGAGCTTATTCTAATGCCGATTTGTTTTTCTTCCCTTCTTATGAGGAAACAGAAGGGATTGTAGTATTAGAAGCTTTAGCAAGTTTACAAAACGTACTTGTTCGTGACATTCCTGTGTATGAGGGCTGGTTAAAAGATGGGAAAAACTGTTATATGGGAAATAACAACACAGAATTCAGTCAATTACTAGAAGGTATTGTTGAAAAAAAGTTGCCTGATCTTTCTGAAAATGGTTGGCAAACGGCACAAGCAAAAAATATCCCGCACATCGGAAAAAAATTACAAAATATATATGAAACGGTACTTTCTTAAAAAAAGATAGATTCGTAGTTTGGAGGGAATTTTGTGAAAATCGGGTTTTTCACAGATACTTACTTTCCTCAAGTAAGTGGAGTTGCTACATCAATCAAGACATTAAAAGATGAATTAATTAGGCGCGGGCATGAAGTGATTATTTTTACTACTACCGACCCTAATGCGCCAGCATATGAAGAGGGAATTGTTCGCATGCCAAGTGTTCCTTTTATATCCTTTAAGGACCGCCGTATTGTCGTACGTGGCATGTGGGATGCGTATATGATCGCTAGAAACTTTGAATTAGACTTAATTCATACACATACTGAATTCGGAGCCGGCTTTTTGGGAAAAGTAGTGGGAAAAAAACTGCATATCCCAGTGATTCATACCTATCATACGATGTATGAAGATTATCTACATTATATTGCCCGCGGAAAAGTGGTACGTCCGGCGCATGTAAAAGTTTTTTCGCGTGTTTTTGCTAATCATACATCCGGGGTCGTTTGTCCTAGTGAACGAGTGATTACTACCTTAAAAAAATATGGTGTAGTTTCGCCGATGTGTGTGATTCCAACAGGTATTCAAACAAAAAAATTTGAAACTGATGAAAATACAGCTGCTAAAAGTAAACAGTTACGTGCCCTTTTAGGAATACATGAAGATGAGATATTTTTACTTTCTTTAAGTCGAGTTTCTTATGAAAAAAATATACAAGCTTTGATAGAAAACTTACCTGAGGTTTTACAAGTAAAACCTAATGTGCGTCTAGTAATCGTAGGAAAAGGACCTTATGAAGAAGCATTAAAACAACTGGCTTATGATAAGAAAGTAAGAAATAAAGTCATATTTGTCGGAGAAGTTCCGAATGATCAAGTGGCCTTATATTATCAATCCGCTGATTATTTTGTCTGTACTTCTACTTCAGAAAGCCAAGGGCTAACTTATTTAGAAGCTATGGCTTCGGGTACACAACTTGTGGTTGAAGGCAATGAATATTTGGACCATTTAATAGATGATCCTTCGCTTGGGGTAACTTTTTCAACAGATGACGATTTTGTACCTGCGCTACTTTCTTATATGGCGGAAAATCCTCCCAAGGATCAAGCGATTTTAGATAAGAAAAAATATGAAATTTCGGTAGAAAATTTCGGAGAATCTATGCTAGCCTTTTATAATGAAACGATCGCTTATTATAAAAATATGCAAGCAACAAAAGAACAACAAAGTACTATTGACGAAGGCGACAAAACAAAAAAGCATAGACGCTTATTTAGAGGAATCTTTCATTAATCATTTCATAAATCTGTATTTTCGCGTATACTGAAAGTACAGACTTTTTTTATTTAGGAGGTAGTAAAATGAAAATTGGTTTTATTGGAACAGGTGTCATGGGACATGCAATTGTTGGACATTTAATGGAGGCAGGACATGAGTTGTTTGTTTATAACCGGACGAAAAGTAAAACAGACGACTTAGTAGCAAATGGTGCAATCTGGAAAGATACACCTAAAGAAGTTACTGATGCAAGTGAAATCATATTTACTATGGTAGGTTATCCACAAGATGTAGAAGAAGTTTACTATGGAGATGCAACAGGTATTTTTGCTAGCGATGTAAATGGGAAAATTTTAGTCGATTTAACGACTAGTGCGCCAACTTTAGCTGAAAAAATTAGCCAAACTGCAAGTGATAATGGCGCTGATAGTTTAGATGCGCCAGTTTCTGGTGGAGATTTAGGCGCAAAAAATGGAACATTAACCATAATGGTAGGCGGTGAAGAAGCTGTTTACGAAAAAGTGCTGCCACTTTTTGAAAAAATGGGGGAAAGTTATACCCTACACGGATCAGCGGGTAAAGGACAACATACAAAAATGGCCAATCAAATTATGATCGCTGGAACAATGACGGGAATGACTGAAATGTTAGTTTATGCCGATAAAGCTGGGCTTTCTTTACAAAAAGTGATGGATACACTAGCAGGCGGTGCTGCTGCGAACTGGTCTATGTCCAATTATGGTCCGCGGATCTTAAAAGAAGACTACTCTCCAGGCTTTTTTGTAAAACATTTTATTAAAGACTTGAAAATTGCTTTAGATGAAGCACAAAAATTGTCTCTGGAGTTGCCTAACACACAATTGGCTACACAATTTTATGAAAAACTAGCGGATCATGGAAATGAAAATGATGGGACGCAAGCCTTAATTAAACTTTGGTGGACAGACCAAACAAATTCTTAAAAAGCGAAAAAAATTGAAAAAAAACATCCACAAGTCTTCTTCTTTTTGTTAGAATAAAACAGAAATGTGAATAATAGAGGAGGCACCTAGGATGCAAAATTCCCAATTAGTTGCTATCATTAAACGACTTGAAGCAATGATCGAAGCGCAAGATAGCGAAGTGCAAGTACGTCGCTTTGAAAAAGAAGGCGTTGAAAAATGTATAGTAAGCTATGATAACGCCACTGAAACATTTGAGTTAACTGAAGCCCAAACAAATCAAGCTTACCAATTTGATAACATTGATATTGTAGCCATGGAAGTTTATGATTTAATTCAATAAAAAAATTCGAGAAACAGTTATTTTAACTTGTTTCTCGTTTTTTTATTGAGGGGCTTCACATTATGGAAAATCTATTGTAAAATTTAAAAGGACTATAAACACTATATATTGCAAAATAATATATAAGATGTACTATATATTGTATATTTTGCATAAAATAAGGAAGGCGATCGAAATCGTGATAGTAATGGCGGGAATGATTGGCGCAGGAAAAACAACCTATACAACTAAAATAGCAGGTGAACTACAGACAGAACCTTTTTATGAAGCTGTGGACGAAAATCCTATTTTAAACAAATACTATGAGGATCCAGGGAAATACGGATTTGCTTTGCAGATATATTTTTTAAATAAACGTTTCAAAAGTATTAAAGAAGCCTTTTTTGATCAAAATAATGTCTTAGACCGTTCGATTTATGAAGATGCATTGTTTACCAAAATTAATGTAGAAAACGGTAATATCAGTGAGGAAGAATACCAAATTTATTTAGAACTATTAAATAATATGATGGAAGAACTATCAACATTACCTAAAAAAGCACCGGATTTAATGATTTATTTAGACGCTAGTTTTGATCATATATTATCTAATATACAAAAACGGGGCAGATCATTTGAACAACCAACAAAAGAAAACGGCTTGTTAGACTATTATAAACAATTACATACAGCTTACGGTGATTGGTTTGAACAGTATAACCATGGCCCCAAGTTAAAAATTGATGCAGATCGTTATGATGTGACCCAAAAAGCAGATTGGCAAGATGTATTTGCACAAATTCAGACAAAACTTAATGGAAAGGAAGTTATGGTTGGCTAAAGATAGACAAAGCAAGGCGCTTACCAAAATTTATTTAGGAACTCCTTATTTTAACGAAGAACAAAAACAAAGGGTCGAGAAAGCAAAAGACGCTTTAGAAGACAATGATACTGTAGCGGTGGTCCATTTTCCTTTTGACTTTCAATATCAAGAGGCTACTTTTGATGATCCAAAAGAAGTATTTGGCACACTTATTTGGCAAAACGCTACTTACCAAAATGATTTGTCTGCTATGAGCACCGCTGACTGTGGTGTATTTTTATATGATTTAGATCAAATTGACGATGGTTCCGCCTTTGAAATGGGATTTATGCGGGCATTACACAAACCCGTTTTAGTACTACCTTTTAGTAAAAATTTGGATCAAAAACAATTAAACTTAATGATTGCTCAAGGTACGACAAGTTTTATCGAATCATTTGAACAACTCAGCAGCTATGATTTTAATCATTTTCCAAGCGAACCCCACCCCCCTATTGATGTTTTTTAACTAAAAATATAGTAACACTCGATCAAACAGCCAGTTTATAAAAAAGCTGGCTGTTTTTGCTGTGAATCACTGCGATTTAGCGACCAAAGGGAGCTAAGAGAAGCTGATGAACAGTACTAGGGCGAGCGAAAGCGAGGCGTAGTATCCTTTAGTTTATCAGGGAGTAAATCAGTAATACATCCCCCATGTTTTCAATATGAGGGAGTGTTATTCAAGTTTAATCCCTATCTTTTCAATCTCAGGGGTTAAATCGCTAAGAAGACTCCCCATGTTTATCTACTTTCTTTGAACTTTCTACAATTTTCTTAAAAGATAGGGGCTCTTTTTATAAGACGCTCCCCATGTTTTGAATCTCAGGGAATGTAAACCAACTTTAATCCCTGTTTTTTATCATGTTGTGATTGATTAATAGTAAAGAAAATTAATAAAAATTAAAAGGGTGACTTAAAGCTGTTTACACCACAGCTGATTGTGTTAAAATTATTTGAAAATCAAAGTAAATTTGATTGTTTGATTTGTTATTTGAAAAGTGAATGATTGAAAAAATGAAAAAATAAACTTGCATTTTTTCAAAGTTTCATTTATAGTTTGATTATCAAATCGTTTGATAATCAAACTATTCGGATGGTGTTAGTTAATGGAGCCCAATTTTGGACGAATCAATACATTATTAGTTGAGGCTTTTAATGATATTTTAGTGATCGAAGAATCAGAATTAAAAAAATCGCAGTTTAAAGATTTGTCGATTACTGAGATGCATACGATTGAAGCAATTGGTATGTATAAAAAAAAAGACCACTTCTGAAGTGGCCAAAGAACTTTCGATCACTGTTGGGACATTGACGATCGCGATCAATCGATTGGTTAAAAAAGACTATGTTGAACGTCTTCGTAGCGAAGATGATCGACGAGTTGTCAAATTAGGTTTGACCAAAAAGGGGAGATTAATTTTCCGTGTCCACCAACGTTTCCACATGGAAATGGTAAAAAGCATTTTACAGGGCATGGATAACGAAGAATCTGTAGCCTTACAAAAGGCCTTAGAGAATCTTCACAGTTTCCTACAAGATTATAAGTGAGTGTAATGCAATGAATAATTTTGGACAAATCACACAAACTGCCAGCTTCGTTCCTGACAAAGCTGTGACCAACGATCAGCTTGCACAGATCATGGACACTAGTGATGAATGGATTCAATCTCGCACAGGGATTAAAGAACGTCGCATTACAACAACGGAAAATACGTCAGACCTTTGTATTAAAGTAGCAGAAAAATTGTTGGAAAAAAGCCAGTATTCTGCTGAAGAGTTAGACTTTATCATTGTTGCTACGATGTCTCCTGATTACTATAGTCCTTCAGTAGCTTGTTTAGTACAAGGCGCAATTGGGGCAAATCGTGCCATGTGTTTTGATTTAAGTGCTGCTTGTTCGGGTTTTGTTTATGCATTATCAGTGGCGGATAAGTTAGTACGCACGGGTGCAAAAAAAGGATTGGTCATCGGCGGCGAAGTTATCTCCAAAACCTTAGATTGGACAGACCGTTCGACGGCAGTGTTGTTTGGTGATGGTGCAGGCGGTGTTTTATTAGAAGCTTCAGAAACAGAGCATATTACGGCTGAAAACTTACAAGCAGATGGGAAGCGAGCGATGTCGTTAACATCTGGTTTTACTGCTGTAAATAGCCCTTATTCCGAAAATGAAACAAGTCAAAGTTCATACTTGTCTATGGAAGGGCGAGAAATTTTTGATTTTGCAGTTAGAGATGTCGTAGAGCAAATCAAAAAAGTGATGAACCAACAGAATAAAGAAATCGATTATTTCTTGCTTCATCAAGCAAATGCGCGAATTTTAGATAAGATCGCGAAAAAGGTCAATGTTTCTAGAGACAAATTTTTACAAAATATGGATAGATATGGTAATACTTCAGCGGCTTCTATTCCGATTTTATTGGATGAAGCGGTCGCTAGTAAAAAGATTGTCCTTGGAAACCAACAAAATGTGATACTTTCAGGTTTTGGTGGCGGATTAACTTGGGCAACCCTATCGGTCATTTTATAAATCTGTAGTGATAATAATAATAGAAAAAATATTGGAGGAATATATTTATGGTATTCGAAAAAATTCAAGAAATCGTAGCAGAAGAACTAGACAAGGAAAAAGACGACATTCAGTTGTCAACAAATATTCAAGAAGACTTGGAAGCAGATAGTTTAGATCTATTCCAAATCATTAACGAAATCGAAGATGAATTTGATGTAAAAATCGAAACAGATGAAAATATTAAAACTGTTGACGATTTAGTAAAATATGTAGAAAAACAACAAGCTTAATTTTCAAGGCTGGGCCAAAAGCCTAGCCTTTGCTTTTTGCTGTGAATCACTACGATTTAGCGACCAAAGGGAGCTAAAAGTAGATGATGAACAGTACTAGGGCGAGCGAAAGCGAGGCGTAGTGTCCTTTACTTTTCGAATCACTACGATTCAGCGACCAAAGGGAGCTGAGAGTAGCTGATGAACAGTACTAGGGCGAGCGGAAGCGAGGCGTAGTGTCTTTTACTTTCGAATTTTTTGCAGATAATGGCGTTACATACTTTTTTCAATTGTTATGTAGTTATTTGAAATCCATAAGTTTTAAAGGAGAAACGGATGAAAACAGCTTTTTTATTTAGTGGTCAAGGAGATCAATATCCTGGTATGGGAAAAGATCTTTATGATCAGTATGAGATTGTCCAAAAAACATTTGAACAAGCATCCAATGTCTTAAATTACGACATGGCAGAATTATGTTTTACTGAAAATGAACAACTGGATTTAACCGAATATACTCAACCAGCGATCTTAACGGTAAGTGTTGCTTTTTTACGTTTATTAAAAGAAAAAGGAATTCAGCCGGATGCAGCAGCCGGACTGAGCCTGGGCGAGTATTCCGCTTTAGTGGCGAGCCAGGCCCTGAGTTTTGAGACAGCTGTAGATTTAGTTGCAAGGCGTGGGAAATACATGGCAGAAGCTGCTCCTTCTGGTGTGGGGAAAATGGTCGCTGTAATGAATATGCCGGCTGATACAATTGAAAAAGCTTGTCAGCAAGCTAGTGAATATGGGATTGTCTCACCAGCCAATTATAATACACCAAAACAGATTGTCATTGGCGGAGAAGAAAAAGCGGTTGATTACGCATTGGATTTATTAAGCCAAGCAGGCGCGCGCCGAATGATTCCTTTGAATGTCAGTGGTCCCTTTCACACAAAACTTTTAGAACCAGCTTCAAAACAATTAAAAGAAGTACTAAAAGAAACAACTTTTAATGAAATGCAGATCCCCGTTGTTAGTAATACGACAGCCAAAGTCATGAAACAAGATGAAATCAAACATTTATTGGAACTACAGGTCAAATCACCCGTTCGTTTTTATGAAAGTGTTGCAACACTAAAAGAACTGGGAATTGAACGGATTATTGAAGTTGGGCCAGGAAAAACAATCAATGGATTTATGAAAAAAATTGATAAATCTATAAAAGCAGACCGGGTTTCGGACTTGAAAACTTTACAAGCAACTGAAGAAACGATTTAGTTAATGGAGGAATCTATGGAACTTCAAAATAAAAATGTATTTGTTACAGGGAGTACGCGTGGGATTGGTTTAGCGATCGCTAAAGCTTTTGCGCAAAATGGTGCAAATATTGTACTTAATGGACGTAAAGAAATTCCTGCTGAATTAATTGCTGAAATTGAAGCCTTTGGTGTGAAATGTATCGGAGTATCTGGAGATATTTCTGATTTTTCAAGTGCCAAAGAAATGATAAAAAGTGCGCAGGATCAATTAGGCGAAATTCAAGTTTTAGTAAATAATGCGGGTATGAATAATGATAAGTTATTACTTCGTATGAAAGAAGAAGATTTCGCAAGTGTTTTACAAGTGAATTTAACTGGAACATTTAATATGACACAACAAATTTTAAAGAAAATGATGAAACAAAAAGCGGGCGTCATTATTAATATCTCCAGCGTTTCTGGTTTGATTGGTAATGTTGGTCAAGCTAATTATGCTGCAAGTAAAGCGGGCGTTGTTGGTTTTACCAAAACAGTAGCCAAAGAAGCAGCCCCCCGCGGAATCACTTGTAATGCGATTGCGCCTGGTTTTATTGCGACTGATATGACAGATGTTTTGTCAGATAAAGTGAAAGCACAAATCAAAGAAACTATTCCACTTCAACACTTAGGAGATCCAGAAGATGTGGCTCAGACCGCAGTTTTCTTAGCAAAAAGTCCATATATTACAGGACAAGTGATTAGTGTGGATGGCGGGTTAGTCATGCAAGGGTAATCAGATACGATTGATTTTTTGCAAAATGGAAGGAGAAGCAAGATGAATCGAGTAGTTATTACAGGTTATGGTGTTGTATCGCCAATTGGCAATGATCCAGAAACCTTCTTAGCAAGTTTAAAAAATGGAACAAATGGAATTGATAAAATTACAAAGTTTGATGCAGAAGATACTGGTGTTTCAGTAGCTGGTGAAGTGAAAGATTTTCCTAGAGAGAAATATTTTAAGAAAAAAGATACGAAACGAATGGATCTTTTTTCACTTTATGGCGTTTACGCTGCACTTGATGCTCTTGAAATGGCAAAATTAGATACAGAAAAAACGGACATGGATCGTTTTGGCGTTATGGTGGGTTCAGGTATCGGCGGATTACCGACAATCCAAGAACAAGTGACGCGTATGAACGAAAAAGGGGCAGATCGAGTTTCACCAATGTTTGTACCTATGTCGATTGTAAACATGGTGGCGGGAAATATCGCAATGCGCGTGGGCGCTAGAGGTATTTGTACATCTACCGTTACAGCATGTGCTTCTGGTAATAACTCTATTGGAGAAGCTTTCCGTAATATCAAACACGGCTATCAAGATGTGATGCTTGCTGGTGGATCTGAATCAACCATTTGTGAAATCGGGATCGCTGGTTTTGCTTCTTTAACTGCTTTGAGCCGTAATGAAGATCCGGATCATGCCTCAACCCCATTTGATACGAATCGTTCTGGATTTGTTATGGGCGAAGGTGCAGGCGTCCTTTTGCTGGAATCATTAGAACATGCGCAAGCTCGTGGGGCAAATATTTTAGGTGAAGTTGTTGGCTATGGCGCAAACTGTGATGCTTACCATATGACAGCACCTAATCCAGATGGTTCTGGCGCTGGAAAAGCGATGAAATTGGCTATGGAAGAAGCCGTGATAACACCTGAACAAATTGACTATATTAATGCTCATGGTACAGCAACGCCAGCTAATGATGTCTCAGAAGCAACGGCTATCCATTATGGTTTAGGTGAACGCGGTAAAGATATTTATGTTAGCAGTACAAAATCAATGACTGGACACTTATTAGGGGCTGCCGGTGGAATTGAATCTGTGGCTTCATTATTAGCGCTACAACACCAATTTGTTCCTGCTAGTATTAGTATTGAAGAAAAAGATCCGGAAATTGATTTAAATGTGGTGCAAAATCAAAGTATTGATGCTAACTTAGAATATGTATTGAGTAATTCAATGGGCTTTGGTGGCCATAATGCGGTATTATTGATGAAACGTTGGGAGGCATAAAGATGCAACAAGAAGAATTAAAAGAATTGCTTGCGATCTTTGATCAATCGACTTTGACAGAATTTGATTTAAAAGATGGAACTTTTGAGCTATACTTTAATAAAACAGCAGCGGCAAGAAGCCAAGCTGGGCAAGTAAATAATACTGGACAAACGCAGGCGGCTGAACCTACGGTAGAACCAACAGCTAACGCACAGACAACAACACAACAAACGGTCCAAACTGTTCAAGCACAAACAACAGAAACTGCAAAAGAAACAGTTGCAGGAACCGATATCGTTTCGCCAATTGTGGGTGTGGTCTACTTGCGACCTGCTCCAGAAAAAGAAGACTTTAAAAAAGTTGGCGATCACGTCGAAGCGGGTGAAGTCGTTTGTATTGTTGAAGCGATGAAAGTAATGAATGAAATCACTAGTGATGTGTCTGGTGAGATTGTTGAAGTATTAGTAGAAAATGAACAAGTGGTTGAGTTTGACCAACCACTGTTCCGCGTGAAAGAAGGCTAAATATGTCAGTAATGAATATTCAAGAGATCAAAGAAATTATTCCTCATCGTTTTCCTATGCTTTTAATTGACCGTATAGAAGAACTCGAAGAAGGAAAACGAATTGTAGCTAAAAAAAATGTTACAGTGAATGAACCTTTTTTCCAAGGACATTTTCCGCATGAACCAGTGATGCCAGGTGTATTAATCATTGAAGCGATGGCACAGGCGGGCGCTGTTTCTTTACTAAGCTTAGAACAGTTTCGAGGAAAAACTGCTTATTTTGGCGGAATTGACAAAGCGAAATTCCGTAAAAAAGTAACACCCGGTGATACACTAATGCTAGAAGTTGAACTTTTGAAAGTAAAATCTTCTGCTGGTGTGGGTAAAGGGATTGCTCGCGTCGATGGAAAGAAAGTGGCGGAAGCAGAATTAACGTTCATGATTGGATAGGTGGATTATGTTTTCAAAAATTTTAGTTGCAAACCGTGGAGAAATCGCGGTACGAATTATACGTGCTTGTCGTGAATTAGGTATTCATACAGTTGCTGTGTATTCAGAAGCTGATCAAGATGCACTACATGCAGAATTAGCGGACGAGGCGATTTGTATTGGCCCCGCTCGTTCTTCAGATTCTTATTTAAACGTTCAACAAATCCTTAGTGCAGCCATTGTCACTAAGGCGGAAGCCATCCATCCAGGATTTGGTTTTCTTTCTGAAAATGCTCGTTTTGCTGCAATGTGTGAAGAAATGAATGTCGTTTTTATCGGGCCTAAAAGCAAAACAATCGATGATATGGGAAATAAAATCAATGCTAGAAAATTGATGCGAGAAGCTGGTGTACCGGTTGTGCCGGGAAGCCCAGGCGTCATTCATGATGTAGAAGAAGCCGTTCAGATTGCTGATGAAGTGGGCTTTCCAACTATGCTAAAAGCTGCCGCAGGTGGTGGCGGAAAAGGCATTCGCAAAGTTTATAATAAAGAAGATTTACCGCATCATTTTTCTTCGGCTCAACAAGAAGCCAAAGCAGCCTTTGGTGATGATTCAATGTATATTGAAAAGATTGTTTATCCTGCTCGTCATATAGAAATTCAAATTCTAGCCGATAATTTTGGACATGTGATACACTTAGGAGAAAGAGATTGTTCTTTACAACGTAATAATCAGAAAGTTATGGAAGAATCTCCTTCTGTAGTGATCGATGAGCAAAAAAGACAAGAGATTGGGATGACAGCTGTTAAAGCAGCACAGGCTGTTGATTTTTGCAATGCAGGTACTATCGAATTTTTAATGGATGAAAAAGGCAATTTTTACTTCATGGAGATGAATACTCGTATTCAGGTTGAACATCCTATCACTGAAATGGTTACAGGAGTGGATATTGTTAAAAAACAATTGGAAATCGCTAGTGACCAAGAACTGACAATTGAACAAAAAGATGTGCAATTTAGTGGGCATGCGATTGAATGTCGTATTAACGCTGAAAACCCAAGCTTTAACTTTGCTCCTTCCCCTGGTAAAATTGAAAACTTATTATTACCAGCTGGTGGAATGGGGATCCGTGTAGAAAGCGCGATGTATTCAGGTTATACGATACCGCCTTACTATGATTCAATGATCGCGAAAGTGATTGCCTATGCGGATACACGCTTAGGTGCGTTGATGAAAATGCAGCGCGCATTAAGTGAACTTGTGACCGAAGGCATTGTCACGAACGCTGAATTTCAGTTAGACTTGATCAGTCATCCTAAAGTACTTTCTGGCGATTATAATACCGCCTTTTTGCAAGAAGAATTTTTACCAAACTGGACACCTGAAGATTAGGAGGCGCAGCAAATGGCATTGTTTAAAAAGAAAAAGGACTA
The DNA here is from genome assembly GCF_021474685.1 of Tetragenococcus halophilus. Classification (GTDB taxonomy): domain Bacteria; phylum Bacillota; class Bacilli; order Lactobacillales; family Enterococcaceae; genus Tetragenococcus; species Tetragenococcus halophilus_B. The sequence goes on along the minus strand of NZ_JAKEIT010000014.1, from coordinate 11,572 downwards.
TATCAAAATTAATCCTAATCGAAATGCGACACCTATGAATGAACCCACTGTCCCTGATGACATGTGGGCGAAATGTCCAAGCTGCAAACATATTTTATATACTAAAGAAATTGGTGAAGAAAAAGTTTGTCCTAACTGTGGATATAACTTTCGAATCAGTGCTAGCCAACGTTTAGCACTGATCGCCGATGATGATACTTTTGAAGAATGGGATACAGACATAAGTACCAAAGATCCCTTGGATTTTCCTGGCTATAAAGAAAAAGTCAAAAAGATGCAAGAAAAAAATGACTTGCATGAGGCTGTTTTGACTGGTCTTGCAGACATATCCGGAGAGAAAGTAGCGCTTGGTATAATGGATTCTCATTTCATTATGGCAAGTATGGGTACAGTCGTAGGTGAAAAAATCACCCGTTTATTCGAAAAAGCGACGGAACAACAACTACCAGTGGTTTTATTTACCGCTTCAGGCGGTGCTCGTATGCAAGAAGGAATTTTTTCTTTGATGCAGATGGCCAAGGTCTCTGCAGCAGTCAAAAAACATAGTAATGCTGGACTTTTCTACCTAACCGTTTTAACAGATCCAACTACTGGTGGCGTCACTGCAAGTTTTGCGATGGAAGGAGATATTATTATCTCCGAACCACAAGCCTTGATTGGATTTGCAGGTAGACGTGTCATTGAAAACGCGATTAAACAAGAACTACCAGAAGATTTTCAACGAGCAGAATTTCTTTTGGAACATGGTTTTATCGACCAGATTGTTGCACGTAAAGATTTAAAAACGCGCATCTACGAACTGGTAAGCATGCATACAATGAAAGGGTGGCGTTAAGATGGAAAGATCTGCACATGAGATCGTTCAACTAGCTCGCGATCAAAAACGCCTCACTTCACTAGATTTTATTGAACAGATCTTTGATAATTTTCAAGAATTTCATGGAGACCGCTACTTTGCAGATGATCAAGCTGTGGTAGGTGGTGTTGCTTTGTTAGATGGCAAACCGGTTACTGTAATTGGTATCCAAAAAGGAAAAAATTTACCAGAAAATTTAAAACGTAATTTCGGTTCGGCTAATCCAGAAGGTTACCGAAAAGCATTACGTTTGATGAAACAAGCAGAAAAGTTCCAACGTCCGGTGGTAACTTTTATTAATACATCTGGCGCTTATTCTGGCATTAGTGCCGAAGAACGTGGCGAAGGAGAGGCTATCGCTAAAAATTTATATGAAATGGCTGATTTAAGCGTTCCTGTTATCGCTACCATTATTGGTGAAGGCGGTAGTGGCGGTGCATTAGCACTGGCAGTCGCTGATGAAGTTTGGATGTTGGAAAATTCTATTTATGCGGTTTTACCTCCAGAAGGCTTTGCTTCGATTTTGTGGAAAGATAGTAGTCGAGCAGATGAAGCCGCTGATTTGATGAAAATTACAGCGCAAGAATTAAAAGAGTTGGACGTTATCGAACAGGTAATTCCTGAAACATTTAGAGGCGAATCTGTATCAGATGAAGCGATTTTACGCCGTGTCAAAGCTGACTTAACTTGGAAGTTAAAAGATCTTGCGAAAAAAGATCCTACTCAACTAGTCCAAGAACGCTATGAACGATTTCGTAAATTTTAATAAAAATCACCGGCTATTTGAAGCTCGGTGATTTTTTATTATGCTATTACATTTTTTAAAAGTTAGTTATTTGGAATAAAGAAGGGAAGTCATTCAAAGTTCCCTTCATTTTACTACAAAAGAAGGAAAGTTATGTAAAAGTCCCTTCATTTTATAAAGAATAGAGGGAAGTTTAGAAGATGTCCCTTCTTTTTTGGTATAATAAAGGGAAGTTATGTGTGAAAAGCTTTATTTTTCGAACAAATTTGTTTAGTAACCATAATTATTCGTTTGCTAATTGTTAAAATAGAAGAATTAATTTAGAAATAGAGGTAGAAAAACATGGAAGAAATTCGGTATTGTCGAGAATCAAAAGTGGTCCAAACTCATCGGATCTTTCCTTCAGATTTGAATCCTTTTGGTGCTTTATTTGGTGGGAAATTAATGACCTTTATTGATGATGCGTCATCAATTTCAATTACCAGACATTGTAGACGAGGAGCCGTGACGGCATCTATTGATCAAATGAATTTTTTAAAACCATTAGAAAATAATCATTCGGTTTGTGTAGAGTCTTATGTTTCAGGCACACACCACAAATCTATGGAAGTTTTTGTAAAAGTTATCGGAGAAAATCTGGTAACAGGTGAGCGCTATCTAGCAGCGACTTGTTTTACGACATTTGTTGCTGTTCCTTCTCATATGAATGAGGAAAAAGAATTTACTGTGCCAGGAGTTTTTCCAGAAACAGAAGAAGAAAAATTAGTTTGTCATGATTATGAAAAAAGAAGAACGCAACGACTTGCTGAGCGCAGTGAATATAAAGAATTTGCTGCTAAACTTTCAACAGAATTGCCATGGGGGCAATAATAAAGAAAGTGGAGAAACTAAGTTAGTTTCAATTATGAATGTTTTTATTGTTGATACGTGTTGCACGTGTTAATAGATGGTTGTCAGGAGGTATAATGCACATGCCGATGACACAAAAGTAAATGGTCAAATATCTGACCAAAAATGGTTGGACAATTGTTCCTAAACAAGGAAAGGGATCACATGTTAAAATGTGCAAATCAAATAGTCGTCCAATCATTATTCCTCATGGTGAGTTGAACGAATATACCAAAAGAGGAATTTTAAAGCAAGCTGGCCCTTATTAGCCCACTTGCTACTGACGAAAGGAGCATGCAATGATGTTAATCGTTTATCCTGCTTTATTTTATTACGACGCTGCAGCTCAAGCAAAATATTTTGTTACTTTTCCAGATTTTGAAAATAGCGCTACCCAAGGGAAAAATATCCAAGACGCACTTGAGATGGCTTCAGAATATCTAGGGATCATTGTTGCTGATTTGATTGATACACAGAATCATGTTCCAAGGCCCTCAGATATCAATATACTTGATTTAAAAGAAAACAATCCTTTTAAAAATGATGATGATTTCCAATTGGAATATGATCCAGAAAAGTCTTTTGTTACGTTGATATATGTAGACATAAATAACTATTTAGGTTCACAAAACCCTGTTAAAAAAACTCTAACGATCCCTAAATGGGCAGATGATTTAGGTAAGAAGCACTCTCTTAATTTCTCAAAAACATTAGAGGATGCTATTGTAGAAAAAGTGAATCATTAGCATAGCAGCGATTTAACTATATTAACTACACAGTCCAGTAAACAATTTTTACATTTTTGTTTGCTGGATTTTTTTGTGTACAAAAAATATTAATAAAAGCTGTGACATTTTTATACTTAGCCTCGTTTATAGTTTTCTTCAAAATAGAAGGAAGTTAGAATATTTGCGGTCAATAAATTCATTTAGTAAGCTTAATATATAAATAACAATTACTTGAGGTGATACTAAATGAACTTTCAAAATATTCAGCTTGATACAACAAACCATTCGTCGTTAGACATTTATCAAAGCAATACTGATATTGTTTTGCCTGGTATTGTCGTTGTCGGTGGTGGAAGTTATAAACAATTACGCGAACGCGATACTGAACGAGTTGCGTTGCAATTTGCGACGCAAGCCTTTCAATCTTTTGTCGTAAATTATCCGACGGAAGAACAAAAAAGTTATGTCGAAGCTAAAGAAGCCATTGTAGAGGCTTTTGATTATATAAAAAAACATGCTGATCAGTTAAAAGTAGATTTAAATAAGTTAGGAATCATTGGTTTTTCTGCCGGGGGGCAACTTGCTGCTGATTACTCTAACCAAATAGATACGCAAGCGAAATTTGCTTTGCTCGGTTATCCAGTGATCAAGCCTACTTTGGATGAAAAGATGGGTGTTCAAAGCACTGATGTTTCAAAGCTAGTTTCACCTAATACGCCGCCAACTTTTGTATGGGGTGCGATGAATGATGGACTAACGCCGTTTTTAGAACATATTGATGTCTACACGCAGGCTTTGGCACAAAATAGTGTACCATTTGAAGTGCATGAATTTAGTACAGGTAATCATGGAATGGCTCTGGCAAATAAGTGGACAGGGGTTGTAAATGATGGACGAGTCGATCATCATATGTCTCGTTGGTTTCCTTTAGCGGTAGAATGGCTAGATGAAATGATCGGCATTAAATAAAATAAACGAATAAGAAATAACTACTTAAGGATCACTAACATCTATAACTGTTAGTGATCCTTTTTTTATATTAAAATAACAAAATTACCTATAACCAATTGCGATTTGTTATAAGGTAAGGTAACATTAAATGACACAATTGTTTTAAAAGGAGACTGGAAAGAAAAACGATAAAAGGAGTGAGAAAAGTGTTAGAAGTGAAAAATTTGTCAAAATCCTTTGGCGATTACAAAGCCTTAGATGACTTAACCTTTTCTATCAATGAAGGACAAATTATGGGATTAATTGGACAAAATGGTGCGGGAAAAACAACGACCTTTCGTTTAATTCTTGATTTTTTACAAGCAGATCAAGGCGAAATTTTATGGAATGGTCATTCATTGAGCGCAAAAGAGTACAATATTATCGGCTATTTACCCGAAGAGCGAGGCTTGTACCCGCGTATTACAGTACAAGATCAATTGATCTATTTTGCACGTTTAAGAGGAAGAAGCAAAAAAGAAATTGTTCCTAAGATTGACGAATGGATGGATAAATTTCAGGTGAAAGGTAAGAAGACAGATAAAGTAAAAACTTTATCTAAAGGAAATCAACAAAAAATTCAATTGATTGCAACACTAATTCACGAACCAGAACTTATTATCTTGGATGAACCGTTTAGCGGCTTAGATCCAGTAAATGTAGAGTTACTGAAAGATGGCATTATGGAGCTCAAAGAAAAAGGTTCTTGTGTCATATTTTCTAGTCATAATATGGATAATGTGGAAAAGATATGTGACCATTTGATTATGTTAAACAATGGAAAAACTGTTTTACAAGGAGAGGTTCACGAAATTCGAGAGAAATTTGGGCGTACTAAAGTCTTCTTAGAAGCAGGTCTTACAAAAGATGAAGTGGCTCAGATGCCTGGTGTTTCAAGTGTTACAGTACAAGATCATCGTTATTTGGAAATTACATTAGAAGATCCTGAAGCAGGAGAAAGTATTTTTAAACAAGCAACAGCACAAGGTTATATTCCAATGTTTAATCAGCAACCACCAACACTAGAAGAAATATTTAAGATGAAAGCAGGTGAGGACCATGAATAAATTTTGGGTTATTGCCGCTGATGTTTATAAGAAAAATGTTCGCTCAATTTCATTTTTAATTATGTTGCTTGTTCCTTTTATCTTAGGAGGAATTGTTTATGTGGCCGGCTATTTTGGAAGTCAAAGTGGTGAGGTCGATACGATCGGCATCACTTCTTCTTCAACAGAGTTGGCTGAAAGCATGAGTGAGGGTGCACCTGAGGACTATGAATTTCAAGTCATCGATTCTCAATCGGCGGGAGAAAAAGATTTATCGGATGAAAAAATTGACGCTTTGTTTGTTGTAGATATAGAAGATAATAATCAGCTAAATGGTACATTATATAGCGAATCGAATATGGGACAGTCAGTTGAGCTAACCTTACAACAAACACTTAATACGATACAAACGAATATGCGAGCCCAAGAGTTAGGTCTGACAACAGAGGAAGTTGATAGCTTAAATCAACCAGCAAGTTTTGAACAACAATCTGTTAATTTCAACGACGCAGAAGAGATGGAGATGGGTGGAGACGATGAGGACTTCAACTATGCTATTAGTTTTGCTTCGACAATTATTCTCTTCGTCTTTATTATCACTTATGCAGGAATTATCTCGCAAGAAATTGCCTCAGAAAAAGGGACCCGAATTATGGAGGTTATTTTGTCCAGTACTCGTGCGCAAGTCCACTTTTACGGCAAACTTTTAGGAATACTACTTGTGGCTGTAACACAGATGGTGGTTTACGCTGCAGCTTTTGCGATTAGTTACCAATGGGTAAAAGATATTGATGTGATTAAAAACTTTATAGACTCGATTTCCTTGCAAGGGATCTTTGGAACTTTCTTGCTGTTTACTTTAGTTTTCTTAGTTTTGGGAGTATTTATCTATGCAGTTTTGGCTGCACTTTGCGGCTCATTAGTCACAAAGACAGAAGATACATCTAAAGTGATTTTACCTGTAACTTATTTGTCTTTAATCGGTTACTTACTAGGGATCTCTTTAGCGTCCTTTGATCCAAGCAATATTATCATCCGTATTACTTCTTATATCCCATTTCTATCTTCTTATCTAATGCCTATTCGATTGGCTAATGAAACGGCTAGTATACAAGATGCGATGATTTCATTAGGTATCTTAGTCGTTTCGACAGTTCTATTGACAATGGCTTCAGCTAAGATGTATAAATCAAATGTTTTAGTTTATAATGATAAAGGACTACTTGCGACATTGAAACAGTCATTTACTTTGATGAAGAATCAATAAGTGTAAACAGTTAAAACATGTAATTTATTTCGAAAATGCCGGAATAAATTGCATGTTTTTTTAGGTAGCCGCTATTTTCCATCCGTAAAAGTACGTTTTGAAGGAACGGCTACAAAAACGATGTTGAACAGGCAAGTTTTGCAACGTTTTAGAGATGAACCAAGTATTGAGTTGGTAGGTACGAAATTACACCTTACAGAAGATAAATAAAGCAAACATGATGTTTGCGCTTTAGTTGCTGACTATTATAACGTTAAGGTAGAGACAAATTTAACTTTATATTGGAGGCATATAAATGGTTCAACAAAAAGAAATGAAAACAATCGCAGTATTAGGTACAGGTATTATGGGAGGACCTATGGCTAGCAATTTAGCCAAAAGTGGTTTTGCTGTACATGTATGGAATCGAACACGAGCTAAAGCTGAAAAACTAATACCAGATGGCCTAAGCGTTTATGATACGCCGCAAGAAGCGGTCAAGGATACAGATGCTGTACTCACGGTTTTAAAAGATGCGCCAACGGTTTTAGAAGCCATGAACTCAGCGCAAGAAAATTTATCTAAAGATGCTATCTGGATTCAAATGACGACAGTGGGCAAAAAAATAGATGAGTTAATTCAATTTGCCGAAAAACACGAGTTAACTTTTTTCGATGCACCTGTACAAGGGACTAAAGCGCCAGCTGAAAGTGGTGAATTGACGGTTATGCCTTCAGGACCTAGCGAATATAAAGAAGTTCTTACACCTATTTTTGATGTTATTGGTAAAAAGACGATCTGGGTTTCTGAAGAAGCAGGAAAAAGTAGTCGCTTGAAACTAGCATTAAATAGTTGGGTATTTGCTTTAACGCACGGTGTAGCTGAAAGTTTAACAATCGCAAAAGAGCTAGGAGTGGATCCGCAACTTGTCATGGACGTGATTACTGGTGGCCCTATGGATACACCTTATTTCCAACAAAAAGGCAAAGCGATTTTAAATGATGATTATACCGCTAGCTTTGCAGTTAAAAATGCGGTAAAAGACGCGCAATTAATTGTAGATGCTATGGAAGACGAAGACTTGCAAATTGATATCACAGCTGCGGGCTTACAACGTTTCCAACGTGCGCTAGAAGAAGGACACGGAGATAAAGATATTGCGGCTTCAGGTTTAGCCGGGAAGAAGGAAGAATAAGTATTACGAAATAAACTGAAATTTTCATTTAATAGATAGAATTTACTAAAAAGCAAAGAAGTACTGACGCTTCTTTGCTTTTTTAGTATAAGAAAACTTTCTAAAAAAAATGGACAATTTGCTTATAGAGATCCGAAAAGACACTGTCTTTACGCCAAACAAAATAAAAATCATGGGTTTTTTGTAAGTCTTCGATCTCGATTCTGCATAATTGATTATCAGCCAGCTCTTGAGTGACTGCGGTTTTATAGAGCGTTGTAATCCCAAGATTGTTTATAACCAGTTTTTTTAAAACGTGAATATTTCCTATTTCAATCAGTTGTTTAAAATCACTTAATACGAAGTTTTGATTTTCTAAGTTCTTTTCTAAAATTGCCCGCGTGCCTGAACCTTTTTCTCTAATGATCAATCTTTCAGTTAACAAATCTTCCAGTAAATGTGGTGTTTGTTTGAAAGGGTAATCTGGTGTTGCGACGCAGATGTATTCTTCTCGTGCATATGGTAGGAAACTATATTCAGATTTTGGGAAATATCCTTCTAATAAAGCAAAGTCAATTTCACCCCTTTGTAATTTATCTAAGAGATAAGCAGTATTTTCTATAATCAACGATAATTGCATACTAGGGTTTTCGTTTAAAAATTGAGTTAACTTATCCGCTAAATAAAATTCACCAATCGTGCGAGTAGCGCCAAAGTTTAAATGCATGATAGACTTGTTATCTTGTAACATTCTTTTTCTTAAAGTTTGGTCATCATAAGCAATTGTTGAAAGTTTTTTATAAAATAATTCTCCTGCAGGTGTTAATGCTAATTTTTTTCCTTCATAGTAAAAAAGCTTTGCTTTATAGTCTGTTTCTAAAAATTTAATATGCTGGGAAACTGCAGGTTGAGTAATACATAGTTTTTCAGCTGCTTTAGTGTAATTCATATATTTACACACGGTTAAGAAAGTACGTGTTCTAAAATCAAGCATGTTTTTCTCCTTTGTCATAACATATTTTTATGTACATATAATAATAAATAATTTTTTGTTATATAAGTAGTATGATAATATATTTTTAACGATATTAACAAGGAGATTAAAAAATGAGTTTTGTAAAGAAAAATTATCAGGGAATTTTGTTATCTTTTTTTATTGCATTAATCGCCACTTTCTTAGGACAACGCTTTTCCATTATAGGAGGTCCTGTTTTTGGTATCCTTTTAGGGTTGATTATTGCTTTATTTCCACGAAAGCAGATGTTTGAACCAGGCATTGCTTTTACTTCTAAAAAAATTCTGCAATATGCGATCGTTTTATTGGGCTTTAGTATGAATCTTTTTCAAATTTTTGCGGTAGGGAGCCAATCCTTACTCATTATTATTACTACTATAGCTACAGCACTCATTGTTTCTTATTTTATCAGTAAATGGTTAAAAGTTCCGACCGATGTTTCTATTTTAGTAGGTGTAGGTTCTTCCATTTGTGGCGGTTCTGCGATTGCGGCAACCGCTCCTGTGATTAAAGCCAAAGGAGAAGATATCGCGACATCTATTTCTGTTATTTTTTTGTTTAATGTATTAGCGGCTTTCTTATTTCCTATCTTTGGAAATATCTTAGGGATGAATGATATTGGTTTTGGGATGTGGGCAGGAACGGCAATCAATGACACTTCTTCGGTAGTGGCTGCTGGGCAAACCTGGGCAGTCAGTCATGCCAGTGATGTGGCTTTAAATTATGCGACGATTGTTAAACTAACTAGAACACTGGCGATTATTCCTATTACCTTAATCTTGGCATTTTATCGTTCGAAAAAAAGTAGCGCAGTTTCCGTTCGGATGTCAGAAACATTTCCTTGGTTTATTCTCTTTTTCTTACTAGCGGCGATTTTTAGTACGGTTTTTCAACTCAATGAAAATATTGTTGATTTTTTAACAACATTGAGTAAGTTCTGTATTACAATGGCACTTACAGCAGTAGGTTTAAATACTAATTTGGTGCAGTTAGTTAAAAGTGGCGGCAAACCTATTTTGCTTGGCTTTAGTTGCTGGGTAAGTATTATGTTGGTTAGTCTTTTGATGCAACAAGTATTAGGCATTTGGTAATAAAAAAATATTTATATAATTAGTACAGAAAGAAATAGCTTTTACAACAGTTGCTGTAAAAGCTATTTCTTTATTTTATTTGGTATATCAATTATTTAACCGTTGACAACTTACTGATAGATAGTATAATAGCTTTAAAAGAGTGGAACAGATTTATTTTCTGTATTAATTTAGGAGGTCGGAAATGAAGAAAAGGCGTTTATTAGGAAAATTGACAGCATTAGCGGCTGTGTCCTTGGTATTTTTAACTGCTTGCCAAAACCAGGAAGCTTCAGAAGAAGATTCAGCGGCTACGGATTCTTCCTCAGATCAAGAGACTGAAGTCCTTCGATTTGGGATTACGGGTGGCTACCCACCAAGTAACTATCATGATGAAGATACCGAGGAGTTAGTGGGTTATGAAGTCGATATGGCTAAAGAGCTCGTCAAAGACTTAGATGGTGATGTAAAAGCAGAGTTTGTGGAGATGTCTTTTGGTTCCATTTTGGAAAGTTTAAATAGCGATCGTATTGATGTAGCGATGCATAGCTTAAGTGAAACACCTGAACGAGCAGAACAGTATGATTTCACTGTACCTTATTTTGACAAAGTGTGGGGCGTTATCGTCGCTGAAGATAGTGACATTCAAACATTGGACGATTTAGATGGCAAACGAGCAGCACAAAGTGTATCAACTTCCTCTGGACAAGAGGCAGAAAAACTTGGGGGCGAGCTTGTTCCTATTGATGATGTGGACGAAGCCATGAAATTAATTACAGAAGATCGGGCTGACTTTTATTTAGGTAGTGATGTCGGGCAACAAGATTATTTAGATAAACAACCGGAACCATTATCTGTGCGTGTGTTAGATGAGACCGTACCCGATGTACCTGCATCACTGGTTGTACCTAAAGGTTCGGATGAGTTAAGAGAAGACTTAAATGAAGTAATTATCGAAAATACGGAAGATGGCACCCTAGCTGAAATCTATGATGAATATCTAGGCATGGATAAATCTATCGAAGATTTTGATGAATATTTAGACGAAGATGAATAAGAACAATTCAAGCGAGGTTAAAAAATCTCGCTTGTTTATTTCATGAGGAGTAGACAGATGTATTTATTTGACCAAAAGCGTAACGGACAAGAGGTACGTGATCCCAAATATAATTATGCAATTGCCAGTTTTTTAGCTAATGAATTACAGCTAGATGAACCGATTATGCGTTTTTATATTAATCAGCCAGCCGTTATTATAGGCAAACATCAGAACGCTTTTGCAGAAGTTGATTTGAACTATTTGGAAGAACAACAAATTGATTTGGTTCGTCGTTCTTCAGGTGGAGGTTCTGTTTATCATGATCAAGGGACATTGATTTATGGTTTTATAGGAAAAAACGATCATGCTTCTTACCAAGATTTTTCCCGTTTTACTCAGCCTATTGTACGAGCGCTGCAGCACTTAGGTGTCAAAGAGGCGCAATTTGGGGGACGTAATGATTTATTAATTCATGGAAAGAAATTTTCTGGCACTTCAATGTTAGTTAATGATAGCAAGGTGATTGTTGGTGGAACTTTACTATTAGACGCTGATTATAAAACTTTGGAACAAGTATTAACGCCTAACAAAAAGAAGCTAGCTGCTAAAGGCGTAAAATCTGTTCAGAGCCGTGTCACTGCTTTAAGACCTTATTTAGCGAAAGAGCATCGAGATATTACGATTGAAGCTTTTCGCAAATTATTAATTAAAGAACTAAAACTTGAAACCTACTTTTCAATACGTATCCCTTGGTATACCAAGGATCTCATGCACA
>NZ_JAKEIT010000013.1 GCF_021474685.1 Tetragenococcus halophilus | reverse complement strand
TTAGTATTGTAACTTCAAACTATTTACTATTAAATCTGGAGATTAAAAAGCGAGTTGACTCTCTATGCTTGAAGACTTAGGAGTGTTTCTTGCTTCACGCCCTGAAAAGTTCACAATAAAGCAGCTTAAGTATTTTAACTATATTGTTAATAACTGGATTTAAGCGTTTATTGACGTTATTTCACAATTAGCGTACGATATTCTTCAGTAAAGATTTAAGGAGTACAGCTTGTACTATAAAATTTATATAGTTTAAAAAAGACGAAAGAAGGAAGAATGATGACAGAACATAAACCGATTATTATTGGCGTTACAGGTGGCTCTGGTAGTGGAAAAACAAGCGTTAGTCATGCGATTTTAAATCATTTTCCAAACCACTCGATTATGATGCTTGAACATGATTCTTACTACAAGGATCAGAGTGATCTTCCTTTTGAAGAAAGGTTAAAGACCAACTACGATCATCCATTTGCGTTTGATACAGATTTATTCATTGAGCATCTACATAAGTTATTGAATTACGAAGCAGTGGAAAAACCGGTTTATGATTATGTAGCACATACGCGTAGTGAGCAAGTTGAAATTCAAGAGCCTAAAGAAGTTATTATTTTAGAAGGGATTTTGATCTTAGCAGATGAACGTTTACGTAATATGATGGACATCAAGGTTTATGTGGATACTGATGATGATATTCGGATCATCCGACGCATCAAACGCGATATAGAAGAAAGAGGACGAACACTTGATTCGGTAATCAAGCAGTATTTAACTGTCGTTAAACCGATGTATCATCAATTTATTGAGCCAACAAAACGCTATGCTGATGTCGTGGTGCCAGAAGGTGGACAGAACCACGTGGCTATTGATCTCATCAATACAAAAATCGATACTTTTTTGGGGAATTAAATTGGTGATTCGTAGTTTTTTATGGTAAAATATATTTTGTGCGATGAGCCGAGAAGCCGACATTTGTCGGTACCTCAAACAGCGGCATAAGAGCATATGCTCACCTGCCGGATTGCAGGATGCCGGGTAAATGTTTTTGTGGAAAGACATTTCCTACTAAAATAAGTACTGTGAAAGACTGTTGTTTAGCTATCTAAGCTGTAACAACAGTCTTTTTTTTTTGCGATTAAAAAAACGCCTGCAATTTATTTCTGAAACAATTTAAAAACTTGAATAAGCTTGCTACAAGGGAGGCGATTTTTCCCTGAACTTATAATTCATAGAAAGATTGTCATAAATTCAATCTTTTGAAAAAAACATTTAATATTAAGAAAAAGTATTCATATGATACTATATTCAAAAATAGGTGTTGTGTGATGGCTTTTTATTGTCGGCTTTGTCACCTTATTTTTGTTAATATACAAAAAGTAGATTTTTAAACAATAAAATAATTGTAACAACAAGTTCATCACGGAAAAAGAAAGGATGTCTCTTTGGAAATTACCTATAAGCCTTCGTTAAATACGAATGCATTGAAGATTATAGCCGTAACGGCCATGATCGTTGACCACACTACATTTTGGTTAGTGCCAAATGACACATTGCTCTATGTTGTTTTGCGTATGTTCGGTAGACTTGCAGCGCCTATTATGTGTTATTTAATTTCGGAAGGTTACTTTCATACGTCAAATAAGAAGAAATATCTAAAAAGATTATTTATTTTTGCCTTAATTTCTCATTATCCTTATATTTTATATTTCGATTTGACCTCTTTTCAAGCAACAAGCATTATTTGGGGCTTGTTTGCTGGCTTTTTAGCATTATCGATTAGTCAATCAAAGGTAATGCCCCTAGGGTTGAAGGTCTTTTTTATTTTGCTTTGTTGTTTAATGTCATGGACAGCAGACTGGAATTATATTAGTGTGCTATGGATTTTAGCTTTTGGTCTTTTTAGAAATAATTTTTCTCTACAAATGGCAAGCTTTATTTTGATTGGCATGCTCTTTTACATTTTACCTGGTTTTTCAATCCTTGACCCTAACTCTATTTTTCGTTTAGGAATCTTACTTGCACTTCCGCTTTTTACAATGTATGACGGGACATTAGGGAAAAAGTCTTTTCTAATGAAGTGGGGTTTTTATATTATCTATCCAGGTCATCTTCTGATTTTATACGTATTAAGATATTATATCTTTTGAGGAGGTATTAGAAATTGAAAAGAAATAAAAAAATCATTTTAGGATCAATGCTAGTTATCATAGTGGCTGCAGCTAGTAGTTTTCTTATTTTTAATAATGTAGTTGATCCTTTGACAGGTCAAACCGAAAGTTCCACCTTTGCTAATACATCCTCAAAAGAAGCAAGTTCAACGACTGATACTTCCCAAGAGTCTTCGACTGAAGAATCCGCTCAGCGAGAAGAAAAACCTTATGAGGGCGAGTTCGAACTTCCTGTCAAAAACGCTTCAGGGTTTGCTCCAATTGATTTGGATGTAAAAAGTGAAGCAGACGATGATGCTAAAACACAAGAAACTCTTACACCTGGGACAGCTTTTCGTATCTTACAAGAAGAAGGAGATTGGTGGAAGGTTGAAAGCTCTGAAGCAAAAGGGTGGGTACAACATCAGTACGCCTTTATCAATTTGCCTGATGTGCTACCTTCAGCGGTTTATAATAACACGAATACTTATTCGTCTTTATATCGTTCTTCAGGGATAGATATTCCGGAGGTTACGAATACTTCTTTATATGATGGTAAAGCTGATAATAAAAGATTGAAAAAAGAAGAATTTATCATACCTGTTTTATATACAACTGCTAAAAAAATAAACGACGCTCAATCTCAAGCTTTAGAAAATGATGAAAGTTTACTTATTTACGAAACTTATCGTCCGCATAATGTACAAAAAAAGGTATATGATCAACTGACAGAATTAGCGGATGAAAATTCAACAGTAAAAGCTGGAGCTGATACTGCACCATGGGAAATGTTCTGGTTTATTTATGATGATGTATCCAACCATCAAAAAGGCTATGCTATTGATGTCAGCTTAGCACAGATCGATGAACAAGAAACTGAATTTTATGGTGATTATTCTGTAGATGTAGTGAAAGGTTATACCGAATATGATATGCCTTCGCCTATGCATGAACTTAGTGTGGCTTCTGCTGTTTTTACAGCTCCAGTCAAGGCATTGGATCCCGATGCCTGGAAGGAGGCGGAGCTACGTCCTGAAATGAATCAAGCAGCGCTGTCATTACAAGACTATTTTGTCAATGCAGGTATGACACCACTGGCTTCTGAATGGTGGCATTTCAATGATCTTGAGGCTAAGGACCAGGTAGAAGATCATGAAAGTGATGGAGAATACAGTATTACAGATGTACTTAGTAGCCAACCGTAATATCAAAAGTTATAAAAAAGAAAGTAAAGGATGCGGTAGCAATGCGGCTGATTATTGATGGAGACGGCTCTCCTGTGAAAGAAGAAGTCATTTACTTAGGGGAAAAGTTTCAATTAACTGTTTTGATCGTGACGAGTATAGATCATTATACGAATAAAAAAGAACCTCCCTTTGTCCATTTTGTTTATGTCGACAAAGGCGCAGATCGGGCGGACTATGAGATTATCAAATTGGTAGAACCTAATGATATTGTGATCACACAAGACTATGGTTTGGCTTCTTTAGCACTACCTAAAGGCGCTCGTGTATTTCATCATTCCGGTAAAGAATATAAAAAAGAAACAATCGATATTTTATTAAATAAACGGTATATGAGTGCCCAGATGCGTAAGGCAGGCAAGAAAACTAAAGGTCCCAAAGCTTTTACACAAAAAGACCGTGAACATTTTTTTGCGGTATTGGATGAAGTCTTAAAAAAAGAGCTGAGTTGGTAAAAAGAGGATATGAAAAAAAGATGTTCGCTTTCTACATTTTGTGCTAAAATATATAAGAAATAACTTAAACGTGATACTCAAATACAGGAGGAAAAGCCTTGAGAATTATTTTATTATACGGAGGGCAAAGTGCAGAACACGACGTGTCGATCCTTTCAGCTTTTTCTGTACTTAATGCAGTTTATTATAACTATTACCAAGTCCAATTAGTTTATATCACAAAGGAAGGACAATGGATCAAAGGCCCGTTGCTTAATGAAAAGCCAGAGTCAGAAGAAGTGCTACATCTTCATTGGCAAAATGAAGGAGACACTGCTCAAGTTATACAACCTTGTCAAATTAAAGAAGATAATGCTATTGTACTACCTATTCTTCATGGTCCAAATGGTGAAGACGGGACGATTCAAGGCTTTCTTGAAACAATTGGTATGCCTTACGTTGGCGCAGGAGTTATGACTAGCGCAAGCAGTATGGATAAAATCACGACCAAATATATTTTACATGCAGTTGATATTCCGCAAGTACCTTATGTTCCTGTGTTGAAAAACCAGTGGAAAGAAAATCCTAAAAAAGTTTTTGAACAATGTGAAGGAACATTACTTTATCCCATGTTTGTTAAACCAGCGAATATGGGTTCTAGTGTTGGGATATCAGAAGCTCATAATCGAGAAGAATTACAAGATGCTTTGATTGAAGCTTACCGTTATGATTCACGTGTAGTGATTGAACAAAGTATTGAAGCACGTGAGATTGAAGTGGCTATCTTAGGTAATGAAGATGTACGAACAACATTACCTGGTGAAATTGTTAAAGATGTAGCGTTTTATGATTATAATTCTAAATATATTGATAACAATATAAAAATGCAGATTCCGGCAAAAATTCCTGAAGAAGTTCAAGAAAAAGCACGTCAATATGCTAAGACGGCATATACAACTTTAGGAGGCAGTGGCTTAAGTCGCTGTGACTTCTTTTTGACTAGTAAAAATGAACTGTTTTTAAATGAATTAAATACGATGCCTGGTTTTACACAATTTAGTATGTATCCTTCTTTGTGGGAAAAAACAGGATTGCCTTATGGGGACTTGATTGAAGAGTTGATTCAGCTTGGTTTGAATCAGTATAATCAAAAGAAAAAATTACATGTCGATGTAGATGAATAAATGTAAAGCAAGGCACACAAGTAACAATATTGTAGTGCCTTGTTTTTGTATTGCTTTTTTATCTATCGATTGAAGTTTTTGCTTGGTTAAAAATGATTCTAGTTAATACTGTTTAGTGATATCAAGAAAAACCAGATAAAGTAAAGAAATACGGATGACAATTATATTAAGGAGAACATATGGATCTAACGATTAAAGAAATTGCAGAAGTCTTGGGAAGCACTCAAACTAGTGAACAAAAGATTACCAATGTTGAATTTGATAGTAGAAAAATAAGCACTGGAGATCTCTTTGTTCCTTTAAAGGGAACACGAGATGGTCATGAGTTTGTTGCTTACGCCCAAGAAAGTGGCGCGCTTGCTACACTTTGGAGTGAAGATATATCTAAAGCACCAGAAGGTTTATTTGTATTTGGTGTGTCAGATACCAAAAAAGCTTTCCAAAAATTAGCTAGTTATTATCGGCAAAAGCTTGCGCCTAAAGTTTTAGCGATCACAGGAAGTAACGGCAAAACAACGACTAAGGATATGACAGAAGCAGTTTTGGCGCAAAAGTATCAAACATATAAAACACAAGGAAACTATAATAACGAACTGGGTTTACCTTATACGATTTTACACATGCCTGAAACAACAGAGGTCTTAGTTCTAGAAATGGGAATGGATCATGCAGGTGATTTAACACTCCTTTCTCAGATCGGCCAGCCAGATGCAGCAGCGATCACTTTAATCGGTGAGGCACATATTGAAAGCTTGGGTTCACGAGAAGGTATTGCAAAAGGCAAAATGGAGATTACTGCTGGTTTAAAAAAAGACGGTGTATTGTTTATTCCTGTAGACGAACCTTTATTAACTCCACTTATTCGTCCCTTAAATCAAAAAGTAGTAACTTTTGGTTTAAAAGAAGGAATGGTTCAAGCTGAGGTATTAAATACTACAAAACAAAGTACCGAGTTTTCCATTGACGGAAAAAAGTTTTTGATTCCCGTTATTGGAAGTTATAATGTCAAAAATGCCCTTGTTGCTTATAGCTTTGGCCATTATTTTGGACTAAATGATGAAGAAATCGCAGCGGGCCTAAAGGATTTTCATTTAACCAAAGATCGTACGCAATGGAGTAAAGCCGCTAACGGAGCGGATATCTTAAGCGATGTATATAATGCAAATCCCACAGCGATGGGATTAGTGTTAGATAGCTTTACTGAATTAGCATTGCCAGGCAGAAAGATTGTTGTATTGGCAGATATGCTTGAATTAGGAAAAGATTCTAAGCAAATGCATCGCCAGATGGCAAAACATATTGATGATTCCTTGGCAGAAGTTTATCTATACGGTTCTGATATGGCGGCTTTGTACCAGGTATTAAAAGATAGCAATAAAGATATTTTTTATTTTACTGAAGATAGAAAAAAAGAAATGATAGAAGCTATCAAAAAAGATATCCAACCGCAAGACTCGGTGCTTTTAAAAGGGAGCAATGGTATGGGGTTAGCAGAAGTTATCACGGCTTTACAAGAAAAGTAAATGAAGCTTGCAAACTTGCTGAAAGTTTCAAATTATGCTATACTGATGAATGTGCCGAAAGATGAAGTATATATTGAAATAACTGATAAACAACACTACCCTTTTATAGGTTAAAAATAGTAAAATTCGTCAGAATAAATTCAAATGAGGCTAAGACAAAAAAAGAGTACGTTTTGTCCTAGCCTTTTCTAATGCCTTCAAGGAGCGGTTTTTCGGTAGAAACGATGCTTTAAACCTTATTTGGGGACAAGGTTTTAAGTGATCGCAGAAAAAAGCAGACGCTTCACAAAAGTGAAAAGGAAAAAAGTAATCTTTTTCATGTTTTTAAAGAGGAGGATTTATTTGAAGTTTAAAGAATTAAATTTGTCACAGGAACTATTGGATGCTGTGACAAAAATCGGTTTTGAAGAAGCAACGCCGATACAAGCAGAAACAATTCCATTAGCGATGGAAGGAAAAGATGTAATTGGCCAAGCGCAAACAGGTACTGGCAAAACAGCTGCCTTTGGCTTGCCTATGTTAGATAAGATAGATGGTAAAAAGAAACAAATCCAAGGTTTGGTCATTGCGCCTACACGGGAATTAGCAATTCAAACCCAAGAAGAGTTATTTCGTTTAGGAAAAGAGAAGAAAATTCGTGTACAAGCGGTTTATGGCGGAGCAGATATTGGCAGACAAATTCGTCAATTAAAAGATAATCCACAAATTGTTGTAGGAACTCCTGGTCGGATGCTCGATCATATCAATCGTCGTACATTAAAACTTTCTACAGTTGAAACTTTGGTTCTAGATGAAGCAGATGAAATGTTGAATATGGGCTTTTTGGAAGATATTGAAAAAATCATTGCCCAAGTCCCTGAACAACGTCAAACATTATTATTTTCAGCTACAATGCCTAAAGAAATTAAAAGTATTGGCGTAAAATTCATGAAAGATCCACATCATGTTCGCATCAAAGCTAAAGAAATGACAGCCGATTCCATTGACCAATATTATGTAAAGGCAAAAGATTATGAGAAGTTCGATATTATGACGCGTCTTTTTGACGTTCAATTGCCAGAACTAACGCTGATTTTTGCCCGTACTAAACGCCGTGTTGACGAAATCGCGCGTGGTCTAGAAGCTCGTGGTTACAAAGCAGAAGGAATCCATGGAGATCTTTCTCAACAAAAACGGATGAGTATTTTACAATCCTTTAAAAAAGGTCGTTTGGATATCTTAGTTGCAACTGACGTAGCCGCAAGAGGCTTAGACATTTCTGGTGTCACTCATGTGTATAATTATGATATTCCTCAAGATCCTGAAAGTTATGTTCATCGTATTGGACGAACAGGGCGCGCCGGTAAAAGTGGTATGTCCGTGACTTTTGTAACGCCTAATGAAATGAATTATTTACACGTTATTGAAAACTTAACGAAAAAACGTATGACACCTATGCGTCCACCTTCTGATAAAGAAGCGTTCAAAGGCCAAGTTTCTCAAGCAGTAGAATTAATTGACGAAAAGATGAACGAAAATGGTTTGGATAAATACGCTAAAGACGCTAGTGAATTGTTGGAGCATTATTCAGCTCAAGATTTAGCAGCATTATTACTAAAGACTTTAGCTAAAGATCCTGCGGAATCAGTGCCTGTAAAAATCACGCCAGAACGTCCGTTACCTAAGGGTAAATCAAACAAGGGACGTCGGAAGAATTACTCACGTGATCGTAATAATGGTAATCGACGGAAAAATAATAATGATTACTATAAAAAGAATAATAAAAACCAAGGAAACAGAAATAGTAATCCTAAAAAAAGCCGACGTGGAAACGAAAAGAAACAAGATTTTGTTATTCGAAACGGTAAAGGTTAAGAAAAATGATTGAGAAATTTAAATTTCTCAATCATTTTTTTGTTTTCATATAAATATATATAGTTTTTCAAAAAAGTTTGATAAAATAAGTGTAAATTCTAAGAAAAGGGAAAATAAGATGATTTATGGTATTGGGCTAGACGTGGTCGAATTAGCACGTATTAAAACAATTATTAAAGAAAAACCAAAGTTGATTAAACGTATTTTGACTGAAAATGAACAACAATTATTTTCACAGTTGTCTACCAAACGACAAGTTGAATTTTTAGGGGGGCGTTATGCTTGTAAAGAAGCATTTTCCAAAGCTTGGGGTACTGGCATTGGGAAAATATCTTTTCAGGAAATGGAGGTTTTATCCAACGCGGTTGGAGCGCCGGTTGTCACTGCTTCACCGTTTGAGGGAACAGCGTTTGTTTCCATCACTCATACTGATGACTTAGCTTTGGCACAAATTATTTTGGAAACTTAGAAAGAAGGAAATGAATTTTGGTTATTTCATATCATCGTCCAACAAAAGCAGTGATCGACTTAAATGCTATTGGGAAAAATATCGCACAAGAAAAACAACGTCATCCAGATAAAGAAATCTTTGCTGTAGTTAAAGCAGATGGTTACGGACACGGTGCGGTTTCTGTTGCGAAAGCTGCTTTAGAAGCTGGCGCTCAAGGGTTTTGTACTGCTACACTTGATGAAGCCATGGAATTACGCCACAGTGGGATCACCCAGCCTATCCTTATTTTGGGAATTATTTCTCCTGCTGATGCAGCATTAGCTGCCGCGTATCATTTATCTGTACCAGTGGCAGAGCTCGAATGGTTGAAAGAAGCAGCTGTGTATTTAAAGGATAGTTCTTTAACACTACATTTACATATTAAAATAGACACTGGCATGGGTCGAATCGGTTTTTTAAATGCAGAAGAAACAGCACAAGCGGTAGAAGTCATTGAAAAAGGACAGAACTTTTATTGGGAAGGTATTTTTACGCATTTTGCTACGGCTGACCAAGAAGATGTACAATATTTCAAAGCTCAGAGCCGTTATTTTAATGAGATACTAAATACGTTACCTTATCGACCTAAGTATGTTCATACGGCCAATAGTGCAACTGCCATGTGGCATCAGGATGTAGGGAATATGGTTCGTTTGGGTATAGCAATGTATGGGTTAAATCCTTCCGGAACAGCACTTACTTCTACTTATCCTTTACATCCGGCTCTTTCTTTAGTTTCAGAGATCGTTCAAACGAAAAAATTACCTAAAGGCTATGGTATTGGTTACGGTAAAACTTATGAAACAAAGACTGAGGAATGGATCGCTACTATACCGATTGGCTATGCCGACGGGTTTACTCGTGACCTACAAGGATTTCATGTACTGATTAACGGTGAATTCTGTGAAGTTGTAGGACGTGTATGTATGGACCAAATCATGGTGCGTTTGCCGAAAAAAGTAAAAGAAGGTACAAAAGTGACCTTAGTGGGAAAAGACGGAACAAATGAAATCACTTTGCAAGATATCGCTACATATAAAGGTACAAATAATTATGAAGTGGCTTGCTTAATTTCAAATCGTGTACCAAGAGAATATGTAGAAAAAGGATGAAGTCTATGATAAAACGTGGAGAGATTTATTACGCAGATTTATCTCCAGTTGTAGGGTCAGAACAAGGCGGTATTCGTCCTGTTTTGGTTATTTCTAATGACTTGGGTAATTATTTTAGTCCAACAGTTATTGTTGCTGCAGTAACCGCGAAGATGGAAAAAACAAGTCTACCTACACATATCGGTATTGAGAAAACGACGAAAGGTTTAGATAAAGATTCAGTTATTTTGTTAGAGCAGATTCGAACGGTGGATAAGTCCCGTTTAAAAGAAAAAGTATGTATTTTAGAAGAAGAAACAATGGAGAAAGCGAATGAGGCATTAAAAGTTAGTGTTGGCATCGATGTAGTTATTAATGAAGAAGGCCTCAGTACATAAAAAAGCAGGTGAAAACTTGGGATATCTCGTTGTCGTTCTTATGATTGGATTATTATTGTCATTAATTTTTAAACAAATTTGGCAATTTTTCTTTAAAACAAGAAAGCAAGGGATTTATGGTTACTATTTGCTGGTGGAAAAGCAAAAGGAAAATAATTCAGGAAAATTCTATGGCATCTTTCAGCAAGGAGAAAAAGAGTATCAACTTGAATTAGCATTTTCTATGTACATACATTTACAAGTACCACAAAGAGGATACTTACACGCTGAAAATGGTAAAGTATTAACATTTAACACAAAGGAGTGATTGATGTGAAACATCGGATCGGGTTTTATGGCGCAGGAAATATGGCGCAAGCAATTATCGCAGGATTAGTTGAGTCTAATATTTATAAGAAAGAAGAAATTTTTGTTTATAATCATCGTTATGAACCAACTTTGCAAGAGGTGGAAAAAAAGTATGATATTCAGGCAATTACAGATGAAAAAGAATTGTTTGAACAAACAGACTTGGTTATTTTAGCAGTCAAACCAGCAATCTTGGTTCAAATACTTCCTCGAATAAAAGCATATTTGCAAGAAGAACACCTGCTTGTATCAATTGCAGCTGGTGTTAGTATTCAACAAATTGCCGAGTTAACTGGGCCGCATAAAATTATTCGTGCAATGCCCAATACCCCAGCCATGGTCAATGAAGCGATGACTTCTATTTCGCCAAACGAACTTGTTTCTGATGAACAGATACAAACTGTCGTAGATATATTCAACAAGTTTGGGAAGGCTAAGGTCGTTTCAGAAGAAGCTATTGATGCTGTTGTTGGTGTTTCGGGTTCAGCACCGGCTTATGTTTATTTGTTTATCGAAGCTTTAGCGGATGGCGCAGTAGCAGAAGGATTGTCCCGAGGTGATGCTTATGAATTTGCCAGTCAAGCTGTTTTAGGAGCAGCCAAAATGGTAGCAGAAACTGGAAAACATCCAGCAGAATTAAAAGATATGGTCACTTCTCCCAAAGGAACAACGATTACGGCTGTTCAGTCGCTAGAAGAAAGCAATTTTCGAGCTAGTGTTATAAAAGCTGTTAAAGCTGCCGCTAATAAAAATCGTGAGATGAGTAAAGAAGATTAAAAGCCTAAAAAAGAAATCGAGCGACTTTAGATTAAAAGCTGCTCGATTTCTTTTTTTAATATTCATATTAAGTTCTACTCGTACGACTTGATGGATCTAGTCGGTTTTCGATTAAGCCTAGTAGCCAATCAGTTACAATTGACATTAGTGCAGTCGGTAAAGCACCTGCTAGAATAATCGCGGCGCCGTCAGTCGCATTCGTACCACGAACAATAATATCACCTAAGCCGCCTGCGCCGACAAAAGTCCCGATGGCAGTAATTCCAATGGAGACCACTAATGCATTTCGCAGTCCTGCCATAATAACAGAAATTGCTAACGGTAATTCAACCATATAGAGCCGTTGCCAGGAGGTCATCCCCATACCTTTACCTACATCCAAGATATTCTTGTCCACTTGCGTCATTCCTGTATAGGTATTTTTAATGATAGGTAATAATGAATATAAAAATACGGTGATGATAACTACATTAACACCTAGGCCAAAGGCAAACATTAACATAGACACCATGGCTAAATGAGGAACAGTTTGTATGATATTTGAAACACGGACTACCCAACTGGCTAAATTTTTTCTTTTTGAAATCATAATCCCGATAGGAATCCCTACTATTGCCGCAAATATCACGCCATAAATGGAGATTAAGAAGTGACGAACAAACTGAGAAAAAACGTAACTTCCGTTTTCTTGAAAATAGTAAATAAATTGTTCCATAAGGTTCATTTGACTCATATCCATCTCATATCACTCCTCGTCTTCAAAATAATTATTTTGTTGTAAAAAGCGTTCAGCTACAATAGAGGGTTCAACTAAATTATTGTCGGATTGATAGTTCATTTTCTGCATAGTTTCTGTATCAATCTTACCCGCTAAACGATCGATGGCCTCTTTGACTTCTGGCTCTCTTTGGGCTAATTCATCATTTATGATTGGAGAAGCATCGTATGGAGGGAAGAATTGTCGATCATCTTCTAACATGACAAGATCATAACTTGCAATCCGGCCATCGGTTGAATAACCTAATACAACATCCATTCGATGGGCTGCTACAGCATCATAGACTAATCCAATTTGCATAGGATAAATCGAATCAAATTCAAAACCATATTCTTGCGTAAACCCTGGGTAACCGTCACCTTCGCGTGTCATCCATGCTCGATCGGCCCCTACTGTCAATTCGTCAGCAACATCTTCTAAATCACTTACTTTTTCTAAACCATATTCTTCTGCTGTGTCTTTACGTACTAGAAAAACGTAAGTATTATCAAAGCCATAAGATGCCATCCAATCTTGATCGTAGCGTTCTTTAAATTCTTTTTGTACGAGATCTAAGGCTTTGTCAGGATCTTTTTCCGGTGGTAAGAGTAAGGTAGAAGCAACATCTGTACCTGTATAACGAGTGGAAGAGATGTCTGCATCTCCATTCATCATAGCTTCATGGTTAATATTAGTCGTTCCTAAATTATTAATGATTGAGGTTTGTTTATCCGTATAATGCTCAACCATACCGGCAACCATACTAGCCAATATCTGTGATTCGGTAGTAATTCCACCGGTAATAGCAACGGTGTCTTCAGATTGGTTTGACGCTAGTCCTGGAAAGGAACAACCGGCTAATAAAAACAACCCGCCTAAAAATAAAATAAATTTTTTTATTTTTTTCATTGTTCACTTTCCCCCCTTAAAGAAATCGGTGTAAGGAATGTTTCCAATTTTTCTAATAAGTAATCGACAATTATTGCCAGCAAAATCGCAGGTACAGTACCACCAATAATTAATTCTGGTTGGTAGTTATCTAATCCACTAAAGATAAGTACCCCTAAACCACCAGCACCGATATAAGAAGCAAGTGTCGCCCAAGCGATAACATAAGTTGCTGCTAAACGGACACCGGCCATAATTGTGGGTACGGAAATTGGCAGTTCTACAGTTAGGATTGACTGGATATTTGTCATGCCCATTCCCTTAGCAACATCAACATAATTAGGATCTACATTTTCCATACCGATATAAGTGTTACGCAAAATTGGCAATAGTGAATAAATAAATAGTGCAATAATCGCAGGTGTTCGACCTACACCAAAAAATGGAATCATTAAAGTTAACAAAGCCAAAGCTGGAATTGTTTGTAGGGCGCTGGCAATACTAATCACAGCACCTGCAATTTTATTTGTTCTTGTCAATAAAACACCTAAAGGAATCGCAACGATAGCACCTAAAAGAAGTGCTAAAAATGAGATAAGTATATGTTCAAATAGATTACCCGCTAATTGCGACCCATATTCTGAAAAGAAGGCTTGCATAGTCTAGACCTCCTCTGTTTTTTCTGGCTTAAATGACTCGGCTGCATTCTTAATTGATTGTTCTTCTCCCCATAATACATTGTAGACGATATCAACTAACGAAGCTCGGGTTAAGATTCCTACAACTCGTTGTTTATCATCAACAACCGGAACATATTTCAATCCACGTTTTAAAATACGCTGTAGCGTGTTGCGTAAAAGTGTATCTTCTTTTACAGAGGAGACATCTGTTTTTATGATATCACCTACGCTAGTTGTACGATCGCTTCTTCGATTAATTGTTTCGATATCAATGAAACCTTTTAAAATTTCGCGGTTGTCTGTTACTAATAAAGTATCTACTCTTTTTTCGCGCATCAAGGTGATCGCTTCTTGTATTGATTTTTCAGAAGTGATTGTAACTGCAGTTGTCATTACATCTTTAACTAAAGTATTATCTGGTTGAGCTTGCATCAAACGATCTTCACCTAGTAATTCTTCAACAAATTCATTAGCTGGACTTTGTAAGATATTTTCCGGCGTGTCATATTGGATGACTTTTCCTTCACTCATAATCGCGACATGATCGGCTAGTTTTAAAGCTTCGTCCATATCATGGGTTACAAAGATAATAGTCTTTTTTAACCGTTTATTTAGATCTTTAATAAGATCTTGCAAAGAGTCTCGTGTAATAGGATCTAAAGCACCAAATGGCTCATCCATTAAGATGATGTCTTGGTTAGCTGCTAATGCGCGTATAACCCCGATACGTTGTTGTTGTCCACCGGATAATTCGTTTGGATAACGGTCTAACATTTCCTCTGGCATTTCTACTAGCTTAATCAAACGTTCTGCAGTCTTATTTCGTTCATCTTGTGATGTCTTTAATAATTTTGGAACTACAGTAATATTATCCCGAATAGTCATATGAGGCATTAAACCGATGTTTTGAATAACATATCCAATTCTACGACGTAGTTCTACTGGATTAATATCAGTAATGTCTTGGTTGTCGATCAAAATTTTACCTTTTGTGGGGTCAGTCATACGATTGATCATTCGCATAGATGTTGTCTTCCCGCTTCCACTTGTGCCAATCAAGCAAACCATTTCTCCTGTTTCGACTGTAAAGGAGATATCGTCAACGGCTATTTTGCCACCTTTATAGATTTTTGATACATCTTGAAATTCAATCAAATTTTCCACCCTCAAACTTTTTTATTTGTTACTCTATATTATATAATATGCATAAAACTTGAAAAAATACAACAGTTAAGTTCAAAAAACAAACATTTATGTCTTTTGGAAATGATAAAATGATTGATTTACGAACGAATGAGTAAGTTATATTACAAATAATTTGTTTAAATCTTATATTTAGTAAGAAATATGCATAAATAATATTTTGACTAAAAGTAACATTTTTTATGGACAAAGTCACAAAGAGAATAAGACTTATACTACCGCATCTATTTTTTGTCTGTTGTATAAAAGCTCTATATCTTTATTATAACACAATTTGATAAATAGAATGGCAAGCTTTGAAGCAAGGAAAAAAAGTGCTAAAATGTAAAACAGACTGTGTAGAAAAGAGTGAAAACAATGTTAACTACAGAAGATTTTGATTTTGATTTACCTGAAGAATTAATCGCGCAAACACCATTAGAAGATCGTACAAGTTCTCGTCTATTAGTATTAGATTCAAAGACTGGAAAATTGCAAGATAAGCATTTTTATGACATTATCGATGAGCTACACTCTGGAGATGCTCTAGTCATGAATGATACAAGAGTATTACCCGCTCGTTTATATGGAAAAAAAGAAGAAACAGGCGCACATCTTGAAGTCCTATTGTTAAATAACACTGAAGGTGATGTTTGGGAAACCTTAGTAAAGCCTGCTAAACGAGCTAAAGTAGGCACACAAATTACTTTTGGCGATGGCCGTATAAAAGCGGTAGTGGAAGAAGAATTAGATCACGGTGGAAGAATGATTCGTTTTAGTTATGAAGGAATTTTTTTGGAAAATCTAGAAGCCTTAGGTGAAATGCCGCTGCCTCCTTATATTAAAGAAAAGTTGGATGACCCAGAACGTTATCAAACCGTTTATGCTAAAGAAAATGGGTCAGCCGCGGCACCGACAGCTGGATTGCA
Organism: Tetragenococcus halophilus; assembly: GCF_021474685.1. Lineage (GTDB taxonomy): Bacteria > Bacillota > Bacilli > Lactobacillales > Enterococcaceae > Tetragenococcus > Tetragenococcus halophilus_B. The sequence continues at coordinate 56,402 of NZ_JAKEIT010000013.1, read as the reverse complement.
TTTTACCCAAGAGTTATTAGATAAGATCCAGCAAAAAGGGATTGAGCTTGTATATTTAACGCTACATGTTGGATTAGGCACTTTTCGTCCTGTGAGTGTTGAAAATATTGAAGATCATAATATGCATAGTGAGTTTTATCGTTTAACAGACGATGCGGCCGAACGTTTGAATCAAGTAAAAGCCAAAGGTGGAAAAATTGTTGCTGTAGGAACGACCTCCATTCGTACACTTGAAACGATCGGGACAAAATTTAATGGAAAGATTAAAGCAGATAGCGGCTGGACAGATATCTTTATCACGCCTGGTTATCAATTTAAAGTTGTTGATGCTTTTTCTACTAACTTTCACTTACCTAAATCTACACTTGTGATGATGGTCAGTGCTTTTGCTGGTAGAGATAATATCTTAAATGCTTATCAACATGCGATTGAAGAGCGTTATCGTTTCTTTAGTTTTGGCGATGCGATGTTTATTAAATAAAAAGATAAAACCAAATGTTTTCACATTTATCGATAAGATGATGGGAAAACATTTGGCTTTTTCTTTGTAGTATAGAATAAAATTCTGCTTGTTCTATGGGCAAAAAATAAGACAGTACTTCATAAAGTGCTGTCTTACTAACATTTATAGTCATTTCACTTACTCTTTAGGTAGGTTGTCATAAAAAGCTGCTTTTGTAGCGTAAATATAAGGCATTAACCAAAGATAACCAATTCCTAAGGTAAGCAAAGAAAGAAGATGCCAACCGATAAAACTTAAGTCCAAGAAAAATAATTTTGTTTTAAAACCGTCCATTAAATGACGACTAGCAGTAATAGAATCAAGATAACGAGGCGTTTGCCCTGTTTCTTCATAAGTATCATAATAGATAAAATAACTTTGTGAATAAGAATAGCCTTTGATGATACCTGGAATAACAAGCAATAATGTCCATAAAAATTGGAATATTGCCGTCAACAAGTAAATAACAAGAACTGCTAAAGCATAGGGAGCGCGGAAAGTCCGGAAAACATCCCTAAATGGACGAATAATTTCCTTTTTTCCCCGTAAGACATCCAAAAAAGTCCAACTCATAGCTACGGTGAAAAAAGTAGTGACAAGACCTGAAATAAAGCTTGAAGAACCGCTGCTTGATCCATCAGAACCAGTAGTGGTATAAGGATTTGCTTCATTTATAAACGAGATGTTTTGACTGAGAAATAATACAGCAGGTATTGTGATAATTGCGATTACAGCAAGCATAATTAGCACAGGGACTAAGTTCATTAACACACTTTCTTTCCAACGACCTTTTAGCATTTGTCTAGCTTCAGCACGTAATTCAGCATTTGATTTCATAAAACCCCTCCTTTATCTGTTTAGATAGTGTTATCTTATAAATAGTATAACAGAGGGCGATAAAAAGCAAAACTAAGAAGTATCAATAGTATCTTTGGATATTGCAAAATCTTGTTTTTACCTTTATGATAAAAGGTGGTTTGTAAATATTTTGAAAGTTAAGGGTATTTTTTAACTGATAAACTTAAGAAAGTAGGGCGAAACAATGACGCAACCCGCCATTAAATATCGATTGATCAAAAAAGAAAAACACACTGGCGCTCGCTTAGGCGAACTAATTACTCCTCATGGAACTTTTCCAACCCCGATGTTTATGCCAGTAGGTACACTTGCTACAGTAAAAACAATGTCACCAGAAGAACTAAAAGAGATGGGTGCTGGTGTTATTTTAAGTAATACCTACCATTTATGGTTACGCCCAGGAGAAGATCTTGTAGCAGAAGCAGGTGGTTTGCATAAGTTTATGAATTGGAATCAACCTATTTTGACTGATTCTGGAGGGTTTCAAGTATTTTCTTTAGCTGATATGCGTAATATTGAAGAAAAGGGTGTTCATTTTCGTAACCATCTAAACGGCTCAAAGATGTTTTTATCTCCAGAAAAGGCAATTGATATTCAAAATAAATTAGGTTCAGATATTATGATGAGTCTTGATGAATGTCCACCTTATGATGAAAGCTATACCTACGTGAAAGATTCTATTGAACGCACTTCGCGTTGGGCAGAAAGAGGGCTAAAAGCTCATGCTAATCCTCAAACACAAGGTGTGTTTGGCATCGTTCAAGGGGCAGGCTATAAAGACCTAAGAAAACAAAGTGCTAAAGACTTGGTGAGCTTAGATTTTCCAGGATATTCTATTGGGGGATTATCTGTAGGAGAACCTAAACAAGAAATGAATCATATGTTAGAATATACAACGCCTTTGATCCCGGAAGATAAACCTCGTTATCTAATGGGCGTGGGTGCGGCCGATTCTTTAATTGATGGGGCCATTCGTGGTATTGATATGTTTGATTGTGTGTTGCCTACTCGTATCGCTCGTAACGGGACTTGTATGACTTCTAAAGGTCGTTTAGTGGTAAAAAATGCAAAATTTGCACGAGATTTTCGTCCGATCGATGAACAATGTGATTGTTATACATGCCGTAATTACACGCGGGCTTATGTGCGGCATTTATTAAAATGTGATGAAACCTTTGGTATACGCTTAACGACTTACCATAATCTTTATTTCTTATTACATTTGATGGAACAAGTTCGTCAAGCGATAAGAGACGACCAGCTACTTGAATTTCGGGAACAATTTTTTGAAGAGTACGGATTTAATGAAGAAAATGCGAAAAATTTCTAACTTTATAGAAAAATACTAGTGAAAAGTACTTGCTTCTGATAAAGTAGAGAATGAAACGATAAAAGTTGAGGTGAAAAAATAATGGAAATACTTATAATGCTGGTACCTATCATCATTTTGATGTATTTTATGCAACGTTCACAAAAGAAACAGCAAAAAAAACGTCAAGAGGTATTAGATAGCATGCGTCCTGGCAACCAAGTGATAACAATTGGTGGCTTACATGGCGTGGTTTCAGAAATTGATGACGACAAAAAGACAGTGACGCTTGATTGTGAAGGAATCTTTTTAGAGTTTGATCGTGCGTCTATCCGTACAGTAAAACCAACTTACAGTGAAGAAACAGCACAAAGTGGTTCAGTACCTTCTACGGATAACACACCAGAACCTTCAGAAGAAGCAAATAATGAAGATAGAAATGCTGAAGAACAATCGCAAGAAGAAAAAGACGAATCACAAGAATAGTTGTCTGAATAAAATCATAAGATTAAGGGCTAGTATAGTACTAGTCTTTTTTTATATAAAAAAGCCTGTATAAACAAAGTGAATGGCTCTGTTCATATAGGCTTACGCATACTATATTTTTTTACATCGATATTTCTAGCCTGGCACCAATTTTTAGCTTCTCCTGTTAAAATTAAAGGAACTGATGTTAAATCAGAAGTTTTTAAGGCACCACTCATCGTATAAAGGGTTTGTAATTCATTTTTCCATCGCTTGATAAGTTCAATGGTTGCTTGGCAGCCATTGGTCAGTAGGTAATTTAAAATTGTAGCGGAGATGCCTACCATCTGTGCACCAAAACAAAGAGATTTAAAAATATCAAAGGCATTTCGAATCCCGCCAGATGCGATCAAATCAAATTTTTGGGAAATTTCATTTGCTTCTAACAAAGACTCGACTGTTGTTTGGCCAAATTGGTCTAAATAATTAAATTCTCTTTTTTTCCGACGAGCATTTTCGATTTGTGTAAAACTGGTACCGCCGCTGCCAGCGATATCAATAGTTCTAACGCCGGTTGCCAGTATTTGATTGATCGTCTCTCTACTCATACCAAAACCGACTTCTTTGACAATAACAGGCACTTCAATATGCGCTACGATTTCTTCTAGCAAAGAAAGCCAGTGGGTAAAATCGCGATCTCCTTCAGGCATTACAAGCTCTTGAGGCGTGTTCAAGTGGATTTGCAAAGCATCTGCTTGAAACAAATCAACTGCTTGTTGCGCACTTTTTAAAGAAGAGCCAGCACCTATATTAGCCAATAAAAAACCATCAGGAAATTCTTTTCTAACAATAGAAAAAGAATCTTTGGTCTCAGGTGTTTTTAAGGCGGTGGAAACCGAACCTGTAGCCATCATTAAATCAGTTTCTCTGGCGACAATCGCTAACTGCTGATTGATTTTTTTCGTCCATTCACTGCCGCCTGTCATCGCATTAATAAAAAAAGGGCTAGAAAACTCACGTTGGAATAATTCAGTACTAATCGATACATCGCTAAAACGATTTGAAGTAAAGGATTGGTGGACAATTCTTACTTCATCAAAGTCATTATGATGCGGCTTGTGGAATGCTTTTGCAAGTGAAACATGTTCATCTTTTCGGTTCATTTGGGTCCTCCTCGATAATGGTAAACATGTAAAGGTAAGGGTATAATGTCAGCTTTTTCCCATTTGCTCATTAAAGGTAGAATTCCTGTCTTTTGGTCGGCGATTACAATGCCACAATCACCGCCACCAGCTCCTGAAGATTTTGCTGCGCCACCACAATTTTCTGCTAGATCGCACAATTGTTTTAAAGCGGGAGTTTCAATCACAACATTTGTTACCTTAGCCAGATTTTGTAGTAGTGTGCGATTTTTTCTAATCATTTTTTTTATTTTTGTCACATCATCTTGAATAAAGCCATCCATTAAATCTTTTACACAACGATGACTGTCAGTTAAAAATTGTTCATAGTTCTTTTGTATATCATCTTTATCTTCTTTGGACTGATTTACCTGATCGACTAAATCCGAAGTAGAGGCTGGACTACCTGTCCAACCAATTAATAAACGCATATTTTTAGGAGATTGGAGTGGTTGAATAGAAAGTTTTGGCCAATCGCTTTTAAGTAAATCACTGATTTGCCAAGTTTCTTGCCTTTTTTTCACCCATTTATGGTCAAAGGTTGAAAAAGCTAACCAGCCGCCAAAGCAACTAGCAGCAATGTCGCCGCAAGAACCGTTTCCTTGCACAGCGAGGTGAGCAAGGGCAGCAATTTTAAATTGCATCAGTGGATCCATTTGCAAATCATAAAACAAATTAAGTGCTTTAACTGTTCCCACCGTAACTGCACCGCTTGAACCCAAACCATATTTACGCCCACTAGAATTATCTAGTTCACTGGTAACTTTTAAATGATAAAAACTTAATAAAGTCCCTTGTTCCTTAGCATAGCGTTCAGTCAAACGTATAGCAGCTAAAATATAATGGAAGGGATTTTCACGATGATCTAAAACCAGTTCTCCATCTCTTCTTGTCCAGCGAATTGGTAAGTCGCTATACTGCTGGGACTGAATACTGCCGTTTTCTGTTGCACTTTCGATAGTTACATTAATAAATTGGTCAACAGCTGCTATGATCGCCAGATGACCCGGTTCAACAACAGCGTATTCACCTGCAATATACAATTTTCCTGGGGTAGAGACCTCAATCATTTTGCCACTTCCGTTTCTAAAGTTTCCATTCCTTTTCCTGCATAAGCCATCACTAGCTGTTCTGCAGGAAATTCCTTTTGCAACTCATTATAGATCTTTTGGCTATCTTTTTTTTGACAAAGCACTTTTACATTAGGGCCTGCATCCATAGTAAAATAACAATCTTGACCTGCCTGACGCATGGCATGTACTTTATTCATTGCTCTTAGACTATCAGGCGTCCAATAAGTAAAAGGAGGAGAAGCTGCTAGAGTAGTCGCGTGCATTTTTAAACAATTACTTTCGGTTACTTCGCCTAAAGCTTGAAAGTCGTGTTTAGTAATGGCTTCTCTTGCTTTTTTTATATCCACATCAACATTTTTTACCCAATCGGTATAATAAGTTGATGTGTCTACTGTACGTTGCATACCATTTCTACTAGAAACGTCTTTGACTTTATCATTAATGAGAATAAAAATCATCGCTAGTTCATCTTCCCAATGGTTAGACGGTACAGGCAGAGCGTAGGAGTTTTGGTCAGCGTCTCCTTTTTCCCATTCGACAAATCCGCCGTAGATGCTTCGACAAGCAGAGCCAGACCCCTTTCTAGCCAAACGAGATAACTCTTTATCGGAAAGCTTAAGTTGTAAAGCATCATTACACGCACCGGCTAAAGCAGCTAAGCCACTGGCAGAAGAAGCCAAACCAGCTGCTGTGGGAACAAAATTTTGACTTTGAACAACGGCATATTCAAAAACCTGGCTTTGTCGACGAACTAAGTCTAAAAATCGCCTAACTTTTTCTGTAGACTTTTTGTCTTGCAATTGACCATCCAGATAAAAGCTGTCAGCTGTATACTCCTTGGAAAAAGAAACGCTCGTTTCAGTGTAAAAAGCATCTAATGTTAAAGATAAACTATTGTTCATAGGTAAAATCAATTGTTGATCTTTTTTGCCCCAGTATTTAATTAGCGCGATGTTAGTAAATGCTCTAGCTTTTCCATTATGCATATTGATAAACTCCTAATCCTTGTATCCAACTTTCTTTTACGCCTCTTTCTTGTAAAAGTTGAGCTAATTCTTCAGCTTCTTCTTTTGTTTTAGTTAAGGCTAAAAAGCACCCGCCGCGGCCTCCACCAGTTAACTTTGCTCCTAATGCGCCGTTTTCTACAGAAAATTGGATCAAATCATCCAACAAATTATTGCTAACTGTTAATGATCGTAAATGATTTTGTGCTTGGTTCATAACTTCGCCTAAAATTTCCGGCTGGTTCGTGATGATAGCTTCTTTTGCTTGTTCAGTTAATAAGCCCAGTTCTTCGATGTCATGACTAGTTTGCTTATGAAATGTTTTTAATCGTTGGGAGACAGATTTAACGGCTGCTCTTGTTTGGCCAAGAACTCCAGTATCAGCCACAAGTAAGTAAGCGTCGATATTCATCGGAAAGGTAGTAAATTGTTTATGTTCAAAAAAAATAGGTTCCTCGCTGCTAGCAGCCGCAGCATCCATTCCACTAGGATTACCATGTGCAATTTTTTCGGCATAATCAGTAAAGGATAATAAAGTTTTTTGATCAAGATACTTTTCTTTCCAAGCAAAAAAAGCACGCGTAATAGCAATAGCAACGGCAGCACTTGATCCCATACCTCTGGCAACGGGAATAGTGCTGCTGATATTTAACTGAAAATTGGGTGTATGTAAATAAGTTTGTAATTTATAAGTTAGTTCTTTTATACTTTGTAGATTTTCAGGAGTGTCTGTTAAGTACCCTATATAATAACGTGACATTAAAAAGTTTTTGGGCGCCTGCTGCACAGTCGCATGAATCTGCGTGTCATTAAAAGGGAGAACAATAGCAGCTTTGTCATAAACAGCAGAGTGTTCTCCAATTAAAATGATTTTTCCGTTTGATCGACCGTTTCCCTGAAATAACATGTTGTGCCTCTTTCTGTTTTCATTTTTTATCCTTTAAATATTCTACTAAATTAATAGGCTCTCGTTAAGTATTCAAAACGTTTTATAAGAAAAAAAGTCAAATCTTAAGGTTTTTTAGAGGAAAAAAGCTGGAATATCCTAGTTGACGATTTTAGTTATAGAAGGGAGGTTCATGAACATAATCGTATTAGCAAGGACGATTGGTGCCAGAAAATCTAATTTAACAGCACTATTAGCTAATTATTTGAAAAGTTAGCACAAGTACAAGATTCATAGTAGGTATTTTATTTTGTGAAAAAAGGTTATATTAATCGTCTTTTTTTCACAAATAAATTTTTGTAGGTGATTTTTATATGATTCAAATCCTTTTATCTAGTTTTTCATGTGAATTTCCTTGCAATTCTTTAGGTTGTGCAAAAATTATTGATAGTTCTTATATTCACAATCTTGATATATTATATATGTAAAATAAGGGAGGAAAAACAGATGACAAAAACAGTAATTATAGGAACGAATCATGCAGGTCTGGCAGCGGCAAACGCTATTTTAGATAATTCAGATCAAGAAGTTGTGATGATTGAGCGTAATGAAAATTTTAGTTATTTAAGTTGTGGGACTGCTTTATGGGTAGGCAAACAAATCGATAGTGTAGATGGCTTGTTTTATACTAACCGTGAAGATTTTGAAGCTAAAGGCGCTAAAGTACGAACACAAACAACTGTTGAATATATTGACTTTGATGGAAAAGTTGTTCACGCTATAACACAGCAAGGTGATAAGGTCGAAGAAAGCTATGACAAACTAGTTTTAGCTACAGGATCTATTCCGATTTCCCCTAAGGTGCCTGGTCGTGAATTAGAAAACATTACCTTTATGAAAAAATATGAAGAAGGTCAAAGTATAGACCAAATGTTTGAAAACGATAATGTGAAAAATATCGCAGTTATTGGCGCTGGCTATATTGGTGTAGAAATGGCAGAAGCTGCTAAACGTCGTAATAAAAATGTATTGTTATTTGATGCTTTAGACCGTTGTCTGCCTAATTATTATGATACTTGGTTTACTGATGATATGGACAAAAATTTGGCTGATCATGGTATTGAATTGCATTATGGCGAACTGGTCAAGGAATATAAAGGTTCAGACAAAGTAGAACAGATCGTGACTGAAAAAGGCGAATATGACGTTGACTTAGTTATTAACGCGATCGGATTTTTGCCTAACAATCAATTGGCAAAAGATCATTTAGAATTGTTTGCAAACGGAGCTTATCTAGTAGATCGTCATCAACAAACAAGCGATCCGGATGTTTATGCAGTAGGAGATTGTGCGACTGTTTACTCAAATGCTTTACAGGGAACGACTTATATTGCTCTAGCATCAAATGCTCTACGTACAGGCATTGTTGCTGGTGAAAATATTGCGGGCAATCCTGTAGAATCGCCAGGGGTTCAAGGATCAAACGGTATTTCAATCTTTGGACATCATATGGTATCAACTGGTTATTCTGTGGAATCGGCAGCTAAATTTAATTTAGATGTTAAACATACAGATATTGAAGACACACAAAAACCAGAATTTATGAAAGAAAATGACTCGGTAAAATTACGTATTGTCTATGAAACGGGGACTCGCCGCATTGTAGGCGCACAAATGTCTTCGACAACAACGGATATTTCTATGGCGATTCATATGTTCTCACTAGCAATTGAACGCCAAGTAACGATTGACGAATTGGGTATGCTTGATTTATTCTTCTTACCACATTTCAATCAACCATATAATTATATCAATAAAGCCGCTCTAGCTGCTGAATAACTATAAGCTAAAATTAAAAGCTAGTAAGTAAGAGGAATGACTATCTTCCTTCTTACTTACTAGCTTTTTTGTTCAAATACGGTATTGAAAATTTAATTAGGAGAATAAAAGTGACCTTCATGCATCATCTGGACCTAAAACGTAAAGACCTTCATAAGCTTGACTTATAGCTAAAGTTGAAATTGTGTCGCCAGCTTGACTAGGTTCCATGGTAGATATAGCTGCTGAAGAACTTAATTCTAAATCTTGCTTGGCGTTATTACCTTGGGTGTCTTGGTTTGTTGAACTACCTTGACAAGCTGTTAATAGCAATGCAGCAGAAATAGCTCCTAATAATGTTATTTTTTTCGCTTTCACTTTCTCATCCCCTTTTTATAAATAAATAAATTTCTGAATTGTCAGATAGTTTAAAATATTTGTAATTGTCAATTTACCACAATTGATAAAAGAAGGAACCGTTAAAAGTTACAATAAAAACTATCTGTATATGGTCATTTTGAACAAAAGGACCATATACTGAAAAAGAAACTGGAGGAAATAGCGAATAATAAAGAAAAATGGTATTAATAATTGACGTGGACAGGTTTATATGATATAGTATTTAAGTTGAGAAATGGAAGTAGAAGCACCCGCTTCTCGCCTTAGCGACAAATGTGGCTGGGCAGAATAGTTTTTACACAAAAAAGTTCGTTAGAGCTTAGTGTGGATACGTGCGGGTTCTTATAGAAGAACTCGTTTTTTTATGGTGATTTTCAATAAATCTTTCTTTCTCTCAAAAAACTTGGAGGTGAATGACCATAGCAAAAGATATGATGGTTAACGACGGCATTCGTGCACGTGAGTTGCGATTGATCGATCAAAACGGAGATCAACTTGGCGTCAAAACAAAAGCGGAAGCAATGGAGATAGCTGAACAAGCAAACTTAGATGTTGTTTTGGTGGCACCGAAAGCAAAACCACCCGTTGCGCGAATTATGGATTACGGAAAATATCGTTTCGAACAACAGAAAAAAGCACGTGAAGCTCGTAAAAAACAAAAAGTGATCAACGTAAAAGAAGTCCGCTTAAGTCCAGCGATCGACGAGAATGATTTCAATACAAAACTACGTAATGCACGTAAGTTCCTTCAAAAAGGCGATAAAGTGAAAGCTTCTATTCGTTTTAAAGGACGCGCCATTACCCACAAAGAAATTGGTCAGGAAGTCTTAGATCGTTTGGCTCAAGAAACAGAAGACGTTGCAACAGTTGAGCAAAAAGCGAAAATGGATGGTCGCAGTATGAATTTGATGCTTGCACCTAAAAATGACAAGGAAAAATAACTTGCTGAAAGATTAATTAACAGTCAGGTTATATAGATTTTGAGGAGGAAATTAGTTATGCCAAAACAAAAAACACATCGCGGATTAGCTAAACGTGTAAAGCGTACTGCTAATGGCGGTTTAAAAAGACATCGTGCGTTTACAAGTCACCGTTTCCACGGTAAAACCAAAAAACAACGTCGTCAATTGCGCAAACCAGCAATGGTTTCAGCTGATGACAAAAAACGCATCAGCCAACAAATAGCTAAAATGAAATAAGTTTTGCGCAAATGTCGCATACCCATTTAAATGAAAGAACTACTTAGGAGGAATTAAACATGGCACGTGTTAAAGGTGGAGCAGTAACTCGTAGACGTCGTAAAAGAACGCTAAAATTAGCAAAAGGTTACTACGGAGCTAAACATACTTTATATAAAAAAGCAAAAGAACAAATGATGAGATCGAATAGTTATGCATATCGCGATCGTCGTCAGAAAAAACGCGACTTCCGTAAATTATGGATTGCACGTATTAACGCAGCAGCTCGTATGAATAATATTAGCTATTCAAAATTGATGCATGGTTTGAAAGAAGCCGGCATCGATGTAAACCGTAAAATGTTAGCAGATATTGCAGTAAATGACGAAAGTGGTTTTACTGCCTTGGTAGAACAAGCAAAATCTGCATTAAACGACAACTAAATGTTAATAATAAAAAGGTCTATTCATTGGAATAGACCTTTTTATTTGAATAAAGCTTATGAAAAGACCCTCGGCAATCCTTAGGTATCACCTAGGTAAATCACCGAGGGTCGTTAAGTACTTATTGTGAAACGAGCATAAGTTCATATTATTAAATCATTGGTAAATCACAAAGCTTGTTTCAATTGGGATCTTTATCGAAACTTTCGTGTAAATGAAATGAACGGTTGTAAAATTTGAGCCCGATTGTGATCAAAATTGCAGAAGAAGCCCCCAACAAAGACCCTAATGCAATCCCTATAAATCGATATTGTAATAAAGAAGGGACGTCTATTTCTTTAGTTAAACTTGCCAACAGTAAAGCCATAGGTGTTGTAAAAAAGGCAGAAAGACCATAATTCGTACGTACAGCGATTTGTGACATTGTAAAAAGTGTGATAATTATGAAAATGGTTTCTAAAGTTGTTAATGGGGCATACAAAAGTACAGCGGCAATTCCGATACCGATCACTGTTCCTAGGATACGTTGTATATTGCGTTGCAAAATAGCTCTTAAGTTATCGCCTTGTAAAATAGCTGCACAAGAAATAACGATCCAATAAGGATTTTGTAACTGTAATCCAACACTTAAATAGACAGCTAAAAATAATGTTGAACCATAAAAGATACCATCGATAAAAACACCAGGATCTTCATAAATGTGTTGTGAAATAGATTTTTCTTCTAAAATTTCTGGCGCTTCTTTTTCCGCAAAGTGTACAATAATCGCCATAAACATAGCAATAACAGCACCCAATACATAATAACTACATAAAATAGGAACTTGTTTAAGGGGAACGTTGATATTTGTTCCCATAGCTGCAACTAAAATACAAAAAAATACTCCGGGTTTTTTAATATTATAAAGGCGGAAAAAAACTCGACCAAAAAAAGCAATAAGACCGATAACGATAGGCGTGAACCAGCCAGCAGAAGAAGTCAAAATACCTGCTAAAAAACTCGTTAGAATAAAAAGAGTGATGGCCATGAAACGATGGAGTAAGTTTTTTAAAGGAATGTTTTCATAATACATAAGAATAAAAATGCCAAAAAAGCCAAAGCTTGCAATAGACATATTATGCGAAAAGTATCCAATAAAAAATATAAAAGTCATACAAAGAATTATTCCGAAAAGTTGTACTGCATTGAATTTGGGTTTATGTAGATGCAATAAATCTTTAAAAAAATTAGTTTTCACTATATAACCACCTCATTATAAGAATAACATAGATCAGACACTTATGTTTAGAAAAGAAGAATGAGTAAAATAACAAAGACTTGAGTTTTTTCCTGTAAAAGGAAAGCTCAAGCCTTTGTTATTTCTTCTAACTTTTTAACACGTCCGCCGATTTTATCCGCAAATTCTTCGGAATCTTTTTTTGTATAAAACACTAACAGATTTCTAGGTGTTTTATCACGGGTTCGACGTCCATCTTTAGAAATGTATCCGTGAAAAACTTTTACTACATACATAAAGAGCCCTCCTTTATTTTAATGTAACCTTGATTATACGAAAGACTGGTAGAAAAGCAATAAAAACGCTCACATTTAATAAAAATATTAACTTTTTATTTAACCTACCAGAGATTGTATATTTTTAATCAAAGCATTAAAAATCAGAAGAGCTAATTTTTTGATAATTGGCAAATATTTGATGAAAATCAGGATAATCTTTTTTTAGACGTATAAAATGATTCGTATTTTGTTCTAAAAAACAATGCTTGCTGCTTCCAGTGGTTACTATTTGATTTTTTTCATTGGTTATTGTATAAGAAAAATCCAATCGTGTACTGTTATATTTTGCAACTAAAGGATCGATCCTTACTTGTTCTCCGTAGTGGACCATACCTTTGTATTGACAGTCAACTGCTAATACAGGAACGATAACCCCCACCTTTTCCATGTCTTGATAAGCAAGGCCTAAGTATTCTAATAAACCAACTCGAGCTTCTTCAAACCAACGAATATAATTTGAATGATGAACAATGCCCATCTGGTCTGTTTCATAGTAATGAGGCTTACGGTAATAGCCAGGATACATATTCTCACCTCTTTCTTATTATAGTCTAAAATGTTTCTGTTTGAATTACAAGAAAATAAAAAGGAAATTTTCAGTAATAATCTTGCTAAAAAGCTTGACTTTTCAGGGCTTTTCTTGTAATTTAAAGCTAATACAAAAATGCCTGAGAAGGAACAAACATTTAGTGAAAAACTTTTTAGAGAAAAACTATCTTGGCTGAAAATAGTTTAAGTGGATGCTAGATGTAAAGACATTCCGGAGGAGAGCGAGCCAAAAGCCGTTCCGCTTAAACGAGCGTTATTCGTCAAAGGAAAGCAAGACTTTCAAAATTAGGTGGTACCGCGACTGATTCGCCCTTGTAAAAACAAGGGCTTTTTTATTTGCTGTGAATCACTACGATTCAGCGACCCAAGGGAGCTGAGAGTAGCTGATGAACAGTACTAGGGCGAGCGAAAGCGAGACGTAGTGACCGTACTTCCCGAATCACTACGATTCAGCGACCCAAGGGAGCTGAGAGTAGCTCCTTCAAGGCCTTAGCGACTTGTCGCTTAGACCTTGTTGAGATCGAAGCGTAAGCGAAGAGATGAACAGTACTAGGGCGAGCGAAAGCGAGACGTAGTTATCGAATTACTTTGTTATCGGTATGAGTTTTAGGAGGAAAAACAATGAGTTATCAACGACCAAAAGGTACAAATGATATTTTGCCTGGTGAATCTGAAAAATGGCAGTTTATTGAAGATACAGCACGTAGTTTGTTTAATAACTACCAGTATCAAGAAATTCGTACGCCTTTATTTGAACACTATGAAGTGATTTCAAGAAGCGTAGGAGATACAACGGATATTGTTTCTAAAGAAATGTATGATTTTTATGACAAGGGCGGACGCCATATCACTTTGCGTCCAGAAGGGACAGCGCCTATTGTGCGTGCCTATGTTGAGCATAAATTATTTGGGCCTGAATATAGTAAGCCTTATAAGGTCTTTTATATTGGACCGATGTTTCGCTATGAACGTCCACAAAAGGGTCGCTTGCGTCAATTTCACCAAATCGGCGTGGAAGCCTTTGGATCGGATAATGCGGCAACGGATGTTGAAACAATGGTTATGGCCTTAGCGTTTTTCAAACAGTTGGGAATCCAACATTTGCATTTGGTTATTAATACCTTAGGCGATAAAGCGACTAGAGAAAATTACCGTCAAGCGCTAATTGATTATTTTTCTGCTTATGAAAATGAACTAAGTGAAGATTCTAAAAGACGCTTGCATGAAAATCCTTTACGTATCTTAGATAGTAAAGACAGGGCAGATAAGAAATTGGTAGCTAACGCGCCTTCGATTTTGGATTACTTAAGTGAAGAAGCACAAGAGCATTTTACTCAGGTCACTACAATGTTGGATGCACTGGAAATTTCCTACGAGATTGATTCGACAATGGTACGTGGTTTGGATTATTATACACACACCATTTTTGAAATTATGAGTGACAATCCTCAATTAGGTGCACAATCAACTCTTTGTGCTGGAGGACGTTATGACCAATTGGTTGAAGAGTTAGGTGGACCCGATACACCAGGTTTTGGTTTTGCTATTGGTATTGAGCGGTTGTTATTAGTTCTCGAAAATGAAGAGGTTGAACTACCTGTGTTACATCAATTGGATGCTTATGTTGTTAATATCGGTGCATCAACCAATACTGAAGCTTTGAAAGTTATACAAGCAATACGTGATGCGGGTTTTTCTGCTGATCGCGATGTTATGGGGCGTAAAGCAAAAGCACAATTTAAATCAGCTGATAAACAAAAGGCTAAATTTGTCTTTACTTTAGGTGAAGATGAATTAAATGCTGGGATGATCAATGTAAAATCAATGGCAAGTGGAGAAGAAAAACGGATTCCACTAACTACAGTTTATAATGATTTAACACAAATTTTTGATGAAATGAACTAAAGGAGAAAAGAGCATGGGAAATAGAACCGTTTATTGTGGTCGAGTGTCAAAAGATAATTTGGAACAGCCAATTACATTACAAGGCTGGGTACAAAAAAGAAGAGATTTGGGCGGCGTTATTTTTATTGACCTACGTGATCGAGAAGGGATCGTCCAAGTAGTATTTAACCCGAAAAATTCACAAGAAGCTTGGGAAATTGCGGACAGTTGTCGTAGTGAATACGTAATAGAAGTTACCGGTATTGTAAAAAACCGGGGCAAAGAAGCGATCAACCCTAATATGCAGACGGGTGAATTCGAAGTGATGGCTAGCAATATTACAATTTTAAATAAAGCAAAAACGCCTCCTTTTTCAATTGAGGAAGATACCAAAGCAGGGGATGATATTCGCTTAAAATATCGTTATTTAGACTTGCGAAGAACTAATATGACTAGAAATTTGAAGTTGCGATCAAAAACAACGCGAGCAATTCGCCACTTTTTAGACGATCATGAGTTTTTAGATATTGAAACGCCCTTTTTAGGGAGATCGACGCCAGAAGGAGCTCGTGATTATCTAGTGCCTTCACGTGTACATCCGGGCCACTTTTATGCATTGCCACAATCACCACAAATTTTTAAACAATTATTGATGGATGCTGGTCTGGATCGTTATTATCAAATTGTTCGTTGTTTTAGAGATGAAGATTTACGAGGAGATCGGCAACCGGAATTTACCCAGGTTGATATTGAAGCTTCTTTTTTAACACCTGAAGATATTCAAAATTATACAGAACAAATGCTTGCTAAAGTAATGCAAGATACTTTGGGAATAGACATTGAACTACCTTTTCCTAAAATGACTTGGGATGAAGCGATGAATCGTTTTGGTAGTGATAAGCCAGATACCCGTTTTGGCATGGAATTGATCGATCTTTCAGAAGTCGTTAAAGATGTAGACTTTAAAGTCTTTCAAATGGCCTTACAAAATGGTGGTGTAGTAAAAGCGTTGAATGCCAAAGGGGCGGCCAAAAATTATTCACGTAAGGATATGGATCAATTAGGGCAGTACGCGAGTCAATTTGGAGCTAAGGGACTAGCCTGGTTGAAAGTAGAAGAAGATGGACTTAAAGGCCCGATCGCAAAATTCTTAACAGATGTATCCGATAAAATTATTCGTCAAACGGGCGCAGAAGTGGGCGATTTAATTATGTTCGGTGCTGACTCTTTTGAAGTGGTAGCAGCAACCTTGGGCGCTATTCGCACACGTTTGGCAAGAGAGTTAGATTTAATCGACCAAAGTAAGTTTAACTTTCTATGGGTGGTTGATTTTCCACAGTTTGAATATAGTCAAGAAGAAGGACGTTATGTTTCTGCACATCATCCTTTTACTATGCCTAAAGAGACTGATATTTCTTATTTAGAGACTGATCCGGCAAAAGTTCATGCTGAAGCTTATGATATTGTATTAAATGGTTATGAATTAGGTGGTGGTTCATTACGTATCCATACTAAAGAACTGCAAGAGCAAATGTTTAAGACTTTAGGTTTTTCACCAGAAAAGATGAAGGAACAGTTTGGCTTTTTATTAGAAGCTTTAGATTATGGCTTTCCTCCGCACGGTGGTATTGCTTTAGGTCTAGATCGCTTAGTGATGTTATTAGCCGGAGAAGACAATATTCGCGAAGTCATCGCTTTTCCAAAAAATGGTAAAGCTATGGATCCGATGACTAACGCGCCAAGTACAGTATCTCCACTTCAATTATATGAATTAAATATTGATGTAACAGACACTGAAGAGTAAAATTTATCGAATAAGGAAAAGCATATGAATAGTGTACTGCTTTTATCCTTATTCGAATTTTTTGTTATAATAGAATAAATGGCAAAAAGAGGTTAAATTAATGAAGCAATTTTTAAAAGATTTCTTCCATGCTGACTATGTTAATCGTTTTTCTTTTTCTTTAGTCTATGCATTATTGGCTTCTGTGGCTTTAAATTTTTTCTATGAACCAGGAAATATTTATGCTAATGGTGCAACAGGTCTGGCACAAATTATTTCCACCGTATTTCAACAGCTTTTTCATATAGACTTTCCTATTGGCTGGTTGCTACTATTAATTAATCTGCCTTTGTTTGTATTAGGCTGGTTTAAGATTAGCCGACGTTTTACTGTATTTACCGGAATTACAGTGATCCTTACTTCCTTATTTATGGAATTTATTCCTACAGAAGTTTTAACGACTGATCCAATTATCTGTGCTATTTTTGGCGGAGTGTTAACAGGTGCAGGAATTGGTTATGCTTTTAAAAATGGTTTATCTTCAGGTGGATTAGATTTTATTACGATCTACATTCGTAAAAAGACCGGCAGAGATGTGGGTTCACTTGCCATTATTTTTAATGGTATGATCATGTTTGCGGCGGGTGTATTGTTTGGTTGGCAATACGCTTTATATAGTGCCTTATCAATATTTGTTAGTGGAAAAGTGACAGATGTCGTTTATACAAAACAACAGAAAATGCAAGTAATGATTATTACGCGTCAGCCAGACATTGTGGTCGAAACTTTGCAAAGTCATCTACGTCGTGGAATTACGATTATAAATAACGCTCAAGGAGCTTATACTAAAGAAGGCGAAAAGGTACTATTTACAATAGTGACCCGTTACGAATTACCTTTACTACGTCAGGCCATGAAGGAATCTGACAAAGAAGCATTTGTCAGTATTACAGAAAATGTCCAGATTTTAGGGAATTTCTATGAAGAAGAGTTATAACAGCTTTTACAGTTATTGAGGGAAACACTAATTTTAATTTTTTATAAGAATTATATTACAGATTGCTTTTGTGCGTTTTTTTTGGTTAGATAAAATTTGTCACAACGCTAGATAGAGTATAAGAAGGTACAAAAATCATGGAGAAAAAAAGAATTAAAAACAGCCGATATATCACAGGTATTGATGGTATCCGTACACTAGCGGTTATCGGAGTCATCTTATATCATTTATTGCCTTCTTATTTACCAGGAGGCTATTTAGGAGTACCCATTCTATTGGTTATTTCTGGCTATTTGATTACTGATTTATTACGGCAGGAATGGAAACAAAATGAGAAGATAGATGTTTTAAAATTTTATATTCGGCGTCTAAAAAGATTATATCCATCTTTAGTTACGGTATTGGTTGTTTCAACTGCTTACATAACTTTGTTCCAAAGAAACTTATTAAATAACATACGAGGTGCCGTTTTTAGCAGTCTTTTATATGTGAATAATTGGTGGCAAATTGATCATGGACTTTCTTATTTTGATCGTTTTGGCAATGAATCTCCTTTTACTCATTTGTGGACGATGGCAGTTGAAGGGCAAAATTATCTGATTTGGCCGCTTCTTTTTATCCTTTTAATAAAATTTGTGAGACGTAGAGATTGGATCTTTTATATATTAACTATTGGAGGTCTTCTATCAGCCATAGGAATGGC
Source organism: Tetragenococcus halophilus (assembly GCF_021474685.1). GTDB lineage: Bacteria > Bacillota > Bacilli > Lactobacillales > Enterococcaceae > Tetragenococcus > Tetragenococcus halophilus_B. Next base: position 37,816 of record NZ_JAKEIT010000013.1, on the reverse strand, counting down.
AGTTGGTTTTACCCCAGGAGAAGATCCTACAAGAATTTATTATGGTACCGACACGCGGATTTTTTCCATACTGATTGGGAATGCTTTAGCTTTTATCTGGCCAAGTACTCGTTTGAAAGAAGAAATTCCGGACAGTGCCAAAAAGATTTTAAATACTGCTGGCTTAGCTTCTTTATTCCTACTTATCGTTTCATATATTTTTATGGATGATCGTTTTAGTTTTCCTTATTATGGAGGGATCTATTTCGTCAGTGTTGTTACAGCTGTTTTAGTGGCTGTTACGGCTCATCCTGGCGCAAGCTTGAATCGTTGGCTCACTAACCCAGTATTTAGTTATTTGGGCAAACGTAGTTATGGGATTTACTTATATCAATTTCCAGTAATGATTTTTTATGAAGCTAAAGTTAATGTAGCCAATAACGTTTGGTTACATGTGTTTATTGAATTAGCATTGATTGTCTTATGTAGTGAGTTGTCTTATCGTTTTATCGAAGAACCACTCAGAAAATTTGATTATAAAAAGACTTGGACAATGATTAAGGGGTGGTTTTCTAAACCCATACTTAGTAAACAAAAAGCTGTGGGCATAGCTAGCTTGATTGTTGTTCTTATTGCTTCCATTGGTGTTAGCATAGCGCCTAGTAGTGCTGTCAATGCAAATCAAGCAGAGTTTCAAGAAGAAATTCAAGAAAACAAACAGGCTGCCCAAAAGACGAAAAATGAGGATGACACAGATGATTCAGAAGAAGAGACACAAGATACTGCTACAGATGAAAATATTTTAGAAACTTATAGTACGAACACAGACCATGTGATGGAAAAATATGGTTTGACAGAAAAACAAGTAAAACAGGCGAAAGAGACTGAAGTTACAGCCTTTGGCGATTCTGTTTTATTAGGTTCTACTAAAAATATCCAAGAAATTTTCCCGGATGCTGTTATTGATGCTGATGTGGGCAGACAATTGTATGATAGTGTGGATCTTTTACAGGAATTAAAAGATGAAGATAATCTAAAAGAAAATGTTGTATTAGCTTTAGGAAGTAATGGTTACGCGGATGAAGCTCAATTTGATGATTTGATGGATGTTATAGGTGATCGAAAAGTTTATTTAATTAACGTCCGAGTGCCAACACAACGTTGGCAAAATGATAATAATAGTTTATTTAAAAAAATGAATGATAAATATAAACGCATTACCTTGGTCGATTGGTATGACTTAAGTAATGAAAATACCAACTGGTTCCGAGAAGACCAAGTTCATCCAACCGATGTCGGCAGAGTCGAATATACTTCTTTATTAGCTAAAAAAATATTAGAATAATACGCAAAAGCCCCGCTATTTTTCAGCGGGGTTTTTGTTTACTCCAATTTTCAACTTTTTTAAAGGTTATTAGTCCCATTCGTTTATAATTATAACGTTCTTATGTACTTAAGTCTTATTAGGCGCATAAGAACGTTTTTTTGTGCCCTTATTTATGTCTATCTCGCTAGTTTTTGCCTTTACTGTCCTATGCTAACTAAAAAAGTTGTGAGTATAAAAAAGAAATGAGTAAAAATTGCGTACTTAATAGTGAAAGGAGGATAGAGATGACAATCGAAGAATTATCTGATGAATTAATTAGCTATGGGAAAGAACAAAAAATGCAGGATATGTATCTGTATTTGTTAAACGAGCAGGCAATCATCTATTTTCGAAAAAATGCGCAGTTGTTTAAGTACAAAGAGCTTTCTTATGAACAGGCACAACAGTTGATTTCAAGGTTTAAATATTTAGGAGAAATGGATGTAGGCGAAAAGCGTAAGGCGCAACTAGGCGCTATAAGTTACTTAATCAAAGATGATACGCAAAGGTTGCGCTTATCAACTGTTGGTGATTACCAAGGAAATGAAAGTCTAGTGATTCGTTTTTTGTACAATTTAAAGCAAGAGAAACCAGCCTATTTTTTCCCGCAAGATGCAGAGTTAATTCAACAAAAAATCCAAAAAGAAAGGGGGTTATATCTTTTTAGTGGCCCTACAGGATCGGGGAAAACTACTTTGATGTATCACATTGCACAATATACAAAAGGACAGGTGATTACCATTGAAGACCCTGTGGAAATCGAAGAACCGAAGTTTTTACAGCTACAAACAAATGAAAAAATTCAGCAGACATATGACCAGCTTATCAAACTGTCACTACGACATCGTCCAGACTTACTGATCATTGGCGAAATTCGCGATCAATTAACAGCAAAAGCAGCCATACGTGCAGCATTGACTGGGCATACTGTACTAGCAACGGTACATGCAAAAGGAGTGCTTGAAACAAAGGGGCGCCTGTTAGATTTAGTAGGGAGTCAAACAGAGCTGGGTGATTGTTTAAATGGAGTGATCTATCAACAATTATTTTTGGACAGCCAAAAAGAAAGTCGAGCTTTACTGGCCTACGAATTTTTTACGGGGGAGTCAGAACAAAGGCAGTGGACAAAAGCATATGCACAAGCACAAAAGGAAGGGTTACTGGATATTGAAAAGAAAACATAAAAATAACGCCCTTATGCGTGAACAGTTTTTAGAAATGTTGATTAGTTTATTGGAAAATGGGTTTTCTTTACAAGAAAGTTTAGCTGTAATGCAGCGTAACCAACAATTTTCCTGGGAAATTTTGCAGTGTTTTACAAGCGGCCTTGCCAAAGGGGCTAGTTTTGCAGAATGTTTTTATCAGGCAGGATTTAGCCTGGCAGAAACGACACAAGTACAATTAGCAGACATACACGGCAATATCGTTGTTACGCTAAAAAACATTCTAAACACTATGCAAATTTTAAGAAAACAGAAAAAAGAACTAAGTAAAGTTGCGAGCTACCCCCTATTATTATTTCTATTTGTACTTGCTTTATTATTTGCTATGCGTTTTTTTCTCCTGCCTTCATTACTACAATCAGGGATGATTGAAACAAGCCATTGGAGTATTTGGTTAATTGCTTATGGGCCATTTATTATGGTGGGTTTTATCCTTATTATCTTATGCTTACTTGTTGCTGGTTGGTGGTATGCCAAGCAGCAAACTGTGATTGATCGCGGTGTTTTTTTGGCAGGATTACCGTTTATTGGCTTTTTATGCAAAATGTATCAGACCAGCTATTTTGCTTTAGAGTGGGGGAAGATGTTCAAACAAGGTCTTGAGGCCAGACAGATATTAGGATTTATGGAAAGTGTTAATCCTCATTCTTTAGTTGCTAGCTTAGCTAGAGAATTAAACGATGCATTATCTAAAGGAAATTCATTAGCTAAAGAGTTAGAAAGCTATCCTTTTTTACTGCCAGAATTTTCTCTAATTATTTTACAAGGAGAAGTTAAAGGAAAACTAGGCGAAGAACTACTCCTTTATAGTCAATTGCTGACCAAAAGAATCGTTGAAAAAATAGAAGGTTGGATTCAATGGATACAGCCGCTTGTTTTTTTATTTGTCGCTGTTTTGATTATGGCTATTTATATTGCGATGTTTTTACCTATGTATGAGAACGTTGGAGGTATTATGAAATGACAAAAATACGGAAGTTTCAATTAAGCGAATTTTTACACAATCAATTGATTAAACTTAAAAAAATATCCAAAAAAGCATTTACATTAATAGAAATGATGATCGTACTTTTAATTATTAGTGTTTTAGTCTTGCTATTTATCCCTAATTTATCAAAGCAAAAAGATACAGTTTCAGAGCAAGGAGATGAAGCTATTGTCAAAACTGTTGAGACTCAGATTGAAGTTTATGAAATCAATCATAACCAAAAAATCACCGATAGTAAGTTGAAAGAATTAGTCACGCCCGAACAATATAAGGTATACAAAAAGTATAAAAATTAGGAGAATGTCATGAAAACTCATCAAGCTTTTACTTTGATCGAGTCCTTGTTGGTGCTATTGGTCGTAACTTTATTTATTGCACTTCCTTCAATTGTTATAAAAGATACTAAAGAGACGCTGGATGTTATTCATTTTTTTGACCACTTTGAAAAAAATATTCTTGCAACCCAGCAAGCCGCCATTACATCCAATAAGAAAACAAAGATGATACAAAAAGATAACACCCAGCAATATTATTTTTATACAGATACCATCGAAAAACTCGATCTACCAAAGGATTTAAGGGCAAGTAGAAGCAAAACACTTTATTTTAATTCAGGCTCTGGAAATAACAGCAGTTTACAAAATATCCATTTTTATTGGGATAAAAATGAACAACAAATCACTTATCGTTTTTTGTTTGCAAGGGGGCATTATGAAAAAAATATCACATCCATTAAATAACGGTTTTATTTTGCTAGAATGTATTATTGCTTTATCTCTTTTAACGACAACCGTTTTTCTTTTTCAGACAAGCCAAATTCATGTACTAAAAAAGACCAAAGAAAGCCAAGAAGAGTTACAAATGCTGCGTGTGTTGTATGAAGAGACAAAGGAACGAAGAAATTATGAACTAGAAACTGCTAGTTATCAAGTAAAAAGAGATGGAAATTTTACAATTTTTTATCAAAAAAGCCCTATGACACAAGCAAAAATTTCTACAAATCAACAAGATTGGACGTTTATACGTGAAAAATAAAGGGTTTACATTAATAGAATGTGCAATTGCACTGATGGTTTTAGGTCTATTTTTAACAGGGATTTTAGGCGTTTTTCAACAGAGTAAACAAGTACAACAAATGGTTTACGGTAGAAATCTACAAGAGTGGCATGTATTTTTGATACAATTTGAAAATAAACTAGCTGAAGGTCGTTTTTCTCGTCTAGCAAAAGATAAGATTTACTATGACAAGATAAATTCAACGACAAAAAGAGAATATGAATGTCGGATCGAGTTAAATGCTAATCGAAGTGAGATCGCTATACGCGAAAAAAACGGATATGAACCAATTTTAACAGAAGTAAAACGATTAGAGTTTCGAAAAAATAATAGATATGTTTTATTTACGGTAACTTTTTTGAATGGAGAAACAAAAAATGGGAAATGGACGATCGAAAAAACATGAAGGAGGCGTGCTACTGACGGCAGTTTTCACAGTGGTTGTCCTTAGTATTTTACTACTATTTTTAGCAGAAAACTATCGTATTCAAGCGCAATTTACGCGTCGTACTCGCCAATACTATGAAGCGCAAATTATTAAAGAATTATTTTTGACAGATTATCAAGCACTAGCAGAAAATAAACGTTCAAAAACAGGAGAAGTGTTTTATAATCAGGGAAAGTTAAGTTATGAAAAAAAGGATAACCATTTAGTTTTAACTGTTTATGTGGAAGACCAAGAAAGAAAATTTAAAGAAGTAATAGAAAAAAGCACAGAAGAAAGTAAATAATAATACACAATAAAAATGCGTGACATAAAAACAGAATGGGACCATTCTGTTTTTATTCAAATACGAAATTTAAGAGAGGGAAAAGTGCTATAAATGGAGTTAGTTGATTATTTAGGGTAAATCAGATAAAATAAAACAGGTGAATTTATTGTTATAGTAAACTAAGGAAGTGGGGGAAGACTATGTCTGCAGAAAATGTTGAAGAAAGCTTTAATTTACAACTTGAGGCCATTCAACTATTGCAAAATGCACTAGAAACTTCTTATTTAGATGCTTACATAGAAAATATTGAAAACATTAATGATCACTATCAAGTTCGTGTTGTTAATGATGTCCCTAAGCAGTCAACGGTAGAAGAGATTCAACGGATATATCAAAAACTTCAAGGAATTTCTTTAGAAAAAGAAGAACGTCGTAAGCTTTCGCAGTTATTGCTTTTAAAAGGAATGCAGACAGAGCCGCTACAGCCAAACCATCAATTAACTCCAGATAGTATTGGTTTTTTATTTGTCTTTTTATTAGAGCAATTATATCCCAAAAAAGATTCATTAAAAACGATTGCCGATCTAGCTTGTGGGATGGGAAATTTACTTTCTACGGTATTGACAAACCTTGAAAAAGAAGGCTATGGTTTGCATGCTTATGGTGTAGATAATGATGAAACCATGTTAGCTGTGGCAGCTAGTAATAGCCAGTGGTTGCCGACAGATGTGACATTTATTCATCAGGATGCAACTACGGATTTATTAATGGATCCGAGTGATGCGGTTTTAAGTGATTTACCCGTTGGTTATTATCCAATGGATGAAAATGCGAAGAAATTTGATACAGCGGCAGAAAAAGATCATAGTTTTGCCCATCATTTGTTGCTGGAACAAAGCATGAAGTATGTCAAAGAAGATGGATTTGGTTTGTTTTTAGTCCCTACAAACTTTCTAGAAACAGATCAAAGTGAGTATTTAAAAAAATGGTTGACAGGTAAAGTATATTTACAAGGCATTATTCAATTACCAGAAGACCTATTTAAAAACAAGGCTGCTAGTAAAAGTATTTTGATTTTACAGCAAAAAGGAAAAACAGCTCAGCAAGTACCTGAAGTATTGTTAGCAAAAGTAGCTTCATTAAAAGAGCCGTCTCAAGTGACAGCTTTCTTTAAAGAATTTAAAGAATGGCAAGCTGCTAATTTAGCAAATTAGGTTTATTATTAATAATAAAATTTTAAAATAAGAGAAAAGGGGATAAAAATGCCAAAAACAATTTCGATTAATGCAGGAAGTTCAAGTTTAAAATGGCAATTATATGAAATGCCGTCAGAAGAAGTCGTAGCTAAAGGAATTGTAGAAAGAATCGGTTTGAAAGATTCTATCTTTACAATTGAATATGGAGACGACCAAGAATATGAAGTGACAAAAGATATTGATGATCATGAAGTAGCGGTTAAAATGTTGTTAGATCAATTGCTCGAATTAGACATTTTAGCTTCTTATGATGAAATCACCGGCGTAGGCCATCGTGTTGTTCAAGGCGGACAATATTTTGATCAATCGGTAGTGATTGATGACGATGTTATGCAAAAAATTGAAGAACTAGCTGACTTTGCACCATTGCATAATCCAGCTAATTTGATGGGGATTCGCGCATTTAAAGAGTTGTTACCTAATGTTATTAATGTAGCTGTTTTTGATACAGCTTTTCATGCCAACATGCCAGAATCAAATGCCCGCTATAGTATTCCTCTAGAATACCGAAAAGAATATGGAATCCGTAAGTATGGGGCTCATGGAACCAGTCATCGCTATGTGGCAGAACGTGCAGCTGATATGCTTGATCGTCCACTTGAAGACTTGAAAATTATTACTTGTCACTTAGGTAATGGTGCTTCTATTACTGCTGTTGAAAATGGCAAATCAGTAGATACTTCAATGGGCTTTACGCCACTAGCAGGTGTTACTATGGGAACACGTTCTGGAGATATTGACCCAGCTGTTTTACAATATTTAATGAATAAATTAAATATTGATATCGATGAAATGTTAAATATCTTGAACAAAAAATCAGGTTTACTTGGTTTGACTGATATTTCAAGTGACATGCGTGATTTGGAAGATAATATGGATAATAAAGACGTAAAAATCGCTTTGGATATTTTTGCCGATCGTATACGTAAATATATCGCCAGCTATGTAAGTACAATGAACGGTGTAGATGCGATTGTATTTACTGCTGGTATTGGAGAAAACGATGCGAATGCACGTGCGAATATTATTAATGGAATGACTTGGTTTGGTTGTGAAATCGATCCAGAGAAAAATAATGTACGTGGTAAGGAAAGAGTGATCTCCACTGATGATTCCAAGGTCAAAGTGTTATTGGTACCAACAGATGAAGAATTAGTGATCGCGCGTGATGTAGAATCATTACGTAAAAATGATTAATAAGACATAATAGTTTATAAAATAAGCCTCGGGTTTTTACTCGAGGCTTATTTTATGAGGTCTAAATTATTTTTCAAACTTTTTCATCCAATAAGGCAAAGCTTGGCTAATTTTAGTAGGTAAGACGACGTAATTATCCTGAGCCAATTGATCAGCGATATAACTGTGTAAGTAAACCGCGGCATTGATCGTTTCAACTGAATGAGGAAATTGTGCTAAAAATCCAGCGATCATGCCAGCTAAAGTGTCCCCGGTTCCGCCAGTTGCCATGCCAGGATTACCTAGGGGATTTTGAAAAGCATTTCTATCATCGTAAATTTCTGTTTGATGACTTTTCAAAACAATAGTTGCTTGTAACTCTTGTTGGACAGCTTGATTTATTTCTTCAGTTTGATCGGCAATTTTTATACCACTCAAACGTTGCCATTCCATTTGATGCGGCGTAAAAACCGTCATTTCTGGATAAGGTAACGCTTCATTTCCTTTGGCGAATAAGGAAATTGCTGAACCGTCAATAATTAGATACTGGTCTTTTGTTTGTGATTTAAAAATATAGGATAATAGCTCTTGACTTTTCTTATCTTCACCCAAACCAGGACCAATTAATATGATATCTGCCGAGGCGATAACCGAGTCGCATAACTGTCTATCATTCCAATCAACAGACATAGCTTCTGGCATGCGCGCATGTAAAGCCGGATGATTCGTTGGATCAGTAATGACGGTAGTTAAACCACTACCGGCCTGTACACAAGCTTCCGTACTCATTATAATCGCGCCACCAAACTGAGCATTTCCTCCAACTAAGACGGTACGTCCAAAGGTTCCCTTATGAGAATTTTGTGGACGCTTTTGGATAATGGATAAACATTCTTTTGATAAAGTTTGCATAAAAACAACTCCTTAAAAACATTGGCTTATTTTTATTATAACGCTTCGGCTTAGTAAAGAAAAATGACTTAAATGAAATGACCGTTTTGTAAAACTTTTTTATCGAGAAAATAAATGGTATGATAAAAGAGAAGTTAAAATTTCGAGGGGGAATTGACTATGGCAATTGATTGGCAAAAAGAGGTCGATGCAAGAAAAGACGATCTTTTAGATGATTTAAAAGAACTATTAAAGGTAAAAAGTGAACGTGACGATGATAAAATAACAGCTGACGCACCCTTTGGTCCAGGCCCTCGTGATGGGTTGAAACAAATGCTTTCTTATGGTGAACGTGATGGTTTCACGGTTAAAAATGTAGACAACTATGCAGGGCATATTGAATTTGGCGAAGGTGAAGAGACGCTAGGGATTTTTGGCCACATGGATGTAGTGCCTGCAGGCGATGACTGGGATACTGATCCATATGATCCTGTAGTAAAAGATGGTAAATTATTTGCTCGTGGTTCTTCAGATGATAAAGGTCCAAGTATTGCTGCTTATTATGCAATGAAAATCATTAAAGAATTAAATTTACCTTTATCTAAAAAAGTCCGCTTTGTCGTAGGTTCAGATGAAGAAAGCGGCTGGGGCGATATGGACCATTATTTTGAAAAAGAAGAGACACCTGACTTTGGTTTTTCTCCTGATGCTGAATTTCCAATTATTAATGGAGAAAAAGGGAATGTTTCGATTGAAGTGCATATTGAAACAGCAAATGATGGAGATTATGTTTTAGAACAATTCCAAGGTGGTTTACGTGCCAATATGGTACCTACAAGTGCTTTTGCTCGAGTAAAAACAGTAACTGCTGAACAGGCAGATGCAATGGATATTGCTTTTTCTGAATATCTTGGGATAAATCCAATCACAGGTTCTAGTGATAGAGAAGAAAATACTATTATTTTTAGGGTCGCTGGGAAAGGTTCTCATGGCGCTAGCCCACAATTTGGACATAACGCTGCAACTTGGTTAGCCAACTTTCTAGATAAATATGATTTTGCTGATGGTGCCAAGAACTTTTTACATGTTGCTGGCTCTTACATTCATGAAGATTTTTATGGTAAAAACTTAGGGGTAGATTTTAAAGATCCTAAAATGGGACAATTGACCATGAACGCAGGTATCTTTGATTTTGATATCAATAAAGATCATTCATTGATCAATTTGAATTTTCGTTACCCACAAGGAACTTCAGCAGACACTATCCAAGCGGTGATCAATGATACGATCGGTGAGTATGGCGTTAGTTTATCTATCGGCGGACATCATATGCTGCCTCACTATGTTCCGCAAGAAGATCCATTAGTTGAAACATTGTTGGATGTTTATGAAGAACATACTGGTGAAAAAGGGGAAGAACAAATCATTGGCGGCGGCACTTATGGTCGTTTGTTAGAACGAGGCGTTGCTTTTGGGGCAATGTTTCCCGGAGCTAAAGATACAATGCATCAAGCAAACGAGTTTATGGTATTAGATGATTTGTATCGTGCAGCAGTTATTTATGCAGATGCAATTTATCGCTTAGCAAAGTAAAAAATCAATAAAATAACTGTATATGAACAAAAAAGTTCCGAGTCATTAAACGGCTCGGAACTTTTTTTATCAGGAAAAGTAAGCTTTACGGCATGACTTTGTTTCAAGTTAAACACTAATACGATTAATATCTAGTACACTCCCAGTTTTTGCGTCAGCTAAAAACTCGTAAGTGACCAGACGATTATCTTCTAAGCGAGTAATGCCACCGTTATATCCTTCGGTTCGAACCGCAAATTTTCGTACAGGCTGTTTTTCAAAACTAATCCATGAACCTTCGATGGCCCCTTCTTTTAAAAAGGCTTTTTTAATACGCTGTAAGATAACGTCTGCGGATAAATTTTGCTTGTTTTTGATCAATAATGTAGAAGCAACGCCGCTCAAAAGGCCAATACCTATACCGATAGCTATGCCACCTTTAAAATTGTTTAATTGCTCTTTTTCATACATTGCCAGGCCCCTTTCTTTGCATAAATTCACTTACTTATATTTTAACATAGAATCCTTCTTGTCGTCTTATAGATCTTTAACTCTTGGTTGCTTCATCTACAATATAAACAATATCAAAATCTTGAAAGTTATCTTTTGGGATACTTTTATTCGCTCTAGAACCACTCATAGCCACTGCCTTTACTTCTGGCAGCTTTTGAGCAGTCTCTAAAATTAGATCCATCATTTCAGTTGCGCTACGCATAGCAATGCTCTCCTTTTTAAGGATTATAGCAAAATTAACTGGATTTTACGATCAAACTTGCTTTTCTGTAACCGAATTTGCGTTATAATAAAAAATATAAGACACAAAAAGGAGGTAAGATTTGGCTTTTGCCAGATATTAATATGGAAGACAAAACATTTCAACGGATTAAAGAATTAACAGAATTACAAGGCACGAGCGGATTTGAACAAGACATCCGTGCTTATATGAAAAAGGCGATGACGCCCTTAGTCGATGATGTGCAACAAGATGGTTTGGGGGGTGTTTTTGGTATTCGTGAAAATGAGGACAAAACAGCACCACGTGTTATGGTAGCAGCACATATGGATGAAGTCGGCTTTATGATTACTCAGATTACAGACCGAGGATTATTTGAAATAACGCCTTTAGGTGGGTGGAATCCTTACGTAGTTTCGGCACAACGTTTCACCTTACAAACGGCAAAAGGAAACTACCCTTGTATTTCTTCTTCTATTCCTCCTCATCTTTTGCGAGGTACTGCCGGACAAAAAGCATTGCAAGTCACAGATGTTTTATTTGATGCAGGTTTTGAATCTAAAGAAGAAGCAGAAGAATACGGTGTACGTCCTGGTGATACATTAGTTCCAGAAGTAGAAACCACAAAAACTGCAAATGGGAAAAATATTATCGCAAAATCTTGGGATAACCGTTATGGTTGTACGGTCGTTTTAGAAGCTTTGGAAGCTTTAAAAAATGAGAAACTAGGACATCACTTGATTGCAGGAGCTGATGTACAAGAAGAAGTTGGTTTACGAGGCGTGAAACCAGCAGTGACTAAATTTGATCCAGATTTATTTTTCGCTGTTGATTGTTCAGCAGCTGATGACACTAAAACGACAAAAGGTACTTTTGGTCATTTAGGTGAAGGGACTTTATTGCGGCTTTACGACCCAGGTTTAATTATGCTGCCACGTTTAAAAGAATATCTATTAGATACGGCAGAAACACATAATATCCCTTACCAATATTTTGTTTCTAAAGGTGGGACTGATGCGGGCAATGCACATATTGCAAATAAAGGAATTCCAAGCTCAGTCATTGGTGTATGTGGACGCTATATTCATACACATCAAACCATGTTTAATATTGCCGATTTTGAAGCTGCGCGCGAAATGTTGATCCAAGTATTAAAAGGTTTGGATAAAACTACAATCGAAACGATTATTGCAGGGAAATAAAGAGCTAATTTTCATTAAATGTTAAAATAACGGTTTTGCATAAAAAATGTTATAATGAGATTAATATAAAGAGAAAGTTGGCGACTTATGATTATTCCAAAAGATGTTGAAGATTTAGCTAATTATGTAGAAAATGGCGAAAATGTTTTTTGTTTTATGGCAGATTGGTGTGGTGATTGTCGTTTTATTAAACCTTATTTACCAGAAATTGAAGCGGATTTCCCTGATTTACAGTTTATTGAAGTTGACCGTGATCAATATATAGACATTGCCAAGATGTGGAACATTTTAGGTATTCCTAGTTTTGTAGTAATAAAGAATGGGGAAGAGCGTGGACGCTTTGTTAGCAAAAATAGGAAAACTAAAGAAGAAATTGAAGATTTTCTGAGCAGTGTAAGATAAAAAAATACAAAGGGTGAGAAAAATGGATCAAACATATCAAACCGTTCTAGTTGGCGTGGATGGTTCTTCTCAAGCAAACGAAGCATTTGAAAAAGCGATTGAGGTTGCCAGAAGAAACAATGGACGCGTGCTGGTAGTTAAAGTAATTGAACAACAAGTTCCTTCAACAATGGGGTTTGCTCCTTTGGGTGAATCAGTGCTTGCTCAAGAAGAAAAAGATGCGAATGAATTGATCGAAGAATGTAAAGCATACGCCAACTCCGTTTCTTTTGAAAATGTTGAAGGATTAGTAGTCTATGGATCAGCTAAAAATGTTTTAACTGTTGAACTTCCAGAAAAATATGGTGTAGATTTAATTATGGTGGGTCAATCTGGTTTAAATGCTGTAGAACGTTTTATTACTGGTAGTATAGCAAGCTATGTTATCCGCCAAGCACCTTGTGATGTTTTGGTGATTACGCCAAGTATAGAGGAATCTTAGACATAATGACGGAAAAAATACGCTGTGAAATGAATTTTTAGGAGGAACAATTTTGATTTTTGCTTATAATCCAGCCTATGTCGGTGATACATTATTGATTGTTACAGATGATGATAAAGGAATGATTCAAGAAGTTACACGCAAGGGAAGAGTTGCGCGTATTCAAACAGAAGATAAGCGCACAGTTGGATGGAATATTTTTGGTATTTCACAACTGATGGCTTTACAAGATATTGGACAAGTGCAACTTACTAAAGAACAAATGAAGGTATTAAATCAAGTGATAGAAGAAGCTGGATTTACTGAAACATTAGCTGTCAAACAACAAGCTAGCTTTGTTGTGGGTTATGTGAAAACTTGTGAACCCCATAAAGATAGTGATCATTTATCGGTTACTGAAGTTGAAGTTGATCACGAAGAAACACTGCAGATTGTATGCGGTGCGCCTAATATTCGTCGAGGGTTGAAAGTTGTCGTTGCTAAACCTGGAGCGATGATGCCAGATGGTAGTATAATTTGGCCAGGAAAACTGCGGGGTGTTGAAAGTTTTGGTATGATTTGTTCGGCTAGAGAACTACATTTACCTAACGCTTCTGAAAAGCGTGGAATACTAGAACTAGCGCAAGGTACTGTTGTAGGAGAACCGTTTAGTGTGAAAGCATAAAAAAGCGAGGTCGTTTTTATTTCGACCTCGCTTTTTCTATGTTTTATTCGTTGTTGCTTTCAATGATTGATTGATCTTCTGATAGTTTAACATTTACAGATTGTGCGTCATCTTGTCGATAAAAAGTCAATTTCAAAGTATCTCCTACTGATTTTTCATATAAAGCGGCACGTAGCTCAGTAGAATCTTTTATTTCTTTATCATCAACTTTTGTAATAACATCGTATTGTTCTAATCCTGCATCACTTGCTGGTGTACCATTGCCAGGATTTTCTACAACAACACCGTTTTCTACATCCTCAGGGATTTGTAAAACACGTTGTCTTTGTTCTGTAGGAATGGTATTTAAATCAAGCATGGAGATGCCTAACGCTGGACGAGCAATTTCACCATTTTCTTCCAATTCATTAATAATATCTGTTACATCATTACTTGGAATAGCAAAGCCCATGCCTTCAACACTTACGCCAGCTTGTCCGGAACTAGCAATTTTACTGGAGTTAATTCCAACAACTTGTCCACCAGCATTGACCAATGGCCCGCCAGAATTTCCTGGGTTGATTGCAGCGTCCGTTTGAATAGCATTTGTGCTCACATCTTCGCCAGATTCATTTTGGCTGGATACTAAACGATTGACTGAAGAAATAATTCCTTGGGTTACTGAATTAGCATAATCAGAACCTAGAGGAGAACCAATAGCGATCGCTGGTTCACCTACTTGTAATTCATCAGAATCACCGAATGTAGCTACTGTGTCTACATTATCAGAAGAAATTTTTAATACGGCTAAGTCAGTATAAGCATCAGTACCTACTAATTCTGCTTGTTCTCTACTACCGTCTGCCATAACTACTTCTAAGCCACTTTGTCCGGCAACTACGTGATTATTTGTTACAATGTAGGCATCGCCGCCATCTTCTTTGTAAATCACACCACTACCTTCACCAGCTGGCTCCTCGTCGTCTTCAGAGTTGCCTTCTGGTTGCTCGGTGCCAAAAATACCTCCGCTTTCTTGAGGAGAAGAGTTTTGTAAATTGATCACTGAAACGACAGCATTTTGTACATTTTCTACAGCGTCTGTGGTATCACTATCGGCATCAACTTTAACATCACTGACCTGTACGTCGTCGTTATTATCTGTTACGCCAGATGAAGAAGTTGCTTCATTTGTTTGAAATGGGTTACCATTAGAAAAATAATAAAAGCCGCCAATGACAAGTAACCCGCCTATTAATCCACCTAATAGGCCAATTCCGAATTTTTTAATCCACCCGCCTTTTTTAGAATCAGGTGTTACATTCTTTTTTGCCATGATCATTACCTCCTTGGTAATTGCTATACTCCTAGTATAATATTATCAGGTAAGTTTAGTCTACTGCCAGACTTTGAAAGAATTATGAAAAACTTGGGATAAAAAAATTTCAAAAAAATGAAGAAAAAAATTCCACAAAAGCTGTGTAAAATTTTGCGGAAAACTTGTGTATAAGTGAAGTGTTTTTTATCCACAGGGGTGTGGATAAAGTGGATATTTTTGTTAAAAACATACGTTCCTATAAAAAACCTTATGATAAAAGGGATGTTATCCACAGAAAACTGGGGATAAGTCTGTTTAAATTGTGAATAACTTTGTTGAAAATTGAAAAGGAGTCTTTTATGAATATTAAAATTATTAGTGTAGGAAAATTAAAAGAAAAATATCTTGTCCAAGGAATTCAAGAATATACCAAACGGCTGCAAGCATACACAAAGATTGAATTGATTGAAGTTACAGACGAAAAAGCACCAGAAAATCTGAGCGAAGCAGAAATGAAAAAAGTGAAAGATAAAGAAGGGGAGCGCATCTTAGCAAAAGTCCGTGATACAGAGTTCTTATTTGCTTTAGCAATTGATGGGAAAAATCCTTCTAGCGAAGCCTTTGCAAAACAAATAGACCAATTAACAACAGGAGGAACGAGTCATTTAACTTTTGTTATCGGAGGTTCTTTAGGACTGAGTGAAGAAGTTTTAAAAAGAAGTAACGCACAGCTCTCTTTTGGAAAAATGACCTATCCTCATCAGTTGATGCGGCTGATTCTAGTTGAACAAATTTATCGTGCTTTTCGAATCAATCGTGGTGAGCCTTATCATAAGTAAATAGTTAGCGTCTATTGGTTTTAATATAGGAGGACATTATTAAATGACAAATAGTAAAGTAGTTATTGTTAGTGGTATGGGTGGTAGTGGAAAAACGACTGTTGTTCGAGAACTTGCAAAAAATTATACAAATAGCAAATGCTTATTTTTTGATGATTATGATATTGATGCGCTTCCTTCTGCGCCTTCTTTATATACGCCTATTCAATTAGCTGTAAATCAATATGATATTAGTGCGCTATTAGAAGATTTAAAAATGGTATACGGTAATTATACTTACTTGTTTGTTGATTTTCCTTTTGGTTATAAACATAAATCTATCAAAGCGATCATTGATAAAGTAATCTATGTAAAAACCCCCTTAGATATTTGTTTTGCTCGTAGGTTATTACGAGATTTTAAAGATGAAACTTCTAGTAGTATAAAAAGTATGACAGAACACTATTTAAATTTTGGTCGATCGATTTTTATAGATTATGAAAATTTTGTCATTCAAGAAGTAGATTTAATAGTAGATGGGACTTTAGCTATCAATACCAATATAGAAATTATTAAAAATAACCTTTTATAATCTACGTATTCTTTTAAAGAATATTATTCTTGTTTAGTTTTACAACTTTTTTGAAAAGTTTTGTTTTTTATAAACTAAAACTTGAAACACCGAAAACCCGACTAAAGGCTTGATATAACTAAGATTGTTCTAATAAAAATAGCACGAACCTTTCCAAATTGGTAAAATAGAATTGACTAAAAAACCATCTACCAAGGAGTGTTCATGCTATGTCAATTATAACATCAAACAACCAAAATAAAAACGAAATTTCATCCTCCATTGATACTTTTTTCCAACGGTTTAATGTATCCACTATTGCGAAAAAATCGAATGCACAAAAGGAAAAAGGAGTGAACTTTCTCGTGCTTTTTCGCTACCTTGTAACCACCCTCTTTTCCAATCGCTCTGCTTTCCGTGACTTCCAACTTCATCAGGAGGAGTTAGGATTTTCAGATAAAACGTTTCGCAACCTACTAAACAATGGGAAAATTAACTGGCAACGCTTCTTGATTCTCTTATCCAAACAGGTCATTGCTTTCATTCGTCCGTTGACAGAAAAGGATCGTAAAGAAGTGTTTATCGTAGATGATTCCATGTATGAGCGTTTGAATGCGAAAAATGTAGAGCTTTGTGGTTGGCAATACGATCATACTGACCACAAAAACAAGAAAGGCTTTCGTTTTCTTCAACTTGGTTGGAGCGATGGCAATACCTTTTTGCCTGTGGCGTTTAGCCTTTTGTCCGCAAGTAAGAAAGTACGTGAAGTAGAGAAAATAGATCATCGGACACACGCTGGGAGAAGAAAAGCACAAGCACAACGCAAAGGAACCGACGTACTCATAGAACTTCTTCAAGCTGCTCTAAAAGAAGGAATACAGGCAAAGTATGTGCTCTTTGATTCGTGGTTTTCAAGCCCGAAAATGTTTCATGCTTTGCGCGGACTCAACCTTCATGCCGTTTGTATGGTGAAACGTTCAAAAAAAGTCTATTATCGCTATCACGGCGAGTGGGTCGATGTAAAGACTATTTTTCAAATAGAGAAAAAGCGAAGAGGTCGTTCAAGATATCTTCTTTCTGTTTGTGTTGAATCTTAATTGGAGGGTAAGATACTTCCAATTAAGCTTGTGTATGTGAGAAATCGCAACAAGCGGAATGATTATCTTGTCTTGGCTACAACCGATCTTTCTTTGAACGAAGATGAAATCATTCAGCTATATGGAAAACGCTGGTCGATCGAAGTGTATTTTAAAATCTGTAAACAACATCTCCGTCTAGCCAAGTACCAAGGGCTTTCTTATGATGGGATTTTTGCGCATACCATTACAGTCGCCGTTAGTTATCTCATTCTGGCTGTCCAACATCGTGAACAAGCCGATGAACGAACGATGGGCGAGTTATTTTATTTGATGATTGAAGAACTATCTGATATTAGTTTTTCAGAAGCTATCGTCCAACTTCTCGAGCTTTTTAAGGAAGTATTTGCGAACGAGATGATCCTTTCTGAAGAAACTTTAAATAACATCATGAGTCAGTTTATACAAAAACTACCTCAATCAACACAAAGACAGTTAAAAAAGGTTGCTTGAAATGAAATTTATCGTCCTTTTGCTTGATACCATAGGCTTAATGTGTACTTTTTATATTTCAAGTTTTAGTTATAAAGTACTATTTGCTTTGTTGTATACATGATGGTGAATATTAGCAGTATAAAAAATTAGTGTTTATAATAGTATTAGCAGGATTATTTACTTTGAAACATATATTGTAAAATTGTTTTGTTTTGAAAGAACATTGTGTTTTTTGACTAATTCTCTTAGGAGGGATGGATATGAATCTAACAAGGGAAGAGGCGCTAAGAGAACTTTATAATCTTATTTTGAATAAAGATACGCGGGATTGGGAGCGCTCTGTACTAACAACCACAAAAGATGCCTTAGAAACAAATGAGAATTCCAAAGTTCAGATGGCAAAATTGGAAGAAAAATTACGTCCACTTGCGCTACGGGATAACTTGACTGGAGACGTCGCAGATTTTTATTTAAAAATATTAGGAGAATCTATTGAAGAAGAACCGTTTGATTTTGCAAAACATAAGATTAAAGATTTCACTCATCAAGATTACGCAGTATTTGGCGGTGGTTGTTTTTGGTGTATGGTAGAGCCTTTTGAAACAAGAGCAGGTATTGATTCTGTTTTATCAGGATTTACCGGAGGTGACACCCAACAGCCAAGTTATGATGACGTTCTTAGTGGTGGCACAGGGCACGTTGAAGCAGTTGAAATCATATTTGATACGCGCAAGATTAGCTATCAAGAATTAGTGGATTTATATTGGCAACTTATAGATCCAACAGATAACCAAGGCCAATTTCAAGACAGAGGGAATCAATATCGCCCTATTATTTTTGTAAGAAATGAGCAGCAACGAAAAATTGCAGAAAAATCAAAGCAAAAAATGATTGAATCAGCTAGATATAAGCAACCGATCATCACAGAAATTAAAGCGATAAGTACTTTTTGGCCAGTTGAAAATCATTATCAACAATTTTATAAAAAGAATCCAAAAAGATATAAACGAATCAAAAGATATCGACAACGTTTTTTGTTCTACCAATATTTAAGAGGAGAAATTCGGAGAAGATGGCATAAAATAAAAAATAATTAGTTGTGCAAAAAAATATTTTAATAACTCTTAGAAAGTGTTATACTTTGTTTGAGATAGCGGAAAGTTTATTAAGGAGCGAAAAAATGTTAAAAGAAATTGATGTAAAAAAGATCCGAGAAGCAGCTGAAGAAAATTATCGTGATGGGGGCATGTATTGTTCAGAAGGAATTGTATCCGCATTCAAAGAAACGCTTTTAGATGATATGCCTGAAGAGCTGATTGCGGCAGCTTCAGGTTTTCCCATAGGAGTAGGTCGTAGCAAATGTATGTGTGGTGCGATTTCAGGTGGTGTAATGTGTATTGGATACGCTTTTGGACGAACCACTGGGGGGCAAAGAGATAAAAGTGAAAAAACATTGGAACTATCCCAAGAATTACATAAGAAATTTTTAGCACGTAATCGAGTTGCTTGCTGTAGTATTTTAACTCACAAATTTGAAATGGGTTCTCCTGAACATAAAAAACAATGTGTGCGTTTTACAGGTGAAGTAGCAGAGGATTTGGCGCGCATCATAGCAAGAGAAAAAGATTTACCTATTGTAGGAGAGGAGAGTAAGGATTAACTTATGCAGAAATTACCTTTACCTATCGCTGGAGTGGCTCTTGCTTTTTTAACTTTGGGAAATATCTTAAAAGAGATATCCTCTGTAATGTATATTCTCTGTGGTATAATTGCTAGTCTTATTTTAATATTAATTATAATCAAACTATTTACATCAGCTAAACTAGTGAGGTTAGAGTTAACAAATCCTGTTATTGCCAGCAGTTCTGTAACTTTTCCTATGGCTTTGATCGTTTTTTCAACTTATTTACTTTTTTTAAATGAAAATTTCGCCAAGTTTATATGGTTCATTGGCTTAGTTCTGCACTTTATCTTGTTAATTTTTATTTTCAACAATTTTTTGCATAGGTTCACTTGGGAAGGCTTTTGTGCTACTTACTTTATACCGTTTGTGGGCTTTGTTGTCGCTAGTGTAACGGCGCCTGTTTTTGCGATGTTAACCTTAGGAAAAATTTTATTTTATTTAGGACTTGGGTTTTTTACTATTTTATTACTACCGGTTATATATCGTATTTTTGTTATCAAAAAAATGTCTATATTTTTACAACCTACGAATATGATTATTGCAGCACCTGCTAATTTGTGTTTAGCAGGGTATTTATCGTCATTTTTAAATCCTTCGGTTGAAGTAGTCAGTGTATTGCTGAGTCTATCCTTAGTGAGTACATTATCAGGCTATTACTTTTTTATTCGTATGAACCACCAAATCTTTTTTCCTACTTTTTCTGCAGCGACGTTTCCCTTTGCCATCTCTGCTTTAGCGACAAAAAAGCCGCGGAATTTTTTATAATACAAGGCTATAGTTTTAGCAAAATCATTGCTGCGATAGCCAATATACAGGTTATTCTTGCTATTTTTTTATGTATTTATATACTCATCCGTTACAGTCTTTTTCTTCTTA
This sequence comes from Tetragenococcus halophilus, assembly GCF_021474685.1. Taxonomy (GTDB): domain Bacteria; phylum Bacillota; class Bacilli; order Lactobacillales; family Enterococcaceae; genus Tetragenococcus; species Tetragenococcus halophilus_B. The sequence goes on along the minus strand of NZ_JAKEIT010000013.1, from coordinate 17,300 downwards.
TCAAGAAAGAAAAACAAGATGAAACCTTTGTTTAATTGCGTGTTTATAAGGTAAAACTACTAAAAAAAGATCGCGATAAAGTTTGTATTACTTTTAAACGAGATACAAACTTCGTGACCTTTTTTTATTTTTTTACAGGTGCCAATTCTTTCATAACTGTTTCAGCCACTTTTTTAGGAATTCCTGCTTCTTGTAAGTCTTCAAGGGATGCTTGTTGGATTCCTTTTAAGGACTTAAATTTTTTCAGCAATTTTTTCTTTCGTTTTGGCCCTAGTCCTGTAACTTCATCTAATTTTGAAGAGAAACTGTTTTTGCTTCGTAGTTGACGGTGAAAATTTATAACGAAACGGTGTACTTCATCCTGAATCCGTTGCAGCAAGAAAAATTCAGTAGAGCTACGATCAAGAGGCACAGGAGTCAGCTCTTCTCCAAACAATAGTTCACTAGTTTTGTGTTTATCATCTTTAGCCAAACCTGCGACAGGAATATCTACACCCAGTTGATTTTCTAATACTTCTTTGGCCGCATCTACTTGCCCTTTACCGCCATCAATTAAAATTAAATCAGGTAGAATACCTTCTTCTTTTAGTACGCGCGAGTAACGACGATAAATCACTTCACGCATCGAAGCATAATCATCCGGTCCTTCGACCGTCTTAATTTTGTATTTACGATAATCTTTTTTTGCAGGTTTACCATCCACAAAAGCGACCATCGCAGAAACTGGATTTGTTCCCATAGTATTTGAATTATCAAAGGCTTCAATACGTATAGGAGTAGGAATATTAAGTGCTTGTCCTAATCTTTCAACAGCACCTACTGTCCGTTCTTGTGCTCGTTCGATCAAATCAAATTTTTCTTGCAAGCCAACCTGCGCATTTTTATTCGCTAATTCAACTAATTTTTTCTTTTGGCCACGTTGTGGTTGTAAAATTTTCGTATCTAATAATGCTTCTGCCGCTGTTTTATCAATATCATTTGGAATTAAGATCTCTTTGGGAATAAAGTGTTCATTTTTTTGATAAAATTGACCGATAAATGTCAAGAAATCATCTGTTTCTTCTTTATAAAACGGAAAAATTGATGCATCGCGTTGAATCATTCTTCCTTGTCGGATAAAGAATGCTTGGACACACATCCAACCTTTATCTACTGTATAGCCAAAGACATCTTTATCTTTTAAATCAGTAGAGGTCATTTTTTGGCGAGTCATAATCGTATCGATGGAATTGATCTGATCACGTAGTTCTGCCGCTTTCTCAAATTCCATATTTTCAGCAGCCTCATCCATTTGTCCCTTTAATGCTGTTTGAACATCTTTATAACCGCCGTTAAAAAAGTGTTTGATTTCTTTTACAATACCTTTATAAACCGCTGGGTCAACATCAAAAGCATATGGACACAAACATTGTCCTAGATGGTAATACAAACAAGGCGTTTTTTGATGAGGTCCACATTTACGTAAAGGAAAAATACGGTCTAAGATCTTTTTGGTTTCATTAGCAGCACCTATATCAGGATAAGGACCGAAATACTCTGCCCCATCTTTTAATACTTTACGAGTAATCAAAAGTCGCGGATATTTCTCATTGGTAATTTTGATGAAAGGATAAGTTTTGTCATCTTTCAACATGATATTGTAACGAGGCAAGTTTTCTTTAATTAAATTATTTTCTAATAACAGTGCTTCAATATTTGATTCAGTAACAATGTATTCAAAATCAGCAATCTCGCTTACTAGGTGTTCAGTTTTTGTATCGTGACCGCCAGTAAAATAAGAACGTACACGATTTTTTAAGATTTTGGCTTTGCCGATGTATATGATCGTCCCTGTTTGATCTTTCATAATATAGCAACCAGGTTGATCAGGAAGTAAGGCTAATTTGTTTTTTATTTTTTGATTCGTTTTGATCACCTTATTTATCTTCATAAAAATAGCTCTCAAATATTGTGCAGGAAACGTCCAAACAGCTATTGAGAACTTGTGTTCATTATAGCAGAATTTGTGAAAAATTCAATAATTCTGTCTGCTAAGCTTTTTCAATAGCAGATTTAAACCTAGACTCAACAAGGAAGGTTATTGAAAACCGAGCGAAGTGCCACCAATCTATAAAATATTGGAGGGAAGTCGAGCGAAGTATCACCAATCTGTAAAATATTGGAGGGAAGTCGAGCGAAGTGCCACCAATCTGCAAAGTTATTGGCGCGATATAAAAGGAGTTGCCTCCAATAATTATGAAAGACAGGACAGTCATTCAATTTTCTATCAAGATTCAAAATAAACGATTAAAAAATACGTTAGACGTTTATTCTATTTGAGTATACAATAATTATGAGTCATATATGAAAGGGAGGTAAAAGATAGGATGGATGAATTACGTATAATGGTTTCTAATGGGATGTTAGGTTATGGATTTTCATTAGAAGATTTTGAGCGAGGAATGAAAAGGCAGCCTCATGGTATTGTTGTTGATGCAGGTTCTACTGATTCCGGTCCACAAAAACTAGCTTTAGGGGAAATGACTTGTCCTGAGTCTGCTTATTATAAGGAGCTTTCTATTTTAGTGCCAGCAGCTAAAAAAGCAGGGATACCTTTAATTGTAAGTTCAGCAGGAGGCGATGGTAGCAATCAACATGTTGATTTGTTCGCCGAAATTGTCGAACAAATTGCAAAAGAACAAAATTTGTCAACAAGTGTTGCAAGAATTTATAGTGATATTCCTAAAACCGAAATTGCTAGCGCTTTAAATGATGAGAAAATAACGGCTATGCAAAATGTGCCCGAATTAACTTTGGAAGAAATAGAACAAACAACAGTGATCACCGCACAGATGGGCGCAGAGCCTTATCTAGCTTTATTACAAGCAGAAAACAAACCGGATGTGATTATCGCAGGTCGTACTTATGATCCATCACCAACCGCTGCTTTAGGGATGTATTATGGTTTTGATCCAGCATTAGCTTGGCATATGGGAAAAATTATCGAATGTGGAGCAATTTGTTGTGTGCCAGCAGGTAAAACAGTCTTAGGTACTTTGCGTTCTGACCACTTTTTAATTGAACCCATGGATCTGGATGCTAAAGCGATGCCACATACCGTGGCGGCACATACGATGTATGAAAAAAGTAGCGCTCTGAACTTACCCGGCCCGGGTGGCGTGTTAAATTTAGAAGAGTGTGAATTTAATGCTAAAACAGATCGTATTACTCGAGTCTCTGGAAGTCGTTTTATCAAGGATAATCAGTATAGAGTTAAACTAGAAGGAGCTAAAGTTGTTGGTTATCGTTCGATTACAGTCATGGGACTGCGCGATCCTATATTAATTTCACAGATAGATGAAGCATTAGATTATGTCAAAAATCAAACAGAAAAAGAATTAGCAGAAGAATGTGCACAATCACAAATCATTTTCCATCCCTATGGAAAAAATGCAACGATGAAAAATTTAGAAAGTTTAGGTGAAGATGTTGGTCACGAAATGTGTGTTATTGCAGAAGTCGCTTCTCCAACACAAGAGATGGCGCAACTAGTGGTGAATCGTATCCGCACAACATTGCTACATTATGGCTATCCTGGACGAGTTGCAACCTCTGGAAATATCGGGATGCCATTTACACCTTTAGAAATTCCATTAGGAAAAGTTTGCCGATTCAATGTTTATCATCTATTAGAAATTGATGATCCAGTAGGACAATTTCCAGTAAGAATGCAGGAGGTGGGAAAATGATAAAATTACAAGATTATGCTCGTGTTATCCGTAGTAAAAATTCAGGTCCTTTTGAGTTAACCTTTGATATTCTTTTTGCTAGTTTAGAAGACTATGAATATTTTGTAAGCAGTGACGTTTTAACCAAAGAAAGTTTTGCTAAATTATACCAAATAAATGTAAATGATATTATTTCTTTTGAACAGATAAAAGCAGCTCGAGGAATTAAAATCACGATCCCACGCCCTTGGCCACAAGGATCAGTTGGAGAAAGTGATATGCACGGCTCACAACAATATGCTAACCTTTTAGCACTTGAAATACCGGAAAGTTAAAAATTGTACTTTTGCAGACTGAAGACTTTGTTGTGTTCTTTGGTCTGTTTTTTTTATGAATAAGCGGTCAATCTTAGAAAGTATTTATGTTAAAATAGATAGCATAAAATAGGAAAGAGAAGTAAATATGCAGTATCTAACATTATATCAATTGTATCAAAAAATGTTGGCTGTCATGGGACCACAAGGATGGTGGCCAGCAGATAGTAAGTTTGAAATTATTTTAGGCGCCATTTTAGTTCAAAATACAAATTGGAAAAATGTAGAAAAGTCATTAGCTAATATTAAAGAAAAAACGGCTTATATACCTGAAAAAGTGAGTCAGTTAAGCAATGAACAATTGATCAATTTGATTCGGCCTAGTGGATTTTATAAAAATAAAAGTAAAGCGATTATGGACGTATTTCAGTGGTTGCGGGAATATAGCTTTGACTTAGAAAAAATAAAAAAAGCTTATCAAGGGAAGTTATGTCAACAATTACTGTCTCTACATGGGATTGGCGAGGAAACTGCGGACGTATTACTGCTTTACGTCTTTGATGAAAAAGTATTTGTAGCGGATAAATATACACAAAAGTTGTTTACTTTTTTGCAGGTGGAAGGAATCAAAAATTATCGCTCTTTAAAAAAACTTGTACCAGTATTAGACGATTTTACCTTAGAACAAGCGCAAGAATTTCATGGCTTACTTGATGAATTTGGAAAAATCTATGTGAAAAACCAGCCGACATTTGCGACGAGTTTTTTAGACGGTTATCGATTAATTTTAACAAAAAGAAAGCAGGGAGCTTATGAATGAAGAAAGACGTACCTGTTACTTGATGGGAACAGTCATTAAATTATGGGTTCAACATGAACAAGCAGAGGAACTATTACCAGAAGCTGAGGATCGTCTAATTGATTATGAAAGACGTTTTAGCGCAAATGATGATGCTTCAGAATTAATGATAATCAATCACCAAGCAGGTGTAGCACCTGTAAAGGCTGATGATGAATTATTTGAATTGATCCAATTAGGAAAAAAACATAGTTTGCCCAAAGATAGTTTTTTAAATATTGCTATTGGACCGTTGATTCAAGCTTGGCGTATCGGTTTTGATAATGCCAACCGTCCGTCAGATCAGATGGTTCAGTTATTATTACAACGAATTGATCCGCAAAATATTTATATAAATGAAGAGGCTAAGACCATTTTTTTAGAGAAAAAAGGAATGTCTTTAGATTTGGGCGCTATTGCTAAAGGCTATTTTGCGGATAAACTGTTAACTTTCTTTAAAGAAAATGGTGTACATTCGGCTTTAATTGACCTGGGCGGGAATGTGCTGACTTATGGACCTGCCCCAAAACATGAAGATGGTTGTTGGCGTATCGGTATTCAAAGTCCATTCTCAAAAAGAGGAGAACTAAAAGCAGTTGTTAAGGTAAAAGATAAGTCAGTAGTTACCTCAGGGATTTATGAACGGATGAATACAATCAATGGACAAACTTTCCATCATATTTTTGATCAAGAAACAGGATTTCCACTGGAAACAAATTTAGCGAGTGTGACGATCGTTTCCGATAAATCAGTAGATGGCGAGATTTGGACGACACGTTTGTTTGGTAAACAGCCAGATGAAATTATTGATATTTTAAATCAATCGGATGAATTAGACGGTTTGGTGATTACCAAAGATGGACAATTACATTTTTCAGAAGCTTTGGAAGTACAAATCGTTCGATAAATGTTAGGATTGGTTTATTGTAATGAAAGTTAAACAAAATAATTGCGAAAATTATAGAATAAGTTTAGTATAGAAACAGAATCAATCGTGCGCGATTGAATGTTGGGATAAAGGAAGTGTTTAAATGGCAAAAAAATATGATGTAGTCATCATCGGAGCAGGACCTGCGGGTATGACTGCAGCACTTTATGCTTCAAGAGCAAATTTATCTGTCATGTTACTCGATCGGGGGATTTATGGCGGACAAATGAATAATACAGCTGAAATTGAAAATTATCCTGGTTTTAAATCTATTTTAGGACCTGATTTATCACAAGAAATGTATGACTCAGCCATTCAATTTGGTGCTGATTTTGGTTATGGAACGGTTAAATCAGTAACTGATCATGGTGATTATAAAACTATTGAAACTGATGCAGATAATTATGAAACTAAAGCGATTATTATCGGGACAGGTTCAAACTATCGCGATCTAGGTGTTCCGGGTGAAGAGGAATATCGAGGTCGCGGCGTATCAAATTGCGCTGTTTGTGATGGTGCCTTTTTCCGCAATCAACATGTAGTGGTTATCGGTGGCGGCGATTCTGCGGTAGAAGAAGGAGAATACCTCACACGTTTGGTTGATAGAGTGACAATTATTCATCGTCGTGATGAATTAAGAGCACAACAAATTATCCAAGACCGTGCATTTAAGAATGATAAAATTGATTTCATTTGGGATAGTAATGTCCAAGAAATCACCGGTGATGGCAATAAAGTCACAGGTGTTAAAGGAATTAACAACAAAACAGGTGAAGCTTTTTCTGTTGATGCTGGCGGTATTTTTATTTATGTAGGTATCGAACCGATGAGTGAACCCTTTAGACCTTTGAATATTACTGATGAAAATGGTTGGTTTGTTACCAATGAAAATATGGAAACAACGATTCCTGGTATTTTTGCTGTAGGTGATATTCGTAAGAAAGAATTGCGTCAAGTAGTTACTGCAACCAATGATGGTGGGATTGCTGGACAAAAAGCTTATCAATATATTACTGAATTAGAAGCTAAGACTGAAACAGCAAATGTGTAAATAATAAGAACAAAGGGTGGCTTTAGATGAAAGATATGACAGATACAAGATTAGCTGACCAACTTTGTTTTTCGATTTACAATGTCAATCGGCTTTTTGCTAAATACTATCAAAAAGCATTAGAACCTTACCATTTGACTTATACCCAGTATATAGTATTGTTAGCTCTTTGGCAGCAAGATTGTAAAACGCTAAGTGATTTAGCAAAAGAGTTGGATTTGGCAAGTAACACGTTAACGCCACTGTTAAAACGACTCGAAACTGCAGGTTGGTTGACTCGTTGTCGGGCTGAAAATGACCAACGTCAGTTGACGATACAGCTTACTGAAAAAGGTAGAGAACAAAAAACAGCAGTCGAAAATTGTCTTGAGAAATGTAATGAACAAGCTGGAATAAGTACTGATCAGTATTATCGGATGTTAGAAGATAATAAATACTTGATGGACGGTTTGAAAAATTACCTGGAACAAACAACGCAAGAGACGGTCTAATCACATTGTTGAAAGGGAAGTGGTTTACCATGGCAACAATTTATGATTTCAAAGAAACAGAAATGAACGGAGAAACGCTTGAATTAAGTGATTACAAAGGCAAAGTTGTTGTCATTGTAAATACTGCTAGTAAATGTGGACTTGCGCCTCAACTTGAAACACTTGAATCTTTCTATCAAAAATATAAGGAACAAGGGTTTGAAGTGTTAGGCCTGCCTTCAAACCAATTTCATCAAGAACTAGACAGTGATGACGAAACAGATAATTATTGTAAAGTCCATTATGGTGTTACTTTCTCCATGACCAAAAGAGTTGAAGTAAACGGAAGTAAAGAAGATCCGTTATTTACCCATTTAAAAGAGGCAGCTGGCCATGGAAGGATCAAATGGAATTTTACGAAATTTCTAGTGGGGCGAGATGGTGAAGTGATCAAAGGATACGCTCCACAAACCAAGCCAGAGAAAATGGAAGAAGATATTATCGAAGCATTAAAAACAGAGTAAATATTTAAAAAATGAGAATTATTATAAGGAGGATTTTTATTATGTCTGTAGATGTAACAACAGATCAAACTTTTGAAAATGACACAGCTAATGGGGTAACGCTAACTGATTTTTGGGCAACTTGGTGTGGTCCTTGTAAGATGCAATCTCCAGCAATTGAACAATTGTCAGAAGAAATTGGCGATAAAGTCACTTTCAATAAAATGGATATCGACGAGAATCCAGAAACACCAAGTCAATTTGGAATTATGAGCATTCCTACTTTAATGATTAAAAAAGATGGCGAAGTTGTTGAAACATTAGTAGGCTTCCATCCAAAAGAACAAGTGCAACAAACATTAGAACAATATATTGATTAAAGGTCAAAGCATCTAAGTAGTAAAATTTACTTAGGTGCTTTTTTACATACAAGAAAAGTCAAAGATTTGTTGTGATTTGTCCGCTGTGTTAGATTGGAAGTGGAGAGTTTTATTTGTCAGAGTATTATTTATAAATAAAAAATGGAGGAGATAATATGCAAAGTACACAATTGTCAATCGACACCTTGGATCGCGCACAAGAACGCTTTATCGACACACTTGATCAAATGGATGTTTCTCAAGCAAATACGATGCCAAAACCTATTATTAAATCAGTAACTTGGCTTATCTGGCATACAGCGCGCATGCTTGATTTGCAAATTTCTGAACTCAAAGGAGACGATCCTTTATGGACAAGTGCTGGTTGGAATGATAAGTTTTCACTAGATCTACCTGATGATACACAGGACTATAAGCATACGCCAGAGGAAGCAGCCAAGGTAAAAGTTAATGATAAACAATTACTAAAAGACTATTTAGACGCTGCTGTTAAGCTTACAAAGGATTATTTAGAAGCAGTCAAAGATGACGAACTGGACGAAGTAATCGATGAAAGCTGGACGCCTGCGGTTACACGTCAAGTCCGTATAGTATCTTCTATTGATGATGCTGATATGCATTCAGGACAAGCAGTTTATACGAGAAGACTGGTTATTGATAAGTAATATGAACAGTTGATTTTGAAATTAAAAGTAAGAGAAAAAAACTAGCGAAAAAATTCGCTAGTTTTTTTTAGAAATATTTCGGACACTACGCCTCGCTTGCGCTCGCCCTAGTACTGCTCATCAGCTACTCTCAGCTCCCTCTGGTCGCTGAATCGTAGTGATTCACAGCAAAAAAAGACCTATGTCCAATTTTTTGGACATAGGTCATAAATTCAGAGGATTGAGTTATTTTAAGTCTTTCCATTCCCAATTTTGTACTTCACTAATATCATCACCATTTTCACGAATGTAATCATGATGATATTGTAAAGTTTTATCCATTTCTTGGGTAAAATCAGCTGCTTTTTCTGCATAAACGGTATTGGCCGCATCTTTAGCTAAATGGAAACGATCCAACTCATTTTTAACTCGCATATCAAATGGTGTTGTGATGTCTCCATCTTCACGATAGCCATGAATGCTTAAATTACGATTGTGACGTGTAAAGAAGATGTCACGAATCAATCCTTCATAACCGTGGAAAGCAAAGATAACCGGTTTATCTATTGTAAACAATTCATCGAATGCTTTATCACTTAAACCACGTGGGTCTACATCAGGATGACGTAGTTTCAAAAGATCGACAACGTTAATAAAGCGAATCTTCATTTCAGGAAATTGTTCATGTAAGATCGAGATAGCTGCTAGAGCTTCTAAGTTTGGTTCCGAACCAGCAGCTGCAAATACGATATCAGGTTCGCTGTCTTGATCGTTACTTGCCCAATCAATTTTCTTCACGCCGTAATCGACAAGCTCTTGTGCTTCTTCAACGGAATAAAATTGCGGTCTTGGATGCTTGCTAGATGTAATCAAGTTGATGACATTTTCATCTTTTAAAGCCTTGTCCATAACAGCCATCAAGCTGTTTGCATCAGCTGGGAAATATTCTCTAATATATTCAGGTTTTTTCTCAGCTAAGTGAGTAATAACGCCTGGATCTTGATGAGTGTATCCGTTATGGTCTTGTTGGAATGCTGTTGATGAAGAAATAACATTCAAAGATGGATATTTCTTACGCCAGCTTTTTTCATTGGCTTTTCTGATCCACTTAAAGTGTTGTGTTAACATTGAATCTACGATCCGCAAGAAAGCTTCATAGCTTGCAAAGAAACCATGGCGTCCAGTAAGGATATATCCTTCCAAGAAACCTTCAGCTTGGTGTTCTGATAACTGTCCATCAATCACACGTCCTACAGCAGATTGCCATTCATCGGATAATTCTCTAGGTTCTATCCATTGCCGATTTGTAACGTTGAATACCTTGTTTAACCGATTTGACTTTGTTTCATCTGGTCCAAAAATACGGAAATTTTTAGGATTATTTTCCATAATGTCTGCAATAAAACCACCTAGAACAGACATATCTTGTGCTTTATCCGTACCGCGCTTGCTTGTGTCTACTGCATGCGCACGCCAATCGGGCATAGCAAGAGCTTTAGGGTCAAGTCCACCATTGGTGATAGGATTAACTGACATTCTATTGTTACCTTTAGGCGAAAGTTCTTTAATTGCATCAATAATCGTACCATTTTCATCAAACAATTCTTCAGGTCGGTAAGATTTCAACCATTTTGCTAAGGCATTTGCATATTCCATATGACTTGCATTTACCGGAATTGGTACTTGGTGTGCACGGAAAGTCCCAGCAATTTGTTCATTATCCCATTTTTCTGGGCCTTCCCAACCTTTTGGCGTACGGAAAACAATGACTGGCCAATGCGGCATAGCTACATCTTCAGCTGAACCTTTACGAGCTTCTTTTTGAATCGATTGAATTTCGTTAATAACAGTGTCCAATGTTTCTGCCATTAATGGATGCATTTTTTCAGGATCGTCGCCTTCAACAAAGTAAGGTTTCCAGCCCAACCCTTCAAAATATTTCTTCAAATCTTCATCGCTTTTGCGAGCTAGAATAGTAGGGTTAGCGATTTTAGCGCCATTTAGATTTAGAATAGGTAAAATCGCACCATCGTTTACTGGATTAATAAAATTATTAGTCATCCAGCTAGCAGCCAGTGGACCTGTTTCTGCTTCGCCATCGCCAATAACAGTTGCTGCGATCACATCAGGGTTATCCAAAACCGCGCCAGCAGCGTGGGACATTGAGTAGCCTAATTCACCACCTTCGTGGATTGAACCTGGCGTTTCTGGTGCTGCGTGAGAACCCATGCCACCAGGAAAAGAAAATTGTTTAAATAATTTTTTCAAACCTGCTTCATCTTGTGTGATATCTGGATAAATTTCTGAATAACTACCATCAATATAGGAGTTAGAGACCATTACTTGTCCACCATGTCCTGGCCCTTCAATGTAGAACATATTTAAACCGTATTTATTAATCACACGGTTTAAATGAACATAGATAAAGTTTTGTCCAGAGATAGTCCCCCAGTGACCAATAGGATTGATTTTTATATCTTCTTTTTCAAGAGGACGACGTAACAAAGGATTGTCTCTTAGAAAAATTTGTGCGACAGAAATATAGTTTGCTGCGCGCCACCATGCGTTCATTCTTTCTAGATATTCTTTTGAATCGATATTTACTGACATATAAATACTCCTTTTTAGTATTTTTTACTTAAATACCTACATTTACTAGTGTAACGCGTAACATGTGATATGTAAAGTTTTATGAAAATTATGTATGTAAAAGATATCTGTTCAAATAGCGAACAGGTAATGTTGATTAACATTAAATTCTACTTTATAAGTAAATACGCAAAATCTTTAAAAAATTTTTTTATTTTTATTTAACAAAAAAATTTAATAATAGTTGTTTCCATGTGAATTAATTCTTATAAGCAAGTCATATTGCCGTTTTATTGTGAAATTTCACGCAAAAAATGAAATGTGGTAAAAGCTTGTTTTCGCAACTGTTAAATGATTTGTTTGCAATGAAACAGTTTCTGTTTTAAAGTGTAAAGTAGATGTTTTCACATCGGAAATTTTAATCAATGGAGGGAATCACATGAAAGTTATCGTTGTTGGATCTTCCCACGGTGGATATGAAGCAGTTCGTGAATTATTAATGGACGAACCAGATACAGAAATCCAATGGTATGAAAAAGGCGACTTTATTTCATTCTTGTCTTGCGGTATGCAATTATACCTTGAAGGCTATGTAAAAAATGTAAATGATGTCAGCTATGCAACTCCTGAGGAAATGCGTTCAAAAGGAGTTTCAGTATTTGTTGAACAAGAAATCACAGCTGTTGATCCAGACAAACATACAGTTCACGTGGTCAACCATCGCGATGGTACAGAACGCGATGAAAATTACGATAAATTAATTCTAAGCTCCGGTGCTGTTCCTGCAACATTACCGGTCGAAGGAAATGATTTAGAAAATATATATGCAATGCGCGGTCGTGACTGGGCAATCAAGATAAAACGTAAAACGGTCGAACCTGATGTAGAAAATGTTGTGGTTGCGGGTGCCGGCTATATTGGTATCGAAGCTGCAGAAGTTTTTGCCAAAGCTGGGAAAAAGGTTACACTTATTGATGTTTTACCAAGAATACTAGACACCTACTTGGATAAAGAATTTACCGATATTTTGACCGAAGAGATAGAAAAGAATAATATTACAGCGGCTACGAGTCAAAATATTCAACGCTTTGAAGGAAAAGACGGTAAAGTCACTAAAGTAGTGACAGACCAAGCAACCTATCCAGCAGACTTAGTTGTAGTAACTGCAGGAATCAAACCAAATACAGAATGGTTAGATGGTACACTAGATCTAACATCTGGTGGTTTAATAGATATTGATGATTACTTGCAAACAAGCGCACCCGATGTTTATGCGGTAGGAGATGCAACTTTAGTAAAATTCGCGCCAACAGATGGCACGCCTTCTCGCATTGCTCTAGCATCTAACGCAAGACGGCAAGGACGCTTCGCTGCTAAAAATGCCTTAGGTTACAACAAAGCAGTGCCGAGCGTTTCAGGCTCAAGTGCGCTTTCATTATTTGATTATAAATTTGCATCCACAGGAATCAAAGAAGGTACTGCTGGTAACTACGGTGTAGAAACAATGTCTACTCTGGTAACAGATAGTTATCGTCCACCATTTGTTCCTGATAAGTATGGTAATGCAAAAGTTTACTTCAAGTTAACTTATGATCCGGAAACAACAAGAATCCTTGGAGCACAAATCATGTCTAAAGAAGATGCTACCCAAAATATAAATGCTCTTTCTTTAGCTATTCAAGAAAAATTAACCCTAGATGATCTGGCTTATGCAGATTTCTTCTTCCAACCAGATTTCGATCGACCTTGGAGTATTATTAACGTAGGTGCACAACAAGCTGTACGTGATGTAGAAAAAAGATAACAGATGACTAAAACCAGCGGATATAAATTCGCTGGTTTTTTGCTTGGAAATTTTTATTTTTATATCTCTAAATATAAAGGGAGAAGTTGGTCTAAAGTCATTCTGAGTTGGGACCAAAGGAGAAACAATTGGCCTAAGGATAATCAAAAGAAGGGCCACAAGTGGAGAACTTGGCCTAAACCCAGTTAAAAGAAGGACCAAAAGCTATGCTAACGGCCCAAAGTCAATCTGATAAGGGGCCATGTGCCAAGCTAATGGTTAGATTGTTTGATAATCAAAGCAAAAGCTATTTCAAAAAATTGTTATTTTTTTTGAGCTATGATATGATTGAAATTGAATAAAACGTTTACTTTTGCAAATGAAATAAACGCAAAAGCTTAACTGTCAGTTTCAAGTAAAGGAGCATAATAAGATGAAGACTAGTTTTTTACTCATTTCGCACAGTAAGGAAATTACTGATGGGATTAAAAAAATGATTGAACAAATGCAAACTTCCGATGATGTATCCATTTATTCACTAGGTGGTACGACAGAAGATGAAATAGGTTCTGATCCGACGAAAATTGTAGATGCAGTAAACGAAGCTTCTAAAGAGGATACTTTCTTGGTTTTTGCTGATATCGGTAGTGCAATTCTCAACGCTGAAATGGCAAAAGATATGCTAGAAGAAGACCAACAAGAACGTTATTATCTTGTCGATGGTCCACTTGTTGAAGGCGCATTTGCAGCAGCGATTACTGCAGGGAGTTCAAATGATCTTGAACAGATTATGGCAGAAGCTAAAAAAGCCGGGGAAAAAGACTGGAGTTCGTAAAAATAAATTGGAGGGCAAACAATGAAAAAAATTATTAATCAAACAGATGATATTATTGAAGAGATGTTAAGGGGACTGTCGGCCAGTTATCCTAAACTTGTTCATCGCGTAGAAGATTCTCGTGTGATCGCAAAAAATGAAAGTAAAAAACAAGTTGCGCTGGTTTCCGGGGGCGGTAGTGGGCATGAACCTTCTCACGCAGGTTTTGTGGGTGATGGCATGTTGAGTGCTGCTGTCGCGGGTGATGTTTTTACTTCACCGACACCGGATCAAATTCAAATTGCCATGAAAGAAGCGGATCAAGGAGAAGGCGTCTTACTTCTGGTCAAAAATTATACGGGCGATAATTTAAATTTTGAAATGGCGCAAGAGATGGCGGAAATGGACGATATCCAATCCGAAATTGTGGTCATAGATGATGATATTGCTGTAGAAGATAGTGAATTTACAGCCGGTAAACGCGGCGTGGCTGGCACAGTTTTAGTGCATAAAATTTTAGGCGATGCTGCACGAGCAGGTGCTTCATTAGAAGAACTAAAAAAACGCGGCGATGAAGTGGTTAAAAAAATTAAGACGATCGGTTTAGCCTTGCACGCAGCGACTGTACCAGAAGTTGGAAAGCCAGGCTTTGAGTTGGCCGAAGATGAAATTGAATATGGTGTTGGCATCCATGGAGAAGCAGGTTATCGTCGCGAAAAAATTCAACCGTCTAAAGGTTTGGCCAAAGAACTCACCACAAAAATTTTAGCGGACTATGAAAAGCAACCTCAAAAAGTAGGGGTTCTCGTAAATGGTATGGGTGGTACGCCATTAATGGAACAGTTTATTTTCATGAACGATGTTTTAAACTTATTAAAAGAGCAAAATATTGAAGTGACATTCCATAAAGTGGGCAATTACATGACTTCTCTTGATATGGAAGGTGTTTCTTTAACTTTGATTGATTTAGAAGATGAAACGATCAAAGATGCGCTGGAAAGTGAAGTCACTACGATTTCTTGGTGAGGAGGATTTTTATGCAATTAACAGTTGAAGATGTGCAAACTTGGTTTACGAAATTTACGAAAAAAATTAAAGAAAATAAAGGTTATTTGAGTGATTTAGATACGCCTATTGGCGATGGCGACCATGGCAACAATATGGCTCGTGGTGTCAATGCCTATGAAGAATCATTTGAACAAAAGCAGCCTGAAACAATCAGTGATACTTTTCAAGTGTTTTCTATGGCGATGATTTCTAAAGTCGGTGGCGCTTCGGGGCCATTATATGGGTCGGCACTGATGAATATGGTCAAAGAAACGAAAGGAATTGAAACGATTGATTCTTATGAACAATTAGGTTCAATTATTGAACAAGGTTTAGCGGGAATTAAAAAAAGAGGAAAAACCGAATTTGAAGATAAAACCATGGTAGACGTTTGGGAGCCCGTTGCACAAAGCTTAAAAGAAGGTAAACTGATTAAAGATCAGATCGAAAAAGCCAAAGAACACACCAAAGATTTGATCGCAAAAAAAGGGCGTGCCTCTTATTTAGGCGAACGTTCGAAAGGGCACATTGATCCAGGTGCTGCTTCTAGTGCACTATTTTTTGACGCGCTGGTGGAAGTGATAAGTTGAGTAAGAGTAGGCGAGGACGAAAAAAGATGACTATATTTGACAAGATTGGCTAATTGTTCTTTTTGTAAAGAGTAACTGTAGTCTCTCTTATTATAGTTCGCATAGTTTATTATTCAAAATATTAATAAATCAGTAAATATGGGAATGCAAGCTATATTTAATAGTTTTATGCTTATTAAATAATAACTTTTATAAAAAACAAAAAAGTGCAGGAGTTGTATCATACAGCTCTTGCACTTTTTTACATCATCATAATTTAATTTTTTCAAGCCTATTTTAGCTTAATCAGTATAATTCGTAAAGTTTTATCATAGAGCTATATATAAGTGCTTTTTAATTGTCCCCTTTTAGAGCATCATATGCATCGATTGATTTATCAAACTTAGCGATGACATCATCGTAGGTATACATCCCGTCATCGTTTTTGTTTATATCATTTAATGATAAATCGTACACCATTGGTGGATTATCCAGATCGATAGGTTGAAGGTCTCTTAGTTGATCTGTTGAAAGGTACACCATTTTGAATGTTATAAACGTTTCATCGCTATTATTTTGCCATTTTTCCATAACAACTTTTGTTCCGATTGGTGTTACTTTTTCAATGCTTTCAGGTAATTCATAACTTTCAAAATCAAGTGCAGATAAGACACTTGCAATGTTGGAATCATGGCCGGATAGGTATGAAAATTTACGCGAGTCATTTGTTAACTCACTTTTAATCTCTTTTAAAAGGGGGTTTGCAATATTCTTTGCAATGCTTGGTGCTGTGAATAGGACATCTCCATATACATCTTTAATGTGAGCGATATCTTCCCATTGTTTTTTAGACAATTCGTTTCCAAAAGCAGCTTTTTCTTCATCTGGCTCTTCGTAGTATTGTAATACTAGTGCATCAGCAGCAGTTGTAGCTAGCCCTAAGGAACCAGTCATTGAAGGTTCTTCTTTCAATTCTAATTCAATTTCTAGATCATCTGTAGAGAACTCAGTAAAGTCTTCTTCTTCAGCTTTTTCTGAATCCTTTAAATCAAGAACATCTGCAAGTAGCTTATATTCTTTTTCTAAGTTCTTTCCAATTCCTTGAAGTCCTTCTTTGCCACCCAGTTCGTCAATTTCTTCCAAGGCTTTCTTTTTAAATTTTTCATTCAAAAAAGTGAGTTGAGGATTAAATACTGGATCCATCGTATCTATTTCATTGTGGTATTCTACATCAATGTTTGAAATGGGCAAAAAACCACTTGTAAAATACTGAGCTGTAGCGATTGTACGCTGCATTGAGTTTGAATAAAAACGAATTGAATCATCGTTATCATTAGGTTCCTCATTTTCTTCCATGAGATTATTTTCTACAAGGTATTTTCTAAAGTATTGGCCCATAAGGGTTTCTAAATTACCACCTAATGATGATAATTCACCAGCGTCGCTTGACCACTCTATCCATTTATGAGGCGTTAATTTATATAGATCGGAACCTTTTTCTGAAAGAGGTGCACGTACATTATGGCGACTTAATATTACGGTTTCTTCTAACTCATAGTCTTCATCGTTAACGGAAGTTACAGGTGGTTCCTTTTCTTGAGTTTCTGCCGTTTTATTATCAGTTGTTGTTGATGTAGAACAACCAGTTAATATAAGTAAAGAA